>NZ_QUAK01000079.1 GCF_003429565.1 Streptomyces triticagri
GGCTCGCGGAGGGGGTGGCGGACGGCAGCGGCGCCGGGGCCGAGACGGCGGCCGCGGCCGGCCCAGCCGTGGAGCCCGAGGCTGCCGCCGGGATCGAGCCCGCGCCTGCGGCCGACGACGTATCCGGGGCCGCGTCCGAGGCCGAGTCCGGGTCCGCCTCCGATGACGTACCCGAGCCCGAGAACTTCCCGGGCGTCGACCCGCACCTGGGGTCCGGTTCCGTCTTCGACGCCGAGGTGCCGCCGCCGTCCCTCGACCCGTCGGCCGACGACGACTTCGCCACCGACAACCCCTACGGCGAGCCCCCGGCGGAGGCCGCGCACGCCCGCCGCACCATGATCGGCCGCAGCGCCGAGGAGGTCGACCACGCGCCCCCGCACGGCCGGTACGCACCCGTGCCCGCGCCCGAGGGCGGCACCGCCACCGACACCCTGCGCTGGGCGGCCCCCGTCGCGGCGATCCTCGTGGTCTCCGCCGTCGCCGCGGGCCGCATCCTGCGCCGCCGCCGCTGAGGCCCGGACCGTCACGGACCCGGTGCACGCTCTAGGGTCGGGAGGGTGACCACACGAGATGACATCCTGCTGACCGCGGGCGACGTCGAGCTGACCGTGCAGGCGGGCAACGGCTGCCGGGCCGGCAGCCTCCGTATCGGCGGGACCGAGGTGCTCCGCCCCGGCGACCACTACGGCAGCTTCCCGATGGTGCCGTGGTGCGGCAGGACCGAGAACGGCCGCTTCAAGAACGGCGCGCAGCTGCACCAACTCCCCGTGAACGACCCGCCGCACGCCATCCACGGCACCGTCCGCGACAGCGCCTGGCGCACCGCGCACCGCACCGCGTCCGAGGCCTCGTTCACATACGACCTGGTGGACCCCTGGCCGTACAAGGGACGGGTCACGCAGGTCTTCGAGCTGGCGGAGGACGCCCTGACGATCCGGCTCGGCATCGAGACGTACGACGACTCCTTCCCCGCGCAGGCCGGCTGGCACCCGTGGTTCCTGCGCCGGCTGACCGAGGACGGGCCGGACGTGACGCTCGACTTCGACGCCGCCTGGCAGGAGGAGCGCGGCGCCGACCATCTGCCGACCGGCCGCCGCATCGACCCCCGGCCGGGCCCCTGGGACGACTGCTTCGGCATGCCGGACGGCGTGGACGTCACCCTGACCTGGCCGGGACAACTCGCGATCCAGGTCACCTCGTCCGCGCAGTGGGCGGTCGTCTACGACGAGCAGCCCGAGGCCGTCTGCGTCGAGCCCCAGACCGGGCCGCCCAACGGGCTCAACACCCTGCCGCGCCTGGTCACCCCCATCGAGCCGCTCGAGACGACCACGACCTGGACCTGGCGGCGGCTCTGACCTCCGGTCCGGACGGAGTTGTCCACAGGCCCGGTCGCGCGGTTGTCCACAGGCTGGGCAGGCCGGTCGCCGTACGCGCTTAAGCTGGCAGCCATGAGCGACGTCAACGCAAGCGTGCCGACGGGCACACGGGACGATCTGCGGCAGCAGATCAAGGACAAGGCCGTGGTGCACGGCAAGGTGACCCTGTCGTCGGGCCTCGAGGCCGACTACTACGTCGACCTGCGCCGGATCACCCTGGACGGCGAGGCCGCCCCGCTGGTCGGGCAGGTGCTGCTCGACCTGACGGCGGACCTGGAGTTCGACGCGGTCGGCGGTCTGACGATGGGCGCCGACCCGGTCGCCGCATCGATGCTGCACGCCGCCGCCGCCCGCGGCCGCCGCCTCGACGCCTTCGTGGTCCGCAAGTCCGCGAAGGCGCACGGTCTGCAGCGCCGCGTCGAGGGCCCGGACATCGCGGGCCGCCGCGTCCTGGTCGTCGAGGACACCTCGACGACGGGCGGCTCCCCGCTGACCGCGGTCGAGGCGGTCCGCGAGGCCGGCGCCGAGGTCGTGGGCGTCGCGACGATCGTGGACCGGGCGACCGGCGCCGCCGAGAAGATCTCCGAGGGCGCGGGCGTCCCGTATCTCTTCGCGTACGGCAAGGACGAGCTCGGCCTGGACTGAGGATGCCCACCCCGGCCCCGCGCCCGCATTCCCCGCCGCACCGGGACTGGAGCAATCCGCCGAGTCTGGAAGGATGGGGACGACGATGACGTCGCCCCCATCCGGTGCGGGGCCCGGTCCGGGCCACCCGGCACTCACACGCACATCACAAGGAGCGGTCAGATGCCCATCGCAACTCCCGAGGTCTACAACGAGATGCTCGACCGGGCAAAGGCGGGCAAATTCGCCTACCCGGCCATCAATGTGACCTCTTCGCAGACGCTGCACGCCGCCCTGCGCGGCTTCGCGGAGGCGGAGAGCGACGGCATCATCCAGATCTCCACGGGCGGCGCGGAGTTCCTGGGCGGCCAGTACAGCAAGGACATGGTGACGGGCGCGGTCGCGCTCGCCGAGTACGCGCACATCGTCGCGAAGAAGTACCCCGTCACGGTCGCCCTGCACACCGACCACTGCCCGAAGGACAAGCTCGACGGGTACGTCCGGCCGCTGCTCGACATCTCCGCGGAGCGGGTCGCCAAGGGCGAGAACCCGCTGTTCCAGTCCCACATGTGGGACGGCTCCGCGGAGACCCTCGCGGACAACCTGGCCATCGGCCAGGAGCTGCTCGCCAAGGCCGTCGCCGCGAAGATCATCCTCGAGGTCGAGATCACCCCGACCGGCGGCGAGGAGGACGGCGTCACCCACGAGATCAACGACGAGCTGTACACGACGGTCGACGACGCGCTCCGCACGGCGGAGGCGCTCGGCCTCGGCGACAAGGGCCGGTACCTGCTCGCCGCGTCCTTCGGCAATGTGCACGGCGTCTACAAGCCGGGCAATGTCGTCCTTCGTCCCGAGCTCCTCAAGGACCTGCAGCAGGGCGTCGGTGAGAAGTACGGCAAGTCTTCGCCGTTCGACTTCGTCTTCCACGGCGGCTCCGGCTCCACGGCCGAGGAGATCGCGACGGCGCTGGAGAACGGCGTCGTGAAGATGAACCTGGACACGGACACGCAGTACGCGTTCACGCGGCCCGTGGCGGACCACATGTTCAAGAACTACGACGGCGTCCTGAAGGTCGACGGCGAGGTCGGCAACAAGAAGGTCTACGACCCCCGGACGTGGGGGAAGCTGGCCGAGGCGGGCATGGCGGCCAGGGTCGCGGAGGCGTGTGGAGCGCTGCGCTCCACGGGGACGCGGATCAAGTAGTCGAAGGGCCTCGGCCCTTCACCTCGCTGCTGACGGTCAGCCCGTCGGGCGCCAGTTTCAGCCTGTCCGGCGTTTGAGGACGAGGCCGCCAGGCCGATCGGCCTGGAGCCGCCACGGGGCACCGCCCCGGACCCCGCTCCTCGAACGCCGGAGGGGCTGAATAAAAGATGTCCTCAAACGCCGGACGGGCTGGTTGGTGCCGGGCGGCCCCGAGATATCGGAGCGGTCTCACTTTGTGGGCGACGCTTGCGTCGCAGACATGGGAACGCGGAGGGTGACAACGATGTCGGGCGCCGCCGCGCAGGCGCCGGAACAACCCCTCACGAAAGCGCCCCCACGTGAAGAAGACCAAGGCCGCGCTCTGGGAGTTTCTCCAGGGCCTCGGCAAGACGTTCATGCTCCCGGTCGCGCTGCTCGCGTTCTGCGGCATCATGCTCGGCATCGGCTCCTCGCTCTCCAGCGAGGCCGTCACCGACAATCTGACCTTCCTGCAGGGCCAGGGCTTCCACATCGTGTTCACCTGGATGGCGAACACGGGCCTGGTCGCCTTCAACTTCCTGCCGGTCCTCTTCGCGATGGCCATCCCGCTCGGCCTCGCGCGCGAGGACAAGGGCGTCGCCGCGTTCTCCGGCTTCGTCGGCTTCGCCGCGATGAACCTCGCGGTCAACTTCTTCCTCACCGCCCGTGGCGTGGATCTCGAGGACGAGAAGGAGATCGCGCACTACGGCATCGCCGACGTGCTCGGCGTGCAGTCCATCGACACGGGCCTGCTCGGCGCCGTCGCGGTCGGCATCATCGTGGCCGTACTGCACCGCCGCTTCCGGGCCCAGCGGATGCCGGACGCGCTCGCGTTCTTCGGCGGTCTGCGCTTCGTCCCGATCGTCTCGGCACTGGTGCTGAGCATCGCCGGCCTGCTGATCCCGATCGTCTGGCCGGTCTTCAACTCCTGGATCACCGCGGTCGGCCGCGGCATCGGGCACACCGGGGTCTTCGGGCCGTTCTTCTTCGGCATGGGCGAGGTGCTCCTTCGCCCGGTCGGTCTGCACCACATCCTGGTGGCGATGTTCCGCTTCACCGATGTCGGCGGCTCCGGCGCGGTCTGCGGGGACCAGGTCAGCGGCGCGCTCAACATGTTCTACGCCCAGCTGAACTGCTCCTCCGCGCCGAACGCCGACGTCACCTCCGCCACCCACTTCCTGTCCCAGGGCAAGATGGCGGCCTATCTCGGCGGTCTGCCCGGCGCCGCGCTCGCCATGTACCACTGCGCGAAGCGCGCGATGCGCCCGGAGATCAAGGCGCTGCTCATCTCCGGTGTGGTGGCCTGTGTGGTCGGCGGCATCACCGAGCCGCTCGAGTTCCTGTTCCTGTTCATCGCGCCCTGGCTGTATCTGATCCACGCCGTCCTGGTCGGTCTGGGCTTCCTGACGGCGGCGGTGCTCGGGGTGTTCATCGGCAACACCGACGGCAATGTCATTGACTGGCTGGTCTTCGGCGTCCTGCAGGGCACGACCACGAAGTGGTACCTGGTGCCGGTGATCGCGGGCGTGTGGTTCGCGGTGTACTACTTCCTCTTCCGCTGGGCGATCAAGCGCTTCGACCTCAAGACGCCGGGGCGCGAGGACGACGACCCCGCGGATGAAGCGGATGACACGGAGGAAGCTGCCGCGGACGAGGACGCTTCCGCGGAGGACGGCAAGGCTCCCGAGCTGGTGGCCGGCCAGTACGACCCGGCCGCGATCCTGGCGGCGATCGGCGGCGCGGACAACATCACGTCCCTGGACAACTGCATCACCCGCCTGCGGATGACCGTCGAGGACGCGGACCGCCTCGACGAGGCCCGTCTGAAGAAGCTCGGCGCGGTCGGTGTGATCAAGCTCGACCAGCAGACCGTGCAGGTCATCATCGGGCCGCAGGTGCAGTCCGTGAAGGACGCCATCGCCAAGCTGCTCCCGGTGGGCTGATCCCGTGTCCGGCCGCCCGTCCCCAAGCCCCGCGTACGACTTCGACACCCCCGTCGACCGGCACGGCACCTGGTGCACGCAGTGGGACTACGTCGAGGACCGTTTCGGCGTACCGGATCTGCTGCCGTTCACGATCTCCGACATGGACTTCGAGACGGCTCCCGAGGTCCTGGCCGCCCTGCGCAGCCGCCTCGAGCACGGGGTCCTCGGCTATTCGCGGTGGCGGCACGAGGACTTCCTCGGCGCGGTGCGGCACTGGTACGCGACCCGGCACGACACGGACGTCGACCCGGAGTCCGTGGTCTACGGGCCGTCGGTGATCTACCAGGTCGCGCAGTTGCTCAAGCTCTGGGCGCGGCCGGGCGACGGGGTCGTCACGCATACGCCGGCGTACGACGCGTTCCCGAAGACGGTCGAGGCGAACGGGCTGCGGCTGCGGGGCTGCCCGGTCGGTGACCTCGCCGAGCTGGAGCGGCTCCTCGCGCTGCCGGACACCTCGGTCCTGCTGCTGTGCTCGCCGCACAACCCGACGGGGCACGTGTGGACCGCGGACGAGCTGCGGACCATGGCGGAACTGTGTGCGCGGCACGGGGTGGCGGTGATCTCGGACGAGATCCATGCGGATCTGGTCCACCCGCCGCACCGGCACCTGCCGTGGGCCCGCTTCGGTACGGGACGCTGGGCGGTCGTCACCTCGGCCTCGAAGTCGTTCAACATCCCTGCGCTGACGGGGAGTTACGGGATCATCGGCGATGCGGAGTCGCGGGAGGGCTATCTCCGGGCGCTGAAGGACGCGGACGGTCTGTCGTCGCCGGCGGTCCTGTCGATCGTCGGGCACATCGCGGCGTACCGGGAGGGCGGTCCCTGGCTGGACGCGCTCGGGTCGTATCTGCGGGGCAATCTGGAGCTGGTCCGCGAGCGGCTCGACGCGGCGTTCCCCCAGCTCGGCTGGCGGCCGCCGGAGGCGGGGTACCTCGCGTGGATCGACCTGCGGTCACTCGGGGGCGACGACGAGCGCTTGCAGCGCAGGCTGATCGCGGAGGAAAAGGTCGCGATCATGCCAGGTACGACGTACGGCTGCGCCGGGCATGTGCGGCTGAATGTGGGGTGCCCACGGTCGAAGGTGGACGCCGGCGTCCAAGCGCTCATCCGCGGTGTGCGGGCCGGTTGAAAAGATCGTCCTCAAACGCCGGACGGGCTGGAAAATCCAGCCCGTCCGGCGTTTGAGGACAATCTTTAGAGCTTGAGCTCGGCGTAAGCCTCTTCGCTGCTGTCTGCCAAAAAGACCCGGCACCGCTCCGCCTCATCCGTCTCACCGATCGCCGAAGCGGCCCGCGCCAGCGCGGCGAGGCACCGCAGGAATCCCCGGTTCGGCCGGTGGCTCCACGGCACCGGCCCGTGCCCCTTCCAGCCGGCCCGCCGCAGCGCGTCGAGCCCGCGGTGGTACCCGGTGCGGGCGTACGCGTACGACTCCACGACGCGCTCCGCGGCGAACGCGTCGTCGGCGAGCATCGCCCAGGCGAGCGAGAAGGTGGGGAAGTCGGCGGCGACCTTCTCGGGCGGCGCGGACTCCTCGCCGAGCAGCCGGTACGCCTCCTCGTTCTCCGGCAGGAGGGTCGGTTCGGGGCCGCCGAGCAGGTTCTTGTGAGTCGTCATGCCGCAAGTCTGCCACTGCCCGGCGGGGCGACCGCGACCGCCGGGAGGCCCCCGTGGCCGCGGGCTGACCAGGCGGGCCTTGCCCTTTTCCGGTTACGTTGCCGAAGATGCCGGTGGGGACCGGGGCCCCCGTGCCGGCTTCGGCAGGGGCGGACCGCTACCCGGCACGTATCAAGGAGACAGCGATGTCCCACGACGCGGAAACTCCGCATCTCGACTTCGCGGGTACCACCCCTTACGAGGACTACGTCCAGGCGGACGTCCTCACCCACCTCCAGCACCCTCTTTCGGACGATCCCGGAGAGATGGTCTTCCTGGTCACCACCCAGGTCATGGAGCTGTGGTTCACCGTCATCGTCCACGAGTGGGAGACCGCGGCCCGCGCGCTCGCCTCGGACGACATACCCACCGCGGTCGCCGCGCTGAAGCGCAGCGTCCGCGAGCTGGAGGCCCTGAACGCCTCCTGGAAGCCGCTCGGCCAGCTGACCCCGGCCCAGTTCAACTCGTATCGCAGCGCGCTCGGCGAGGGCTCCGGATTCCAGTCGGCGATGTACCGGCGGATGGAGTTCCTGCTCGCCGAGAAGTCCGCCTCGATGCTCGTACCGCACCGGGGCGCCCCGCGTGTGCATGCCGAGCTGGAGAAGGCGCTGCACGAGCCGAGCCTGTACGACGAGACGCTGCGGCTGCTCGCCCGCCGCGGCCACGCGGTCCCCGAGTCGGTCACCGAGCGGGACGTCTCGCAGCGCTACGAGCCCTCGCCCGAGGTGGAGGCGGTGTGGGCGGAGATCTACTCCGGTGACGAGAGCGACGAACTGGCCCGGCTCGGCGAGGCGTTGACGGATGTCGGGGAGCTGGTGTGGCGCTGGCGCAACGACCATCTGGTGGCGACCAGGCGGGCGATGGGCTCCAAGGCGGGCACGGGCGGCTCCGCGGGCGTGGCCTGGCTGGAGAAACGTGCCGTCAAAAACGTCTTCCCCGAGCTGTGGACGGCGCGCAGCCATGTCTGAGCCGTCGTACGGACACCGGGAAGGAGGGCATTCCGTGTCGCAGTCGCAGGAGCGCCTGGCCGAGCTCGCCGCCGAGTACGACGCGAAGGACGAACTGCGCGGCAAGCGCGCCGAGTTCGTCCTCGACGACACGGTCTACCTGGACGGGAACTCGCTGGGCGCGCTGCCCGCGGCGGTACCCGCGAAGGTCGCGGACACCGTGGCCCGCGAGTGGGGCGAGCTGCGCATCCGCTCCTGGACCCAGTCCGGCTGGTGGACCGCTCCGGAGCGGATCGGCGAGCTGATCGCCCCGCTGGTCGGCGCCGCCCCGGGCCAGGTCGTGGTCGGCGACTCGACGAGTGTGAACGTCTTCAAGGCGGTGGTCGCCGCGGTACGTCTGTCGGACGGTCCGGCGGCGGGGCGCGACGAGATCCTGGTGGACTCGGCGACGTTCCCCACCGACGGGTACATCGCCGAGTCGGCGGCCCGGCTGACCGGTTGCCGGGTGCGCGCCCTGCCGGTCGGCGAGATGGCGGCCTCGGTCGGCCCGGCCACCGCGGCGGTGCTCGCCAATCACGCCGACTACCGCACCGGCCGGCTGCACGACCTGCCGGGCCTGACCGCCGCGGCCCGTGCGGCGGGTGCGGTCACGGTGTGGGACCTGTGCCACACGGCGGGCGCGCTGCCGGTCGGGCTCGACGAGCACGGCGTGGACCTGGCGGTCGGCTGTACGTACAAGTACCTGAACGGGGGCCCGGGTTCGCCCGCGTACCTGTATGTGGCACACCGTCACCAGGCGGCCTTCGACTCGCCGCTGCCCGGCTGGAACTCGCATGCCGAACCCTTCGGGATGCGCCCGGAGTTCGAGCCGGCCAAGGGCGCGGTCCGGGGCCGGGTCGGGACGCCGGACATCCTGTCCATGGCGGCGCTCGAGGCGGCGCTCGGGGTCTGGGAAGGGGTGTCGGTGGATGCGGTGCGCGCCAAGTCGCTCGCGTTGACGGACTTCTTCCTGAGGTGCGTGGAGGCGTACGTTCCGGAAGGCCGGGTCGTCTCGGTGACGCCGGTCGCGCACGCGGAGCGGGGCAGCCAGGTCGCGCTCGAATGTGCGGACGCGGAGCGGGTGATGGGGGAGCTGATCGCGCGCGGCGTGGTCGGCGACTACCGTGCTCCCGACGTGCTGCGCTTCGGCTTCACCCCGCTGTATGTGGGGTTCGCCGAGGTGGAGCGGGCGGCGCGGGTGCTGGCGGAGGTCCTGCGGGGGTAGTTCCCGGGGCCGGCCGGCTCCCGTGCGGACGAGGAGCCGGCCGGCCCGCCCAGGGGGGCGCCACCGGCATGGACGTCACCGGCACGGGCGTCACCGACACACCAGAGAGGCTGGACATGGACGGCGCGGAAGAGGCGAGGGCACGGGACGCGGCCGAGGAGGCGTCGGCCTTCTCGCACCCACCCGTCGCCCCCGATGCGACCGCCGCGTACGGCGAACACCCGGACCAGGTGGTCGACTTCTACGCGCCCCGGAGTGAGCCGGCCGGCTCCGCGCCGCTCGTCGTCGTGCTGCACGGCGGCGCGTGGCGGGACCCGTACGACCGTGCGCATGTGTCGCCGTTCGCGGACTTCCTGGCCCGGTGGGGGTTCGCGGTCGCCAGTGTCGAGTACCGGCGCGGGCGTCCGGAGCCGGGCGCGGGGATCCCGCGGCAGGGTGCGGGGCCGGGCGTCGAGCCGGTGCGCGGCGCGGAGCCGGTGGCCGGCCGGTGGCCCGAGACGTTCGACGACGTGGCGGCCGCGCTCGACGCCCTGCCCTCCCTCGTACGGGAGCAGCTGCCGGTGGCGGATCCGCGGCGGACCGTCCTGACCGGGCATTCGGCGGGTGGGCAGCTGGCGCTGTGGGCGGCGGCGCGGCATGTGCTGCCCGCGGACGCGCCGTGGTTCCTGCCGCGTCCGATGCCGCTGCGCGGAGTGGTGGCGCTCGCGCCGATCGCCGACTTCACGGCCGCCCGCGAGCTGGATGTCTGCTCCGGTGCGCCGGTCCAACTGCTCGGCGGCGAGGCCTCGTTCGAGGAGCGTCTGGCGCTCGCCGACCCGGCGTCGCTGCTGCCCACCGGCATCGCGACGACGATCGTGCAGGGCCGCTCCGACCTGGTGGTGCCGGCCGCCGTGGCCGAGGCGTATGCCGACGCGGCGGCGAAGGAGGGCGAGGTCGTGGGGGTGACGCTGCTCGAGGAGACGGGGCACTTTCCGCTGATCGACCCGGCGGCGGACGCCTGCGCGGTGGTGGCGGAGGAGATCGCGCAGCTGGCGTTCTGACGGACGCTCCGGCGCTTCGGCTTTGCGGACCGTAGCTGTCCGCAAGGCTTCCTACGGTGGTCCCACAAGCCGTCGAGGACGCCCCGTCTCCGGGGTCGGCCGCGGAAGAGGGAGTACACCGCCATGACTGTTCTTGTCACCGGAGCCACCGGCAGTGTCGGACGCGAGATCGTGCGTGAGCTGCTCGAGTGGGGCGAGCGGGTCAGGGCACTGACCCGGCACCCGGAGAGCGCGTCGTTCCCACCGGGTGTGGACGTGGTCGGCGGAGATCTGACCGACCCGGACTCTCTGCGGGGCGTCTTCGACGGGGTGTCGGCGGCCCATCTGATCACCTTCGGGGGCGAGTTGTTCGCGCCGCTGACCACGGGCCCGCAGATCATCGACCTGGCCGAGCGGGCGGGCGTACGCCGGCTCACCGTGCTGCACGGCGGGGGAGCGACCCCGCTGGAGAGCGCGGTGCGCGCGAGCGGGCTCGACTGGACTGTCGTGATGCCGGTCGAGTTCATGTCGAACGCCCTCGAGTGGGCGCCCGGCATCAAGGAGCACGACGAGGTCCGCGAGCCGTACGCGGACCGCCTCAGCGCCATGGTCCACGAGGGCGACATCGGCGCGGTGGCCGCGGTCGCGCTCACCGAGGAGGGGCACGCGGGGCGCGAGTACCTGGTCACCGGACCCGAGGTGCTCTCCCTCACCGACAAGACGAAGGCCATCGCTCAGGCGCGCGGCCGCGCGGTCGCGCTGGTCGAGCTGACTCCCGAGGAGGCTCAGGCCCAGTGGCGTGCGTCCGGCATGCCCGAGGACACCGTCGCCTTCCTTGTCGACGTCTACGGCAACACCCCGCCGGAGGGCCGCACGGTCACCGATGTGGTGCCGCGGGTCACGGGGCGGCCGGCCCGTACGTTCGCGGAGTGGGCCGCGGCGCATGCGGAGGCCTTCCGGGCGGAGTGATTCCGCGACGCGATGTCCGTACGGGGGTGCGGGCGTCCCGTACGGGGGTGCGGGCATCCCGTGCGAGGTGTGGCCGTAGTACTTGGGACGGAGGCGGCAGGACCCTCCTCGCAGGTGACGACCGGTGCCGCGGGGCCGCCTACCGTTCTGGGTGTGAACGAGACTGCGAAAGCCTCAGGCCCGCTGCCGACCGGCCCCGGCGACGGCCCCGTCGAGGCCGAGGGCGCCGACGCCAAGGGCCTGCGTACCGAGGGCCGCATGCTGCGCAGCGCGCTGGGCGCACTGCGGGCGGATCTGCTGACCGGCGCCTTCGCCTTCCGGCCGCTGCCGCCGCTGGTGGAGGGCGAGTCCAGGGTGCTGCGCTGGATACCCGGGCCGTTCCGGCGCTCCGGGCGCTGGTTGCTGCATGGGCTGGTGGTGGCGCTGGCCGCCTTGGTCTTCATCATCGGGATGACCGCGTCGTCGTGGGGGACCGATCCCGGGGAGCGGTTGTTCATCGGACTGTTCACCGCGCTGCCCGTGCTGCTCGGTCTGCTGCGTCCGGTGGCGGCCTTCTGGGCCTCGCTCGCGTCGACGGTGCTGCTCGCGATCACCGTGGTGGACGGCTGGGAGCCGACCTATCCGTGGTCGGTCGCCGGCTTCGTCGCGCACCTGGGGATCATGGGATGTCTGGCGCTGCGCTCCCGGCCGCGGGTGGCGGCCGAGGCGTGGCTGGTGACGGTGGTGTTCGGCCTCGTCCTCGACTTCGTCGCGGGCCAGGACTCGGGGGACGAGATCCTCGGAATGGCCGTGGCGTCGGGTCTGATCCTGGCGGCCGCGGTGCTGCTCAGCGGCTGGACGTCGGCCCGCCGGGAGGTGGTCGCCAAGGAGCAGGAGGTGGCGGCCAAGGAGCGGGAGGTCGTCGCGAAGGAGGAGGTCACCCGGGCCGAGCGGTCGAGGCGCTTCCTGCTGGAGGAGCGCACCACGATCGCCCGTGAGCTGCACGACGTGGTCGCGCACCACATGTCCGTGGTAGCGATCCAGGCCGAGGCGGCGCCGTACCGGGTGGCGGATCCGCCGCCGGAGCTGACCCAGGCCTTCGCCACGATCCGGGAGAACGCGGTCGCCGCGCTCACCGAGCTGCGCCGCGTCCTCGGTGTCGTACGCGCGGAGGACTACGAGGCACCGGACGCGCCGCAGCCCACGCTCGCCGACCTGGACGCGCTGCTTGCGAACGTCCGTGACACCGGTCTGACCGTGCACAAGACCGTCACCGGCGCGGTGCGTGAACTCCCGCAGGGCGTCGAGCTGTCGGCGTACCGGATCGTGCAGGAGGCGCTGAGCAATGCGATGCGGCATGCGCCCGGTGCGACGGCGCAGGTCGAGGTGGCGTATGTGCTCGGCGGGATCGGCCTGCGGGTGGTGAACGGCCCGGCGGCCGGCGAGGTGCCGCCGTCGCCGGGGGCTGGGCACGGGCTGACCGGGATGCGGGAGCGGGTGTCGATGCTGAGCGGGGAGATGACGGCGGGGGCCGCGGACGACGGGGGTTTCGAGGTGGCGGTGTTCCTGCCCGTGACGATGCCGGAGGTCGGCGGGCGCGGGGACCGGGAGCCGGAGGCGCGTCGCGACGAGGACGAGGGTGGCAGGGCATGACGATCCGGGTACTGGTCGCGGACGACCAGATGATGGTCCGCGAGGGCTTCTCCGTGCTGCTGAACGCGATGCCGGACATCGAGGTGGTCGGCGAGGCGCTGAACGGCCGCGAGGCGGTCGACCGGGTCGCCGAACTCCGCCCGGACGTGGTCCTGATGGACATCCGGATGCCGGAGATGAACGGCATCGAGGCCACCCGCGCCGTCGTCGCCTCGGACGCGGAGACCAGGGTGCTCGTCCTGACCACCTTCGATCTGGACGAGTACGTGTACGAGGCGCTGCGCGCGGGGGCCTCCGGCTTTCTGCTCAAGGACGCCTCTGCGCAGCAGCTGGCGGACGGTGTGCGGCTCGTCGCCGCCGGTGAGGCGCTGCTCGCACCGACGGTCACCAAGCGGCTGATCGCCGAGTTCTCCAAGCTGGCGGCGACGAGTGTGAAGCAGCCGGTGCAGGCCCGGATCGGGGAGCTCACGGAGCGTGAGACGGAGGTGCTCGTGCTGGTCGCGCAGGGGTTGTCGAACGGGGAGATCGCCGAGCATCTGGTCGTCGCCGAGTCCACGGTGAAGACCCATGTCTCGCGCATCCTGGTCAAGTTGGGGCTGCGGGACCGGACGCAGGCGGCGGTGTTCGCGTACGAGGCGCGGCTGGTCACGCCGGGGTGACGGCGGGTGGCAGCGCGGCTCGCACGAGACGGAATGTCACTCTCCGTCACTCTTTGGGGTGAGGTTGTGACGGAGGCCTCGCTTCCGCGTGCGAGCTGCGCACAAGCTGGTGTCCACCAGGGAAGGAGGGCACCATGACCGTCATGGCGGAGAGTACGGCCGAGGGGTTCGACGTCGGGGCCCACTTCCGGCCCGCGGCACCGGAGTTCGCTGCCGACCCGTATCCGGCGTATGCCGAGCTGCGGGCGGCCGGCCGGCTGCACTGGTTCGAGCCGACCCGGCAGTGGCTCGTCCCGCGGCATGCGGATGTGACGGCCCTGCTGCGGGACCGGCGCCTGGGCCGCACCTATCTCCACCGGTACACGCACGACGAGTTCGGCCGCACCCCACCCCCACCGAGCCACGAGCCGTTCCATGTGCTGAACGACAACGGCCTGCTCGATCTGGAGGCCCCCCGCCACACCCGTATCCGGCGCCTGGTCTCCAAGGCCTTCACCCCGCGCACGGTCGAGGGCCTGCGGGGATATGTGGACGCGCTCGCCGCCCGCCTCGTCGCGGACCTCGTGGCGGACGGCGGCGGTGACCTGGTGGCCCGGGTCGCCGAGCCGCTCCCGGTCGCGGTGATCGCCGAGATGCTGGGCATCCCGGAGGGCGACCGGGCGCCGCTGCGGCCCTGGTCGGCGGACATCTGTGGGATGTACGAGCTGAATCCCTCCGAGGAGACGGCGGCCCGAGCGGTCCGTGCCTCGCTCGAATTCACCGCGTATCTGCGCGAGTTGATCGCCGAGCGGCGCAAGCAGCCGGGCGAGGACCTGATCTCGGCCCTGATCGCCGCGCACGACGAGGGCGACCGCCTCTCCGAGCAGGAAATGATCTCGACCTGCGTCCTCCTGCTCAATGCGGGCCACGAGGCCACGGTGAACACCACGGGGAACGGCTGGCTGGCACTCCAGCGCCACCCCGACCAGCTGGCGCTGCTGCGCGCCGCCCCGTCCGACTCGTCGATGCTGTCCACAGCTGTGGAAGAGATCCTGCGGTACGACACCCCGCTGCACCTCTTCGAGCGCTGGGTCCTGGAGGACATGGAGATCGCCGGCACGGTGATCCCGCGCGGCTCGGAGGTCGCCCTCCTCTTCGGCTCGGCCAATCATGACCCGGACGTCTTCGACGACCCGGCGACCTTCGACGTGAACCGCCCGGCCGGCCCCCACGTGTCACTGGGCGGCGGCATCCACTACTGCCTGGGCGCTCCCCTGGCCCGTATCGAACTGGCCGCGGTCTTCCGAGAGTTGCTGACCCAGGCCCCGGACCTGCACCTGACCACGGATTCCCCGCCACGCAAGCCCGGATTCGTCATACGCGGCTTCGCCGAGCTGCCCGTGGAGGTGTGACGCCCCCTCCTCCGTACCCCCACCAGGAGACATCACATGACAAGCTCCCACCGCCGTGCCGGCACCCTCCTCACGCTGACCGCGGCAGGTGCGCTGGCACTGACCGGCGTCACATCGGCCTCGGCAGCACCCCCGGCCTCGTCGTCGCCGTCGTCCCCCTCGTCCTCCTCGTCCGCTTCGTCGTCGATCGCCGCGTCGACCACGGCGGCCACCTGGACGCTGGAGCCGTCGGACCAGGAGGTGTGCAGCCGCCCGGACACCGGCCCGCACAACTTCTACTTCCTCGCACCGGTCACCGGATCCACCACCGAGATCATCGAGCTCGAACTGCACAATCTCCCGCCCAACGTGACCAGCAAGGGCGGCGCGATACACCCGGACGAACTGAACGACAACGGCGAGTTCAACGGCTTCGTCCACGTGGCCATCGGGCCGACCCCGGCCGGCGAGTACGACATCGAGCTGGTGGCCTCGGACGGCACGGACACCCAGAGCAGCCCGGCCCGGATCTCCATCAGGTCCGACTGCTGACCTCCCGGGGGACGCACCCTCACCGTGACGCGCGGACTACTTCGTCTCCAGGTCACGGCGGCGGAAGCCGGTAAGACCGAGGTGGAACAGCGCCGCGGCGATCAGTGTCAGCACGAGCAAGGGGGTCCAGTCCAGGTCCGCGGCGGGCAGCTGCGGGACGTGGCCGAACGGCGAGATGTTGCTCATCCAGGAGGGGAACTGCAGGAGTTCGCCGAGATAGCCGACGAGGAAGGCGTACACCGGCACCGCCCAGGCCGCCGCACTCGCCCGCGGCAGCCGGCCGAACAGCGCGACCGCGACACCGGCCGTCACCCACAGGGCCGGCGCGTATGCCAGGGCCGCACCGACCAGCTCGGGGATCAGCATCGCGTCCGAGGCCGCCGCGGCACCGGCCAGACCGAAGCCGAGACCGGCGAGCGCGAGCAGCACCGTGCCGCCGAGCACGGTCACCGCGAGATGGCTCGCGACCCAGCGGGTGCGGGACAGGCCGGTGGCGAGCAGCGGTTCGGCCCGGCCCGCGAGCTCCTCCGTGCGCGGGCGGAGCGCGGCCATCACCACATACACGGCGGCGACCACCGCGATGACCACCATCACCATCGAGGCGAAGGACTCGGCGACGTCGGCGCCGCCGATCTTGTCCAGCGCCTCCTGGAGCTGGTCGATGTTCTGCAGCATGTCCTCTGCGTCGCCCAGGATCGACCCGTACATGGCGCCCATCAGGAGGAGCCCGGCGCCGAAGCCGGTCAGCATGCCGCGATGCAGCCGCAGCGCGAAGCCGAACGGCCGGGTCAGCGCGGCCGATGCGGTCGGCGACCCGGGCTTCGAGGCCTTGAGTCCGGCGCCGACGTCGCGGCGGGTGGAGAGCACGAAGCCGGCGGCGCCGGCGAGTACGGCGAGGAGCAGACACGGGCCGAGCGGCCACCAGCGGTTGTCGACGTAGGGGTAGGTGCGCTGGATCCAGCCGATGGGCGAGAGCCAGGACAGGGCGTCGTTGCTGCCGGCGTCCCCGGCGGCCCGCAGGACGTAGGCGACGCCGATGACGGCGAGGGCCGTGCCGCCGGCGGCACGGGTCCCCGAGGCGATCTGCGCGGTCACGGCGGCGACCCCGGCGAAGGCGACACCGATCGCGGCGTAGGCGCAGCCGTAGAGCAGTGAGCCGCCGGCGTCGATGCCGTCGAGGCCGAGCGCGGGCAGTCCGGCGGTGAGCAGGGCGGCGAGGAGGAGGTTGGCGAGGACCGCGACGCAGAGGGCGGCGGCGAGGTGGGCGTGCCGTCCGACGACGGTGGAGCGGACCAGTTCGGCGCGGTCGGTCTCCTCCTCGCCGCGGGTGTGCCGGGTGACGGTCAGCACGCTCATCAGGCCGACGAGTACGGCCATGAAGCCGAGCGTCTGGTGGCCGAGCATCGCGCCGAAGGTGTAGTCGTCGAGATAGTGGCGCGGTCCGGTCATGGCGAGTCCGGCCGGGCTGTCGAGGGTGGCGACGACGGATGCGCGGTCCTCGGGGTCGGCGTAGAGGGTCGTGTACTCGTTGGTCGCAGCGAGGGTGCCGAGGAAGAGGGCGAGGATCCAGATGGGCCCCCGCACGCGGTCGCGGCGCAGGTTGAACCGGATCAGGGTGCGGGTGCCGGCCAGGGCGTTCCCGCCGCGTACGGGGCCGGCGGGGGCCGGGGTCCGGGTGGCGGTGGCGGCGGTCATCGGGCGGCCTCGGATGGCTGCTCGCCGGTGCGGTCGCCAGAGCGGTCGCCTGGGGTGACGCCCGTGCCGGTGGATTCGTGGCCGTTCGCCGAGAGTTCGTCGCCGTAGTGGCGGAGCATCAGTTCCTCGAGGGTCGGCGGGTGGCTGACCAGGCCCCGGATGCCGAGGCCGGACAGGGCGCGGACCGCCGCGTCGAGGTGGGCGCCGTCGACGGCGAAGTGGGCCCGGCCGTTGTCCACCCGCAGCCCGTGCACGCCGGGCAGATCGGCAAGGCCGTCAGCCGGCCGCTCGGTCTCGGCCTCGACGGTGGTGCGGGTCAGATGCCGCATCTCGCTCAGCGTGCCCGACTGCACGGTGCGGCCGAGCCGGACGATGCTGACGCGGTCACAGAGCTTCTCGACCTGGGCCAGGATGTGGCTGGAGAGCAGCACGGTCCGGCCCGCCGCCTTGGCCTCCAGGATCACGTCCTGGAAGACGACCTCCATCAGCGGGTCGAGTCCGGCCGTGGGCTCGTCGAGAAGCAGCAGTTCGGCGTCGGAGGCGAGCGCGGCGACGATCGCGACCTTCTGCCGGTTGCCCTTGGAGTAGGCGCGGCCCTTCTTCGTGGGGTCGAGGTCGAAGCGTTCGACGAGTTCGTCGCGGCGTCGGGTGTCGACGCCGCCGCGCAGCCGGGACAGCAGGTCGATCGCCTCGCCGCCGGTGAGGGTGGGCCACAGTTCGACGTCGCCGGGCACGTAGGCGAGGCGGCGGTGGAGTTCGACGGCCTGGTGCCATGGGTCCTTGCCGAGCAACTGGGCTGCGCCGGAGTCCGCGCGGAGCAGGCCGAGCAGCACGCGGATGGTGGTGGACTTGCCGGCGCCGTTCGGGCCGAGGAAGCCGTGGACCTCGCCGGTATCGACGTCGAGATCCAGGCCGTCCAGTGCGCGGGTGCGGCCGAACGTCTTGTGGAGTCCGGCGACGGTGATGGCCTTGGTCATGTTTTGAAAGTACGCGGCATTCACAAATTTGTGAAGTTAAGGAAGCGTATAAACTCGACCTCGCACCGCGAGCAGCAGGGGAGATGATCCGGGAATGGCCGAGGACACGGCCCGTACGGCGGAGTCCGAGCAGCTGGAGGGGTCCGGGCAGCTGGAGGGGGCCGAGCGGCAGCCGCCGGCCGGCCGGGACGCCGAAGCCGTCGGGCAGTTCGTCGAGCGGTTCGCCGCGCGGCTCGTAGAGGCCGGGCTGCCGCGGATGCCGTCCCGTATCTTCGCGGCCCTGCTCGCCTCCGACTCCGGCAGCCTGACCTCGGCCGAGCTCGGCGAGCAGCTCAGGATCAGCCCCGCCGCCGTGTCCGGCGCCGTGCGCTATCTCTCCCAGCAGCACATGGTCTCCCGCGAACGGGATCCGGGATCCCGGCGCGAGCGCTACCGCGTGCACAGCGACCAGTGGTACGAGGCGCTCGCCAACCGCGACACGGTGATGAAGCACTGGGAGGCGGCCCTGCGCGACGGCGTCCACAGCCTCGGCGCGACCACCCCGGCCGGCATCCGCCTCGCCGAGACGCTCGCCTTCTTCGAGTTCGTCGAGACCGAGATGCCCGGCCTCCTCTCCCGCTGGCGCATCCGCCGCGAGGAACTCTTCGGCGAGGGTCCACGAGGCTGAACTCGCGCCCGGCCCCGGCTACTTCGGCGGGTGCAGCTTGCGCCAGTACGTCCAGCTGGTCTCGTTCGGCTCGCTCCAGTGCTCGGGGGCGTGCGCGAACTCGGGGTGGTGGTCGGCGATATGGCCGCGGATGCGCTCGGGGACCTCGGCGTACGAGGAGAGTTTGCGGCCACGGCAGTGGTAGGTGAGGCCGCCGGGCCGCTGTCCGCGCGCCATCCACGGCAGCCAGGGCGACATCCGCGTCCACGACATGGTGGCCGGCACACTCGGCGCATCCCCGGCGAGATCCGCACAGTCCGCGAAGAACTGGAAGAGCTCGAGTGCCTTGTACGTGTCGCCGGACGAATGCTCCGGATACTCGGCCACCGGCAGCGGCGAGGGGTAGGCGAGCGGGATCTCCAAGCTGAAGCAGACCTGGTCGCCGAGCTCGGTCGTCGGGACCGGGAAGGGGCGCCACTGCTGGTTCGCCGGGTCGTTCCAGACGTGCACCACCGGCAGGTCCTGCCAGGTCTCGAGGATGTCCCGGGTGGTCGGGTCCAGATAGAAGGCGGCCTCCCGGGTGAGCAGCCGGTACGCGTCCGGGCCGGCCTCGGTGTCCTGGGCGAGGCGGGCGACGTTGACTCCCTCGAATCCGAAGACGCGCCGGTAGGGCTCGTCGGGGGACGGGGACCAGGAGTACACGTCTCCCGACCACCAGTAGGTGACCTCCTCGCCGTCGAGTGAGGCCCGGGTGCGGGCGAGGGAGCGGAGCTGCTCTGCGGGTGTCGTCCCGGATGTCGTCATACGCAGCAGTCTGCGCGACCGTCCCCTGTCGCCGGGCCGGAAACCACAGGGTCACCGGGCGAGAACCTCGGCCCCCCGGCCCCCCGGCCCCCGGGCCCTCTCACCCCCGCGGCAGCGTCAGCATCCACGCGTCCGGGCGGACCGTCCAGGTGCGCCGGCGGACCGGGCCCGCGGTCACCATGTCCGCGCGGTAGCGGAAGTCGGCGCCCGAGACGGTCAGCGAACGGGCCACGGCATGCGCCACCGGATCCTGCGAGCCCGGGCCCGCCGCCCGCACCTCCACACGCGCGAAGCCGCGCCGCGCACCGCCCGCGGTGACCGACACCAGGCCCACCGGACGGTCCAGATCGACCAGCGTCTCCCCGTCCGCCTCCACCCGCAGCCGCGCGGGCCGCACCCCGTCGGACCCGCCGCGCACCGGGGCCCGGGCGGCGAGCGACTGCAGCAGCGACTGGCAGGTCCGCAGCGGCGGCGCCCACCAGCGGGCCCCGTCCGGCCCGGCACCTTCGCCGCCGGGCCCGTCGCCCGTACCGCCGTCCCGCTCGCCCGCCGGATGCACCGGAAGCCGCAGGTCACCGAGGACCACGCCGTCGCTGTCGTCGACCAGCAGGTCGAGCCGCCGCGGCACCCCGTCGAGCACCGTGCGGGCCGCCTCGACCGCTCCGGCCGGCACCCCGAAGGCCCGTACGAGCTCCGTCGAGGAGCCCACCGGCACCACCGAGAGCGCAGCACCGTCCAGGTCCCGCTCGCGGTGCAGTTGGGTCACCGCACGCAGCAGGGCCCGGTCGTCGCCGACCACGACCGGGCGCCGGGCGCCCCGGCGGGCCAAGGCGCGGGCGAACTCCTCCGGCCCGTCCGGCAGGCAGAGTTTCACCGACGCGCTGCCCGCGGACAGTACGTCCTTGGCGATCCGTACGGACTCCCCATCCTTGCTGCGGGCGCTCGGGTCGACGACGACGAGCAGGGGCCGGGCACCGGACCGTCGGCCCGGCTGTGCACCCCTTTCACCCGGCTGTGCACTCTGTGCGCGCTGAGCGGCGGGCTCTGGAGCCGACACCTCGGTCCTTCCTCGGGTAGCATCTTTGTGCAAGAGCCCCTTGCGCTATTGCGCCAGGGGCTTCGTCTATTCCGGGGCACCGGTCCGACGGGTACTGCGGCCAACGGCGGTCGCCGAGGCGTACAGGAACACGCCTCTGACCTTGGACATGCCCCACCCGGAAGGGGTGTACGCCTGTGCCCGCACTTGTGCTGCTCGGTGCTCAGTGGGGTGACGAGGGCAAGGGAAAGGCCACCGACCTGCTCGGTGGATCCGTGGACTACGTGGTGCGCTACCAGGGCGGCAACAACGCCGGCCACACGGTCGTCGTCGGCGACCAGAAGTACGCACTGCATCTCCTCCCTTCCGGAATCCTCTCGCCGGGGTGCACCCCGGTGATCGGGAACGGAGTCGTCGTCGACCCGGCCGTCCTGCTCTCCGAGCTGAGTGGGCTCAACGACCGCGGCGTCGACACGTCCAAGCTCCTGATCAGCGGTAACGCCCACTTGATCACCCCGTACAACGTCACCGTCGACAAGGTGACGGAACGGTTCCTCGGCAAGCGCCGCATCGGCACCACCGGCCGCGGTATCGGCCCGACGTACGCCGACAAGATCAACCGGGTGGGCATCCGCGTCCAGGACCTCTACGACGAGTCGATCCTGGAGCAGAAGGTCGAGGCCGCGCTCGAGACCAAGAACCAGCTCCTCACCAAGGTCTTCAACCGGCGTGCGATCGAGACGCCGCAGATCGTCGAGGACATGCTCCAGTACGCCGAGGAGCTCCGCCCGTACGTCGCGGACACCACGCTGATCCTGAACAACGCCGTCGACGAGGGCAAGGTCGTCCTCTTCGAGGGCGGCCAGGGCACGCTGCTCGACGTGGACCACGGCACGTACCCCTTCGTCACCTCGTCGAACCCGACCGCGGGCGGCGCCTGCACGGGCGCGGGCGTGGGCCCGACGAAGATCAGCCGGGTCATCGGCATCCTCAAGGCGTACACGACCCGTGTCGGCGCCGGCCCGTTCCCGACCGAGCTGTTCGACGAGGACGGCGAGGCGCTGCGCAGCATCGGCGGCGAGCGCGGTGTGACCACCGGGCGCGACCGGCGCTGCGGCTGGTTCGACGCGGTCATCGCCCGCTATGCGACCCGGGTCAACGGCCTGACCGACTTCTTCCTCACCAAGCTCGACGTGCTCACCGGCTGGGAGCAGATCCCGGTCTGTGTGGCGTACGAGATCGACGGCAAGCGCGTCGAGGAACTCCCGTACAGCCAGACCGACTTCCACCACGCGAAGCCGGTGTACGAGTACCTGCCGGGCTGGACCGAGGACATCACCAAGGCGAAGACCTTCGGTGACCTGCCGAAGAACGCGCAGGCGTACGTGAAGGCGCTCGAGGAGATGTCCGGTGCGCCGATCTCGGCGATCGGTGTGGGCCCGGGCCGGGACGAGACGATCGAGGTCAACTCGTTCCTGTGAGCCGCGGCGCCTGACGGCGTCCTTGGGGTGACCGCGGGTCCGTGGTCACCCCAAGGCGGTATGAGTGTCAGGCGGCGCCGGCGGTGTAAGGAGCCAGACTGATCTTGTACTCGTGCTCGGGGTGGAAGGTGACCGTGATCTCCGCGCTGAGCCCGATCGAGAGCTTCTCCAGGAGCGGGGCGGTCGGTGTGGCGCCCGAGAGTTCGATCTGCGACACCTTGGCCTGCGTGATGCCAGGGGCGCTTCGGCGAGGTGTAGAAGTAGTTCCTGTCGACCACGCACTGCGCGCCTTCGACCGGCGGACGGAGGGGACCCGATGAGCGCTGAACGGCCGGAGACGGCACGGCTCCTGGGGCTTGAACCGCATCCCGAGGGCGGCTGGTACCGGGAGACCTGGCGCAGTGATGTCGTCGTGCGGCCCGAGGGTTATCCGGGCACTCGGCCGAGTGCCACGGCCATCCACTTCCTGCTCGCGCCCGGCGAGCAGTCGCGATGGCACACGGTGCGCTCCGCGGAGCTCTGGCTGTGGCACAGCGGAGGGCCGCTGCACCTGGAGTTGGGCGGTTCCGGCGAGGCGCCGGGCGACGGGCCGAGCAGGGTGGTGCTCGGGCCGGATCTCGTACGGGGGCAGGTGGTGCAGGCCGTCGTGCCGCCGGGTGTCTGGCAGCGGGCGGAGCCGGCCCGGGACGAGGAGGTGCTCGTCAGCTGCATCGTGTCGCCGGGCTTCTCGTTCGAGGACTTCCGGCTCCTGGAGGAGTGATTCCGTACACCGGGTCGACGGGATATTCGTTGTCCCCGGCCGGGAGGGTGGTGCCATCATCGCCGGATGCCCGATCCGCGTACCGATCTGCCCGCCGCCTTCGACGAGCGCTCCCTGCTGACCACGATGCTCGGCTATGCGCGGGCCACCGCGGTCGCCAAGTGCGAGGGCATCTCCGCCGAGGACGCGGCCGCCGCCCCGCTGCCCTCCTCGCCCCTGATGACGGTGGGCGGGATCGTCAACCACCTGCGCTGGGTCGAGTACTGGTGGTTCGACGTGATCTTCCTCGGCGGTGCGGATCAGGGCCCCTGGACCGAGGACGACCCCGACCGCGAGATGCGCCTCGGTGCGCGGACGCCGCTCGGGAAGGTGATCGCCGCGTACGAGACCGAGTCCGCGCGCCATGACAGGCTCGTCGCCGGCACGGATCTGAGCGCGACCGCGCAACGGCCGATCCGTGCCGGCGCACATGTGACGCTCGGCTGGATCCTGCACCATCTGATCGAGGAAACCGCCCGGCACAACGGCCACTTGGACATCCTGCGCGAGCTGGCCGACGGTACGAAGGGGGCGTGACGCCGATGTCGGATGCGCATCGTGCTCCGGGTGCGGGTGCGGGTGCGGGTGCGGGTGCGGGTCCGGGGCCCACGGCTTCGGGTCCCACGGCCCCGAGCCCCACCGCTCCGGTACGCCTTCGCGTACTCGGCGAGGCCGACTGGCCGTTGTGGCGGGAGGCCCGCCTGACGGCGCTCGCCGAGGCGCCGCACGCCTTCAAGGCCCGTCTCCAGGACTGGCCGCACGGCGGCGAGGACCGCTGGCGTGAGCGCCTTGCGATGCCCGATGCGCACAATGTCGTCGCCCTGGTGGACGGCCGGCTCGCCGGAATGGCCGCCGGTATGCCCGGCAGTGGCGGCGTCCGCGAACTCCGTTCGCTCTGGGTCGATCCGCGCGCCCGGGGCCGCGGTGTCGGCGACCGCCTGATCGCCTCCGTCGAGGACTGGGCCCGCGCATCCGGCGCCGCGACGCTGCGGCTTGCCGTACTGCCGGACAACGACGCGGCGGCGGCGCTGTACCGGCGGCACGGTTTCGCCGTCACGGACGAGGTCGGGGATCTGCTGCCCGACGGTGTGACGCGGGAGCGTGTGATGGTGAAGGAGCTGGGGCCGGGCGCCGGCGAGCGGCGTCCCTGACATGACCGGTGCGTGGCCGCCGCTCAGGCAAGTCCCCACCTCAGCAGGCCCGTTGCCACCGCCGCCCCCAGCATCACCAGCGGCAGGGGCGCCCTGAGCAGTCGCAGGCCGACCCCGGCCGCGACGCCCGCGCCCACGGTCGCATCGGCCTTTGACCACCCCGGGCCGGCCAGCTCGATCGCCACGAATCCGGCGAGCAGGGCCGGCGCCAGCATGGCGAGCACCAGGCGGGCACGGGGCGGGAGTTCGCGGCCGCCGAAGGCCAGCGGGCCGATGCCCTTGAGGGCGAAGCCGAGCAGCGCCACGGCTGCGACGGCGCCCCATATCTGCAGTGCGCTCATCGTAGGGTCGCCTCCTTGTGGTCGCCGTGGTCGCCGTGGTCGCCGTGGTCTCTGCGGTCGCCGTTCCGGTCCTTGTCTGCGCGGCCCTCGCCCCGCCTGTCGCGTACGAGAGCCACCAGGGCGGCCGCTCCCGCACCCGCCACCAGCGCCGGTCCTGCCGGTACGACGGCGATCAGGGCGCCCGCGACCCCCGCACCGACACCGGCGGACAGCCATGCCTGCCGGCCGCGGGTCAGCTCGTCGAGCAGCAGTACGGCGAACAGTGCGGGCGTGAGCGCATCGAGGCCGAGGGTGTGCAGCAGGTCCGGATCGGGGGCGGCCGCGGTGCCGACGGCCGTGCCCACGACCCAGGACGGCCACTGCACGAGCGAGGCCCCGAAGAGCAGCCGCCGGTCGAAACGGCCGCCGCCGAGATGGGCCGCCGCCCATGAGCCGTCCACCACCGCCTGCCCCTCCAGCGCCCGGCGCAGCCGTCCGCCGCGCAGGTCGCGGGCGACGGCTATGCCCATGGGGACGTAGCGGACGTTCACCAGGGCGGCCGCGACGACGGCGGCGAGCGCGCCGCCGCCCGCGCCGAGCGTGGCCACCATCGCGAACTGGGCGGAGCCCGAGAAGACCACCAGTGAACAGACCACGGGCGCGATCGGACCCCAGCCCTGCGCCTGGGTGAGCGCGCCGAAGCTGACGGCGAGCAGGAACGCGGCGGCCGCGAGCCCGGCACCCGTCCTGAGCCCGGACCGGAAGCCGTCGTGCGCGGCGTCGCCTCGTCCGTGAGGCCGGGTACGCCCGCGTGGTTGTCCGGGTCCGCGTGGTCGTCCGGGCCCGGGTGGCTGTGTGACGGTGTCCATCACTTCATTCTAACAAGCTAAAGCTATTTAGATTGTTAGAAACAGTATCGCGGCGTTACGCTGGATCCGTGACCCACATCGAGCCCTCGCACATCGCGGGCCACCCCGTCCTCGACTTCGTGAACACCGTCGCCTGGCGCACCGACGACGGCCGCCGGGCCGACCGCGTACCGGACGAAGCGGCCTGGACCCGCTGGGCCGCCGATGCCGGGCTCGGCGCCACGGCCCTCCCCGACGGCGCGTCACTGCGCGCCCTGCGCGAGCTGCTCGCGGCGCTCCTGGACGCATACGTCGACGCCACCGCGCCCGCACCTCCCGTACGGGAGAGGTGGCGGGCCACCGCCCTCACCGCCCGCGAGCGGTCGGCGCTCAGCCACGATTTCCCGCTGCACCCGGTCGCTGCGAACGTGTGTGACGAACTGACCCTGAAGGCCGAGGAGTTGCTCGCGGACGCGGCGGCGCTCGGCCGGGTGCGCCGCTGTGCGGGGCCGGGCTGCGGCTGGTTCTTCCTGGACCGCAGTCGCAACGGCGCCCGGCGCTGGTGCAGTTCGGGCGACTGCGGCAATCGGGACCGCGCCCGCCGCCACTACGAGCGCACGCGGCAGGCGGCCGCGAACTGAACCTGAATCAGGCGCCGTTGAGCCGTTGAGCCGTTACGCCGTCGCGCCGTCCCCGCCCCCGTGCGTGATGCGGATCTTGGACTGGCCGTGCGGGAGCGCCTCCCAGTCGTCCATGAAGCGGGCCGTCAGGCCGTGCCGGTCGGCGAGTGCGGTGAGGGTCTCGGTGCGGTAGTAGAAGTCCTCGTGCAGTACGTGGTGTTCCTCGCCCTCGGTGCGGTCGAAGGTGAAGTCGAACCAGCCGCCGGGCGCAAGGACGCGGCCTATGTGCGCGAAGCACTCCTCGATCACCGACAGCGGCGAGTGCGAGAAGACACTGTGCGCGTGGACGACGTCGAACGCACCGTCCGGCAGGAACTGCAGCCGCAGATCCCGCACCGGCGTCAGCGTCGGCAGCCGCTCCTGCAGGCCCTGGTCACGGAGCGTGTCCTGCGCTGCGAAGAGGATGTCGGGGGAGATGTCGACCCCGTAGTAGTGCCCCGGATCCAGGTACTCGATGAACCGCCAGCCCGCCCGCAGATTGCCGCAGCCGATCTCCAGGAGCCGGTGCTCGGGCCGGAGCCCGTGGCCGACCAGGTAGTCGAACTGCATCTCGCCGAGCGCCAGCCAGCGCTCCCGGCTGCGGCCGCCCACGGCCAGGTCGGGGTCACGCCGGGTGTCCGAGCGCATCACCGCCCGGTAGTACGAGACGTGGTCCGGCGAGCGGTGCCGCAGCCAGGCGTCGCGGGCGGTGCGGCGCAGATGCCGCGGCACCCGGCCGGGGTTGCGCAGGGCGTACGTCACGCGGTGCGCGAACGAGGCGCGGTTGGCGGTGAGCTTCTCGGTCATGGCGGGCTCGATCTCCGTAGGGGCCGTGTCTCAGGGGCCGTGTGTCCAGAAGTCTCATGGCGCGGACGGCCCCGCACGTCCGGTGGCCGGCCTCTCCGGACGGCCCCGCCGGGTCATGCCGATCCAGGCCGATCGGATGATGTACGGCATGGAGCGCGCTTGTATACGTGACGGAGCGGGAGCGGGTACGGGTACTGGAGCGGGAGACGCTGCCGGTACGCGGCCGCCGGCCGGCGATGAGCGAGGTGGCGAGGGCGACGTGGTGGTAGGGGACAGAGCCGCAGTACGGGACCGCACCGCATTCGACCCCGACGCGCGCTGGCTCACCGCGGCCCTCGACGCCGCCTTCGTCCTGCTCCTCGGCGGCGCCGTCGCCCGGCTCCTGACCCACGGCCCCGCGGACGGCGCGCACACCGGCTGGGTCCTCGCCCTCTTCCTCCTCTTCGGCGCCGTCCACCTGCTCGGCCGCCTCACCGCCCCCGCGCCACGGGTCGGTGAACGCCCGACCACCCGCCACCTCTGCTGGCTCGCCGCGGTGCTCGGCCTCTGGCTCCTGCTCCTTGCGCTGGAACCGAGCGCCACCTGGTGCACCATGCCCGTCCTCTTCACCGGGCTGCACCGGCTGCCGGTGCGGATGGCGATGTCCCTCGCGGCCGGCCTGGTCCTGCTCGTCGTCGTGTCCGAGATACGGATCTCCACGGGTGAGTTCAACCCGAATCTGGTGATCGCCCCGGTGGCCCTCGCCGCGGTCGCCACGGCCGTACTCGTCCATCTGCGGCGCCTGACCGGCCGCCAGCGCGGACTCATCGACGACCTGGTGCGCGCCCGCGGCGAACTGGCCGCCACCGAACGCCATGCCGGCATCCTCGCCGAGCGCCAGCGCCTCTCCGCGGAGGTCCACGACATCCTTGCGCAGAGCCTGTCCAGCCAGCAGATGCTGCTGCAGGCCGCGGAACGGCACTGGCAGACCGACCCGGACACCGCGCACGCGCACGTCAGGGACGCCGCCGCGACCGCGGACCGCGGGCTCGCCGAGGTCCGCAGGTTCGTCCGCGACCTCACCCCGCTCGACCTCGCCGACGACTCCCTCGTCCAGGCCCTGCGCGCGCTCGCCGAACGGGACGACGCGGGCCCCGGCCCGGCCGTCGAGTTCCGTCTGGACGCCGAGCCCGGCGTCGTGGGTACGCTGCCGGGACCGGTCGAGACGGCGCTGCTGCGGGTCACCCAGCAGGCGCTGGCCAATGCGCGGGAGCATGCCGGGGCGGCCCGCGCCGTCGTCACCCTGACCTGCCTGGAGGACCGGACCACCGTGGACATCGCCGACGACGGACGCGGATTCGACCTCGCCAGGCCGGTCCGCCGCGGCCGCGCGGCGGGCCGCGGGCACGGACTGCGCGGCATGCGGACCCGGGCCCGGCAGGCGGGCGGCACCCTCACGGTCGACTCGGCGCCGGGCGAGGGGACGGTGGTGTCGATGTCGGTGCCGTACGGCGCCGGGTCCGCCGGATCCGCCGCAGGCGTCGTCGGGGGAGGACTGAAGTGACCGCCGTACGCGTACTGCTCTGTGACGACCACGCCGTCGTACGGGCCGGGCTGCGCGCGCTGCTCGCCAGCACCGAGGGCATCGAGGTCGTCGGCGAGGCCGGCAGCGGCGAGGAGGCCCTCGACATGGCCGCGGCGCTGCGGCCGGACGTGGTGCTCATGGATCTGCAGCTGGGCACCGGCATGGACGGTGTCACCGCCACCCGCCGGCTGACCTCGTCCGACGCGTCGCCCGCCGGCGATCCGCCGCCGCAGGTCCTCGTCCTCACCATGTTCGACACCGACGCCGACATCGAGCGCGCCGTCGCCGCGGGCGCCACCGGCTACCTCCTCAAGGCCGAGCCGCCGGAGCGCCTCTTCGCGGCCGTACGGGACGCGGCCTCGGGCCGTACCGCGCTGTCCGGATCGGTGGCCGATCGCGTGGTCTCGCGGCTGCGCGCCCCCGGACCCGCGCTCACTCCGCGCGAGCGCGAGATCCTCGCCCGTCTCGCCGAGGGGCTCGGCAACCGCGAGATCGCCCGCGCCCTGTTCCTCAGCGAGGGCACGGTCAAGACCCATCTCGGCCGCGTCTACGCCAAGTTGGGCGTGCACACCCGCTCGGGCGCGGTGGCGGCAGCGGCCCGCCACCGCCTGCTGCCGTAGGCCGGTGTCCTAGATGCCGGGGGCCCGCAGCTCGGGCGGAAAGCCGGTCCAGCGGAGCTCGGCGGGCAGGTGCGCCATGTCGTTGAGGGTGAGGACGCCGGCCGGGCGGTCGGGTGCGTAACGGATCACCGTGAGCGCGGCGTTGCAGAGATTCAGGCCGAGCCAGCGCCAGTCGGGCGCGCACATGGCGTCCCGTACGAGCCAGGCGGCGAGGAAGTTGTGGGTGACGAGCAGCTCGTGGCGGTCGGTGTCGCCCGCCACCGGACCGGTGAACAGGTCGAGAGCGCTGCGGGCGAGGCCGGGGCCCCGTTCCCTTTCCTCCTCCGTGGTGCCGGCGATGAAGCGGAGGAACAAGTCGGCGGACTGCGGGGGCAGTTCGGACCGCTCGGGGAGGTGCGGGACGTAGTCGCCGGCCGCCTCCGATTCGTGTACGGGCACGGTGGCGGTCCGGGCCGCCACCGCCCGGGCGGCGGTCTGGCGGGCCCGGGGCAGTGGTCCGTGATGGACGGCCGTGAGCGGCACGTCCCGCAGCCGCTCCCCGAGGAGTTCGGCCTGGCGGCGGCCGAGCGCGGTCAGCCCGTTCCCGTCCGGCTCGGCCTCGCCGTGCCGGACGACGTAGAGATAGCGGTCCGCCATGCCCCTGACCGTGTCCGAATCCGTACGCGTATCTGCATCTGAATCCGTGCCCGGCATCAGGGTCGGAGACCCGCGAGGCAGTGCGTCGCCGCGATCACCAGCGCCTCCACCCCCGTACTGAGCGTCGGCTCGACGACCGGGGCGAAGAACGGCGAGTGATTGCCGGGCAGTTGGTCCGCGCGCCCCTCCAGAAAAGCGGTGATGGTGGGCTCCGCCTCGAGCCCGCCCCAGAACCAGAAGACGGTCGGCACCTGCAGCTCGTCGCCGAACACCCCCACGTCCTCACTGGCGTTGACCGGCGGGAGCGGTTGGATACGGGTCTCGCCGAAGTGCTCGGTCAGCGCGGCGATCACGGACCCGGTGGCCTCGGGCTCGCTCACCAGCGCGGGTGTGGCCCCGTGCCACCGGACGTCCGGCTCCCGCTCGGCCCCGCTGGCCGCCGCCTCCGCGCGCACGATCCGCTCGATCGCGGCGCGCACCAGATCGCGCGTCCGCGGTGTGTACGAACGGATGTTGATCCCGAGCTCCGCCGTGTCCGGGATGATGTTGTCCTTCGTGCCCGCCTGCAGCCGGCCCACCGTCACCACGGCGGCCTCGGACGGCGGGACCTCGCGGGCGACGACGCCCTGCAACCGGGTGACGACATTCGCCGCCATCAGTACGGGGTCGACGGTCGACTCGGGCCGTGACCCGTGGCCGCCGCGGCCGTACAGGGTGACCTCGAGCGAGTCCGCGGCCGCCATCACCGGGCCCTTGCCGTATGCGACGAAGCCCGCGGGCAGCGGCCCCACATGCTGGCCGAGCACGATCTCCGGCTTCTCGAAGCGCTCGAAGAGCCCGTCGTCGATCATGCCCCGCGCCCCCACGCCGAGCTCCTCCGCCGGCTGGAACACCAGGAGCAGCGTCCCCGCCCAGGCCTCCCGCGCCCGCGCGAACAGCGTCGCCGCCCCGACCAGACAGGCCGCGTGCATGTCGTGCCCGCACGCATGCATCACGGGCACCTCGCGGCCGTCCTGGTCCGTGGCCCGCGCCGTGCTCGCGTACGGCAGCCCCGTCTTCTCCTCCACCGGCAGCGCGTCGAAATCGGCGCGGAGCATCACGACCGGACCGGTGCCGTTGCGCAGCACGCCGACCACGCCCGTCCCGCCGACGCCCTCCGCGACCTCGTCGCACCCGGCGTCGCGCAGCCGCCCGGCGAGCAGGCCCGCGGTCCGCGTCTCCTGCAGCGACAGCTCGGGGTGCCGGTGCAGATCGCGGTAGAACTCGCCCAGCTCGTCCCGCAGTTCGTCGAGTCCCGCGATCACCGACTGCGCCATCGGCCTGCCCTTTCGTGGTGCCGTCCCGGCCCGCCCCTGCTCCGATCATGGTCCGGTGCGGGCACTCTATCCCCGGGGTACGACAGTGCCGCGGGACCGCCGTACGCCCGGCGACCGCCCTGCGCCGGGAGACCGCCCTGCGCCGGGAGACCGCCCTGCGCCGGGAGACCGCAGCACGGCCGCCGCGAGCAGGATCCCGGCCGCGACCAGTCCCGCCGCGCACCGGAACGCCAGCTGATAGCCACCGGTGAGCGCGGCGGCCTCACCCGTACCGCCCGCGAGCAGCGCGTCCGTACGGGCGACCGCGAGGGTGCTGAGCACCGCGAGGCCGAAGGCGCCGCCGACCTGCTGCGTGGTGTTGAACATCCCGGAGGCGAGCCCCGAGTCCTCGGGAGTCGCCGTGGACATCGCGAGCGTGGCCAGGGCCGGCATCGCCAGGCCGAAGCCGACACCGAGCGACACCAGTGCGGGCAGTACGTCCACCGGGTAGCTCCCGCCGGCCGGCACCCGGCCGAGCGCGGCGAGCCCCGCGGAGATCAGGGCGAGCCCCGGAAGCAGTACGGCCCGTGGCCCGAAGCGGGCGATGAGCCGGGGCGCGCCGCCGAGCGAGAGCGCACCGATCGCGAGGGAGACCGGGAAGACGCCGAGCCCGGTGCGCAGTTCGTCGAAGCCCAGCACCCGCTGCAGATACAGCACGCACAGGAACTGGAAGCTGAACATCGCCGCCACCAGCAGCACCTGCACACCGAGCGCCCCCGTCACATTGCGCGCCCGGAACACCCGCAGCGGCACCAGCGGCCGGGCCGCGGTGGCCTGTCGTACGACGAACGCGAGGAGCAGGGCGAGCGCGACGCCGCCGAAGCCGAGGGTGTGGGCGGAGCCCCAGCCGTGGCTCGCGGTCTCGACGATCGCGTAGACCCCGAGCATCAGCGCGGACGTGACGAGCAGAGCGCCCGGGGCGTCCGTCCCCTTCGACAGACCGACACCGGTCTCGGAGGTCAGGACGCGGGCGGCGAGGAGGACCGCCAGGACGCCGATCGGGACGTTGACGAAGAAGATCCAGTGCCAGCCGGCGGCCTGGGTCAGCGCGCCGCCCGCGAGCAGCCCGAGCGAGCCTCCTGCGGACTGGACGAAGCTGTAGACGCCGATGGCCTTCGCCTGTTCCCGCGGCTGCGGGAAGAGGGTCACCACCATGCCGAGGGTGACGGCGGAGGTCACCGCGCCGCCGGCGCCCTGGACGAACCGTGCGGCGAGCAGCGTCGCCGGGTCCTGGGCGAGCCCGCAGAGCAGCGAGGCGACGGTGAAGAGGGTGAGCCCGGCGACGAAGACGCGCTTGCGTCCGATCAGGTCGCCGAAGCGTCCGGCGAGCAGCAGCAGCCCGCCGAAGGGGACGAGGTAGGCGTTGACGACCCAGGCCAGGTCGGATGCCGAGAACCCCAGGTCGGCCTGGATGGACGGCAGGGCCACGCTGACGATCGTCCCGTCGAGGATGACCATCAGCTGTCCGGAGCAGAGCACGGCCAGGGCGAATCCACGGGATCCGTGCGCGGGTGGGGAGGGGGTGAGCGGTCGACCGGTCGCAGGGTTGGGCATGAGGGGCTTCCTTCTCGCCATGGGGCACGACTTGTTACAGGCGCCATGCTCTGTAACCATCGACGGCAGCGGAAGGAGGCACTTTCATGTCACGCAGTCACACGGATGTGTCCGACCAGGTCAGCGGCCGGGTCAGCGGTCGGACGTCCGGCCAGGTCAGCGGCCAGGCGTCCGACGAGGTCATGGATCGGGTGTCCGACCGGTTCGCGCACGAGGCGTGTCCGCTCACCGAGGTGCTCGACCGCGTCGCGGGGAAGTGGAGCATCGGGATCATCGTCGCGGCCGCGCAGGGGCCGATCCGCTTCACGGAGCTGGAACGCACGATCGCGGGCATCAGCCGCCGCATGCTGACTCTCAACCTGCGCCGGCTCGAGCGCGACGGCCTGCTGGTCCGCACCGTGTATCCCACGGTCCCGCCCAAGGTCGAGTACAGCCTTACGCCGATGGCCCATGAACTGCACGCGACCCTCTCGGGCCTGGTCGGCTGGGCGGAACGCCACCGCGCTGCGATCACGGAGGCCCGGGCGAGGTACGACGAGGCGGTCGGGGGCGGGGTCGGGGTCGGGACGACGGCACCCTGAGTCCGGGCTCGGCCGCCCCGCTGCCTGCACCCGCCCTTCACCGGGGCAGGTAGGACGTGGCCAGGGCGGAGATGGTGGTTTCGTCGGGGAGGTGGGGGTGGCCGGTCAGGGTGGACGGGTTCAGGTGGTGTGCGCTGGGGGTCATGGCGATCAGGTCGGCCGCCTGCTGAGGGGTGAGGGGAGTGGTGTACTCGATGTGCCGGGTGTCGACGGGAGTGAAGTAGGGGCCCAGGCTCCGGGCGAGACGCTGTTCCTTGCCGGGTTCGACGGACACCATCTCGGGTACGTGGGCGCGTAGTTCGGCCAGGTGCCGGTCGGTGGGGCGTACGACGATCAGCCGGCCGGACGCGCGCAGGATGCGATGGAACTCGGCCGGGTTGCGCGGTGCGAACACATCGAGGACGACGTCCACGGACCGGTCGTCCAGCGGGAACGGACGGTACACGTCCCAACTCGCCGCGGCCGCCCGCTCATGCGCCCGCGCCGCCGAACGCAGCGCCCGCACGGAGGTGTCCAGGCCCAGACCGCGGGCGCCGGGCAGCTGTTCGAGTACCCCGCGCAGGTAGTGGCCCGTACCGCAACCGACCTCCACGACCGCGCCGCCGTCACCGGCCGGCGCATCGGCCGCGAGCCGCACCGACTCCCGCCGTACGGGCTCGTACCTGCCGGTGGCCAGCACTCTCGCCCGTGCCGCCACCATCGCCGCGTCGTCACCGCTCGTCGCGCGTGCGCCCGTCAGGAGACTCACGTACCCCTGCCGCGCGATGTCGTACGTATGCCCCGCCGGGCAGCGCAGCGCGCCGCGGACGGGGCGCAATCGGGCGCGGCACACGGGGCAGTGCAGTGCGTCCAGGAAGGACGCGAGGGCAGGGGAAAGCGACGGCGATGCAGCACACATGAGGCACTCCTGGCCACGGTGAGGGAAGGGGACCGTGCCTGCACGCCCGACGATTCACCGACGCTCAACAGGCACACCGAGGAGGGCGACGCCACCCGGCACCGCCCTCGACCCTTCGCGCTCACACGTCCTGAAAGTGCGGACTCCTCATACCTGCATCGTACGGCGACGAGGACTCCGGGATCGGGCCCGCGGCACACTCCTCGTCGTAGCGCGAAGAGGGCCCTTCCTGTACGGCTACTTCGTACGGCACAGGGGCTGAGCGGGCCGGCGGGGGCGGGAAACTCGATGGTGCGGGTGCCGGCACCGTGCTGGAGTCGGGGGATGGATCACGACGATGTGCTCGCGCTGTTCGATCGGCAGCTGCGGCGGGATGTGCGGGCGGACAGCGTCAGTGCGCGGGTGGAGCGGGACGGTGCGGTCGTACGGCAGGTCGGGGAGCCGCACGATTGGAACGGGGTGCTCTGGTCGGACGTCGACGAAGCCTCTGCGGATCGGGTGATCGCGGAGCAGGTGCGGTACTTCGGTGCGCTGGGCCGGGAGTTCGAGTGGAAGGTGTATGCGCACGATCGGCCCGCGGACCTGGGGAAGCGGTTGGCGGCGGCCGGGTTCGAGGCGGAACCGGAGGAGGCGGTGATGGTGGCCGAGGTGGCGGACCAGGCCGCCGAGGTCGCGCTGCCCGAGGGCATTCACCTTCGTCCGGTGACCGACGCCGCCGGGGTGGATCTCGTGACGGAGGTCCATGAGCAGGCCTTCGGTACGAGCAGTGCGCTGCTGCGGCGACGGCTGCTCGAGCAACTCGCCGCGGACACCGGGACGTTCAGCATGGTCGTGGCGATGGACGGTGATGTGCCGGTGTCGTCGGCGCGGATGGAGGTGAACGAGGGGACGGAGTTCGCGGGCCTGTGGGGTGGCGGCACGGTCGCCGCGTGGCGAGGGCGGGGCCTCTACCGTGCCCTGGTCGCCCACCGCGCCCGCCTCGCGGCGGACCTCGGCCACCGCTACCTCCAGGTGGACGCGTCGGACGACAGCCGCCCCATCCTGCAGCGCCTCGGTTTCACACTCCTGACCACCACGACTCCGTGTGTCCGCCGGCCGGATGCGCAGGGGCGGCGGGTGGCGGGTTAGTTTGCGGGCCTGCGGGCCAGGAGGCAGGCCCGGGGTCTGTCGGCCCGGCCACCGGGCTCCAGTTCCAGCCTTGCGGTGACTGCGAGGCCGGCCTCTTCCAGCAGACGGACCGTGCGGTCCAGGGGCAGGAGGTACGACTCGTAGGTCACCGGACGGCCGTAGCCGTGGGTGGGCTGCAGGTGTTCGTCGCCGACGTAGTCGCCCCAGAGCAGGTGGCCGCCGGGTGCGAGAGTGCGGTGGAACTCGGCGAACACGTCCGGCAGCCACTGTGGGGGTGTGTGGTGGGTGGAGTACCAGGCCAGGATGCCGCCGAGCTCGTCGTCCCCCGTCGGCAGTGCGGTCATCGAGCCCTCGGTGAACCGCAGATCCGGATATGCGCGCCGGGCCAGCGCGATCATCTTCGGTGACAGATCGACGCCGAAGGCGGACACGCCAAGGCCGGCCAGGTGAGCCGTCACCCGGCCGGGGCCGCATCCCAGGTCCGCGACCGGCCGCACCCCGGCCGTCCGTACGAGCTCGGCGAACGCCGCGAGCATCGCCCGTGACAGTGGATCCATCGCGTCCGGCGCCGGGACGCGTTCGAGGTAGTCGGCGGCGACCGTGTCGTACGACTCGCGTACGGCGTTCAGAAAGGAGGGCTCCGGCACGTGGGCGACTCTAGACCAGAGGTTGTTCCCGGAGCCGAGGCCTCTACCAGCCGGTCATGACCGTGCCGAGTGCCAGTGGTGCGGCGACCAGGGCCACGAGTTTCGTCCACAGGCTGTGGGTGCCGTCGTGGCGGGTCATGCGGCATACGGTGAACGCGGCGACGATGCCCAAGGGGAAGAGGATCGCGGCGGATTCGTCCACGGAGGTGCGTGTGCCGCCCGTGTGGGCGGCGGCCCATGAGCCCGCGAGCCCGACGACCATGGCGAAGAACACGGCGCCGGCGCTGAACCACTCACGTTCCATGAACTCGACGAGTTCACCGAAGGGTTCGCCGGTCCGGCGGCGCCTCCGTACAGCCGTCACGGCGAAGGCGGCCATGAGAGCGAGTCCTGTGCCCAGGAATGCCCAGCGCAGGAGCGTGGCGAGTGATTCCATGTCGGCCGTCCGCCTAGAGGTTCTCGAGGAACGTGGTCCAGGTGGTGGGGGTGATCGAGAGGTGGGGTGCGGTGGGGGCTGCCTTGGAGTCGCGGATGTGGATGGTGGTGGGGTGGGTTGCGACCTCTACGCAGTCGCCTCCGGCGTCGCTGCTGTAACTCGACTTGCGCCAGTCGTAGGCGATCTCTACGCAGTCGGCTCCGCCGCTGTCGCTGTAGCTCGACTTGAACCACCGCAGAGTGCTCGTCATGCCTGCTCTCCTGCCAACTGCTCGATGAGCCGGACGGATTCGTACGGGTCCAGTGCCTGTGAGCGGATCTTTGCATACCGCTGCGCGTATGTACTGACCTTTACCGGGTCGCTGATCAGCAAGCTTTCGTCCTGGGGCTCCAGGTAGACCAGGTGATCGTGCCCCGGCGTTTCGACCAGCTTCATTTCCCCGCGTACGCCTGCGTGTTCGCCGTGGCGGCCACGGTCGATGGGCAACACCTGGATGGTGACGTTGCGCTGCTGGGCGTATTCGATGAGTTGGTGGAGCTGATTGCGCATCACCGTGCTGTCGCCGATGGTGCGGCGAAGTACGGACTCTTCAAGGACGAGCTCGATGAGTGCGACCGGAGTTCGTGAGAAGAGAGCCTTGCGTGCCATGCGAGCATCCACGAGTTCGCGGATTCGTGTCTCCGGGAGGGGTGGAAATCCGCCGCCGATCAGAGCTTGAGCGTAGTCATCCGTCTGGAACAGGCCGTCGACTACGAGTGGGACATAGGACGACAACGTGACCGCCTTCTGCTCCAGCAACGCGTAGTCCTTGAACTGCGCCGGATACCTGTCCAGCCGTACGAACTCCCGCGCAGACTCGAAGATGCCGAGACCCCCGCCGATCGCCTCCTCCAAGGCGACAAGCATCTGGTCGCTCGCCGGTTGGGCGCAGGTCTCCATCGCGCTTACGGCGGCGGCCGTGAAGCCGATGCGGTCGCCCAACTCGCGTTGGGACAGGCCCTGTTCGGTGCGGAGTCTGCGGGCCATGCCCGCGACGTAACGCGTGCCGGCGCCTGCCGTGTGCTTGTTCTGCGCCCGCGCCATTGCGGTCACCCCCGGGCTCGACGGGTCTCGACTCTGACTCAACCGAAATCAACCGGTCACAACCAGGCCGCAGTCCACCTCAACCACCCGACGCAGTTGATCCGCAGCCCTGGAAAACGCTAGCTCGACCTGCGGAAACTGACCCCATGAACACGGAAAGTGACAGACCGTATCCCGCTTGGGTGCCGGCGCGCGGGTTTCAACTCCGTAAGGCCGGCGTGCAGTTCGATGCCGTGCGGGTGGACGGGGACGACGGGCGCGCGCTCGCGGACGGGCTTGCGAGGCTCACTGCCGGTGATCCGGGGCCGGTCGTCGAGGAGGCGAACGGGCGGCGTTCGGTGTATTTCCTCGTGCCCCCGGCGAGTACGGCCTACCGCCCCTGGCCACCCGACGTCACCCGCCTCACCTCGGGCCCCGGCCGTATCGCGTACATCCCCGTGCCGGCTCTCAACGGCTGTACGTGGCCGCTGAGTTGGCGACACCGTCCACGCGGCGGCGACCTCGTGCACACTCAGCTCTTGCGCAGCGCGTTGTTCGCCCGCTGAGACTGAGGCGGTCCCGGAGAGCCGTCGTCCTCGGCGATGAGGCGTCGTGCGGTTCGTTCCGCCGTCCCCCGTGCCCACCGCCCCGAGGTGACCGCGCCGAGTAGCAGCACTGCGACGCCGCACCCCGCGAGGATCCACCAGGCCGTGCCCTCGGCGTCCGCGAAGCCCTCGTACGAACCGCTGCCGGCCGCCGCCGAGGCCATTACCGCGCCCACCACGGCGACCCCGAGCGAGGAGCCGATCTGGCGGCTGGTGGAGGCGACCGCGGCCGCGACACCCGCCTGGGCGCGGGGCATGCCGGAGACGGCGGTGTTGGTGATGGGGGCGTTGACCAGGCCGAAGCCGATGCCGAAGAGGACGTAGCCGGTGAAGAGCACGCCGAGGTGCAGGTCGGGGGATGCGGTGAGGGCGAAGAGGACGCCGGCCGCCGTCATGCCCGTACCCGCGGCGAGCAGCGGGATGCGCGGGCCGCGGGAGCCGACGATGCGGCCGGAGAGCGGCGCGAAGATCAGGGTCATGGCTGCCATCGGGAGGAGGTGGAGGCCCGCGTCGAGGGCGTCCATGCCGCGTACGTCCTGCAGGTGGAGGGAGGTCAGGAAGAGGAAGCCGCCGAGTCCTGCGAAGGCGCAGACCGCGATACCGGTGGCCCCGGCGAACGGCGCGCTGCGGAAGAACCGCAGGTCGATGAGGGGTTCGGGGTGCCGTGCCGCGTGGTGCAGGAAGCCGATCAGGGCGAGCAGGGCGAGGGTGGCGCAGGAGAGGACGAGCGGGGAGGCGAGGCCGTGGCGCGGGCTCTCGATGATCCCGTACGTCAACGACACGAGCAGGACGATCATCAGGAGCTGGCCGACGGGGTCGGGGCGGCGGGCGCGCGGGGCGCGGGACTCGGGGACGTAGCGGGTGGTGAGGAGGAGGGCGGCGAGGCCGATGGGGACGTTGACCCAGAAGATCGCGCGCCAGCTGCTGAGGTCCACGAGCAGGCCGCCGAGCACGGGTCCCGCGGCCATGCTGAGGCCGACGACGCCGCCCCAGACGCCGATGGCGCGGGCGCGTTCGCGGGGGTCGGTGAAGGTGTTGGTGATGATCGACATGGCGACCGGATTGAGCATCGAACCGCCGACGGCCTGCAGGGCTCGGGCCGCGACGAGCCAGCCGAGGCCTGGGGCGAGGCTGCAGAGCAGGGAGCCGGTGACGAAGACGGCGAGGCCCCAGCGGAAGACGCGGCGGCGGCCGATGCGGTCGGCGGTCGCGCCGGAGAGCATGAGCAGGGCGGCGAGTACGAGGGTGTACGCGTCGATGACCCACTGCAGGCCGGAGACGGGCGCGTCGAGGTCGCGGCGGATGTCGGGGAGGGCCACGTTCAGGGCGGTGGTGTCGAGGCTGACGATCAGCAACGACATGCAGCAGATGGCCAGGACGAGGAGGTTCCGGCGGCGGGTGGGCGTGGGCACGGGGCGTCGTACCTCCTTCCGCGCGCGGGATGTGTTCAGCGTACAACTGCCTGCTCGGCGTACGGCCGTGTGCTTGGCGTACGGCCGCCTGCACTGCGTACGACTGTCTGCTCGGCGGTGCTGCTCGCCGGCCGCCCGCGACATTGCGCTTCCTAGTACGGTCGAGTCTTCACAACCCGGCCGCCGGTCCGCGGCGCCGTCGGGGTCACGGGGGAGGTACGGGAAGATGGCTGGTCAGCAGGAGCTTCCGCTCTGGTACAGGACGAATCATCGGCTCATGGGCGTGGCCGGCTACTTGATCGTGTTCGGTCCTGCGATGGCGTTCCCCGGGGTGTCCCTGCACGCCGCCACGGTCTTCGCGATCCCCGGTGCCGTCATCGCCACGATGGGCCACGGATTCGCCAAGCGCCGCTACGAGACCGTCCACGACCTGGACACCGAGGGCAACCCCCGCGACTGGAGCCGGTACGAGACCGAGTGAGCCGCGGCCCGGTGGCCCGTGCCCGGTGGCCTATGAGCCGGTCCGGCGACCCCAGGCCGACACCATCGGTGCCGTGGCCAGGTCGAGGGTGCCGGAGGCGACGTTCGCCAGGTGGCGGTCGATCTCCTGGTCCGTGGCGAGGCCTTCGGACACCAGGAGTCCGCGGATGTGCCGTACGGTCGCGGCCTCCAGGACGGCGCACGCGGGCGAGGTGATCGGGAAGTAGGCGTCGGCCCGCACACCGTCCAGGCCGGCCGCGCGGAGCAGCCCCGGCAGGGTCCGCCCGTACGCGAGGTCTGCGCCGCGGCCTGCCATCAACTCGCGGAAGCCGGAGCGCAGTCGGTTGGCGAGGCGTTGTTCGGGGCCGGTCTCGTCGGGGCAGAGGAGAGGCTGCAGGCCGGGGTCGGCGTCCTCCAGGAGCAGGGCGCCGCCGGGGCGCAGCGCCTGGACCATGTTCCGCAACGCCCGGGCGCGGTCGGTGACATGGACGAGTACGAGCCGGGCGTGCACTAGGTCGAAGCCTCCCGGCGGTGGCGGGTCCGCGGCGACGTCGTGGCGCAGCACCTCGATCGTGCCGCCGGCCGCGGCCTCCCGCATCCAGGACACGTCGATGTCGGTGGCGACGACCTGCCCCGTGTCCCCGACCCGCTCGGCGAGCCCGCGCGGCACGGACGGCCCGCCGGCCCCGACCTCCCAGCACCGCATGCCGGTGCCGATGCCGATCTCGTCGATGTGCCGGAAGGTGACGGGATCGAAGAGTTCGCTCAGTGCCCCGAAGCGAATCCCCGCCTCCGTCTGCTGGTTGTCCAGCAGATACCCCTGATCCGCCGCCTCTGAGGCCGCCGCGTGCTCGCTCATACGGCGATCCTGCCACCAGCCGTTGCGGTCTCCCGCCGTTGCGGTCGCCAGCCGTTACGGTCTCCCGCCGTTCCGGTCGGCGGCCCGGGCGGCCGCGGAGGGGATCACTCGCACGGGTGAATATCGCCAACTGGCGTCTGTAAAAGCTCAGTTCGAGCTTGCGTCGGCGCCTTTGCGGGGGCATAGAGTCACGCCTGACAAACGTTGCAGGAACTGCAACGCGTGGAATCGCGTGGAATGCGGCGCCGAGTTCGACCTCGGCCCTCGAACCCGACTCCACGCAACAGATTGCCCCCGCGGTGCGCCAACACCCGGGGGCTCGACACCAGGAGCAACACCTCCCGATGCGGATTCATCGTACGTCGCCCGTGCGCGACTTCACCATCTTCGCCAACGCCCTTCTTCGTGACCGACGCCTCTCCTGGTGTGCGGTGGGCGTACTGACGTACCTCCTGAGCCTCCCGGACGGGGCGCGCGCCACGATCCGGTCGATGGCCGAGCAGCGCAAGGAAGGGCGGATGCGGATCGCCGCGGCCCTGCGTGAGCTGGAGGAGTGCCGGTATCTGCGCCGCGACGTCCACAAGGACCGGGAGTCCGGCCAACTCTCCACCGTCTACGAGGTGTTCGGCACTCCGTACGACGATGAGCCACGAACGGGTGACGGTGAAAAAGTTCAAAACCTGGCCTCCGGCGACGAGCCGCCCGGCGTGTCGGGCGCTCTCCCTTCGGGAGAAAGAAGTGGGAGGAAAGAACCTCCCGCCCCGCCGAGTCCGACGCGCGACGTCGACACCGAGCCGCCCTCCGGGGCGGATCAGGCGCCCTCGACGGCTGGGGCGCCGGTGTCTGAACTGCGCGGCAGGGCGGCCCGGTTGCTCGCCTCTCTCGCCCGCAGCGAACCCCGTCTCTCCCTTGCCCCAGCCGAGGCGCTGCGGCTAGCGCCGCTCGTCGAGGAGTGGTGGGCGGCCGGGGCGAGCAGCTCCGAGGTGCGGTGCGCGGTGACACAGGGGCTGCCGCCCCGGGTCCATTCCGCGGCCGCCCTGCTCGAGAACCGGCTGCGCCGCAAGATGCCCACACCGCGCGGGCGGACCCTCGCCGCGCCGGCGCCACCGGAGGGCGCCGTGCGCACTCCCGGCGCCGAGGCCTTCCGCTCCGCGGCCCGTCGCGGTGCGGTTGCGGTGCGGGCGGCGCTGGTCGGGGGGCTGGTGGGGGCCGGCTGAGGCGCGGCTGATCCATGACTTCCGGCCCGATTCCGGGCCGGTCACCGGAAAGATCCACAGAAAGGGACGTGCCATGACCGTCACACTCGAACGCCCAGCGGCGGTATACCCACGGTATACTGAGCGCATGGCTGACACGACGATCAAGGTTGACCGCGCGGTGCGTGACCGCCTCCTCGAGCTGGCGCGGGAACGCGGCATGACGATGCGGGACCTGGTCGCGGAGCTGGCCGGGGCGACGCCGACGCAGGATGAGCTGCGGGCGCGCTACGAGGCGACCAAGGCGTACGTCGAGGAGCACTTCCTCGGCCGGCCGTACACGGAGGAGGACGAGGCGGCCGGCGAGAAGGCCTGGGCCGATGTGGCGGCCGGGCGCCTGGGGGAGATCCAGTGAGCGACGAATCGACGTACCCGTGGCCCCGTGCGATCGTCCTGGACGACACCGCGGCGTTGGCGCTCGGCGGGGGCAACCGCATGGTCTCCCGGTTCGTGGTCGAAGCCGAGAAGGACCCGACCCTGCACGTCTACATCCCGGTGATGTGCCTCGCGGTGGCCGAGCGTGAGCGAGCCGGGGTCGCCGAGCATGTCGGATCGTTGCCCTCCGTCGACATCACGGAGATGGGCTTCGACGCGGCCGCGGCCATGGGTAAACGCGTCCGGATCGAGGCCGGCCGCGCCGGAGCGGACGACTGGGGCGGCGCACACGCGCTGCACCTGGGGCTGCCGTCGGTCGAGTGGCCGCGGGGTCGCCCGATCCTGACACGTGAGCCCGGGCGGTACCGCGGCACCGGCGTGCGGGCCGTCCGGATCGAGGGCTGACCGCTCTTCCGGGCAGGACGGGGTCGGATCCCCGGCCCGGCAGTGGCCCCGGCTCTCGCCGGGGCTACCGCACCCTGTTGAACGTGATCTCCTCGTTGTCCTCGTCCGTGGAGCTCTTCAGGCCGAGTTTGTTGGAATCGGTCGGGGCGAGTTTGACGCCGAAGGACGGGGTGGGTTTGCAGGCGTTCTTCGGGGTGGCCTGCTTGATGGCGGCCGGGCCGAGGATGAGGGCGCCGCGATCGATGAGGAAGAGCCGGGCCTCCGAGACGCAGGTGCGGTCCTCGGTGTCCGTGGAGAGGCGGGCGACGGGGGTGCCGGCGCGGCCCTGCTTGAGCTGGAGCAGGACGGGGACCTTCTTGCCGTCCTGCTTCGTGGTGGTCCGCCAGCTTCCCGCATAGCCGTCGGGCAGGGCCTTCTCGCCGCCTTCGGTGCTGCGCAGGGCGCCGGACTCGCCGTCGACGGCCGCCCAGCGCATCGTGCTGTCGCCGACGGCCTGCAGTGCCGCGCCCGGCGCGGTGCCGCACGCGTCGCGGGTCGCGCCCGCCGTGTCCTCGGCGGACTCGCCCTTGGGCAGGCCCAGCGTCAACTGCCCGTCCACAGAGGTGACATACGCGGTCTGCACGCAGAGCCGGTGCTCCTTGGTGTACGTGGTGAGGTGGGCGAGTACGGGCTGCTCGCTCTCGCCCTTGTCTTCGTCCTCGTTCTTGATGATCTCCACGCGCTGGATGTCGCCCTCGCGCTCGCCCTCGCGGATCGGTCCGTACCAGGATCCGAAGTACTTCTCCGGGATGTCGGAGGCCGTGGGCATCTTGTCGGTGGGCGCGGTGGCGCCGGCCGTGGGCGGTACGGGGCCGGCCTGGTCGGACGGGGAGGGCGAGCCGGACGGGGACTTGCTGCCGGTGTCGGGGGTGGAGCCCGCACCGCCGGTGCCCGCGGTGTCGCCGGAGTCCTTGTCCTGGCCGGCGAGGTTGAAGGCGAGCAGCCCGCCGCCGGCCAGTACCGCCACCGCCACGGCGGCGGCGAGCGGCGTGAGCCACTTGGGGCGGGAGCGGGCGGGGGCGGCCGGCGGGCCGAATCCCGGTGTGGGGGAGGGGGGTTGGTGCTGCGCCACCGGCGGTGTCGGGGGTGGTGCGGGCGTCGGCGCGGGTGGCGGCGTGGGTGCGGCCGCGTGCTCGGACGACGCGTCCGCGTCGAGGAGTTGGGCCGCGTGCCGGCCGAGGCTGTGCAGGAGGGTGGCGGGGAGCCAAGGGCCGGAGACCTCGGAGGGGGTCTCCGTACGGGTCAACAGGTCGGCGACGGAAGGGCGTTCGGCCGGATCCTTCGCCAGGCAGTCGCGTACCAGCGGGAGCAGCGAGTCGGGCAGGCCGGTTAGGTCCGGCTCCTCCTCGGCGACCCGGAACAGCAGCGCGTGCATGCCGATCTCCGACGTGCCGAACGGGGCGAGCCCCGTGGCCGCGTACGCCAGGACGGAGCCCAGGCAGAAGACGTCGCTCGCCGCGCCGATGGGCCGGCCGCGGACCTGCTCCGGCGACATGAAGCCGGGGGAGCCGACGATCGCGCCGGTGCGGGTGTGCACTCCGTCGGCCACGGTGTCCACGGCGCGTGCGATGCCGAAGTCGATCACGCGGGGGCCGTCGAACGTCAGGAGCACATTGGACGGTTTGAGGTCGCGGTGGATCAGTCCGGCACCGTGGATGGCCTGCAGTGCGTGGGTGAGGCCTCCGGCCAGGGTGCGTACGGAGTCGGCGGGGAGCGGTCCGTGGTCGGTGCGGACGACCGTGTGCAGGTCCGGGCCGGGGACGTAGGCGGTGGCGACCCAGGGGGTGGGGGCGTCCGTGTCGGCGTCCAGGACGGGAGCGGTCCATTCGCCGCCGACGCGGCGGGCCGCCGCGACCTCCTGGGCGAACCTCGTCCGGAATTCGGGCTGTTCGGCCAGCTCCGGCTGTACGACCTTCACGGCGACCGTGCGGCCGCCCTCGGAGCGGGCGAGGTAGACGCGGCCCATGCCGCCTGCGCCGAGCCGGCTCAGGAGCCGGTAGGGGCCGATGTGGGTCGGGTCCTCGGAGGTCAGCTGGTCCATGGGGGCAGTCTGGTATATCCGGTGGGCGGTGTCGCGGGCGTTGTGTTTCGTTACCCAGGCATCGGCCTGGCGGCCTCGTCCTCAAGCGCCGGACGGGCTTGATGTGCCGGACAGGCTCTATTTGTTGCGCTTTGCGCACAGTGCGATGCCGTCCGGTGCCGCGCACGGCACGTGGCCGTGGGTGCGCATCACGTCCTGGCCGCTGCCCCGGCTCATGTAGTTGAGGAAGCTGGAGACCAGGGAGTTCGCGGGCGGCCGCCCGTAGGTGTACGCGTACTCGGTCTCTCGGAAGGGGTACGCGTCCCCGCTGCCGCCGCCCGAGGGGTCCGCCTCCTCGCCGACCGTGGGTGTGTGCCCGTCGAGACGCAGTACCTCGGTGCCCTCGGGGCGGCTGCCGGAGCGCAGTTCGCTGTAGCCGATGGCGCCCGGTGTGCGGGCGACGGTGTCCAGGACCTGGGGTGTGGAGTCGAGTTCGCAGCGGATGACGGGGGCGCGGGGGTCGTCCTTCGTGCGGCAGTCGCGGGAGGAGTTGGCGGGTTCGTTGCGGCCGAGGACGCGGCGCTGGAAGACCTCGCGGGTGCCGGAGCCGGCGTCGCGGCTGATGAGGACGATGGGCAGGTTCGGGCCGCCGAGCGGCTGCCAGGTGCGGATCTCGCCGCGGTAGATCCGGCGGACCTGGTCGAGGGTGAGGTCGTCGACGCCGCTGACGCCCTGGTGGACGACGAGGGCGAAGGCGGAGACGGCGACGCTGTTCTCGCGCAGATCGCCGAAGCCGGGCGGCTTCGGTCCGTCGGACAGGGTGACGATCGCCGGCGAGCCGCCGTCCGCCTCGCGTCCGGCCGCGTCGAGCGCCTGGATTCCCGCGGTGCTGCCGCGCGCGTCGATGTCGACGGTCGAACCGGGGCAGTCCCGCATGTACTTCTTCGCCAACTCCTCGGCGACCGGCTCGAATGCGGTGGATCCGGTGACCGTGATCGTGCCCTTCTCGCAGCCCATGGGTGGTGCGGGCCGGTCGCTGTCGCGCAGCAGGATCATCGAGGCGAGCACCAGCACGAAGACGGTCAGGACCGTGGTCAGTCCTTTGGCCATCCGGTGGAAGCGGGTGGGGCGTTCGTCCAGGGTGGTGGATCTGTTGGGCTCCACCGAGCCGTTCGCGAGGCCGCCGGTCACCCGGATGTCGCTGTCGGCGGGGCCGCCGGTGAGCATGACGAGGATCTTGTAGAAGCCGCCGCTGTTCACGGGCACCTTGGGCAGCCGTACGAGGTGGTCGTCGCTGCTGAAGCCGGACTCGGGGCCGAAGTGCTCCATCAGGTCGTCGATGTTGCGCTCGGTCAGCGCGACTCCGCGGACCGTGCGGCCGGTGAACTCGACGGTCAGGCCGTACGGGCGCGGGCTGGTGTAGTCGGTGGCGAGGATGGCCTGCGAGCCGTCGTTCTCGATGCGGATCAGGACGAGCGTGGCGTCCGGCAGGCCGGCTATCTCGTCGAAGACCCCGAGCCGCGCCTCGTCCGCCTCCTCCAGCTGGGCGCTGCCGATCGGTGCGTCCATCTGCACGCGGTGGCCGATCCGCCGGCGGCGCGGCACCCGGCGCTCGTACCAGAAGATCGCGACGGGTGCGATGACGCCGACGATCAGGGAGAACACGGCGATGACGTTCTCGGCGGTCAGCCACTCCACGGGTGCCTCGCACGGTGTTCCGGATGGTTGGTCCGGTCACCGTACGAAGCAGTCGTCGGAGGTGGGAGACGGTCGGGCAGGCCTTCGGCCGGTGTTCGTCAGCTGTTCAACTTCTGTGTGTGCGGGGCGGGTTGGAGGGAGGCAGCAGCGAGGGCGGGGCGGTCAGTCCTTCGTGTACGTGAGGGGGTCCCCGCCGCTGCCGACGAGTTCGCGCTCCAGGGTGTCGGGGCCGTGCATCCGCAGCACGCTGGTCTGGCCGGGTTTGCAGGAGGCCGGGTCGCCCTTGATCACGGAGGACGGGCCGAGCTGCAGATCGTCGCCGGTGCCCGAGCGCAGGGTGGCCTCCCAGCGGCAGTCGTGACTGGGGCCCTTGCCGTCGAGGGTCATCACGACGTCGTCGGTGTCGCCCTGGACGATGGTCATGACCCGGGTGTTGGTGCCGCCGTCCGCCGGGAAGTCGGCGCGCCAGGTGCCGAGATAGCGCTCGGGCACCTCGCCGCTCGCCGGGGGCGAGTCGTCGCCGGGGGACGGGCTGTCGGAGGACGAGGACCGGCCTGCGTCGTCACCGTCGGGGCTCGGGGAGCCGTCGCCGCGCTGTTTGGCGTCCTGGCTGCTGCCGGTGCCGCTCGCGCCGCTCTTCGTACCGTCGTCGCCGTTCATCAGGGCGTACACGGCGCCGCCCGCGCCGAGCGCCACGACCAGCGCCACGGCGACCAGCACGGCGGTGCCGCGTCCGCTTCGCCTCGGCTGCGGGGGTCCGTACGGCGGGGTGTGGCCGTACGGCGATCCGTACGGGGAGGTGCTGCCGCTCCAGCCGTCGGTGGGATACGGGGCGCCGCCCTGGTAGTGCGGGTGGCCGTGGGCGCTCTGGGGGTGCGGGTAGCCGTAGGCGGTGCCCTGTGCCTGTCCGGGGGCGGGTGCTGCGGCGCCCGGGGGTGGGCCGGGTGGCGGGGCGCTGCCGGCGGACATGGTCGGCAGGTGGTCGACGGAGGGGGTGCCGGGGGTGCCCGGTGGGGGTGGGGCGGGAGTCGGGGTGTCGGGGGCGNGCCCGGTGGGGGTGGGGCGGGAGTCGGGGTGTCGGGGGCGGCGTTCGCGGTGCCCGCGGGTTCGGCACCTGCCTGTTCGGCACCCGAGGATTCGCCGCCGGTTGGAGCGGATGCCGCTCCCGCGCCTCCGGCCGCTCCCGCGCCTCCGGCCGGTCCCGCGCCTCCGGCCGCTCCCGTCCCCGGTGTCTCGTCGGGATCCTCCGAGTCCAGCAACTGGACGGCGTGGCGGCCGAGTTGGGCGACCAGGACGCCGGGGAGCCAAGGGTCCTTCGCCCGGCCGTCGTTGACGGTGGTGTCCGCGCCGGTGCGCTCCAGGATCTCCTCGAGCGACGGCCGCGCGTCCGGGTCCTTGGCCAGGCAGTCGGACACCAACTCCTGGAGGCCTTCCGGGAGTTCGGAGAGGTCGGGGTCCTCCTGCGCGATCCGGAACATCAGTGCGTGCACCCCGCTCGTGGCGGTGCCGAAGGGCAGCATGCCGCTCGCCGCGTACGCCAGTACGGAACCCAGGCAGAAGACGTCGCAGGCGGGCGTGATCCGGTCGCCGCGCACCTGCTCGGGCGCCATGAATCCGGGCGAGCCGACGAGCGCGCCGGTCCGGGTCAGTCCGCCGTCGGTCACGGTCTCCAGGGCGCGTGCGATGCCGAAGTCGATGACGCGGGGGCCGTCGATGGTGATGAGGACGTTGGACGGCTTGAGGTCGCGGTGCACCAGGCCGGCGGCGTGGATGTCGCGCAGCGCGTGCGCGAGTCCGGCGGCGAGGATGCGGGTCGAGCGCTCGGGCAGCGGGCCGTGGTCGCGCGAGACGACCGTGCCGAGCGAAGGCCCCGCCACGTAGCCGGTCGCCACCCAGGGGATGACGGCCTCGGTGTCCGCGTCGAGCACCGGTGCGGTCCACTGCCCGCCGACCCGCCGCGCGGACTGCACCTCCTGCCGGAACCGGTCCCGGAACTCCTGCTGTTCGGCCAGTTCCTGCCGGACGAGCTTCACCGCGACCGTGCGGCCGCGCGCCGAACGGGCCAGATAGACCTCGCCCATTCCTCCCGCGCCGAGCCGTGCGATGAGGCGGTAGGCCCCGATCCGCTGCGGATCCGTCGGCCCGAGCTTGTCCATGACGGCGCCCTTCCCCCGTACCTGTCCCCCGTACTGCTGTACGCAGTGAGAATAGTCCCGGAAATCCGGGCGCCTCACCGGCCGTGGCGCAATGGTTACCCGGGCGCGGATCCGGCCTCGGTCGTGGCGGTGCGCCGGGCGTCGGACGTGGACCTGTTCCCGGCGTCGGGCCCGGGGGCGCTGCCCGCCCCGGACTTCGCCGCCGTGTCCTCGCCGAGCACCGTGCTCATCGCCGCCGAGAGCCGGTCGAGCACCCGGGCGGTCTCCGCGAACTCCGCCTCGCCGAGCTCGGCGGCGAGCCGCGCCGCGAAGAGCGCGTGCCCGGGGTCGATCCGCCGTACCGCCGCGCGGCCCCGGTCGGTGGGGGTGACGAGTTTGGCCCTGCGGTGGGCAGGGTTGGGCGCGTAGTCCGCGAGGCCGTCGGCGACCAGGCGGTCGGCGATGCGCTGCACGCTCTGCCGGGTGATGCCCATGGTGCGGGCGATACCGGAGACGGAATCGGGCGCGTCGAGCACTGCGCCGAGTACCTGCCACCAGGCCGCGCTGAGCCCGGCCGGGGACGCCAACTCGTCCGCGATGCGCAGGAATTGGCCGTTGAGCCGGAAGACGTCGAGTGCCGTGCGGCTGAGTAGATCCTGCTGCGCCCGCGTCACCGGGCGGCCGCCTCGGAGCCCGCCTCGGCCTCAGTCCCGGTCCCAGTCCCAGTCTCAACCTCCGCGTCCGCTTCTGCCTCCGCTTCGGCCGCGGCGAGGGTTTCGTACGCGCTCGGGTCCGAGTCGTGGAAGAGGCGGTACCAGGCGTCGAGCAACTCGCCCTCGTACACCCCGAGCAGACCGAGCACCTCGCGGGCGAAGGCGACCGGCTCGGTCGGGCCGGCCGTCACGATCCCGCCGTCGGTGACCGCGTCCGCCTCGACGTAGTGCTTCCCGCCGTCGTACCCGGTGGCCGCCAGGTAGTACGAGATGGCGCTGGTGTGCTTCCGGTCGTCGAGCAGCCCCTCGCGGGCGAGGCCCGCGGTCGCGCCGCAGATCGCGGCGACGGGCACCCCGGCGTCGACGAACTCGCGGGCCTTGCGGGCGAAGGGGGCCAACTCGTCGCCCGTGTCCCAGAGATCGCTGCCGGCCAGGATCAGCAGCGCGGCGTCCTCGGCGCGCAGCTCGTCCAGCGCGAGGTCGGGCGTGATGCGCAGCCCGCCGATGCTGGTGACGGGGTCACGGGTGAGCCCGACGGTGCGGACCGGATGGCCGCCGCGCGCGAGGTATGCGGTCGTGTGGCCGGTCTCCCAGTCCGCGTACGCCTCGTAGACGGCTGCGTAGACGGTCCTGGTCGGTGCGACGGGGCTGTTGCTGCTCATGACGTCCTCCGGGTGATCCGCTGGACTGCGTGATGCACTATGACAGCATGCTGTCAAAAAGGCAGTATGCTGTCAAGCTCTCGCTTTGTGGCGCTCTCTTTCCAAGTCGGAAAGAGAGCGCTACTCTTTCCGTAACGGAAACTGACGGGGAGGTCCGACCATGCCGACCGACACCACGCCACCGGGCGGCATCACGCCCGAGCAGGCGCGCACCGCACTGGCCGAGGCCGAAGAGGTCCGCACCTCGACGACGGCCCTGTCGGCCACGCCGTGGCCGGCCTGGTTCGCGGTCTGTCTGACGCTGTACAGCGCCGCCCTGCCGATCGCCTACGGAGGCGTGATGGCGGACGAGGACTGGCTGTTGCCCCGGCCCGCGTGGATCGGCGTGCTGCTGCTGATGGTCCTGCTGTTCACCGGCCTGTTCGCGGTCGCCGCGCGCAACTGGCGCCACCGGACCGGAGTCGCCCTGCGCCTGGACGTGCTGCCGAAGCGCGCCACCGTGCCGCTCTTCATCGGCCTCCCGGCGATCCTGATCGGCTCGGCCGTCGCCTTCCGTACGACCGGGTGGCCGGGCTGGCTGGTCGGCGCCGCGCTGCTCGCGGGTGCCACCTCGATCGGCTTCCACCTGGCCTTCGTCCGCCTGCACCGGAAGTCGGCGTGACGGCCAAGTCCCGCGGCGAGGACGTGATGGCGGGCTTCGACGGGATCGTGCACGCCCCGAACCGCCTGCGGATCTGTGCACTCCTCGACACCGCGGGCGAGGCGGAGTTCGGTGCCGTGCAGGAGCAACTGGGCGTATCGGCCTCGGTGTTGAGCAAGCACGTCACGGTCCTGATGGACGCGGGATACGTCGCCCAGCGCAAGGCCGTACGCGCCACCCGGCAGAGGGTGTGGCTCCGCATGACCTCCGAGGGTGTGGCGGCGTACCGCGGACACCTGGCCGCGCTGCGGGCGATCGTGGGGCCGTGACGGGGCGCCGGTCGTCCCCGCCCCGCTGTCGACCTGACCGGACACTGTGTCGCGCGCCCCCCGCCAGGCCCAGACAGGACGCCGATGCACAGCTCACATGCCGGACATCTACCCTCGGCCGCATGACCCCTCATGCCGATCCCGCCAAGGGTGCCGCGGTCAAGGCCGCGGACCGCGCCCATGTTTTCCACTCCTGGTCAGCGCAGGAGCTGATCGATCCGCTCGCCGTCGCCGGCGCCGAGGGCGCCCACTTCTGGGACTACGAGGGCAATCGCTACCTCGACTTCACCAGCGGCCTCGTCTACACCAACATCGGCTACCAGCACCCCAAGGTGGTCACCGCGGTCCAGGAGCAGGCGGGCCGGCTCGCCACCTTCGCGCCGGCCTTCGCGATCGACGTACGGTCCGAGGCCGCGCGCCTGATCGCCGAGCGCACCCCGGGCGACCTCGACAAGATCTTCTTCACCAACGGTGGCGCGGAGGCCGTCGAGAACGCCGCCCGCATGGCCCGGGTGCACACCGGCCGCCCCAAGATCCTCAGCGCCTACCGCTCGTACCACGGAGCGACCGCCGCGGCGATCAACCTGACCGGGGACCCGCGGCGCTGGGCCTCGGACAACGGCAGTGCGGGCGTCGTGCGCTTCTGGGCGCCGTTCCTGTACCGCTCGCCGTTCTACGCCAAGACCGAGGAGCAGGAGTGCGCGCGGGCGCTGCGGCACCTCGAGGACACGATCGCCTACGAGGGCCCGCAGTCGATCGCCGCGATCATCCTGGAGACGATCCCCGGCACCGCGGGCATCATGGTCCCGCCGCCCGGCTATCTGCCCGGCGTCCGGGAGATCTGCGACCGGTACGGGATCGTGCTCGTCCTGGACGAGGTGATGGCCGGCTTCGGGCGTACGGGGACGTGGTTCGCGGCCGAACACTTCGACGTCGTCCCCGATCTGCTGACCTTCGCCAAGGGCGTCAACTCGGGGTACGTGCCGCTCGGCGGTGTCGCCATCTCCGGCGAGATCGCGGACACCTTCGCCCGCAGGCCGTACCCCGGCGGGCTCACGTACTCGGGACACCCGCTGGCCTGCGCCGCGGCGGTGGCGACGATCGACGTGATGGCCGAGGAAGGCGTCGTCGAGCACGCGGCCCGGATCGGCCGGGACGTCCTCGGCCCCGGCCTGCGTGACCTGGCGGACCGCCACCCGTCGGTGGGCGAGGTGCGCGGGCTCGGCGCGTTCTGGGCCCTGGAACTGGTCCGCGACCCGGACACCCGCGAACCCCTGGTCCCGTACAACGCCTCCGGCGAGGCGAACGCCCCGATGACCGCCTTCGCCACCGCCTGCAAGAAGTCCGGCCTCTGGCCTTTCATCAACATGAACCGCACTCACGTCGTCCCGGCCTGCAACATCTCCGAGACCGAAGCCAAGGACGGCCTGACCCTCCTCGACGAGGCCCTCACAGTCGCGGACGCCCACCTGTAACACCCACGACGGCGGCCAGCCAGGGCGAATACCCATCCGGTCCGGCGCTGGAGGGCATCTTCAGCCCGTCCGGCGCTGGAGGACATTTTTCAGCCCGTCCGGCGTTTGAGGACGAGCCCGCCAGGGCGAAAGAAGAGCCTGTCCGGCGATTGAGGACAAGGCGCCCCAGCGCCGGGGCTGGAAACCGCACCCCGACGCCACCGGAGCCAGAGCCCCAGACCGCCCACCCCCCCCTGACCAAAACCCCACCCCCTGTCCGGGAGGACATAGGGTGGCTGCCGACCAGGCCCGCCAGGGCCACCCACACCACCACAACCCCCGGGGGGAGTCGCACCCTCATGCGCGTGACCCGCAGCACCCTGCGCCAGCAGATCGCCGATGCGCTGCGCGACGAGGTGCTGGCCGGGCGGCTGCACCCGGGGCACGAGTTCACCGTGAAGGAGATCGCCGAGCAGTACGGGGTCTCCGCCACCCCCGTGCGGGAAGCGCTCGTCGATCTGTCCGCGCAGGGTCTCCTGGACTCCGTCCAGCACCGGGGGTTCCGGGTGCACGAGTTCTCCATCGAGGACTATCGGGGCATGGTCGAGGCACGCGGTCTGGTCGCCGAGGCGCTCTTCCAGGGCATCGCGGAACGCCCCCCGGGCGACCTCGCGGACGCCGTGCTGTCGGTGCGGCGCCGCGCGGAGGAGGCGCAGCGCGCGGCCGGCGCCGGCGACCTGGACGTGCTGATCGGCTACGACCTGCGCTACTGGCGCGAGCTGAGCACCCTCTTCGGCAATCCGTATCTGTCGGAGTTCCTGCACCGGATGCGCGTACAGGCCTGGGTGTTCCTGGTGCCGCTGCTGCGCCGCGACGGCCGGCGCGAGCAGCTGTGGTGCGGGCATCTGGAGCTGGTGGCGGCGGTCGAGCAGCGCGATGTGGCGCGGGCTCGGACGCTGGTCAGGGAGTACTACGCGGACGCGCTCGCCCAGGCCGAGCGCCTCGCCAAGTGACCGGCGCGGCCGTGGACGCGGGGACGGGGGCGGCCACGGCCGAGGTGGAGCTGACCGTCGTGGTGCCGGCATACAACGAGGAGCAACGGCTCGGCCCGACGCTCCGGGCGATCGCCGACCATCTGCAGAAGAGCCGGTTCGAGAACTGGGAGCTGATCGTCGTCGACGACGGCTCCACGGACGGCACCCGCGCGGTCGCCGAGGCCGCGGCCGCCGAGGAGCCGTCCGTGCATGTCGTCGCCGGCGACACCAACCGCGGCAAGGGGCATGCGCTGCGGCTCGGGGTGTGCGCCTCGTACGGCCGCCGGGTGCTCGTCACGGACGCGGATCTGGCGACGCCGATCGAGGAGCTGGACCGGCTCGACGAGGAGCTGACCCGGACGGGCGCGACGGCCGCGATCGGCTCGCGGGCGCTGCCCGGGGCATCGATCGAGACGCATCAGCACCGGGCCCGTGAACTGCTCGGCCGGGGCGGGAACTTCCTGATACGCGCGGTCGCGGTGCCGGGGATCAAGGACACCCAGTGCGGTTTCAAGCTGTTCGACGGCGACCGTGCGCGGGAGGCGTTCGCGGCGACCCGGGTGGACGGCTGGGCGATCGACGTCGAGGTGCTGCAGTACTTCCGCCGGCAGGGCTGGCCGCTCGCGGAGGTCCCGGTGCGGTGGGCGCATCAGGAGGGGTCGAAGGTGCGGCCGCGGGACTATGCGGGCGTACTCGCGGAGCTGGCCGCGCTGCGGGTCCGGAGCCGGGGCGGCAGGGACCGCCGGGGCGGCAGGGACCGCACACCGGGCCGCACGCCGGACCGGACGCCGGCCCGCACGCCGCGCTGGGCCGACCGGACTCCCCGCAGGCAGGCGCGGCGCCGGGACCTGGCCGTGGCCGGGCTCTTCCTCCTCGCCGCCTTCCTCCTCCAGATGGGCCGCTGGGCCGACCCGGGCGGCCGCTATCTGCCGGACTCGCTGCAGGACCAGAACCAGTGGGAGTGGTTCTTCGCGGTCACCGCGGACAATGTGCTGCACCTGCGGAATCCGCTCTTCACCGATCTGCAGGGCTTCCCCGACGGCGTGAACCTGATGGCGAACACGGTGATGCTCGGCCTCTCCGTGCCGTTCGCCCCGATCACCGAACTCCTCGGCCCCGCGGTCAGCCTGTCCCTGGTGATGACGCTCGGCCTGGCCGCCACCGGCTACGCCTGGTACTGGCTGATCCGGCGCCGGCTCGGTGTGGGCCGGGCCGCGGCGGTCACCGGCGCCGCGCTCGCCGCCTTCGCGCCCCCGATGGTGAGCCACGCCAACGCGCATCCCAACTTCGTCGTCCTGTTCATGCTCCCGCTGATCGTCGACCGGGCGCTGCGGCTCTGCGAGGGCACCCGGGTGGTGCGGGACGGGGTGCTGCTCGGCCTGTTCACGGCGTACCAGATCTTCCTCGGCGAGGAGCCGCTGCTGCTCGCGGCGATGGGACTGCTGCTCTTCGCGCTCGGCTACGCGGCGGTGCGCCCGGACGTCGCGCGGGCGGCGCTGACGCCCCTCGCCCGCGGGACCGGGATCGCGCTTGCGGTGTTCCTGCCGATCGTGGCGTTCCCGCTGTGGTGGCAGTTCTTCGGCCCGGGGAGCTACCACTCGGTGCTGCACGGCGACGGCGCGGGCAACAGCCCGCTCGCCCTGCTCTCCTTCGCGGAGCGCTCGCTCGCCGGCGACCGGGCGACCGCGGACGGCCTCGCCCTGAACATCACCGAGCAGAACGCGTTCTTCGGCTGGCCGCTGCTGCTTCTCGCCTTCGCGATCGTCGTACGGATGTGGGGGCGGCCGCTGGTCAAGGCGCTCGCGTGGACGGCGCTCGCGGCGGCGCTCCTGTCGCTCGGCCCGAAGTTCCGGGTGCCGGGCACGGACACGGTGCTGACCGGGCCGTGGCGGGCGCTCGCGCACCAGCCGCTCTTCGAGTCGGTGATCGAGTCGCGGGTGGCGATGGTGTGCGCCCCGGTGCTCGGCATGCTGGTGGCGCTCGGCGTCCATGAGCTCGTACGGGAGCTGGGGCGGCGGCGCGAGGAGGACGGGCGTGGGGAGGACGGGCGCGGGGAGTGGCCCGTACGTCGCGGGGTGGCGGGCCCCGTCGCGGGTCTGCTCGCGGTCGCGGCGGCGCTGCTCCCGATCGTGCCGGGGCCGCTGCACACCGTGGACCGCGCGAAGGTGCCGGGCTTCATCGCGGACGGGACCTGGCGCAGGTACGTCGACACCGCGGCCGGCGAGTCCCTGGTGCCGGTGCCGCTGCCGGATCCGGGCGCCGCGGAGGCCCTGCACTGGCAGACCACTGCCGACCTCGGCTTCCGGCTGCCGGGCGGCTACTTCAACGGCCCGTACGGCGAGGACCGCAGAGGCATCTACGGGGCCGTGCCGCGGCACACCTCGAACCTGCTGCGCGAGGTCGCGGTCAGCGGCCGCGTCCCGCAGCTGTCGAAGGCGTGGCGCGAACAGGCCCGCGCGGACCTGGAGTTCTGGCGGGCGGGCGCCCTGGTGCTGCCGCCGCAGCGGCACACCGAGGCCCTGCGGACGACACTGGAGGGGCTCCTGGGGCGCCAGGGGACGTGGATCGGCGGAGTCCTGGTCTGGGATCTGCACGGGGGCAGCTGACCCGGCCGTTTCGCCATTACCCTGCCTGGACGGCCGCCCACCTGGCCGGACGACGAAGTGAGGAGCTCTCTTGGCGTGTGACCTGTGGCTCGTCCCCCTGGTCGATGTGCTGTGCCACAGCCCCGACAACCCCTTCTCCGAAGAGCTCGCCCTCTACGACCGCACCCTCGGTGAGGCGGGACTGCCGCCGGTACCGGTCTTCTCGTACATGCCGGGCCTGTCCGGGGACGTCGCCCCGGTCGCCGGCTTCGACTACGACGCGCTGCACTTCCTGCGCCGCGCCTATCTGCTGCAGATCTGCGGGCTGCCGGTGACGCCGGTGGACGAGCTCGGCGGCGACTACGAGCAGCTCCTGGAGATGTTCGAGTCGACCGCGCAGCAGTCGCATCTGGTGTGGCACTACGACCACGCGGGCGCGTACGTCCCCGTGGACTTCGCCGAGCCGCTGGTGAACGACGATCTCCTGGAGGGCGGCGGCCCGCTCGGCTCCGCGCAGGCGCTGTTGCGCGAGCTGGAGTTCGTGGCGCCCGCGATCGGCATCGACCCGGCGAACCCGCCGGCCGCGCCGCAGGCCCCCGAGGGCCCCACGGACCTCGAGGAACCGGCGGCGCCCGCCCCGTACGACGAGAGCCCCTTCGCGCGAGAACGCCATGTCTGGCTCGGCCTGCACGCGGCCGCGACCCGCTGCCTCGGCCAGGGCTCGATGATCGTCTTCAGCTGAACGACCGTCTTCAACTGAACGACCGTCTTCAGTTGAACGACCGTCTGCCGAGCATCGACCGGCGGGCGCCGCCCACCGGGGCCTGGCCGGCCTCGGTGGGGGCTCCTGCGGCGGGCCCGGCTATGCCTTGACGGCGATGGGCTCGGCTACTTCCGGGTCCCCGGCGTCCGCGTCGCCCGCGTCCACGTCCTCGCCCGCGTGGGTCTCCGCGACCCGCTGCGGCAGCTTCAGTGCGATGGCGATGGTGACCAGGGCGAGCGCGGCCGCCACGGCGAAGCCCAGCTTCATGCCGCTGACCTGCGCGGGCACCGCGGCCACACCGTCCGCGATCCGGCTGGTGGTGCGCGCCGACATCACGGTCACCATCAGCGCGGTGCCGAACGCGGCCGCGACCTGCTGAAGCGTGCCAAGGATCGAGCTGCCGTGGGAGTACAGATGCGGCGGTAGCGCACCCATGCCGAGCGCGAACACCGGCGTGAACGTCCCCGCCAGGCTCACCATCAGCAGCACGTGCAGGCCGAGGATCTGCCAGTACGGAGTCGTCATCGCGATCTGGGTGAAACCGGCGAGCGCGAGCGCGATGCCCGCCGAACCGGGCACCACCAGGGCACGGCTGCCGAACCGGTCGAAGGCCTTGCCGACGCTCGGCCCGAGCAGGCCCATGGCCAGTCCGCCCGGCATCACGATCAGGCCGGTCTCGAGAGGGCTGAGGCCCCGTACGTTCTGCAGGTAGAGCGGCAGCAGCATCATCGAGCCGAGCATCGTCAGAAAGCCGATGGACAGCAGGGCGAGCGACAGCGTGAAGGTGCCGTATCGCAGCGTGCGCAGATCCATCAGGGGCGTGCCGCCGCGCTGCAGCCGCAGCTGCCGGAGCGCGAACACCGCGATGGCCAGCACACCGGCGACGGCGATGCCGATCCCCAGCGTCCTGCGGTCGCTCTCACCGATCAGGCTCAGGCCGTACACCAGCCCGCCGAAGCCGAGCGCCGCGACACTGACGCTGAACCAGTCGATCGAACTGGCCTGCTGCTCCCCGATGTTCTCCAGCTTGCGCAGTCCGAACCAGGTCACCGCGGCCGCGATCGGCAGTACCACCACGAACAGCAGCCGCCAGGAGCCGGCCTGCAGGATGACGCCGGAGACGGCCGGGCCGAGCGCGGGCGCCACGGACATGGCCAGGGTGACATTGCCCATCACCTTGCCGCGGTTCTGTGCCGGCACCACGGTCATCAGGGTGGTCATGAGCAGCGGCATCATCACGGCGGTGCCGGCGGCCTGCACGATGCGGCCCGCCAGCAGCACCGCGAAGGACGGTGCGACGGCCGAGATCACGGTGCCGAGCAGGAAGGTGCCCATCGCGAGCGCGTACGCACGGCGGGTGGTGACCCGCTGCAGGAACCATCCGGTGACCGGAATCACGGCGGCCATGGTGAGCATGAACGCGGTGGACACCCACTGCGCGGACTGCTCGGTGATGTGCAGCGACTCCATCAGGCGCGGGATCGCATTGATCATGATGGTCTCGTTGAGAATCACCACGAACGTGGCGAGCACCAGCAGCCGGACCACGGTGGGCGTTCGCCCGTCCACCGCCCGGTCCTTCGCTTGCTCCGGTATGGCAGCGGTCATCACAGCACCTCGCAGGGGTTCCACGTCTCAGTCGCCCCTGGCCGAGGGTCGCCGGACAAAAGTCGGTCACTACGCCGATACAGACCGGCGCACCCGCCAAAACTCATCGACCGAGAGAGTGTGCCTCATCCTGTCCGGAGATGCGCCCGATTTTTCCGCCGCCCGGTGACGGTACGGACCGCCCCGCTCAGCCCACCTCCGGCGGCCGCTGCCGGGGCATGTTCGGGCGGGTGGCCGGGGGTGCCGGGAAGCGGGTCGGGGGTGGCGGCTCGGGGCGTGGGGACGGGCCGGAGGACTGGATCAGGAGCGGCGACGGGCCGGAGCGGAATTCGATCATCCAGTCCGCCGTCTCCGAGCGGACGAGCTCCGTGACGTCCTCGGAGAAGCGGCGCAGCACGCCGAGGCAGCGCTCCGCCGCCTCGCTCGCCGTGCCCTCGGCGGGGCCGAGCACCTCCCGTACGGACTCCGACGCCCAGTCGAACTGCAGGGCCTGCAGGCGCCGTTGGACGGCCTGGGCGGTGGCGACGTCTCTTATCCAGCCGGAGGTGAGGCCGAAGTAGCGGTCGCAGCCGAAGCAGGCCACCGCGAGCAACAGGGCCAGACAGCCCCAGGGTGCGGCGCCGTCGGCCGCCGCCGTCAGGTCGAGCAGCGGCAGCGCCGCGCCGACGAGGGCGCCGAGGGCCGTGCCGCTGCGCAGGGTGCGGGCCAGGCGGCGCTTCCAGGAGCGGTCGGCCAGGTACCAGCCGGCGGTCCGCAGGGCGTTCGCCTCCACCCAGCGGTAGAGCTCGTCGAGCCGATCGGCCGGTGCGCCCCAGTCGCCGAGCGGGAAGGGGCGGCCGGTCAGATCGCCGCCGGCGGTGTCCGCCCTGCCGCCGTCGTCCGCGGGGCCGTCCGGGCCGGGCGCCGCGCCCTGGTCCGGGGCGCCGCCCGCCGCTTCGTGGCCGTCCGTACGCCCGCGCCGGCTGCCCCCGTCGGGGCGGGGAACCTCGGGCTGCCTCTCCGGCTGGCTCACCGGCACTCCCTCGACTTCTACGGCTGGGACCGGGGCGCAGGCCATCGGCTCGGGGCGCCCCAGGGCCCGGCTCGCTCGGGAGGGGGCCCTGCTGTGCTGACCCCTTCCTACCGCCGTGCGGGTGGCCGTGCGGCCCGTTTGGCACCTTTTCCGCCCGGAAGGGGTCCTTGATCAGGTATAGGGCCGTCGGGGCCCTCACTCGAAAGAGTGCTGGGGCGATCCGCCCACCGAGCACGTACGCTCGTGCCAGGCGGGAAAACCCGCCGACGGCGGCGTCCGCGAGCGGTCGTGGACGCCGGCACCGCAAGCGCACGAGCGTCGACGAGAGCCAGGAGCTGATCGTGATTCCCGGTGGTGGCCAGCCCGATATGCAGCAGTTGCTCCAGCAGGCCCAGAAGATGCAGCAGGACCTTGCCGCGGCGCAGGAGGAGCTGGCGCAGACCGAGGTGGACGGGCAGGCGGGCGGCGGTCTCGTCAAGGCCACCGTCACCGGCTCCGGCGAGCTGCGCGGCCTCGTGATCGACCCGAAGGCGGTGGACCCGGAGGACACCGAAACCCTCGCGGACCTGGTCGTCGCGGCGGTCCAGGCGGCGAACGAGAACGCCCAGGAGCTGCAGCAGGCCAAGCTCGGCCCGCTGGCCCAGGGCCTCGGCGGTGGTGGGATGCCCGGACTTCCGTTCTAGGCGCGCTCCAGGGGTGCCCCGCCGATGTCCCTTCGGGGTATCTCTTCTGGGGTCGGCCCCGCACCAACTACCGTACGAACCAGGCAAGTGACAGGAAGGCAGTCCGTTGTACGAAGGCGTGGTCCAGGACCTCATCGACGAGTTGGGCAGGCTGCCCGGCGTCGGTCCCAAGAGCGCGCAGCGGATCGCCTTCCACATCCTGCAGGCCGAGCCGGCCGACGTCCGGCGGCTCGCGCACTCACTCCTCGAGGTCAAGGACAAGGTCCGCTTCTGCTCGGTGTGCGGCAATGTCGCGCAGCAGGAGCAGTGCGGTGTCTGCCGCGACCAGCGCAGGGACCCCGCGGTCATCTGTGTCGTGGAGGAGCCGAAGGACGTCGTGGCGATCGAGCGGACGCGCGAGTTCCGCGGTCGGTACCACGTGCTCGGCGGCGCGATCAGCCCGATCGAGGGCGTCGGCCCGGACGACCTGCGGATAAGGGAGCTGCTCGCCCGGCTCGCCGACGGCACGGTCACCGAGCTCATCCTGGCGACCGATCCCAACCTCGAGGGCGAGGCCACGGCCACGTATCTCGCCCGGATGATCAAGCCGATGGGCCTGAAGGTCACGCGCCTGGCCAGCGGACTCCCCGTCGGGGGAGATCTGGAGTACGCGGACGAGGTCACCCTGGGCCGCGCCTTTGAAGGGAGACGACTCCTCGATGTCTGAGCTGACCGAGACCCACGCCCCGACCACCCCGGTCGCCGAGCGCTCGTCGGATGCCATGCTGCACGCCATGGCGCACGATCCGGGCGACTTCGCGGTGCAGATCGCGGACCAGGTCGAGAGCTTCATCGTCGCCGTCACCGAGGTCGCCAAGGGGGACGAGCCGGACTCGGCCGTCCCGTTCCTGCTCCTCGAGGTCTCCCAGCTGCTCCTTGCGGGCGGCCGGTTGGGCGCGCACGAGGACATCGTCCCGGACGAGCGGTACGAGCCGGACCTCGGCCCGGAGCCCGATGTGGACGAGCTGCGCGAGCGGCTCGCCGCGATGCTCGACCCGGTCGACGTGTACTCCGAGGTCTTCGACCCGTACGAGCCGCGCAAGGCGCCCGTCGCCTGCCGGATCTCCGACGACCTGGCCGATGTGATCACCGATCTGCGGCACGGCATGGCGCACTACCGCGCGGGCCGTACGGTCGAGGCGCTCTGGTGGTGGCAGTTCTCGTACTTCTCCAACTGGGGCTCCACGACCTCCGCCTGCCTGCGCGCCCTGCAGTCCCTGGTGGCACACGTCCGCCTGGACCAGCCACTGCAGGAGCTGGACGGCCTGGACACCGACCAGGACCTGGGCGAGGACGAACTCGCCGAGGAGGCGGGCCGAGTCATGGCCGAGGAACTCGCGGGACCGCTGGGACTTCAGGACGACAAGTAGCGGGGGCCGGCGCAGCGCCATCTGCGAGTCCTCGGGAGGGGCTCCAAACGGAGCCCCTCCGGCGATTGAGGAGGCCCTCCGCAGGAGTTTCGGGAAGGGGCGGGGAGGGGAGTTCAAGCCGCCGACAGGTGGGCCAATCGCGCCCGTGTCTCGCGGAGTCTCGCGGCCTGGGCGGTCAGGTGAGCGCTCACCGCGTCCAGTTCCGCCCGGAGGGAAGGGCACATGTCGAGGTGGACACCGTGCGCACCGCCACGCGCGCAGTCGAGGTAGCGGACGATGAGTGCCGTGCCGAGCCCTGCGGCGATCATGGCCCGGATCTGCGCCACCCGGGCGATGTCGGACTCGGCGTAGACGCGGTACCCGCTGCTGTTGCGCGCCGGGACGAGCAGCCCCCGGTCCTCGTAGTGGCGCAGCGCCCGCGTACTCACGCCGGTGCGTTCCGCGAGTTCGCCGATCAGCACGGTGTCGCTCCTCCTCGGACCTGGGCGGTCCGCTTGACCTTGACGCCGGCGTGAACCCGTAACGTCCCGCCGTATGACGAACCGAACAACGCCGCCGCGTGCCACGATCATCCACGGGTACGGCGCAACCCCCGACGACCACTGGTTCGGCGCGCTGGCCCGCCGGCTCGCCGGCGACGGCATCGCGACCGACGTCCCGCCGCTGCCCGACCCCGAAGCCCCGGACCCCGAGCGCTGGACCGAGGCCGTACGGGCCGAACTCGGCACCCCCGGCCCGGAGTCGGCCGTGGTCGCGCACAGCCTGGGCGGTCTTGCCGTACTGCGTCATCTGGGCGCGCTGTCCGGATCCTGGCGGCTCGGCGCGCTGGTCCTGGTCGCCGGGTTCGTCGACCGGCTGCCCGCGCTCCCGGAGCTCGACGCCTTCATCGGGGACGCTGCCGGGACCCGTCGCGTGGAGGCGGCCGCCGGCCGGGTCGCGGACCGGGTCGGCCGGATCGTGGTGCTCAGGTCCGACGCCGACCCGCTGGTGCCGGTCGGGCACACGGACCGCCTCGCCGGCCTGCTCGGGACCACCGCCCGCATCGTGCCCGGCGCGGGCCACTTCCTCGCCGACGACGGTGTCACCGAGCTGCCCGCGGCCCTTGCCGCGGTACGGGAGGCGGGGCTCGGCCGGGAGGGGGTGACCCTGGCCGGCTGACCGCTCAATCCGCGTGCCGCCCGCCGCGCCGCCGGACCAGGACCGTGTGGTCCGTGCGCGTGCCGGGGGTGCCGTCCGGGCGGGTCTGGGTGCGGTCGTGTTCCGCGCAGATCAGCACCTGCCAGTCGTCCTCGGCGAGTTGGAGGGAGGCGAGGGTCTCGGCGGGTGTGGGGAAGTCGATGTCGGGACGGCCGTGTCCGGTCTCCCAGTCGGGGAATCCGGCGTGGCTCTCGATCAGCAGATGCCCGCCGGGAGCGACCGCGCCGGTCGCGCGGCGCAGTACCTGTTCGCGGGGCAACTCGCCCGGTGAGTAGAGGAATTGGGCCGACACCAGATCGTACGAACCCTCGGGGAAGGACTCCGAGAGGTTGCTCCGGAGCCAGTCGATCCGGTCGGCGGCGCCGGCCTCGGCGGCGTGCGCGGCGGCGCGTTCGAGGGCGACACGGGAGACGTCGGTCGCGGTGACCCGCCAGCCGCGGCCGGCCAGCCACACGGCGTCGCCGCCTTCGCCGCAGCCGAGGTCGAGGGCGTGGCCCGGGGTGAGCTTCGCGGCCTCGCGGGCGAGCACCGCGTTCGGCTCCCCGCTCCACACGCGCCGGCTCTCCGCGTACCGCTCGTCCCAGAGTCGGGCCTCGTCGCCGGCGGGATGGCTGTCGTCGTGCTGCTGTGCCGTGGCCACAGGGGGTCTCCTCGTCGTCTGCGCGGGCGTCGTCCGTACGACCCGCCGTCCGTACGGCCCACCGTGCGCCCGCCCTGGCCGGCGCGGCAATGTTTCTTGCCGGGACGGCAAACCCGAGCCCGGGCGGTGAAATCCCGGAGTCCGCCCGGAGATCCCGGAGTCCACCCGCCCCCGTATGTGAGCACGACCACTTTCCGGAGTGCGCCCCTCAGAAGGGGGCAGACGGAGTCTCGGAGCGGGCCGGACAGCGCCCCGAGGGCCGACCTGGCCCGGTGAACGTGGCGTGGGCGGGACATCTCACGATGCGGTACGAACGGGGCGTATTCCGGCCGCTCGTTAAACTGAGCCGACCGAGACTGAATTGAGCGAGGAGCGCACGTGGGCCTTGTCGTGCAGAAGTACGGAGGCTCCTCCGTAGCCGATGCCGAAGGCATCAAGCGGGTCGCCAAGCGGATCGTGGAGTCCAAGAAGAACGGCAACCAGGTGGTCGCCGTGGTCTCCGCGATGGGCGATTCGACGGACGAGCTGATCGATCTCGCCGAGCAGGTGTCACCGATCCCTGCCGGGCGCGAGCTCGACATGCTGCTGACCGCGGGAGAGCGGATCTCCATGGCCCTGCTGGCCATGGCGATCAAAAACCTGGGCCATGAGGCCCAGTCGTTCACCGGCAGCCAGGCAGGTGTCATCACCGACTCGGTCCACAACAAAGCGCGCATCATCGATGTCACGCCGGGCCGCATCAAGACGTCCGTGGACGAGGGCAACATCGCCATCGTCGCCGGCTTCCAGGGCGTGTCCCAGGACAGCAAGGACATCACCACGCTCGGCCGCGGCGGCTCGGACACCACCGCCGTCGCCCTGGCGGCGGCGCTCGAGGCCGACGTGTGTGAGATCTACACCGACGTCGACGGCGTCTTCACCGCCGACCCGAGGGTCGTGAAGAAGGCCCGCAAGATCGACTGGATCTCCTTCGAGGACATGCTGGAGCTGGCCGCGTCCGGCTCCAAGGTGCTGCTCCACCGCTGTGTCGAGTACGCACGCCGCTACAACATCCCGATCCACGTGCGGTCGTCCTTCTCCGGACTGCCGGGCACCTGGGTGAGCAACGAACGACCCTCCGAAGGGGGAGCCGAGCAGGTGGAGCACGCACTCATCTCCGGAGTCGCCCACGACGTCTCCGAGGCCAAGGTCACCGTCGTCGGCGTACCGGACAAGCCGGGCGAGGCCGCGGCCATCTTCCGCGCCATCGCGGACGCCGAGATCAACATCGACATGGTGGTGCAGAACGTCTCGGCGGCCTCCACCGGCCTGACCGACATCTCCTTCACGCTGCCCAAGACGGACGGCAAGAAGGCGACCTCGGCCCTGGAGAAGATCAAGGGCAGGGTCGGCTACGACTCGCTGCGCTACGACGACCAGGTCGCCAAGATCTCCCTGGTCGGCGCCGGTATGAAGACCAACCCGGGCGTCACCGCGCAGTTCTTCGAGTCGCTCAGCGACGCCGGGGTGAACATCGAGCTCATCTCGACCTCCGAGATCCGCATCTCGGTCGTCACCCGCGCCGACGACGTACTCGGCGCCGTGCAGGCCGTGCACACCTCGTTCGGCCTGGACAGCGACTCCGACGAGGCCGTGGTCTACGGAGGCACCGGCCGCTGATGGCCGACGCCGCGCCGCCGCCGGCGCTCCCCACTCTCGCGGTCGTGGGAGCGACCGGCGCCGTCGGCACGGTACTGCTCCAGATCCTGTCCCAGCACGCGGACATCTGGGGCGAGATCCGCCTGGTCGCCTCACCGCGCTCCGCCGGCCGCAAGCTGGTGGTGCGCGGTGCGGAGGTCGAGGTCCTCGCCCTGGCCGACGAGGTCTTCGACGGGGTGGACGTCGCCCTGTTCGACGTGCCCGACGACGTGGCCGCCCGCTGGGCACCCGTCGCCGCGGCCAAGGGCGCGGTCGTCGTGGACAATTCGGCCGCCTTCCGGATGGACCCCGAGGTGCCGCTGGTGGTGCCCGAGGTCAATCCGCACGCCGCACGCGTACGCCCGCGCGGCATCGTCGCGAACCCCAATTGCACGACGATCTCGATGATCGTCGCGGTCGGTGCGCTGCACGCCGAGTTCGGCCTGCGCGAGCTCGTGGTCTCTTCGTACCAGGCGGTCAGCGGGGCCGGACGTGCCGGAGTGGCCGCGCTGCGCGACCAGTTGAAGCTGGTGGCCGGCACGGAGCTCGGCACCTCGCCGGGTGACGTACGCCGCGCCGTGGGCGACAACACCGGACCGTTCTCCGAACCCATCGCGCTCAACGTGGTGCCGTGGGCCGGTTCGCTCGGCGCGGACGGCTGGTCCTCCGAGGAGCTCAAGGTCCGCGACGAGTCCCGCAAGATCCTCGGCATGCCGCAGCTCAAGGTCTCCGTGACCTGCGTACGGGTCCCGGTGGTGACCACGCACTCGGTGACCGTGCACGCCCGCTTCGAGGACGAGGTCACCGTCGACCGCGCGCACGAGATCCTCTCCACCGCCCCCGGCGTCGTGCTCTTCGACAACCCGGCGGCGGGCGAGTTCCCGACCCCGGCCGATGTGGTCGGTACGGATCCCACCTGGGCGGGCCGGGTACGCCGCTCCCTGGACGATCCGACCGGGCTCGAGCTGTTCGTCTGCGGCGACAATCTGCGCAAGGGCGCCGCCCTGAACACTGTGCAGATCGCCGAACTGATCGCCGCGGAAATGCGCGCATAGAACCCCCAACCAGCCGGAACGGGACGGAGATCGATCCCGGCCGCGGCACCGCCCCGCGCAGGACCTGTGTAATTTGTGTGAGCGGGCCGACGGCCCGCACGACGCACACCCCCGTCCCGTGCAACCGCGCGCAGGGCGGGGTGCGTCTTTGCCGACACCCCCCGGGGTGTGCGCAGGGGGACGTGGCACTGGACGCCGTCAGCCGCCGGGGCACAGGGAAGAGCTGGTACGCATGAGGGCAGGGAATGCTGCTACGCGGAAGCAGGAGCGGCCGGGGACGCGCGGCGCACAGAGCGCACAGATCGCGCAGAGCCCGCAGATCGCCGCAAACGCGATGCCCGGCGCGTACAACCCTCACGGGGTCATGCGTGTCCAACAAGCGTGGCAGAGGTACTCGAATTCCCCCTGGGCGTCGTCGGCGCCCGGCCCCGCCGTGCCCGACCGGCCGGCGGGAGCAGCTCCGCCGGCGGGATGCCGGTGATCGCGCCCATGCCCTCGACACGACCGGCCCCGGTGCCGGATCAGCATGAGGGCGCGGACGACTCGATGACGGCAGGCACCACGGTCGACCACCTCACCGAGACCTATCGCGCGCACTACCGCTCGCTGCTCGGCCTCGCCGCGCTCCTCCTCGACGACACCGCCTCCTGCGAGGACGTGGTGCAGGAGGCCTTCATCCGGGTGCACGCGGCGCGCAAGCGCGTCCGCGAACCGGAGAAGACGCTCGCCTATCTGCGGCAGACGGTGGTCAACCTCTCCCGCTCCGCGCTGCGCCGCCGCATCCTCGGTCTCAAGCTGCTCTCCAAGCCGATGCCCGACATGGCGAGCGCCGAGGAGGGGGCGTACGACCAGCTGGAGCGGGACGCCCTGATCAAGGCGATGCGCGGACTGCAGCGCCGCCAGCGCGAGGTCCTCGTGCTGCGCTACTTCGCCGACATGACCGAGGCCCAGGTCGCCGAGACGCTCGGTCTGTCCGTCGGCTCGGTGAAGGCCTACGGTTCGCGAGGCATCGCCGCCCTGCGCGTCGCCATGGAGGCGCAGGCATGAGTACGAATCGACCCGGTGAGCCGGGGCCGGACGGCCACGAGCAGGGACAGCATGGTGGGAACGACGCAGTGAACGGCCCTTGGAACACCCCCTCGGAACCCCGGTCCGAGGACTCCGCGGCGGACGGCCGCGGCTCCTTCGACGCCGATGGTCCCGGGGACCTCGGCGCAGCCGCCGGCCTCGACGCCGACGAGCAGGCGCTGCGCGCGATGATGCACGGCGCCGTCCGGGAGATCCGGCCGTCCGACGCCTCGCTGGAGCGGCTGCGCCATGCCGTGCCCGCTCGCCGGGCCCGCAAGCGGCAGGCCGTGGTCGGCCTTGCGGCGGCCGCGCTCCTGGTCGGCACCGCGGTGCCGACGCTGCTGCACGTCACCAACTCGCCCGGCTCCTCCGACGATCACCCCTCCGCGGTGGGCCACACCTCACAGGTGCCGGGCGACTCCGGGCACACGGACGGCGGCAAGCAGGGGCACGACAAGGAGAGTCCCTCGGGCAAGGACGGACCGAAGGACAAGGACCGGGACAAGGGCAAGGACAGCGGCGGCAAGGGCGACGAGACCGGCGGCGGCGCCACGGCCGGCGCCGACCCCACCGGCTCGGAGATGGCACCGGCCGCCACCTGCGGCGCCGGGCAACTGGGCAATGCGGTCGGCACGGTCGGTGAGCCCGCGGCCGACGGCAAGGTCTACGGCTCCTTCAAGGTGTCCAACGTCTCGGGGAGCGACTGCACGGTCGCCGGCGGCGGCAGCGTCACCTTCGAGGTGCAGGGCGCGGCGCAGCGCGGCCGGGTCGCCATGACGGAGGTCGCCGCGGGCAATTCGGCGGTCGGCCTGCCCGTCGCGCCGGCCGCGGGCACGGTCCGGCTCGCGCCCGGTGAGGCGTACGAGGTGCACTTCGCCTGGGTGCCGTCCGAGTCCTGCCCGACCGAGGGCTCGTCACCGGATCCGGATCCGACCGACGGCGGTACGGGCGGCGGAGGCGACGAGCCGGGCGTGGAGCCGCAGTTGGTGCCCGGCGAGGGCTCGGCGGACGGCAGTGTCGCGCTGTCGCACACGGCCGAGCCGGGGGCCCCGACGGCGGCGGCGACGATCCCCGACGCTTGTGCGGGGACGGTCTATCGCACGGGGGTCATGGCCGCGTCGTAGGCGCGGGAGTCGTCTCGGCGGCGTCGATGTCCGTGTCGCCGTCCTCGTTGCCGTCCGGTCCGGGCTTGTTGCCGTCCGGCCCGGGGTCGCTGTCAGCCGGGAACAGGCCCAACTCCGCGTCCCGCGCGAACTCGACCTCCCGGCGGAAGAGCCGGAACCACATGAAGAGCACGAAGCCCGCGAAGATGAACCACTCGCCGGTGTAGCCGAGGTTCTGGAACGCCTTCAGATCGAGCCCGCTGCCCTGCGCCACCTTCGGCGGCACCGGCCGCATCCCGTCGCCGGCCTTCTCCGATGTGACCCAGGCGTCCTCGACGTCGTACGGCACCAGGTTCACCAGGGAGGCCGCGCTGATCACCGCGAGCTGGCCCTTCGGGAGGCCGGCGCGGTCGCTGACGCCGTTGCTGCCCGCGCTCTCCGAGGCCTGCAGGGCGCCGGTCACGGTGACCTCGCCCTCGGGCAGCGCGGGTGCCTTGCCCGCATCCGCCTCGCCGGGCAGCCAGCCCCGTACGACGGGCAGCACGGTGCCCTTGCCGTCGCCGGGGCCGTCCGTACGCAGCAGGCCGAGGACGTAGTAGCCGGTGCGGTCGTCGAGGGTGCGGTCGGGCACAAGGAGCTGGCGGTCCCAGGTGCCGGTGGCCGTGGTGCGGCGTCCGGAGGTCTCCTGGTCGACGGGGAGCAGCTGGGCGAGCGGCGCCGCCTTGCCCTTGCCGGCGGAACGGCTCTGCTGCTCGGCCTCCTTGTGGGTGTCCACGCGGTCCTCGAACCTGCCGAGCTGCCAGGACCCCATGAAGATGCAGAAGGGGATGGCAAGAACGAGGAAGACGTTGATGCCCCACCAGCGCGGAGTCAGCAGAAACCGGTACACGCCGTCCACGGTACGGGGCGCGTGCGGTCAGGCTGTGACCGGGCCCTGGAGGAACTGGACGTAGTTGCCGTCCGGGTCGGTGACGGTGGAGAAGTACCAGCCGTCGCCGACGTCCTCGACGGGGCGGACCCAGTTCACGTCCAGGGTGTTCAGGTGGGCCTCGGCGGCGCGGATGTCCTTGACCATGATGTTGATCATCTGGCGGCCGGGCTCGGTGGACTTCTCGGCGACGTCGTCGCGTTCGTCGAAGCCGATGATCGTGGGGCCGATCGTGAGCATGTGCTGATGCCACTTCGCCCCGAGGGGCTCCAGGACTGCTCTGTACCAGGCGATCAGGGGATCGGTCTGTGCGGATCCGAGGATCACGCCGAGGCCGGAGATGTTGTCGGATGTCATGTGGTGCAGACCGCCGTGGGCGCCGGGATTCATCGGTCCCCAGCCCCGCCCCTTCCCGAAAGTCCTCAATCGCCGGACGGGCTCTGATAGAGC
>NZ_QUAK01000073.1 GCF_003429565.1 Streptomyces triticagri
CGCCGCGCCCGGCTCCGAACTCGGAGCCGGGCGCGGCTCGACGGGCTCCGGCGGCGGCGAGGACGGCGTCCGTGAGTGCGGCGGGCGGGCGTCCGTCGCCGGAGTCCAGTCGAGGCAGGCCGAGTTCGTCGACGGATCGGGTCATCAGGGTCTGGTAACGGAGCGTGCGGGCGAGGAACTTGTCGATCAGGTGGCGTCCCCGGTCGGTTGCCGAGGAGTAGTCGCTCGACGCGTGTATGCGGGTCCGCAGGACCTTGTCGTCCGCTGTGAGCCAGACGGCGGCCGTGTGCGGTGTCCGCAGCGTGGCGACGCGGGTCGGCCAGAGAGCCGATCCTTCCAGGACGAGGCCGCGGCTGCCGGCTGCCGGCGAAGGCGGCTCGGTGGATGCGCCGTCCTCGGTGGATGCGCCGGGCTCGGCGTGCTCGGCGATCAACTGCTCGATGCGAGGCCATAGTCGCTCGTAGTGATCGAGTACTGAGGCGATCAGCTCGTCGAGCGTGAGGGAGTCGTAGTGTTCGGCGACATGCGGCGGCATCTGCCAGTCAGGGGTGTCCCAGGGGCGGCCGGGATGCCGTGCGAGATGGTCGGTCGAGCGGCACTCGAAGCCGAGGCGGTCGGCCAACGCGGCGGCCACGCGGGACTTCCCCGTATGCGAAGTCCCGCCGATCAGGAGCACCCGCGGCGGGGCGGTTCGGTAGGTCATGGCGGGATCGTAGGTCACGCAGGGTGACTGCCGCAGCGCCTGTGGACAACTCTGCGCGACCTCATGAGCCGCCTGTGGAAAGCGAGTTCACTCACCGTCGGCGGGGAGTGCCTGCGGCCGGAGCAGGAACGTCTCGTCGGCGAGACCTCGCAGCACCGCACGCACGGTGTCCTGCACGCTGTGGTGTGTCGAGTCGACCGCATGCGGTTCGTACGGGCCGAGGTCCGCGAACTGGCCGTGCATGAGGCGCAGCGGTTCCTCGTCCGTGAGTGCGTCGGGGCCCCGGTTCGTGCCGCGGTGCAGGGTCACCGCCTCGTCGGGCCGCAGGACGACGTAGTGCAGCGGGATGCCGGTCGCGTCGGCGCGGGTGCGGAACGGCGCGAGGAACCAGGGGCCGACCACGCCGTCCAGGACGACGCGGTAGCCCCCGGCCGCATAGGCGAAGGCCGCCTCGACCAGGGCGTTCATCACGACCTCGTTCTGCCGCGCGGCCTGTGGGAGATACGGGGCCACGACGCCGTTGCGGATGAACGCCCAGAAATCGTCGGAGTGCAGATGCACGCTCGGCGACCGGTCCTCGACGACCATCCGGGCCACGGTGCTCTTTCCGGCGCCGGGCGGTCCGGTCAGTACGATGACTTCGCTCGGGCTCACGCGCATGCGATCAAGACTACGGGCCGCCTCACGCGTACGGGTCGAAGGGAATGTCCGCCGGTTTCGCGCCCGCGAGGTGGTCACCGAAACTGGCGTCCTTCAGGCCGAAGTTGGCGCTGCCGAAGTCGGTCCCGCTGAGCTTGTCGCGCAGCCCTTCGGGGTAGCCCTCCCAGCCCACGAGGGGCGGGAACTGCCAGGATCCCGCGTGGTTCTCGGGCGGTTCGTCGCCGGTCGTGGCGGGGCGGAAGCAGTGGGTGCTCAGGCCGTCCTTGTGGTACACGATCTTCGGGTGGGTGCCGTCCCACTGGATGGCGTCGCGCGCGTGGAGGTCGAACGATCCATGCGCTGAGGTGGCCACGTACTCGGCCTGTCCGCCCTCCGGCGCCCAGACCACCACGTGCTCCCAGTCGTGCCGGTGCCCGCCGAGGCCGCTGCCGGCCACCGCCTGGTCCTTCTCGAAGTAGAGCGCGTACATCACCGCGCACCAGCCGTTGTTGCACTTCGCGCGCGCGTAGCCGTTGGTGTTCTCGAGGTCGGAGGCGTCGTGGCACTGGCCGTTGACGGCGCCGCCCGGTTCGAGACCTGGGGCGGTGGTGCCGTCCGGCGCTATGGCCGGTGTGGGGTAGCAGCCGTCGCCGTCGTAGTCGTAGGCGGGTTGATGGGTCTCTTCGAGCGCATCGGCGTTGCCGGGCAGGCTGCCGGGCGGATCGGCAAGCGCGCTGCCGGGCAGCGCGACGACCAGCGCGAGCGCGCTGCCGACGGTGAACGCGACGGTACGGGCACGTGAGCGGGTACGCACGGACTCCTCCTGATCGGCCGCGGTGTGGGGGTGCGGCGGCATGCTTGGCATGCCCAGATCAGGAGGAGCGAATCCCGGGAACGGACCTGGAGCGGGGCCTAGTTGGGCGCGGAGTCCTCGTCCCATACGTAGGCGTACGGCAGGAGGTCGGTCACCGGCACCTGGATGACGGCGCCGTCGGCCGCCTGCACGATGACCTCGAGGGCGGGATGACAGTCGAGCAGCACCTGGCGGCAGCGGCCGCACGGCGGCATGACCCCGCGTCCGTCGCTGCCGACGGCGACCATGGTGACCAGGTCGTACACACCCTCGGATGCTCCGGCCCCGATGGCGACCAACTCGGCGCACGGCCCGCCCGTGAAGTGATACACGTTCAGACCGGTGACGATCCGCCCGTCCCGGGCGCGCGCGGCGGCCGCCATGGAGTGGTTGTCGCCGCGGCACGCCGTGTCCGCCAAGTGGCTCGCGACCGAGACGAGTTCATGGTCCACCTCGCGCGCGTGGACGGGTGGTGGTTCGCTGTCGGACATGACGCTGTGCTGCCCACTTCCTTGATCGATGACGGAGGCCTCGATTCATACCGTCTTGATCGCGCCTCCGTCGACCAGATAATCCGCGCCCGTGACGCTCGCCGCCAGCGGTGAGGACAAGTAGGCGATGAGGGAAGCGACTTCGGACGGCTCGATCAGTCGTCCCGTGAGCATGCCCATCGTGCCGGGCAGGGCGGCGAGCAGTTGACTCTGCTCCACGTCGAGGGACTTGGCGAGTTCGGCGCCGTAGCCGTCCGGGGCCTCCCACAGGGATGTACGGACCGGCCCCGGCGAGACGGTGTTGACCCGGACGCCCTGCGGGCCGAATTCCTCGGCCAGCGCCTTGCTGAAGGCCGTGAGGGCCGCCTTGGCCGTGGTGTACGTGATGGGCCCCGCGTGCGGCATCCGGGCGCCGTTGGAGGAGACGGACACGACCGCGCCGCGGCCGGCGGCGAGATGCGGCAGCGCGGCCCGCGTGGTCCGCACGGCGGCAAGGAAGTTGAGGTCGAAGGAGTGGCTCCACTGGTCCTCGGTGAAGCTCAGGAAGCCGCCCGTCTGACCCTCTCCCGCGTCACCTCCCCCGACGTTGTTGACCAGGATGTCGAGGCCGCCGAGCTCGGCCACGGCCTCGGCGACGAGCCGCGCCGGGGCATCCGGCTCCGACAGGTCGAGCGGGACGGCCACCGCGCCCGTGGCCTTGAGCTCCGGGGTGACGGTGCGGGCGGCGGCCACGACACGTACGCCCTCGTCGGTCAGGGCAGCGACGGTGGCCAGGCCTATGCCACGGCTCGCACCCGTCACGACGGCGGTCTTTCCGGCGAGCTGCAGATCCATGACGTTCCCCAATCCAGTCGGGACGACTCAGCACCCCGAACCAAAACGAATCATCAATGACGCATCAATGCTAGAATACGCTACATCGTTGTTGCAAGTTGCGAGTGAGCGGCGACACCGGCGTAGCCTGGGTGTTGCCGATCAACTGGACAGGACGAGAGGTTGCCGTGGAACAGGCAAGTGGACAGCGCCCGTTGCGCGCCGACGCCGAGCGCACCGTGCAGGCGATCCTGGAGGCCGCCGAGCGGGTGCTGAGCGCCGACCCCGCGGCCACGATGGAGCAGATCGCCCGCGCGGCCGGCGTGGCACGTACGACGGTGCACCGCCGTTTCACGAGCCGTGACGCCCTGGTGGACGCGCTGGCGGAATGGGCCGCGCGGCAGTTCCACGACGCCGTGGCCAGCGCACACCCCGACTCCGCGCCGCCGCTGGTCGCGCTCTATCAGGTGACCGCCAACGTACTGCGGGTGAAACTCGGTTGGGGTTTCGCGATGGGCAGGAGCGGGCCAGGGAATCCGGAGGTCGACCGGGTGCACGCCGAGGTCATCGAGCAGTGCGGCGGTCTGTTCCGCCGCGCCCAGGAGCACGGCGTGCTGCGGCCGGACGTCGATCCGGAGTGGGCCCGCCGGGTCTACTACGCGCTCATCCACGAGGCGACCCGGGAGAGATCGCACAGCAAAGCCCCCGAGCGGGTCGACGAGCTGGCCACCCGGGTCGTCGACACCCTGCTGCAGGGCGTCGGCCAGGAGGGCCCGCCCCTCACCCGGGACAGCGGCCCCAAGGGCACCCCGCGGTCGTAGCCTCAGCCCTCGCCCGTGGTCACCGAGCGCTCCGGCGAGAAGGCGCCCCAATTGCCGTCCGGGAGGCGGGCCCTGAGCTTGACTCGGTAGGTCTCGCCCGAGGTGCGGCTGATGAAGAAGCTGTGTTTGGCGCGGCCCTTCGGCGCGTCGGCGCCCCAGACCAGGGTGGTCGCCTGACGGCCGTTGAGATGGATCTGGTACTCGGCGACCTCGCCCCCGGTGCGCGGCGGATCCCAGGACAGGTCCAGGTGGTGGGCGCCGTCCTCCTCGTGAGTGGCGACCTTGAAGTCGGCGGGCGCGGTGCCGGCCGCGCTGCCGCCGCCCGCTCCCCCGGTGGTGTGCCGTACGCCCTTGGTGGGCGCGGAGGAATTGTCCGCCGCGTCCCGCGCCTTGACGGTGAACGTGTAGTCCGTGCCCGGCCGCAGTCCTGTGACCAGAGCCGAGGTGGACTCGCCACCGACACTGTGGATGCGCGCTCCACGCTGGTAGACGTCGTACGAGGTGACGTCCTTGCGGTCCTTCGACGGGGTCCAGGTGAGCGTGGCCGCTCGGGGCCCGGCCGCACCGACCCGGAGCCCGGAGGGTGCGGCCGGCGGGGTGTCGTCGGCGGGGGCCGGTGCGCGCATGGTGACGGTCGCCTCGCGGCTGAGCTGCGAGGCATTGCCCCCGGCGTCCAGGGCGCGCACCCGGAAGGTGTAAGTGGCCTTGGGGCGCAGGCCGTTGAGGTCGGCCATGTACTGCTTGCCCGGGAGGGTCTTGACCTTGGTGCGGCCTCGGAAGATCTCGTACTTGTCGACGGCGGTGCCGCCCGATGACTTGTTCCACATCACGTGGACGGAGGTCGCGCTGCCCACGTGCACGGTCAGGCCGCGCGGCGCGGACGGCGGCCGGGCGGCCGGCTTGCCCCCGTCCGAGTCGGCGCCGAACAGCGAGCAGCCGGTCAGGGTGGTCAACGGCAGGCAGAGGGCGACGAGCAGGGCGGGTGCGGTTCGGGCGGTGCGTCGCACGGCGTGCCTTCCGGTCGGCCTTCGCGGCGAGCCGGACGCCCCGGGCGCGAGTGTCCAGCATTGGTCTGGACATGTGTGCCACACATGACCCGTGCACTTCAAGACCCGTACGCCCACTCCGGGGTGCCGGCCGGCAGACACCCCGGAGTCTCACCTCAACTGCCCGCGCGGCGGCGGCAGATCAGCGGCTGTGACGCATCAGCTCAGCGGCTGTAGCGCATCAGCGCGCGGACCATGTGGCAGGTGATGTCCGACGGCGGATGGACGCCGACCAGGTCGGCGGTGGTGCGTATGCGGCGGTTGTCCGCCTGCTCGGCGCGGTACACACCCGAGTCGAGGAGGGCGATGGCCAGGCGCATCGCCTTCAGGCGGCGGTTGTGCGCGATGTACCACTCGCGGGGGCGGCCCGCGGGCAGCGGCTTCTTCACCAACGGCATGTACGGCAGGTCGATCGGCAGGGGTTTCGCCGTGAGAACGGCAGCGGCCATGGGGCATCCTCCTGGGTGGTCGGGGCCCTTCGGACCATCTCGAACACTGCTTCTATTCTACTGCCGACCACTGACAAAAGGCCCTGGCCACAGGGGCGTTGACCGGCGCACCGAGGGCGCGCAGGGGCACCCGCCGGGCGCCGGCGCGCGGTCTACCCTGAGGCCATGGAGATCTGGATCAACCCGGCCTGCTCGAAGTGCCGCAGCGCACTCGGCCTGCTCGACGCGGAGGGCGCCGACTACACGGTGCGCCGCTACCTCGACGACGTACCGACCGAGGACGAGATCCGTGCCGTGCTCGGCAAGCTCGGTCTCGAACCCTGGGACATCACCCGGACCCAGGAGGCCGCCGCCAAGGAGCTCGGGCTCAAGGACCGCGCCGAGTGGCCGCGGGACGAGAGCGGGCGCGACCGGTGGATCGCCGCCCTCGCCGCGCACCCCAAGCTGATCCAGCGCCCGATCATCACCGCCGACGACGGCACGGCCGTGGTGGCCCGTACGGACGAGGCGGTACGGGACGCACTGGGACGCTGAACCGCGCGACTGGGACGCCGAACCGCGCAAGGAGCAGGCTCCGGCCTCAGGGTGCGGTCGACGCCCGTTCCGCCGCGGCCAGGATCTCGGTGATCCGCAGTCCGAGCCGTACGTCGCAGCGATCGGGCTCCCCCGAGGCGGCGGAGGCCAGCAGGGCGTCGACGGCGCGCGCGTAGGCGTCGACCGGACCGTCGCCCCACACCTCGGGCAGCCGCTGCACGCCGTCGGCGCCGCGCAGTTCGATGTCGACACCGCCCGCCTTCGCCGGCGCGGTCAGGCTGAGCGTGACCGTGCTGGAGGCCCCCGAGTCGTGCCGTAGCAGCAGGTGGGTGGTGTCCTCGGGGCCGTCCGCCGCGGTCACCGCGGTGACGTCGCCGAGCACCGGGAGCAGTACGGACAGCGCATGCGGACCGACGTCCCACAAGGCTCCCTTCGCATGGCGCCAGGGCGAGGCCACGGCCGGCTGCTCGGCGTCGCGCGCGTAGATCGAGCCGAGCCACGCTGCGTGCGCGGTGAACCAGTCGTCGCGCAGGGCCTGTTCGGCGAGCCAGGGAAGTACCGCGGACGAGAAGCGCAGCGTGAGGAAGACCACCGATGCGGCCCCGCCCGCCGCGGCCGCATCGACGACCTCGCGCGCGTGGTCGACGGTGGTGGCCACCGGTTTGTCGAGCAGCAGATGGCGTCCCGCGCGTGCGGCGCGGGCGGCGATCGGTGCCTGCACGTCCGGAGGCAGTGCGACGGCCACCGCGTCGACGTCCTCGATGAGGGCGTCCGCCGTCGGGTACGCGCGCGTGGAGAGCGTTTCCGCGAGCGCCTCGGCGGCCTCGGGGCGCCTGCCCCATACGCCGGTCAGTTCCACACCGGGGTGGGCGGCCAGTGCGGGGCCGTGCACCCGTTGCGCCCAAGGGCCCGTTCCGAAGAGTCCGACCCGTGTCTTCCGCTGCATCGTCATGACCCCAGTCTGCGGGGAGTCGCCACAACTCGGTGCGGAGACGTCTCCCTCGGGGCGTGGCACCCGGCCCCGCAAACGGCGGCCCGGCGGCACTCGGCCGTGTATACGACGCACGACGACACCGCGCCCCGCGCGCGCCGTCCGTAACACGCGGTTCACGACCGGGCAACGGCCGGGAAATCGCGCATTGCCAGGCTGCGCCTACAGCGCGGGACACCCGCAGGCGCCCCGCAGCACCCGCAGTGCCCTTCAGAGCCCGCACAGCCCGCAAAGGATGGCGAACGTGACGTTCAAGGCCGAGTACATCTGGATCGACGGCACCGAGCCGACGGCGAAGCTTCGCTCCAAGACGAAGATCATCAGCGGCGCCGTGGCCCCCGCCGACCTGCCCATCTGGGGCTTCGACGGGTCGAGCACCAACCAGGCCAAGGGCCACGCATCGGACTGTGTGCTGCGCCCGGTGTTCTCCTGCCCCGACCCCATCCGCGGCGGCGACGACATCCTCGTCCTGTGCGAGGTCCTCAACACCGACTTCACCCCGCACGAGTCCAACACCCGTGCCGCGCTCGCCGAGGTGGCCGGGCAGTTCGCCGCGCAGGAGCCGATCTTCGGCATCGAGCAGGAATACACCTTCTTCAAGGGGGCGCGGCCGCTCGGCTTCCCCGAGGGCGGGTTCCCGGCCGCGCAGGGCGGCTACTACTGCGGTGTGGGTTCGGACGAGATCTTCGGCCGTGACGTCGTCGAGGCGCACCTGGAGAACTGCCTCAAGGCCGGGCTCGGCATCTCCGGCATCAACGCCGAGGTGATGCCCGGTCAGTGGGAGTTCCAGGTCGGACCGCTCGCGCCGCTCGAGGTCGCCGACCAGCTGTGGGTCGCCCGCTGGCTGCTGTACCGCACGGCCGAGGACTTCGAGGTCTCGGCGACCCTGGACCCGAAGCCGGTCAAGGGCGACTGGAACGGCGCCGGCGCGCACACCAACTTCTCCACCAAGGCCATGCGCGAGGGCTACGACGCGATCATCACGGCCTGCGAGTCGCTCGGCGAGGGCTCCAAGCCCCTCGACCACGTCAAGCTCTACGGCGCCGGAATCGACGACCGGCTCACCGGCCTGCACGAGACCGCGCCCTGGAACGAGTACAGCTACGGCGTCTCCGACCGCGGCGCCTCGGTGCGCATCCCCTGGCAGGTCGAACAGGACGGCAAGGGCTACATCGAGGACCGCCGGCCGAACGCCAACGTCGACCCGTACGTGGTCACCCGGCTGCTCGTCGACACCTGCTGCACGGCGCTCGACAAGGCCGGCCAGGTCTGAGCCTCCACGTGCCCGCCGGCTCAACTCCCCCGGGGCGTCCGCCATGTGCGCGGGCGCCCCGGCGGCGGCTGCGAAGACCCCACCGGCGGCCGGAAGCGCACGGCCCGCGGCCGGAAACGCACGGTGGACGGCCGGATTGTCAGGGACCTCCCAGGGGGCCCTGGGTCCCGGCCACGACTTCTGCTTCAATGGGACCCATGACCGGATACCAGGACACCGCTACGGGGCGCCATGACCTCGAGCCGTTCTGGCCTTCCCGTCAGCACCACGACTTCGACCGGGTGTGTTGCCGCGCGTTGAACGCGCCGGCCCTCTAAAGCCGCTCACCCCGGTCTTCGGTCGGCGCGCAGACGCAAGTCCGTCCTTCGGTACCTCGACGAACCGACGCCTTCCTGCGCGAAGAGAGCTGACTTCCCATGGCGAACACCCGTTCCTTCTCCACCGCGACCGCCCCAGCGTCCCCCACGACGTCCGGCGCAGTGCCGCCCGCGCGGCACCGTCTGCGCGCCGTCGACCGGGACGAGGTGGTGAACGTCGCGGACTTCCTGCCGCCGGGCGCCACCTGGCTGCCCGCGCCCCAGCACACCCTGCCGACCCTGCCCGGCCACCCGCCGATGGTCGGCTATCTGGTACTCGTACCCGCCGACCAGCAGCCCGCCGCGGTGGCGGGCCGGCTGCAGGCACCGGCGTCCACGGCCGCGATCCCGGCCGCCGCGCCGTCCGCCGCCCGGACAGTGCCCGAGCAGTCCGCGGCCGGCCAGGGCACGGCCGATCCGCTGGTCCGTATCGACCCGGTGCAGCGCACGGCGGACGTCGACGGGCGGCCGCTGGACCTCACATATCTGGAGTTCGAGCTGCTCGCCCACCTCGTCGCCCACCCGCAGCGCGTGCACACCCGCGACCACCTGGTCAGCACGGTCTGGGGGTACGGGCACGTGGGCGACGGCCGCACGGTGGACGTGCATGTGGCGCGACTGCGCCGCAAGCTCGGCGCCGAACACCGCCAGGTGATCCGTACGGTGCGCCGCGTCGGCTACAAGTACGCGCCGCCCGCGGGCCGTTGAGCGCCATCCGCACCGGCCCGTAGCGGGCCCGGCGGCGCGTGGCCGGTCCCACCTCACCGGACCGGCCACGCGTCCGCCCGGACCAGCTACGCGTCCGCCCGGACCGGCCGCGCTCTTCCCCGACGGCACACCGGGCACCGGCGGATCTCCTGACAGCAGAACTCCGTGCGCAACACCCCTGTCTGCAGGCAGAGTCGGGGCATGCGACTTCTGATTCTGGGCGGTACCGAATTCGTCGGCCGCGCGGTGGCCGAGGAGGCCACGGCACGGGGCCATGACGTGACGGTCTTCCATCGCGGCCGGCACGCACCGCCCAGCGGCGTCACCGCGCTGCACGGCGACCGCACGTCCCCGGACGGACTCGCCGCACTGGCCGGCGGCGAGTGGGACGCGGTGCTGGACACCTGGTCCGGCGCACCGCGCGCGGTCCGCGACACCGCCCGGCTGCTTGCGGGCCGTACGGCGCACTACCTGTACGTGTCGAGCTGCTCGGTGTACGCCTGGCCGCGTCCCGCGGGCGCGGACGAGAGCGCCCCTGTGGTGGCGGGCTCGGCGGACGCGGAGCAGACCGAGTACGCCGCCGACAAGCGGGGCGGCGAACTGGCCGCGCTCGACGCCTTCGGCGCGGACCGCTCGCTGTTCGCCCGCGCGGGCCTGATCCTCGGGCCGTACGAGAACATCGGGCGGCTGCCCTGGTGGCTCGGGCGGATCGCGGCGGGCGGCCCGGTCCTCGCACCGGGGCCGCGGGACCTGCCGGTGCAGTACATCGACGCGCGTGACCTCGCCGCCTGGCTCGTGGACGCGGCGGCCGCCGGGCTCAGCGGCCCGTACAACCTGGTGGGTCCACAGGGTCACGCCACCATGGGCGGGCTCCTCGACGCCTGCGTACGGGCCACCGGCTCGACCGCCGAGCTGCGCTGGACGGACCCCGAGGTCGTCCTCGCGGCCGGCATCGAGCCCTGGACCCAGCTGCCGGCCTGGCTGCCGGCCGGCACCGAGCTGTACGACGCCCTGTACACGGTCGGGGTCGAGCGGGCCGTGGCCTCGGGGCTGAGCTGCCGTCCGGTCGAGGAGACCGTCGAGGCGACCTGGGCGTGGCTGCGGTCGATCGGCGGCGTCGCACCGCAGCGCCCGGACCGGCCCGTGGTGGGGCTGCCGGCGGAACTCGAGGCGAAGGCGCTGGGCGGCGGGGCGTAGCGGGCGGCTTCCCGCGCCCGCGCGGGACCGCGTACTCCGCATACTCCGCCCACTCGCCCGACCGGGGTGTTGCTGGGTACACCCCAGGTCGGGGTGGGGAACCCCGTGCCCGCACCGGGTCCCGGCGGCGACACTGGACGCACAGCCGGGAGTCCGCGACAGAAGGCAGGGGATCATGAACACTTCGAGGGTGCGCGGCGCCTTGCTCGCCGCGGCACAGGGGCTCGCGCTCGCACTGCTCTCGCTCGGTGTGTCCTTGACCTTGTTCATCCTGACGGTGCTCTCGATGGCGTTCATCCTGCTCGGAGTGGGAGTCTTCACCACTCCGCTGATCCTGAAGCTGGTCAGGGCGCACGCCAATCAGCGCCGGCTGCTCGCCGCCGACTGGTCCGGCGTGCGGATCCCGGTGCCGTACCGGCCGTTCCCCGCCGATCTGCGCTCCGGCGTGACCGGGCAGGTCGAGCAGTGCAGTCTGCTGATGAAGGACCCGGCGACCTGGCGCGACATGAGGTGGCTGGTCACCGACATGACCGGCGGCGCGATCGTGGCGTTCCTGGCGCCCGGCCTGTTCGCGGAAGGCGTCTTCGGGCTGCTGCTGTTCGCCGGGCTGTGGAAGCCGATCGGCACCTACTGGTACGCGTTCATCCGCGTCGACAGCCAGTCCACCGCCGCGCTCGCCGCGCTGCTCGGCTGTGTGTGGATCACCGTGGCGACGTATCTCAATCCACGGATCGTCAAGGCGCACTTCAAGATCGCCCAGGCCTCGCTCGCGCCCGGCCAGGGCGCCGAACTGACCGAGCGCATCGACCGGCTCACCGAGACCAGGCACGACGCGGTCGACAGCTCGGCCGCCGAACTGCGCCGTATCGAGCGGGACCTGCACGACGGAGCACAGGCCAGACTGGTGTCGGTGGGCATGGACCTCGGCACCATCGAGGCGCTGATCGAGAAGGACCCGGCGCAGGCGAAGCAGCTGATCGCCCAGGCGCGGAAGTCCTCCGCCGACGCCCTGACCGAGCTGCGCGACCTGGTCCGCGGCATCCATCCGCCGGTACTCGCCGAACGCGGCGTCGGGGATGCGGTGAAGGCCCTCGCGCTGCGGCTCCCGGTGCCGACCGAAGTGACGGTGGACCTGTCCGGCCGGCCGGACGCGCCGGTCGAGTCGGCGGCGTACTTCGCGATCAGCGAGGTCCTCACGAACGCGGTGAAGCATGCGGGCGCCGAGCGGATCTGGGTCGATCTGCACCACCGCGAGGGGATGCTGCGGGCCGTGGTCACCGACGACGGGCGCGGTGGCGCGGTCGTCGTACCGGGTGGCGGCCTTGGCGGTGTGGAACGGCGGCTCGGTACATTCGACGGCGTCCTGGCCGTCAGCAGCCCCGCGGGCGGTCCCACCATGGTGACCATGGAGATCCCTTGCGCGTTGTCCTAGCCGAAGACCTGTTCCTGCTGCGGGACGGTCTGGTCCGCATGCTGGAGGCTTACGACTTCGAGATCGCGGCCGCGGTCGAGACCGGCCCCGAACTCACCCGGGCGCTCGCCGAGTTGCAGCCGGACGTCGCCGTGGTCGACGTACGGCTGCCGCCCTCGCAGACGGACGAGGGGCTGCAGTGCGCACTCGCCGCGCGCCGGGAGCGGCCCGGGCTTCCGGTCCTGGTCCTGTCCCAGCATGTCGAGCAGCTGTATGCGCGCGAGCTGCTCGCGGACGGCAACGGCGGGGTCGGATATCTGCTCAAGGACCGGGTGTTCGAGGCCGACCAGTTCATCGACGCGGTGCGCCGGGTGGCGTCCGGCGGTACGGCGATGGACCCGCAGGTGATCCAGCAGCTGCTGTCCCGGCGGGCGGCCGACGCGCCGCTCGGCGGTCTGACGCCGCGGGAGGTGGAGGTCCTGGAGCTGATGGCGCAGGGCCGGTCGAACGCGGCGATCGCGGGGCAGCTCTTCGTGACCGAGCGGGCGGTTGCCAAGCACACCTCGAACATCTTCCTGAAGCTCGACCTGCCGGTGTCGGACGACGACAACCGGCGGGTGCTCGCGGTGCTCGCGTATCTGGACCGCGGCGCGAACTGAGGCACTCGCGGCCCGGCTCGCGCGGATTCCCGTGCCGCATGGGCGACTTGGGTACGGATGGCCCTTCTTGCTCCTGGAGGTTGCTCCGAACTTCCCGGGCCGTTGAGACGACGGTGCGCGTGGTGCGTACGTAGCCCCATGGGACGCACATCACGGAAACGATCAACTCTGGCCAACCGGGCCATCGCGGCCTCGGCGGCACTCGTCCTGGGCGGCGGGGGTCTGGTCGCGGTGAATGTCTACGCCTCAGCGGGCGAAGGCAGCGGCCGGCCGTCCGCGCAGGAGAACGGCTCCGGGCGCGGCGGACAGGGCTCACCTGCCACGTCGACCATCGACTGTCCCGAGGCCGCCAACGGCCTCGACGACAACGTGCCCCGCCGGGCCCGCGGCAAGGTGGACCGCGCGCTGGCGGCCATGGACACACAGATCACCGATGCCTATCGGCGGTACGCACAGAATCCGGACCCGGCCCAGCAGGAGGAGCTGCTGGGCTCCCTGCGCAGTCAGCGGGAGGGGTCGATCAAGCAGATCAACCGCGCCATCGAGCGCGCCGGCGGCTCCGCCCCGGGCGGCCTCAGAGGCATGGCCCCTTGCACCATGCGCAACGATGACAACGGCGGCGGGGACGGCCAGAACGGCGGCCAGGACGGCGGTCAGGACGGCGGTCAGGACGGTGGCCAGGGCGAGAACGGCGGCCAGGGCGGCGACGGGGGCGACAACGGCGGCGGCCAGGACAACGGCGGTCAGGCCGGGAACGGCCCGGTCGACGACGACTTCGTCGAGATCGAGTCCGTCGAACCGAACGCGGAGCCGCCCGGGGGCGGCGACAACAACGGCGGCGGCGATGAGGGTGGCGGCGACAACGGCGGCGACGGTGGCGGTGGCAACGGCTCCACCGGCAAGTTCACCACCCAGTGCGGCGTCAACGAGAACGGCCTCTTCAACCCCGACAACGTCATCGTGGCACCCGGCGTGAGCAACGGCGCCCACCACATGCACGACTACGTGGGCAACCAGGCCAACGACGCCTTCGCCAGCGACGACAGTCTCGCCGCGGGCGACACCACCTGCGAGAACGAGGGCGACCGCTCGTCGTACTTCTGGCCCGTACTGCGCGTACAGAACGGCCAGGACGAGCAGGATGCGGGCGCGGACGGCGGCGGCAACGACCAGAACGTCGGCGAGATCCAGACGCCGTCCGAGGTCACCATGGAGTTCGTCGGCAGCCCGGCGGGCGACGTGGTGGAGATGCCGCGCTTCCTGCGCATCATCACCGGTGACGCGAAGGCCTTCACCAACGGCGACGCCAATGCCAACGCCTCCTGGAGCTGCACCGGCTTCGAGGACCGGCAGCTCACGGACAAGTATCCGCTGTGCCCCGAGGGCAGCAGCGTGGTGCGGTCGTTCCGCTTCCAGAGCTGCTGGGACGGGCAGAACACCGACAGTGCCAACCACCGCACCCATGTGTCCTTCGCCGACGACAACGGCCAGTGCCCGGAAGGCTTCCAGGCCATCCCGCAGCTGGTGCAGCGGATCGTCTACGACGTGGCGCCGGAGCGGAACTTCGCGGTGGACTCGTTCCCGGAGCAGCTGCACAAACCGATCACCGACCACGGCGACTTCATCAACGTCTTCGACGAAGACCTGATGGGTGAGGTGGTCTCCTGCATCAACGAGGGGCGTGAGTGCAACTGATGCGAAGGCTGCGACTGCGGCTCACACTGCTGATGCGCCGGGCGATCGTCCGGTGAGCGACGAAGAGGGGCGGCCCGGACGGGCCGCCCCTCTTCGGCTTCCGGGATCCGCCCGGTCAGCTCCCGTGGTGGCCCGAGTGCCCGGAGCCCCCGGGCTTCTCGCCGTGCCCGCCGTCGCCGCCCCCGGAGTGGTGCGTCGACTCCTCCACGTTCCCACCGAGCCGGCCGCGCAGCGCCGTGACCACCTTGCGGTCGCCGACCGCGACCCATTTGCGGCCCACCAGATACGTACCGCCGTAGTCGTTCGCCTCGTTGATCCACTCGCGCTGGCCACGGTCCGTGTCGAAGGTGGTGAGGATGAACCTGCCGTCGTCGTTGCGGCAGTTGGCCTGGCGCAGCTCGGCCGCGTCGGTCTGGATGTTGGGCTTGCAGTGCACCTTGTCGGCGAGCTGCTCGAGGCTGCCCTTCGCCGTCTCGGGCACCTCGTCGCGGGAGTCGTCGGATTCGCCCGAGCCACAGCCCGTCACCAGGGCGAACAGCGCGACGACGGCCACCGTACGGGATCCTGCCTGCAGTCCACGCATGCCCCCATCGTGCCTGTGCCGGGCCTCCCGCGGAGGCGAATCGCCAGGATCCCTCGCACCATTGCCCGCCCCTCGCCGCGTCATTAACGTGCGCGGCGTACGCACCTGTTGGCACCTGGTCCACTTCCGTTGCAGCGTGGGGGCACCCGATGACCGAACTGTCGCGACGCACACTCCTCGGCACCGCCGGAGCGATCGGCGCGAGCGCCGCGCTCTCGCCGTACGCCACGGCCGCGGCCGCGGCCGCAGAGCCCGGACCGGAATCCGGCCGCACCGAAGCAGCGGTGGCGGCCCTGAGACGGCTGCTGCCGGACCACGCCGACCAGATCGCCGTCGAGCAGTTGGACGGCGCGCAGGGCGGGGACCGCTTCCGGGTCGAGGGCGGCACCGGCCGTATCACCGTCGCCGCCACCAGCCCGGCCGCGGCACTGACCGGCGTCCACTGGTACCTCAAGTACACCTGCGGAGCGCACCTTTCGTGGGCGGGCAGTCAGCTCGGCCTCCCGCGGCGGCTGCCCGCACCGGACGGAGCCCTGGAGCGCGCGGCGACGGTGCCGCACCGCTTCGCCTTCAACGACACCCATGACGGCTACACCTCGCCGTACGCGGACTGGGCGCGCTGGGAGCGGATGATCGATCTGCTCGCGCTGCACGGCTGCAACGAGGTCCTGGTCACGGTCGGCCTGGAGGCCGTGTACCACCGGCTCCTCGCGGACTTCGGCTACTCGGACACGGAGGCCCGCACCTGGCTGCCCGCTCCCTCCCACCAGTCCTGGTGGCTGCTGCAGAACATGAGCGGTTACGGCGGGCCACTGAGCCCGGAACTCATCGCGCAGCGGGCCGAGTTGGGCCGGAGGATCACCGACCGGATGCGTGAGCTCGGCATCGCTCCGGTGCTTCCGGGCTACTTCGGCACGGTGCCGGACGGATTCGCGGAGCGCAATCCGGGCGCGGAGACCGTGCCGCAGGGCGACTGGAACGGCCTGAAGCGCCCCGACTGGCTGGATCCGCGTACCGATGTCTTCCAGGACGTGGCGGCCGCCTACTACGGGTACGTGGACGAATTCCTCGGCCCGGTCGGCCAGTTCAAGATGGATCTGCTGCACGAGGGCGGCACGCCCGGGGACGTGCCGGTGCCGGAGGCCGCCCGCGCGGTGGAGCGCGCCCTGCACTCCGCACGGCCCGGCGCCCTGTGGACGATCCTCGGCTGGCAGGAGAACCCGCGCCGCGAGGTGATCGATGCGCTCGACAAGGAGCACCTCCTGATCGTCGACGGCCTCTCGGACCTGGAGACGGTCACCGACCGGGAGAAGGACTGGGGCGGGGTCCCGTACGCCTTCGGCACCATCCCGAACTTCGGCGGGCGCACCACGATCGGCGCCAAGACGCACCAGTGGGCGGAGCGGTTCACCGAGTGGCGGGACCGTGCGGGGTCGGCCCTTGTGGGGACCGCGTACATGCCGGAGGCGGCGGAGCGGGATCCGGCGGCCTTCGAGCTGTTCTCCGAACTGGCCTGGCGCGAGGAGCCGGTGGACCGCGCCGCCTGGTTCGACGGGTACGCGGACCTGCGCTACGGCGGCCGTGACCGGGACGCGCGGCGGGCCTTCGCGGTGCTCCGCGAGACGGCGTACCGCATCACCAGCAAGGACGGGCGGCCGCACGACTCGGTGTTCGCCGCGCGCCCGAGCCTGGCGGCCCGCTCCGGCACCAACTACGCCACGCACACACCGGCCTTCGACCCGGGCGACTTCGACAAGGCGTTCGCCGCACTGCTCGGCGTACGGGAGCCGCTGCGCCGCTCGGACGCCTACCGGCACGATCTCACCGACCTGGGCCGGCAGGTGCTCGCCAACCGTTCCTGGCAGCTGATCCCGCAGCTGGAGTCGGCGTACCAGAGCGGCGATGCGGCCGGCTTCCGTGCGCTGTCCCGGCTGTGGCTGCGGCTGATGACGCTCGGCGACGAGATGGCCGGCTCGCACCGGTCCTTCCTGCTCGGCCCGTGGATCGACGACGCCCGCCGCGCCGGCACCTCGGCCAAGGAGAGCGACCACCTGGAGGAGACCGCCCGCACCCTGATCACCACCTGGGCCGACCGGCCCACGGCGGACGGCGGGAAGCTCGCCAACTACGCGAACCGCGACTGGCACGGCCTGATCGGCGACTTCCATCTGCCGCAGTGGAAGGCCTACTTGGACGAGCTGGAGGACGCGCTCGCGGCGGGCCGAGAGCCGAAGGAGTTCGACTGGTACGCGATCGAGGAGCCGTTCCGCCGGCAGCGCAAGGACTATCCGCTGCGTCCGCCGAACGACGCCCACCGGACCGCACGCCGGGTGTACGAGGTGCTGTCCCGCGCCCCGTACCAGGGGACGGTGGATGTGCTGGCCGATCCCGCGCAGCTCCCGCCGGGCGGCCACGCGCGCGTGCATGCCGATTTCCGCAATGTCAACGGCCTGCGGGCCACCGGTCGCGTCGACTTCTCGCTGCGGGGTCCGGATGCCGAACCCGAGGGCGAGGAGAGTCTGCCGTCCGTGCCGGCGGCGGGCGACGGCCGGGTGACCTGGCGGGTGTCCGCGCCGGACGAGCCGCTCGCCTCGCCGCTGCGCCCGCTGCCGTACACCCTGACCACGTCGTACGGACCGGCCGGCGAGCAGCGCGTGCGCAGCAGGGTCGAGGGGAATCTGTACGTGGCCGGGCCGCTGGGCGAGGGGTGGCGGACGTACACGAACAACGGGGCGGTGTTCGGCCGGCTCGAGGACCGGTTCGCGGTGAACGGGGCGGGCCAGGACCTGTGGAAGGCGACCGCCGAGTTCGGTGCCGCCTATCGGCCGGGGGCGCTGCGGGACGGCGGCGCTGCCACCGTCCGGGTCGACGAGCAGGAGGCGACCGGCGCCTGGGCGCGGGCGGGCCTGATCGTCCGCAATGCGCTCGACACCGAAGGGTCGGCCGGCTTCGCCAATCTGTCGGTGACGCCGTCGAACGGTGTGGTCCTCTCGTACGACACGAACGGGGACGGCACCCTCGACAAGTACGAGCAGTTGACCGGGATCGCGGCGCCGGTGACGCTGCGTCTGACGCGTGCGGACGGGGCTCTGACCGCCGAGTGCTCGACGGACGACGGGGACAGCTGGCGGACGGTCGCCACGGTGACGGTGCCGGGGGCGGACGAGGCGCAGGACGTGGGTCTGTTCATGACGGCCACGCATGGCGGCAGCGGGGCGCGCGGCACGGTGGAGTTCAGCGGCTGGTCGCTCTCCTGACGCCGGTGAACTCGCGTGGCCGGACACCCAGTTCGGGGTCCACGCGCGCGTGGAGGGTTCGAGTGACCATCGGACGATTCGCTCGTTCTGCTGAATGTGAGCTCACCGGACGACGTCACCCAGGCCGCCCCTGAAGTCCTCGAAGCCCCGGAAGCGGGCTCCGTGATCGATGCGGAGCAGGCCGAGGCCGTGCTCGTCGAGCACTACCCACGGCTCGTGCGGCTCGGCTATCTGGTGCTCCCGCCGGCGCTCGGCCGCAGCCGCCGGGTGCTGCGGGCGCACGCCCTGGCGCAGCGCGCGCTGCCGCGCGGCCGCGGCCC
>NZ_QUAK01000072.1 GCF_003429565.1 Streptomyces triticagri
ACCGAGCCGCGCCGGGCCGCGGCGACCAGCGGCAGCACGCCGTCGGGCCCGGGCCGCCCGGGGTCCGCCCCGGCGCCCAACAGCCGCTCGGTGACGCCCGCATGGCCCAGCTGCGCGGCCCAGGCCAGTGCCGTGAACCCGTAGGCCTCCGGCCGATCCGCCCCGGCGCCGGCCGCGAGCAGCGCCCGTACGACCTCGGTGTGGCCTCCGCACGCCGCCCCGCACAGCGGCAGGTCGGTGCCGGAGCTCAGCCGGTCCGGCTCCGCGCCCGCCGCGAGCAGCAGACGCACGATGCCGGGGCGGTCCGTCACCGAGGCGGCGTACAGCGCGGTCTCGCCCTCCGGGCCGGTCGCCGCACCGTCCGCGCCGGACCGCAACAGCCGTACGACCGCGTCCTCGTCACCTCCGTGGACCGCCTCGAACAGTTCGTCCACCCGCTCCGAGCTCATCACCCGAGCCTCGCCCCGGCGGGTGGTCCGGCGCAAACCCTTATGTCGGACAGCAGGGGAGATGTGCGGAAAGGTTCGCCGGGGCGGCACCGGTCGTCCCGCGCCGCCCGCCGGCTCAGGTGTCGCACTCCAGGACGGTCCGGCACAGCCCGCACCGCACCCTCACCCGCCCGCGCACCGGCACCCGGATCCGCTGCCGGCAGGTCGGGCAGGCGAACATGACGCGCAGCGGCGAGCCGCCGTCGAAGGAGTAGGGCCCCGTGGCGGGGCCAGCGCTGTGCTGCTCCTGCGACCGCTTGCGGTCCTTCGCGTACCGTCGGCGTCCACTCCAGCCCGCCGCCGTCAGCGGCGGCTGCTGCTCCTCGCTGCGGGCCACCGACCGGCCCTCGGTGTACGCGGTGTACGCCTGCGGACTGGTGAACCACACCGACGGGTCCTCGCCGAACGCCGCCGCCCGCTTGGCCAGGACGTACCCGAACTCCTCCGGAGTGAGATAGCCGAGCTTCTGCGAGGAGGCGCCGTCCTCGCGGAAGGCGTCGAGGAGCAGCCAGCCCGCGCCGAGGTAGGCCGCCGCGGTGTCGGTGAGGATCTCGTTGTCCCGGGTGGCGTCGAAGGCCAGGTCCAGACGGTGCAGGTAGACGTGCATCACCTCGTGCGCCAGGGCGGCGCCGATATCGCGGCGATGGGTGCGGAAGCGGTCGTTCAGCTCGATGAAGTACTCGGGTCCCGCGGCGAGTTCGACGCTCGCGGCGTGCTGCATCTCGCGGAAGCTGACGATCATCCGGGCGTCCGGAAGGCGCAGGTGCTGGACCATCGTGCGGGCCACCCGCTGCACGCCCAGATGCAGGTCGTCGTCGTCCGCGAAGGCCACGTCGGCGGGCAGCACGCTGCTGTCGAAGGTGTGGATCGTGTCGTGGGAGAGGCGCCGGTAGAGCGCCGTGATCGACTCCCGCACCGTCTGCAGATGCGGATATCCGTGCTCGACCGGTCCGCCGTCAGCCACTCCCGCACCCCCAAAAAAGGATCGCCGGATCTCACTCTAGACACCCCCTGGTGCGGCCGCCGTGCGCGCCGTTGCCACCCGGGTCGTCCGATGGCCGGGCCGAGATGGCCGGATACCGACCCTTGCCGACCGAGCGTTCGGCTCTCCATAATCCAGGGCGAGCGTTTGGCGGGCTCATGACAGCCAGAGGTCGTGGGGCCGCCGTGTGCGTTCAACCCCCCACGAAAGGAAGACCGTTGAAGAACCTGTTCGGTTCCGTCAAAAGAGCAGCCGCCCTCGGCGCCGTCACCCTGGCCGCCGTCAGCCTGCAGCCCGTCTCCACCGCCGTCGCCCAGGACCCCACGCCTTCGCCGGCCATCGTCGGCGGCACTCCCGCCGAAGAGGGCGAATTCCCGTTCATGGTGCGCCTGTCCATGGGCTGTGGCGGCTCCCTGTACGCCGAGGACATCGTCCTGACCGCCGCGCACTGTGTCGACGGCTCGGGCCCCGACACCTCGATCACGGCCACCGCCGGCTCCGTGGACCTGGAGAGCTCCGACGCCGTCAGCGTCAACTCCACCGAGGTCCTGCAGGCGCCCGGCTACGACGGCAACGGCAAGGACTGGGCGCTGATCAAGCTGGAGCAGCCCCTCGACCTGCCCACCCTGAACATCGCCGACACCGACGCCTACAACGAGGGCGACTTCACCGTCGCCGGCTGGGGCGCCGACAAGGAGGGCGGCGACCAGCAGCGCTACCTCCTCAAGGCCACCGTCCCGTTCGTCGACGACGCCGCGTGCGGTGAGGCGTACGGCGACTCCCTGATCCCCGGTGAAGAGATCTGCGCCGGATTCGAGGAGGGCGGCACCGACTCCTGCCAGGGCGACTCCGGCGGACCCATGTTCCGCAAGGACGACTCCGACCAGTGGGTCCAGGTCGGCATCGTCAGCTGGGGCCAGGGCTGCGCGCGGCCCGGCTACCCGGGCGTCTACGCCGAGGTGTCGGCCTTCGCCGAGGACATCTCCAAGGCGGCCGCCGAGCTCTGAGGCCACCGCACGACGGCACGACCGCACCGTCGTACGTCACGCACGACCTGTACGTCCCGCACGACCCGCACGTCCCGCAGGGCCGGAGCACGCGCCACGCTCCGGCCCTGCGGCCTGCCCGGCCTGCCCGTACGTGAGCGCACGCGCCCGGCCCAACCCGGAGTGCCCTAAGTCCAACTCCGGCCCCTGCTTTGTCCATGGCCCCTCATGCCCCGTGCGCCCAGGGTGACTCGCACGAGTTCCCGTCCCCAGGAGGCGTACGCCGTGCAGTCGTCAGCCGTACCAGGTCCGAGCCGCCGATCCGTGGTCGCCGCCGGAGCCGCGGCAGGAGCGGCCGCCGCCCTCGGCCTGCCGGATCCCGCGGCCGCCGCGGACCCCGCGCCCGCCGCCGAGGCCACTCTGCGCTCCGGGAGCCTCGAGGTACGGGTCGCCACCGACTTCCCGCGGATCATCCGCTACACCGACCGCGACAGCGGCGCCGTCCTGCACGGCAGCGGCGAACCGGTCACCGAACTCCTCGTCGACGGCACGGCACAGACCCCCGAGGTCACCGCCCGCCCGGCCGCCCGGGACCGTATCGAATACCGCCTCGCCCTCACCGGCGGCACCACCTTGGACGCCGAGATCCGCGTCAAGGGCTCCGAGGTGCACTGGCGCATCACCGCCGTCGACGACACCGAGGCGCTGCGCGTCGGCACCCTGGAGATCCCCGGTCTCGACTTCCTGACCGTCCGCAGCGACCAGCCCGGCGCCGCCCTGTTCGCCGCCCGTATCGACATCGACCAGGACAAGAGCGGCGACACCCTGATCGAGCTCGCCGCGGACACGCCGGCCGCCGACCGGACCGGCTGCGCCTACGCCGTCGTCGCCCACGACGGCCTCGGCGGCGCTCTGGAGACCAACACCGTCTACGACAAGCCCACTTCGGACGACGGCACCACCTGGGAGAACGGGCGCCTGTGGCACACCGTCGCCAAGTCCGGCGACCGGACCGAGGCCCGTCTGTCCCCCGGCCAGTGGACCCACCGCGCGGCCACCTCCCCGGTCGACGCCACCGAGCCCCTGCCGTACGTCACGGTCGTCGTCACCCGGGACCGGGGCGGCGACGGCAAGGTCGACTGGCAGGACGCCGCGATCGCCTTCCGCGAGATCATGGTCCAACCGCTCGGTGCGGACGAGCAGCATCTGCGGGTCGTCCCGCACATCCCCTTCAACTTCGCCTCGCAGGCCACCAATCCCTTCCTCGCCACCCTCGACGAGGTCAAGCGGATCTCCCTGGCCACCGACGGTCTCCGCCAGTACACGCTGCTCAAGGGCTACCAGTCCGAGGGCCACGACTCGGCGCACCCCGACTACGCGGGCAACCACAACACCCGCGCCGGCGGCCTCGACGACCTCAACACCCTGCTGCGCGAAGGCGCCGAGTGGAACAGCGACTTCGGCGTGCACGTCAACGCCACCGAGTCGTACCCCGTCGCCAAGGCCTTCTCCGAGACGCTCGTCGACAAGGCGGACGAACAGTGGGACTGGCTCGACCAGTCGTACCGCATCGACGCCCGCCGTGACCTGGTCTCCGGCGACATCGTGCAGCGCTTCAAGGACCTGCGGGCCGAGACCCACCCGGCCCTCAACACCCTCTACATCGACGTGTTCCGCGAGTCCGGCTGGAACTCCGACCGGCTGCAGCGCGCCCTGCGCGAGATGGGCTGGACCGTCACCACGGAATGGGGCCACGGCCTGGAACGCTCCGCGATCTGGTCGCACTGGGCCACCGAGACCGACTACGGCGCCGACACCTCACGCGGCATCAACTCCCGGCTGATCCGCTTCATCCGCAACCACCAGAAGGACGTCTTCGCCGACAAGTGGCCCACCCTGCTGCCCATCCCGCGCACCGGGAACTACGAGGGCTGGGTCGGCAAGACCGACTGGCACGAGTTCCACACCCTGATCTGGACCGAGTCCCTGCCCGCCAAGTATCTCCAGGCGTACCCGATCAGGACCTGGGGCGAGCACGAGATCACCTTCCTCGGACCCACCGGCACCACGGTCTCCGACGCGGACGGAAAGCGCGTCATCACCACCGACGGCCGGATCGTGTACGACGGCGACCGCTACCTGCTGCCGTGGGAGCCGCGCAAGGCCACCGATCCGGCCAAGCTGTACCACTACTCCGCCGAGGCCGGCACCAGCACCTGGCAGCTGCCCCGCGGCTGGGCGGGCCTGCGCCGGGTCGCCGTGCACCGACTCACCGACCAGGGACGGGAGTTCATCGACTGGGCGCCGGTGCGCGACGGCAAGGTCACCCTCGAGGCCGAGGCCGGACAGCCCTACGTCCTGCACCGCACCCGCCGCCCGGCCGAGCCGGACCCCGACTGGGGTCAGGGCACCCCGCTCACCGACCCCGGCTTCAACTCGGGCTCCCTGAAGGGCTGGGAGGTCACCGGGCCGGCCTCCGTCAAGCGCAGCGCCCTCGGCGACTACGAGCTGGTCATCGGCGCGGGCGCCGCGGCCACGGTCGGCCGCCGCCTCAGCCGGCTCAAGCCCGGCACATACGCGGCGTCCGTCCAGGTCGAGGTGGGCGCCGAGGCGGGCGAACAGCGCCGCGCCACCCTGGAGGTGCGTACCGCGGACGGCGTCACCGCCACCAACTGGACCGCGACCTCCACCGCCGGCAACTACGTCGCCGCGGACCGTAAGCACGGCACCAGGTTCCAGCGGATGTTCACCTGGTTCACGGTGCCGTCGGGCGGTGGCCCGGTGCAGTTGGCGCTGCGCGCCGACGCGGGGGACGCGCGGATCCGCTTCGACAATCTGCGGGTCGTGGCCGCGGAGCGGTCCGCCAAGAAGGGCGCGCTCGTCTTCGAGGACTTCGAGCATGTGCCGCAGGGCTGGGGGCCCTTCGTCAAGGGGGACGCCGGCGGGGCCACCGATCCGCGCACCCATATCGCCCAGCGGCACGCGCCGTTCACCCAGCGCGGCTGGAACGGGAAGGCGATCGACGACGTCGTCGACGGGTCGCAGTCCCTCAAGTCGCGCGGCGAGAACGAGGGGGTTGTGTATCGCACGGTGCCGCACACGGTGCGGTTCGCTCCGGGGGAGCGGTATGCGGTGTCCTTCCGGTACGAGAACGAGGTGGCGGGGCAGTACGAGTGGGTGACGGCCGTCGACGAGGGTGGCTCGAGTCGTGAGTTGTCCCGGACGCCGGTGCCGGTGGCGGTGTCCCCGACCTTGTGGTCCTACGAGTTCACCGCCCCCGCGGAGGGGGAGGCCTGGGTCGGGCTTCGGAAGGTCGGTGACGACGGGAAGGCGGAGTTCGTCCTCGACGCGTTCGAGGTGCGGGAGGTCTGAAGTCCCCCGGGACGGAGTCCGGGGGAGATTGAGGAGGCCCGCCCGGCAGGGCTTTCGGGAAGGGGCGGGGCTGGGGACAATCCCCCTCACTCGAGTCGCACTCGAATCTCGCCCGCCGCCTCGGCCTCGAGCACCCACACCTCGTTCCCCCCGGAGCGGAGCAAGGGTCCCGGCACGTACAGCGACGTCTGCGGCCCCACCCCCCAATACCGCCCGAGGCAGAACCCGTTCACCCACACAAACCCCCGAGTCACCCCCGTCAGGGACAGCCCCGCATCCCCGGGCCCCACCACGGAGACAGAACCCCGGTAAAGACCGACCCCACCCTCACCCGAGGCGGACCGGAACCGCACACCCTCCACCCCTTCCATGGAGAACGCCCCCAGCCGCAGCCCCCGCGCAGCGACCCCGTGCAGATACTGCCGCTCGTGCAGCACACCTCCGGTGATCCCCTTCGGCTCACCCACCCGCGGCCCGTAGTTGACCCGCCCCAGGGACTCCACCCACAGCTCCACGCGGGCCGGTCCCGCGACCGGCTCGGGCAGCACAGGGGCGTCCTCGGTCAGTACCCCGGCCCGATTCCCGTCGACGTACACGAGCGCCCGGTCCCTGAGCCCTCGCACACTCAGCGGATACGGCATCCGGGGCCCCGGGACGTCGACCCGGTACCGCACGAGCCCCCGGTCCACCCCCAGCTCCTCGAACGACGACGGCGCTCCGCCCACCTGCTCCTCGTCGCCGAGTGCGTCCAGGACGGCGTCCAGCGGGGCCCACTCGTCGAGCACGGCCTCGCAGGAGGCGCCCAACACCGCCGGGGGCGGCGGCAGTTCGGGCAGTGGCCCGTCCGCGTACGCCGCAAGCACCTCGCGGAACGCCCAGAACTTCTCCGTCGGCCGCCCGTACTCGTCGATCGGTGCGTCGTAGTCGTAGGAGGTGATGTCCGGCTGCAGCGGACCGTCGTGCAGACCGCCGGCCCGATTCGCCCCCGCCCAGCCGGCGAAGTTCGTGCCGCCGTGTGCCATGTACAGATTCACCGACGCCCCGCACTCCAGGATCTCCCGCAACGCACCGGCCGCGTCCGCAGCATCCCGTACGACCGGCTCCGCACCCCAGTGCCCGAACCAGCCGCACCAGAACTCCATGCACATCAGCGGGCCCGCGGGCCGGTGCCGGCGCAGCGTCTCGAAGCCCGCGCGGGCACGGGAGCCGAAGTTGACGGTCGCGAGCACACCGGGGACCGAGCCGCCGGTCAGCATGTGATCCTCGGGCCCGTCCGAGGTGCACAGCGCCGCCGTGACCCCGCACTCCTCGATCAGCCGCGCGAGCCGGTCCAGATACACCTGGTCGGAACCGTAACTGCCGTACTCGTTCTCGACCTGCACCATGATCACCGGGCCGCCGCGGTCGTACTGCCGCTCCGCCACCTGCGGAAGCAGCACCCGGAACCAGCGCTCCACCTCGGCCAGATACTCCGGGTCCCGGGTGCGGACCCGATGCCCGAACCGGCCCGTCAGCCAGTGCGGCAGGCCCCCGTTCTCCCATTCGGCGCAGATGTACGGGCCCGGCCGCACGATCGCCAGGAGCCCCGCCGCACGGGCGGCGTCCAGGAAGCGGCCGAGCGCCGCCACGTCCTCGTACCGACCCGGCCGCGGCTCGTGCAGGTTCCACGGGACGTACGTCTCCACGCAGTTGAGGCCCATCGCACGCAGCATCGCGAGCCGGTGCCCCCACTGTGCCTCGTGCACCCGGAAGTAGTGCAGCGCACCGGACAGCAGTCGCACCGGCCGCCCGTCCAGCTCGAAGTCGCCCCTGCCGATCCGGAACTCGCCCACGTCCACGCCTCTCTCGTGCCCGACCTGCGCTCCCACCCTCACCCCCTGGTCATCGACGGGTCCATGGACAAAGATCGACCTTGATTGGACACAACGCCGCGCCGTCGGCACGGGTCGCCGGGATCGGACGAAAGGGGCGGACCGGGGCATGTACCACACCTGGATGCGCTACTTCACGCCGAGTCCCGCGCACCACCGGCTCGGCCTGGTCTGCCTCGGCGTCGGCCTGCAGCACGGTGCGCTGCCGACCGTCGGGCCCCGCACCCTCGACCACCACGTGGCCGTCGTGATCGGCGCGGGCGGCGGCTGGTTCCGCGGCACGGACGGGCGGCGGACGCCGGTGCGCGCGCCCGCCCTGATCTGGCTCACTCCCGGCACCCCCCACCACTACGCGGCCGATCCGAACACCGGCTGGGACGAGTGCTTCGTCGACTTCACCGGCCCGGCGACCACCACGTACACCGAACTCGGCTACATCGAGCCGGACCGGCCGGTGGTGCCGCTCTCCGACGCGACCGGGCCGCGTGCGGTCGTCAGCCGTGTCGCCCGCGCCGCGCGGCGGGACAATCCCCTGCTCGAGGTCGAGACCGCGGCCGCCGTGCACGAACTCCTGGTCGCCCTGCGCCGGGCCCGCGCCGACACCACCCCCGACGGCGATCCCGTCCTGCAGGCCCTGGCCCGGGACGCTTTCCATCCGCTGTCGGTCGCCGAGCACGCGACGCGCAACGGCATGACGCCCGCCGCGCTGCGCACCGCGGTCCGCCGCGGTGCGGGCTGCAGCCCCAAGGACTATCTCCTCGGCATCCGCCTGGGCCGCGCCAAGGAGCTGCTCGCCGCCACCGAACTGCCCGTCGCCGCGATCGCCCGCCGCGTGGGCTACGACGATCCGGCCTACTTCTCCCGCCTGTTCACCCGGCGCGTGGGCACCGCCCCGGTGCGTTTCCGGCAGCAGCAGGGCCGCGCCGTCCCCGGCGGCTGGTCCCAGCAGATCCCCGACCCCGACGATCCGCCGATGCTGCCCGCCCAGGACGGGCCGGAGGGGTAGCCGTACCCGTTCCTGCGCAGGACGGCCGGAGGGGAAGACGGGCACGTCCGGGCGCTGTGCGCGGCCGCGCGACCACGGCCTAAGCTCACTCCATGACCTCCAGCGACACCGAAGCCACCGGCGGCGAGGCCGCCCACGGCCCCGAAGACTCCGGCGTCGACCCGGCCGTGCGCGCCGAGTTGTCCCGGCTGCGCGACAGCATCGACAACATCGACGCGGCCGTCGTCCACATGCTCGCCGAGCGCTTCAAATGCACCCAGCAGGTCGGCCACCTGAAGGCCGCACACCGTCTGCCGCCGGCCGACCCCACCCGCGAGACCGAGCAGATCGCCCGCCTCCGCCACCTCGCCGAGAACGCCAAACTCGACCCGGCCTTCGCGGAGAAACTCCTCAACTTCATCATCGCGGAGGTCATCCGCCACCACGAGCAGATCGCCGACGGCCCTGCGGCGGGCGACGGCGCCGCAGGTCCCGCGCCCCGCCCCTGACCACCGCTCGCGCAGCGGCCGGGGACGGGGGCGGGGCCGGGTCAGACGCTCACGCCGGGTCGAGGCGGGAGACGGTGCCGCCGATCGCGAGGACGTACAGCTCGCCGTCGGCGGACTCGGCGAAGGAGACGACCTCGCCGCCCTCGACACCGAGGTCACCCTCGCCGGTCACCTCGCCGTTCTCGATCTGCAGGGTGCGCAGCGTGCCGTCGCAGTAGTCGCTGTAGACATAGGTGCCGACCAGGTCCGCGATCGCCTCGCCGCGGTACACGTAGCCGCCGGTGACCGAGCAGCCAAGGCCGTTGCGGTCGTACTCGTGGACCGGCGGCACATGGTTCGCCGGCTCGGTGCCGCCGTCGAAGGGGTGGGTGCCCTCCATCGCGGACCAGCCGTAGTTCTCGCCGCCCTTGCTGCTCGCCGCGGCCCAGTCGATCTCCTCCCACTCGTTCTGTCCGACATCGCCGATCAGCAGGTCGCCGGTGCCCGAGTCGAAGGAGAACCGCCACGGATTGCGCAGCCCGTACGCCCAGATCTCGTCCTTCGCCTCGGGGTCGTCCACGAAGGGGTTGTCCGAGGGGATCGCGTACGGGTCGCCGCCCGCGGGGTCGATACGCAGGATCTTGCCGAGCAGGGTGTCGAGCTTCTGGCCGTTGCCGTGCGGGTCGCCGCCCGCGCCGCCGTCGCCGAGGCCGATGTACAGATAGCCGTCGGGGCCGAACTTGATGTCGCCGCCGTTGTGGTTCTCGTACGGCTGCTCCTGGGTCAGTACCGTGCGCCGGCTGTCCGGGTCCGGCTTGCCGTCCTGCACCGCGAACTCGTCGATGGTGCTGGTGCCTTCGAGGTCGGTGTACGAGACGTAGAAGTGGCTGTCGTCGGGGTCGAAGGCGATGCCGAGGAGCCCGCGTTCGCCGTCGGTGGTGGTCTCGTCGGAGATGTCGAGGACGGGGTCGCCGAGGCCGGAGTCGTCCAGGACCCTTACGGTGCCCGCCCGTTCGGCGATCCAGACCGTGCCGTCGGGTCCTGCCGTACCGGCCGTCGGATTCTGCGCCGTGGCGACTTCCGTCAGGGCGACCTCGGCCGCGCCGGCGCGTGGCGGTGCGGATTCCTCGGCGGACGCCGTCGCCACGGCGAAGCCCGCGACGAGGCAGAGACTGCCGATGATGGCCGTGCTTCTGGTGCGAAGTGTCACCGTGGGCCTCCTGGAGGCGGTGAGGGTCGCCCGGCCGCGCTCGGCGCCGAGTTGCGCGGGAGCCGCCCGAGCCGGCAGGCAACCGTGGTGGGGGGATGGTGCCACTGGCCACGCCTGAGAATACCGGGGCGACCGCTCCTGGCCTAGACCAATAACGCGACGGGTCAGAGGCGGCAGCTGATCTCCAGTCCGTCCTCCACCGGGAACGTGACGCTGTGGTAGCCGTTGGCCGTGTCGCGGACGTGGTCCAGATAGGGGCGGAGGCCGGGCAGATCGACGTCGTCGGCGACCACCGGTGTCCCCGGGGCGAGCTGCGGCTCGAGCAGCTGCAGCACGGGGAGGCAGAGCTCCTTCCAGCCGTCCAGGAACAGGAAGCCGACCGGTTGCTCCAGTGCGTCGAGGGTGTCCAGGGCGTCCCCCTCGAGCACGGTGATCAGGTCGTCGAGCCCGGTGGCGGCGAAGGTGGCGCGGGCGGCGGCCGCCTTGGTGCGGCTCATCTCCGTGGTGACGACTCGGCCGGCGCGGCCGTCGTGTACGACGCCGTTGTCCCGGACCGCGGCGGCCAGGTGCACGGTGGAGATCCCGTACGACGTGCCGAACTCGACGACCGTGGCGGGCCGGGCGGCGCGGACGAGGTTGTAGAGGAGCCTGCCGCCCTCGGCGGAGACCGGCATATAGATCTGCTCTGCCGCGTCGGCGCGTTCCTGGGCGGTCGCCGGCCTCGCGGGGGACGGCTGCGGGGCCGCGCCGGCGCGGGAGGCGGCCTCCTCGTCGCCCGATGCGGCGTCGAACATCCGGATCAGGGCGTCCTGGACGCGTGGCTCGGTGAGGGTGCAGCCGGGCGTGGGCCTGGGCATGGGCATGGGCTCGGTCATGGTGCTTGCTCCTTGAAAGTCGTACGGGGGAAGGGGAGTTGGGGATTCGTGGCGCGGCGACCCGCCCACCGCGCCGCTACGGAAGGCGATATTACGAGTCACCGTGCCTCGCAAAAGTAGCACATGCGAGACACGGTGACTCGTTTAAGGTGGGGGCATGGTGGAAGCAAGTGGCCGTGGGCGGCCCCGCAGCGAGAGTGCACGGGCGGCCGTGCTGCACGCCGTCGACGATCTCCTCGTCGAGGTCGGCTATGCGGCCCTCACCATGAAGGGCATCGCCGAGCGCGCGGGCGTGGGCCGGCAGACCGTGTACCGGTGGTGGGCGAACAAGGCGGAGGTCCTCTACGAGGCGAGCGTCATCGACGCGCAGCAGGAGCTGTCGGTGCCGCTGAGCGGCGACCCGGTGCGGGACGCCAAGGCGTATCTCGACGCGCTCGTCCGCTTCCTGACCCGCTCGGACGCCGGCACCGCCTACCGCGCGCTCATCGGGGAGGCCCAGCACGACAAGGACGTCGCCGCACTGCTCGACTCCCGGGACGTCCTCGCGGACAGCGCCGCCAAGGTCGTCGAACCGCTGCGGGACGGCGTCGGCACCGCTCTGCCCCCCGACCGGGCGACCGACCTCCTGATCGGCCCCGTCTTCTTCCGCGTGCTGTCCGGACGCGGCGCGGACGGCATCGACACCGAAGCGCTGGCGGAGCAATTTCTCCGCGCGCTGCGGACGGGCTGAGACCGGCCGCGGTCACGCCGACGGGCGGGGGCGACCGCAGTCACCCCCGCCCGCCGGGCGCTCGAGGCCGAGCGCTGGAACAGCCGCCTCAGCTCCCGCAGTTGCCTTCCGCCGGCTGGTCGGCGAAGCGTGCGCCGAGCCATTCGAGCGCCGGGCCGTTGCCCTGGATCGCCGCGCCCACATGCGACTGCCCCGGCAGCGACAGCCACTCCACCGAGTGCCCCGCCGCGCACCAGTCGGCCCGCAGCTTCTGCCCGACCGGGTACGGGATCTGCTCGTCCGCGTCACCGTGGTACAGGAACACCGGCGCCGACGGCCGCTCCGTGCCGATCAGTTGACCCGCGATCGCCAGCTGCCAGTCCGGCTGGTCCAGCGGGTCCGACGTCGTCACGTCCTCGATCGTCTTGCCGCGGCCCGCCTCGAGCGCCGTGCCCGCGCATTCGTTGCGTACGACGTCGGCGAGTTCGCGCCCCTCGTCGTTCAGGTACTTGTCGAGCTCGAGGTGCGGGTACGCCGCGTTCTGGCCGACCGCCGCCATCAGCAGATATCCCGCGTTGTCCCCGCCGTTCAGGGAGTCCGCCACCGCCGCCAGGTCCGCCGGGACGCCGCCGCTCGCGGTGCCCTTGACGTGCAGCTCCGGCGCGTACGAGGCGGCCATCTCGGCGGCCTTCGCGCTCGCGCCGCCACCCTGCGAATAGCCCATGATGCCCACCGGCGACTCCGGCACGACCCCGTGACCCGAGGCCTCCGGGAGATGCTGCGCGGCCCGTGCCGCGTCCAGGACCGCACTGCCCTGCGCCGCGGCCACCATGTACGTGTGGTCGCCCGGGGTGCCGAGCCCCTCGTAGTCGGTGACCACGACGGCGTAGCCGCGCACCAGCGCCGCGTTGACCAGCGGCGCCTCCGTCGTCGTACCGTCCGGGAAGCCCGCGGACGGGGCGCACTTGTCGCCCAGGCCGACCGTTCCGACCGCGTAGGTGATCAGTGGGCGGGTGCCGGTGTTGCCGTCGTCGGGGACGATGACCGTGCCGGTGACGGCATTGCTGCTGCCGTCGGCCGAGGTGGACCGGTAGGTGATCTTCCAGGCCTTGGTGGGGGTGGGGGAGCCCGGTGTGTACTGGAACGCGGACGGCTCCGAGGCGATCAGCTCGCCCGGATCGGTCCGCTTGCCGCGCTCGGTCTGCTTCCCGTGCCCGGTCTGCTTGCGGTGCTCGGTCTGCTCGCCCGGTGACGAGGCGGTGGTGGCGGTGGGGGAATCCGGCGGCGCGGAGGTCTGCTGCGCGGCGGCGGACCCGGGCAGACCGAGCACCGCGAGCGCAAGCACCGCACCCGCTGCCAACGGTCTTCTGCGTACGGCCGAGTTCATGCGGCCTCCCAACTCTCCTGTGGGAAAAGGGGGTTGACCAACCGTACTGACGGGTCAGTAAGACTGCCAGGGCCCTGCACACAGGGAGCGGCCCCGGCGGGCGGGCCGCGCGTCCGTACGCCTGCCCGCCCGACCGCGCGGCCTCAGACGCGCGGCACCGGACCGATCGCCCGCCCCGCCCACACCGGGGCGGGCTCCAGCAGCTCCTCGAACCTCGCGCGGACCGCGGCCGGGAACGCCACCGCGCCCCCGTCCCCGACATGCACACCGAGCAGCTCGGTCGTGGCCACCGGCTCGGCGGCTCCGGCACCGGCGCCCGTGCCCGTGCCCTCGTACATCTCGTGCGACCAGCGGACCTTCCTGGCATCCACGCCCAACACCCGCGTACGGATGCGGAGTTCGGCACCTTCGTGCACCTCGCGCAGATACCGGATGTGCGACTCGACCGTGTACAGCGAGCAGCCGGTCTCCGCGCGGTACGCCTCCGTCAGGCCCGTGCCGTCCATCATCGCGTCGGTCGCATGCCCGAAGACCAGCACGTAGTACGCCTCGCTGAGATGGCCGTTGTAGTCGATCCACTCGGGTCGGACCGTCTCGGTGAACTCCTGCAGTGCGCCCGTCACTCGGCCGCACCGCCGCCCTGCTTCGGCAGCCGTCCCGTGGCGCGCAGCACATCGATCACGCCCTGGTCGCGTTCGGCGACGAGATCGGCGATGGACCGGCCGGCCGCTGCCCGGGCGCAGCCGTCGACCATGCCGTCGTACAGCTTCCGGTCCAGCTCCGGAGCCTCGAGCCGGGTCCACGGAGACTTCAGGGACGGACCGAAGTGGTCCAGCATATGCGCCATCCCGCCCTCGCCGCCGGCGAGCGCGAACGTCAGGCACGGGCCCATGAACGCCCAGCGCAGGCCCGGCCCCTCGGTGATCGAGTCGTCGATCTCCTGCACCGTCGCCTCGCCGTTCGCCACCATGTGCAGCGCCTCGCGCCACAGCGCCTCCTGCAGGCGGTTGGCGATGAACCCGGGCAGCTCGCGCTCCATCGTGATCACCGACTTGCCGGCCGCCTCGTAGAACTCCGACGCCCACCCGACCGCGTCCGCGGCCGTCCGCTCGCCCCCGACGACCTCCACCAGCGGGATCAGATACGGCGGGTTGAACGGATGCCCGACGACGAGCCGCGACGGGTCCGCGGCCGTGGTCTGCATGTCCGTCATCGGGTAGCCGGACGTGGACGACGCGACGACGACGCCGGCCGGCGTGGCCGCGTCGATACGGGTCAGCAGATCGCGCTTCAGATCGAGCTTCTCCGGGGCGCTCTCCTGTACGAACTGCGCTTGGGCGCAGGCCTCTTCGAGGGTGGGTGCGACGGTGAGGCGGCCGCGGTCCGCGCCGGCGGCGAGGCCGAGCTGGGTCAGTGCGGGCCAGGCCGCGTCGACCAGCGCCCGCAGTTTCGTGGCGGCGTCGGGCGCCGGGTCCCATGCGGTCACGTCGTAACCGCGGGCCAGGAAGTGGGCGACCCAGCCGCCGCCGATGACTCCGGCGCCGACACAGGTCACTCGGGTTACGTCCGTGGGGGCGGGGCGTGGCAAATCGGGCTCCTCGATGTGCGTAGGTATGTGCTTGAACGCGTGCTTGATCGCGGGGGCGGAACGGGGCCGGTCGGTGGTGCGGGCGGGCTTCAGCGGCGCAGGCCGAGCCGCTCGCGGGCCTCGGCGGGCGTGGCGACCGACGCTCCGATCGACTCGGTGATCGTCACGGCGCGCTCGGTGAGCTGCGCGTTCGTCGCCTTCACCCCGCGGCTCAGATAGAGGTTGTCCTCGAGCCCCACCCGGACATTGCCGCCGAGCAGGATCGACTGGGCGACCCACGGCATCTGCATCCGGCCGAGCGCGAAGCTCGCCCACTGCGCCCCGGTGGGCAGCATGTTGACCATCGACTGCAGCACCTCGGGCTCGGCCGGCGCACCCCAGGGGATGCCCATGCACAGCTGGAACACCGACGGGTCGTCGAGCAGCCCCTCCGCGTACAGCTGCTTGGCGAACCAGAGCTGCCCGGTGTCGAAGATCTCCAACTCCGGCCGTACGCCCAGCTCCTGGATGCGCCGGGCGCCCTTGCGGAGCATCTCGGGGGTGGAGATGTACAGGTTGTCGCCGAAGTTCAGGGAGCCGCAGTCGAGGGTGCAGATGTCCGGGAGCAGGTCCTCGACGTGCGGGAGCCTGGCCAGGCCGCCGACCAGGTCGGTGCCGGGCAGGGCGCCCTTCTCCAGCGGCTCGTCGGCGTCCAGGACCAGGTCGCCGCCCATCCCCGCGGTCAGATTGATGACCACGTCGGTGCCGGTCTGCTTGATCCGGTCGACGGTCTCCGCATACAGCTTCGGATCACGCGACGGGGCACCGGTCTCCGGGTCGCGCACATGGATGTGCACGATCGCCGCACCCGCGTCCGCCGCCTCCACGGCCGACCTCGCTATCTGCTCCGGGCTCACCGGCACGTGCGGGCTGCGCCGGGTGGTGTCACCGGCGCCGGTCAGGGCGCAGGTGATGATGACGCTGTCGTTCATGGACATGGATTACCTCCGGGGGTGGGGTGGGAGATGGAGTGACATCGGATGGGGTGACGTCGGATGGGGGCCCGGGCCGCCGGCGTCCGGGCCGGGTGGGCAACCAGCCGCCCTACGCCAGGAGTTCGGCCTCGACATGGGCGAGCAGCGCGGCATGCATCGCCTCCGGACTCGTACCGTCGGCATCGTCCGGCGCCGTGGCCAGGACCTGCGAGGCCAGGCCGTCGATCAGCGCCGTCAGCCGCAGCGCCGCGCCCTCCGGATCGGTGCCCGGACGAAACACGCCCTCGTCGACCCCGCGCCGGATCACATCGGCGACCGTGCTCCGCCACTGCCGGTAGTACTCGACATGTAGCCGACCGACGGCCGTCGAACGGGCCGCCTCCGCCCACAGATCGAGCCACACGCGCCACTGCCGGCGCTGCTGTTCGCCGCGCGGCGTCTGCAGGGCGATCAGACCGCGCAGCTCCTCTGCCGGATCCTGCCCGGCCGCGAGGTGCGCGGCACGCGCCGCGGTGTCCTCGTCCATGCACCAGCGCACGGCGGCCTCGAGCAGCTCGGCGCGCCCGGGGAAGTGATAGTGCACCGCCGCGGTACTGGCACCGCAGGCCGCGGCGATGTCGGCGACCCGCACCGCATGGAAGCCGCGCTCGGCGATCAGCCGCACCGTCTCGCGGACGATCTGCAGGGGACGGCCGGATGCGGGCACGGAGACCGGGGCGGCGGCCGCCGAGGGCGAAGCCGGTGGAGTGGCGGCGGGTCCCGACGCCGTCACCGCACTCGCCCCGAGCAGCCACCCCGCATCGACCCCGCCCACATCGGCGATCCGGGCCAGCTCCGCCGCCGTGAACCGCCGACTGCCGCTCAGCGAACGGGACAGCTTCGACGGGTCCATCACGATGCGGCGGGCGAACTCCCGCTGACTGCACCCGGCACACGTGATCACCTCCCGCACCCGGGACGCCACATCGCCGCCCTCCGACTTCTGCTCCATGACTCGACACCGTACGGATGCGTTGAGATAAACGCAACGCGCACGGCTCACCTGTGTGCGCTCGCCAGGCGACAAAGGTCCTTGATGCGCCACTGACTGACTCATCAGTCAGCACCACAACACCCGCGAAGACTCCGCCTCCCACACCCGCACCCCCGCACCCCCGCACCCCACACCCCCAGCCCCCTCTGTGCCGACCTGCGCACATCGGGCAGCATGGCCCCATGTCCGTACTGACGCGCGACGAAGCGCAGATCCGTGCCCGGCTCCTCGACGTCCAGGCCTACGAGGTCGCCCTCGACCTCACCCGCGGCGACGAGACCTTCGACTCCCGCACCGTGATCCGCTTCACGGCCCGCGCGGACGGCGACACCTTCGTCGAGCTCAAGCCCGCCACCCTGCGCTCCGCGACCCTCGACGGACAGCCCCTCGACCCCGCCGCACTCGACGGCAACCGCCTGCCCCTCACCGGACTCACCGCAGGCCCCCACGAGCTGCACATCGACACCGAGATGCGCTACTCCCGCACCGGCGAAGGCATGCACCGCTTCACCGACCCCACCGACGGCGAGACCTACCTCTACACCCAGCTCTGCATGGACGACGCCCAGCGCGTCTTCGCCAACTTCGACCAGCCCGACCTCAAGGCCACCTTCGCCTTCACCGTCACCGCACCCCCCGAGTGGACCGTCCTCGGCAACGGCATCTCCCACCGCGGCGACAACGGCACCTGGACCATCGCCGAAACCCCCCGCATCTCCACCTACCTCGCCGCGATCGCCGCCGGCCCCTGGCACAGCATCCGCACCGAACACCGCGGACTGCCCTTCGCCCTGCACTGCCGCCGCTCGCTCGCCCCCCACCTCGACGCCGACGCCGACGAACTCCTCACCGCCACCCTCGCCTGCTACGACCGCTACCACGAGAAGTTCGAGGAGCCCTACCCCTTCGACTCCTACGACCAGGCCTTCGTCCCCGAATTCAACGCCGGCGCCATGGAGAACCCCGGACTCGTCACCTTCCGCGACGAGTTCGTCTACCGCTCCGCCGTCACCGACACCGAACGCCAGACCCGCGCCATGGTCGTCGCCCACGAAATGGCCCACATGTGGTTCGGCAACCTCGTCACCCTCACCTGGTGGGACGACATCTGGCTCAACGAGTCCTTCGCCGAATACATGGGCTACCAGGTCTGCTCCGAAGCCACCCGCTTCACCGACACCTGGACCGACTTCGGAGTCGTCCGCAAGGGCTGGGGCTACGACGCCGACCAGCGCCCCTCCACCCACCCCGTCGCCCCCGCACCCGAACTCGTCCCCGACACCGCATCCGCGATGCTCAACTTCGACGGGATCTCCTACGCCAAGGGCGCCTCCGCCCTGCGCCAACTCGTCGCCTGGCTCGGCGAGAAGGACTTCCTCACCGGCATCAACACCCACTTCGCCCGCCACAAGTTCGCCAACGCCACCCTCGCCGACTTCATCGACAACCTCGCCTCCGCCACCGAACGCGACGTGCACGCCTGGGCCGACGCCTGGCTGCGCACCACCGGAGTCGACACCCTCCGCCCGCACATCGACCAGACCACCGACGGCACCACCACCCTCACCGTCGAACGCCACGGCACCCGCCCCCACCGCATCGCCGCCGGCCTCTACGACCACGACCTCGCCGCCGGCGACACCCTCGTCCTGCGCACCCGCGTCGAACTCGACCTCCCCCAGACCGAACCCCACCCACTCGGCCGCCGCCCCGCCCTCGTCGTCCTCAACGACGGCGACCTCACCTACGCCAAGATCCGCTTCGACCCGGACTCCTGGAACACCCTCAAGACCGGCCTCTCCGCCCTGCCCGAACCCCTCACCCGCGCCGTCGTCTGGAACGCCCTGCGCGACTGTGTACGCGACGGCGAACTCCCGCCCGCCGCCTACCTCGAGGCCGCCCGCGCCCACCTCCCGCACGAGAGCGACCTCGCCCTCGTCCAAGGCGTCCTCACCTTCGCCACCACCCAGGTCGCCGACCGCTACACCACCCCCGAGGACCGGCCCGCCGCCCTCGCCACCGTCACCGACCTCTGCCGCGACATCATCCGCCGCACCGAAGACGGCTCACAGCCCGGCCTGCGCCTCATCGCCGTACGCCACTACATCAACGCCGCCGCCCAACCCGACACCATCCGCGACTGGTTCGACTCCGGCAGCGTCCCCGGCGGACCCGAACTCGACCCCGAACTGCGCTGGCGCATCCTCGGCCGCCTCGCCGTACTCGGCGCCACCGACGACGACGTCATCGAGGCCGAACTCCTCCACGACCCCAGCGCCACCGGCCAGGAAGGCGCCGCCCGCTGCCGCGCCGCCCTGCCCGACCCCGAAGCCAAACGCCGCGCCTGGCACGACCTCTTCGAGGCCGACACCCTCTCCAACTACCTCTTCACCGCCACCGCCCAAGGCTTCTGGCAGCCCGAACAGACCGACCTCGTACGCCACTACGTACCCCGCTACTTCGAGGCCGCCGCCACCCTCGCCGAACGCCGCGGCCCCGCCATCGGCGACGCCGCAGGCCGCTACGCCTTCCCCGCCCACGCCATCACCGAGGACACCCTCCGCCTCGGCCGCGAAGCCCTCGCCGCCGACACCCTCTCACCCAGCCTCCACCGCCGCCTCGCCGACCAACTCGACGACCTCGCACGGGCATTGAAAGTCCGCACGACAGACCCCTCCGGCCCCTCCGGCCCGTCCGGTCTCTCCAGCCCGTCCGGCGTTTGAGGACATCTTTTTCAGACTGTCCGGCGTCCGAGGACATCCTGTCCCCGCGCCACAGGAAAGGCGCGCCCGCACAACAACCGCACAGACGTGGTCAGTTACCCCATTCGGGTTGACTCGTTGAGCTGACCGGGTCACCGACCCGCCCCGCCCCCTCGGCGGAGCGGGTCGCCGACCCGCTCCGCCCTCGCATCCCGAAGGACCGCATGCCCACCCCACCCCTCGCCGGCGGCCCCACAGGCCCCACCGCACTGCGCCCCCTGCTCCACACCGTCCTCGACGCCCTCCACACCGGCGCCACCCACCGCGCAGGCCCCCTCCCCGCCGGCGGCCCCGAAGCCGTCGCCGCACACGTCACCCAAACCCTTGGCAACCCCCTGCCCGACCACGGCACCGGCGCCGAAGAAGCCCTCACCACCCTCACCACCCTCATCACCGCAGGCGCCGCCGACCCCGCCGACCCCCACTGCGCCGCCCACCTGCACTGCCCACCCCTCGCCCTCGCCACCGCAGCCGACCTCGCCGCCTCCGCCCTCAACCCCTCCATGGACTCCTGGGACCAGGCCCCCGCAGCCTCCACCCTCGAAACCCTCGTCACCCGCGCCCTCGCCGCCGAGATCTACCCCCACGCGACCACCGCCACCACACACCCCGACGCCCTCGTCACCACCGGCGGCACCGAAGCCAACCAACTGGCCCTCCTCCTCGCCCGCGAACACCACGGCCCCGTACGCCTGTTGACCGGCGACAACGCCCACCACTCACTCCACCGCGCCGCCTGGCTCCTCGGCCTCCCCACCCCCGTCACCCTCCCCGCACCCGGCGGCACCCTCGACCCCGCCGCCCTCGACCGCGCCCTCACCGACCTGCCGGGACCCCACCTCGTCGCAGCCACCGCCGGCACCACCGACGCAGGCCTCATCGACCCACTCCCCGAGATCGCCGACATCTGCGACCACCACCACACCCGCCTGCACATCGACGCCGCCTACGGCGGCCCCCTCCTCTTCAGCCCCACCCGCCGCGGCCGACTCACCGGCCTGGACCGCGCCCACACCGTCACCCTCGACCTCCACAAACTCGGCTGGCAACCCGTCGCCGCCGGCCTCCTCGCCGTACGCGACCCCGCCGACACCACCCCACTCGGCCACCACGCCGACTACCTCAACGCCGACGACGACACCGACGCCGGCCTCCCCGACCTCCTCGGCCGCTCCCTGCGCACCACCCGCCGCCCCGACATCCTCAAAACCGCCGTCACCCTCCGCGCCCTCGGCCGCACCGGACTCGGCACCCTCGTCGACACCGTCTGCCACCTCGCCGACCAACTCGCCGACGCCGTACAGAAACACCCCGCACTCGAGCTCTACGACCGCCCCGCCATCAGCACCGTCCTCTTCCGCCCCACCCACACCACGGACACCCAACTCGCCGACATCCGCCGCCAGTTGCTCCACCAAGGCAGAGCCGTACTCGGCCGCGCCCAGCTCGACGGACGCCTCTGGCTCAAAGCCACCCTCCTCAACCCCCACACCACCGCCCACGACCTCACCACCCTCCTCGACACCATCACCTCCACAGGCAACCCCCCACACCCGCCGGTGGAACCCGCGGAAGGAACCACCACACCGTGAACAACCCCGCACCCACCCCCGAAACACCCCACGACCTCGTCGGCATCGGCATCGGCCCCTTCAACCTCTCCCTCGCCGCCCTCACCCACCAACTCCCCGAACCCCTCTCCTACGCCTTCTACGAACAACGCCCCGCCTTCCACTGGCACCCCGGCCTCCTCATCGACGGCGCCACCCTCCAAGTCCCCTTCCTCGCCGACCTCGTCACCCTTGCCGACCCCACCAACCCCTGGACCTTCCTCAACCACCTAAGAGCCCACGACCGCCTCTACCCCTTCTACTTCGCCGAACGCTTCCACATCCCCCGCACCGAATACGACGCCTACTGCCGCTGGGTCAGCGACCAACTCCCCGGCCTCCACTACAGCCACCAGATCGACGCCGTCCGCTGGAACCCCGACCACAGACTCTTCGAAGTCGACTACACCCAACTCGACCCCGACGGCGAAGCCGAAGCCCTCGGCCGCACCCACACCCGCAACCTCGCCCTCGGCATCGGCACCGCACCCCACATCCCCGAACCCCTGCGCCCCCTCGCCGACGCCCCCACCGTCCCCGTCATCCACTCCGCCGACTACCTCGACCACCGCGAACGCCTCCTCGCCGCGGACCACATCACCGTCATCGGATCCGGCCAGTCCGGCGCCGAGATCTACCTCGACCTCCTCAAACGCCGCCCCCACGGCCACGAACGCCTCCACTGGCTCGCCCGCACCCCCGCCTTCGCCCCCATGGAGTACTCCAAACTCGGCCTCGAACACTTCACCCCCGACTACACCCGCTACTTCCACAACCTCCCCGAACCCACCCGCGACCGCCTCGTCCCCAGCCAATGGCAACTCCACAAAGGCATCGACACCGACACCATCACCGCCATCCACGACGAGCTCTACCAACGCACCCTCGGCGGCACCTGGCCCGACACCACCCTCACCCCCGGCGTCCACGTCCGCACCGCAGGCCGCGTCGGCGCCCGCCAGGTCGAACTCCACCTGGAACACGCCGAACAAGGCACCCGCACCCGACTCACCACCGACGCCGTCGTCCTCGCCACCGGCTACCGCGAACGCCCCCTCACCCCACTCCTCGACGCCCTCACCCCCCACCTCCGCCACGACGACGCCGGCCGCCCCCACATCGACCAGCACTACCGCCTCGCCCTCGACCCCACCATCACCCGCACCGGCAGCACCATCTACGTACAGAACGCCGAACGCCACACCCACGGCGTCGGCGCCCCCGACCTCGGCCTCGCAGCCTGGCGCAGCGCCACCATCCTCAACACCCTCACCGGCACCAACCCCTACCCCCTCCCCGAACGCACCGCCTACACCACCTTCGGCCTCACCACCCCCACCCCACCCAAGGACGACAACCACCCCACCACCCTCGTCCACCTCGAAGGCTGACCCCACCACACACCCCGTGCCACAGTGACCAACATGACCACCCAACCCACCCCACACCCGACCCCCGACGCCCCCCGACTCTCCGTACGCGGCGAAGCCCGCCTCGAAGTCGACCCCGAGATCGCCCGCCTCGAAATCACCGTCCTCGCCCGCGGCACCGACCGCCGCACCACACTCGACGACCTCACCACCCGCAACACCCGCACCACCGAACTCATCAAGAACTACGGCGACGCCCTCCACAAACTCGAGACCAGCACCCTCTCCATCACCCCCGAACTCCACCGCGGCCGCGGCGAACGCATCCGCGCCTACCACGGCCGCGTCCACCTCACCGCCCACCTCACCGACTTCACCGCACTCGGCGAACTCACCACCCGCCTCGCCGACCAGGACCTCACCCGCATCACCGGCCCGTACTGGCAACTCAAACCCGACTCACCCGCCCACCGCGAAGCCCGCCGCCAAGCCGTCCACGAAGCCGTCCAACGCGCCCGCGAATACGCCGACGCCCTCGGCACCCGACTCGACAACCTCCTCGAACTCGCCGACACCGGCACCGAGAACACCACCCCCACACACCTCCCACCCGCCCCCGCCTCCCGCGCCGCCTTCGCCGGC
>NZ_QUAK01000071.1 GCF_003429565.1 Streptomyces triticagri
GCACCTCCGCCGTCGTCGCGGCCGTCGCCCTGGCCGCCGCGCTCACCGCGGGCACCCGGGCCTGGCGCGGCCGCGGCGGCGCCCTCGCCCTCCTCGTCGGTGACGACAACCGCCTCTCCACCTCCCGTTCCGTGGCGGCGAGTTGGGTCCTGCTGCTTGCCTTCGCCCTCCTCTTCCTCGCCACCGAGCTGCTGCTCGCCTCGTCCGCGTCCGTCCGCACCCGCCTGCTCGACGGCCTCGCCCCGGCCCGGAGCGCCGCGCTCCTCACGGTCTTCGCGGTGATCTGCGCGGTGGCCGTACTGGTCCGCCGCGTCGTCGCCGTACGGGTGGCCGGGCAGCGCCTGCAGAAGGTCGGCGCCGACCGGCCCCGGCCCGCCGACCTCCTCACCGACGACGCGGGCCGCGTCTCCTTCGCCGATCTGCAGTACGTGGTGGTGAGCACCGCCGCCCTCGTGTTCGCCGCGGTCGCCCTGGCCCGCCAGCCCGGACGGCTCCCCGATCTGCCGTGGGGCCCGGCCCTGTTGCTGCTTGTCTCCACCGGCACGTACCTGATCGCCAAATACGCGGAGGGCGGCCGCCCGGTCATCCACGCGGTGGTCCGATCCCGCGAACCGGGCGACCTCGACGCCCCCATCCGGACCGGCGACGACATCGAGATCCGCGGCGCCGGCTTCGTGCCGCCCGGCGCGCAGACGCCGGACCGCCTCGCCCGCCTGGTGGTACGCATCGGGGCCGTGCACGCCCACGTCCCGCTGGTCCCGGTGCCCGGCGGCTTCGCCAACCCCACGGACGCGGTCCTCACCGTGCCCGTACCCGCCTATGTCGAGCCCGGCCGCGTCGACGTCAGCGTGATCACCGCCTCCGGCGCGGAGACGAACCGCTGCACGATCGACGTCACGGAGTGACAGCGTGACGGAGTGACGGACGGGAACTTCTGGGCCTCCTGCTCCTCCCGGGGAGTTGTCACGGTTCCTGCCGCATGCCTGGTGAGCGGGCGCCGCACCTCGTACGTATGGTCTGTTGACGGATCAACCGTCCGTTGACGGCTCAACGGTCGGCGGACCGAACGGTCCGGTTCAGCGGTTCAACGGAGAGGCGGACGCGCAATGGCCCACAGCATGCGGCCCGACCCGTACATCCCCCCGAGCGCGGGGACCGGCTGGAAGGACACTGCGACGCGCTACGCCCTGGTCCCGCTCAGAATCTTCCTCGGCGTCACCTTCATCTACGCAGGCCTCGACAAGCTGACGGACAGCGCCTTCATGTCGTCCTCGGGGCAGGGCTCGATCGGCGAGCAGATGCAGGCGGTCCGCGACACCTCGGCCATCCCGGCCCTGGTCGACCAGGCCCTGAAGAGCCCTGTCGGCTTCGGATACGCCATCGCCATCGGCGAGTTGGCCGTCGGCCTCGGCACCCTCATCGGCCTGCTGGCCCGCATCGCCGCCCTCGGCGGCGCCCTGATCTCCCTCAGCCTCTGGCTCACGGTCAGCTGGGCGGTGGAGCCGTACTACTACGGAAATGATCTTGCATACATGATGGCCTGGCTGCCACTGATCCTGGCCGGGGCCTCCGTATGGTCGATGGACGCCCTGCTCAGCGGGCGGCGCACACGCTTCTAGCCCGGGGTGCCTCGGCGCGCTCTGCCGCTCGTCCTCGCCTCGCTCTACACTCCTCACCTTGCCGGCGGTTGATCCGACACGGGGGGTTGAGGTTGGCCGAGAGCGGTGACGCCCAGAAGCTCGCGGCCTGGCTCGGGGTCGTGGTGTCGATCATCGCGGTGCTGGGGTTCTTCGGCATCGACAGGTTCGACGATCTGAAACGGGCGGTTGCTTCCCCGGAGCAGGCAGAGGCGTGCGAGAAGGCGCGAGCCGCCGTCGGCGACGCCGCCGATGCTCCGTCGCTCCGAGTGAATCCTGCCAAGTACTCCCCCCTTGCCGGGGCGTTGCGGGAGGCGGCCGGGCTCACGGAGGACAAGGAGCTCGGCAGACGGCTTCATGCATCGGCCGAAGCCTTCTCCGCGTACACCCGCGCCCTCGTGGCGGAGGACACGAAGAGGGCTTGGGAAGCTCACGCGCTGGCGAACCAGTCCCAGGAGAGCTGGACTTCGTACTGCAAGGCGAACGGCGTGTAGCTGCTGGACCGGCGGCACAGGGACGCGCGGCTCGAGGAGCGCCGAGGCGACTCCGCTGCGGGTGCGCGCGGGGGCACGATCGCCGGCGGCCCGTCAGGTCGTCCGGGGTGGGCTTCATCGGTGGTGCGCTCTCACCTCGCGGCCCGGGTGGTGGTGTCGTCGGTGTCCGGTGGGGTGTCGGCGGGCTCCACGGGTGCGTTGCGGCGGGTGCGGCGGCGGATGGCGTACGAGAGGACTCCGGCGATCGCGCCGAGGATCAGGCCGGCGGCGACGATCGGGATGGCCAGGAACCACGCCGGCTCCCAACCGCCCGTCGCCGAGCCGAGATACACGACGCCCGCGCCGGTGAAGGCCAGGCCGACGATCAGCCGGCCGGGCTCGAAATCATGACGCAGCACGGGTCACCTCCACCTGTCCGACGCCCACCTCGAGCCGAAGCTCGATCGTGCCGCCGGTCTTGTCGCTTCCGCCGGAGCCGGAGTCGACCGGCGGCGGCAGGGTCACCTTGCGGTCCTCGCCGACCGTGACGAAGACGTCGTTCCTGTCCCACTCCGGGAGTCGGATGTCGCCGGCGCCCACCTCGACGTCGACCTTCAGGGTCACATCGCGCGGTACGCGGACCACCGCGCGGCCCGCGCCGACCTCGACCCCGGTGCGTACGGTCTGATCCTCGGCCACGTCGATCTTGCGCAGGTCCAGGGTGCCGACGCCGCTGCCCAGTTCGTAGTGCGGCTTCACCGTGGCGGCCGCCGTCGGCTTCCACTCGGTGCGGATCCAGTGGGTCGAGATGTTCTCCGGCACGGCTGTCGCTGCGGTCAGCGCCGCGGCGGTCAGTACGCCGAGTATCACCAGCCCCGGACCCGTACGGCCGAGGAACGCGCTGACCGCGAGGCCGAGCCCGGTCACCGCGAGGGCGCAGGCGAAACCGGTCTGCAGACTGATGGCGAGCGGGTGGCCGTCCCAGGTGAGGCTCATCCCGATGCCGCCGGCGAGGAGGGCGAGCAGGAAGACCCAGCCGCCGATCCGGGCCGGGCCCGGCGGCGCGGGCCGCGGTTTGTCCCACTGGCGGGGGCGGGCGAAGGGGTCGACCGGTGTCCGGGCATCCGCGTGCAGCTCCGCCGCCACCTGCACGGCGGCGTCCGGCGGGCCCCACAGATAGTCGGCGCCGGGCGGGCCCTCCTTCTCCAGCGGGTCGCGCCACCACGACTTCGGTACGGAGACGGGCGGGGCCTTGGCCTCCGGGGGCGCGTCCGCCACGGCCTGGGCGGTGACCGGGTCGGGAGTGACCGTCTTGCGCTGCTGCGACCAGTAACCCGCGCCCGCGAGGAGGAGACCGAGGACCGCGGCGAAGGTCATCACCCCGCCGTTGCGCACCATCGACAGGAGCAGGCCGCAGCCGATCAGGGCGAAGAGGATGGCGGTCAGCGCCGCGCCGTCCACCCGGCCGGACAGCAGCCGCCGCCCCTCGTGGTCCTCCTGGCCGTCCGCGGGGACGAGCAGCCAGGCGAATCCGTAGAAGATCAGGCCGAGACCGCCGGTGGCCGCGAGCACGGCCAGGACGATACGGAAGATCACCGGGTCCATGTCGCAGTGCCGGCCGAGGCCGGAGCAGACGCCGCCGATCACTCCGTGTCCGGTGTCGCGGCGCAGCTTCGCGGGCCGGGCCGGGTGAAGGGCTTCGTCCGGGGGCAGGGCAGTGCCGTCCGCCGTGCTTCCCGGCTCGGCCGCGGGCGTCCCGGCGTGCGGCGCATGGTCCCGTTCTGTCATGTGTCCATGGTGACGGGCCGAGGCGCCCGGTGGCAGGCGGGACAACCCTGGCCGAACCCTGAGATCCGCCCGGAGGCGACCCGGAGCGCGCCCACGGACCGGAGATCAGGGACGTCTCGGGGATCGACCCTGATGCCCCGGCCCTGCTCCCCGTGTGAGGATCGGTGACATGCCAGCCGCAGCCGTCCAGACCGAAGAGACGCAGCCGCTGCGCAAGCTCTACCGCAGCGGCGAAGGCCGTTGGCTCGGGGGAGTGGCGCGGGGGCTCGCCGGGCATCTCGGGCTGCCCGTCGTCTGGGTGCGGCTCGTCTTCATCGGCCTGTTCATGGCGAACGGCCTCGGGGCGCTGGTGTACGGCGCGTTCTGGTTCTTCGTGCCGCTCGGTGTCGGCGGTGTCGGCGGTGGCGGCACGGGTGCGGCTGCGGGCGGTGGTGCGACCGGAGCCGCCGAGCGTCCGCACACCGTGACGACGGAGACGGGGGCGGACGGCCGGCGCAGACTCGTGGTGCGCAGGATGGACAAGGGCCAGTTCATCGCCCTGCTCCTGATGGTCGTCGTCTCCATGGTCTTCGTGGGCAGTGTCGACATGGGCGGCCCGTCCCGGGCCTACCTGTGGCCGACCCTGCTGGTCGCGGCGGGCGTGGCACTGGTCTGGCGGCAGGCGGACAACGCCCGGCGGGCCCGCTGGATGGCCGTCGGCAGCCGCCGCCGCACGCTGAACATCGCGCGGGCGGCGGGCGGCGTCGCCCTGGTCGGCACCGGCGTCACCGGCATCTTCGTCACCCAGGGCTCCGTCGAGCATCTCGGCTCCGTGCTGCAGGCCGCCGTCGCCGTGGTCGCGGGCATCGGTCTGCTGGCCGGCCCGTACGTGGTGCGGATGGTGCAGGATCTGAACGACGAGCGGACGCTGCGCATCCGCGCCCAGGAGCGGGCCGAGGTGGCCGCGCATGTGCACGACTCGGTGCTGCACACACTGACCCTGATCCAGCGCAATGCGGAGAGCCCCGCCGAGGTGCGCCGCCTCGCCCGCGCCCAGGAGAGGGACCTGCGCACCTGGCTGTACAAGCCGGAGGGCACCGGCAAGGACGAGGACGAGGAGCCGGAGAATCTCGCCGACGCGGTCCGCAAGGCCGCCGCCGAGGTGGAGGACAAGCACGGGGTGCCGCTCGAGGTCGTGGTGGTCGGCGACTGCGATCTGGACGAGCGCCTTTCCGCACAGATGCAGGCCGCACGGGAAGCAATGGTCAATGCCGCCAAGTACGGTGGCGAGGGCGGTGCGGTGCAGGTCTTCGCAGAGGTCGAGGGGAGTTCGGTGTTCGTGTCCGTACGAGACCGCGGTCCCGGCTTCGATCTGGACGCGGTGCCCGCCGACCGCATGGGCGTACGGGAGTCAATCATCGGCAGGATGCAGCGGAACGGCGGCACGGCGCGACTGCGCGCGGTGCCCGGCGGTGGCACCGAGGTCGAGCTGGAGATGGAGAGGACGGCGACGCCATGAGCGACGCGACGGAGCGGACCGAGTCCCCGGAGCCGGAGCGGCCCGTGGGCGAGGCGTCGACAAGCGCGGCCCAGGAACCGGACCCGGTCCAGGGCGAGGTCTCGCGCCGGGTGCGGGTCGTCCTCGTCGACGACCACCGGATGTTCCGTACGGGAGTGCAGGCCGAGATCGGACAGACCGCCAGGACCGGGGTCGACGTGGTGGGCGAGGCCGCCGACGTCGACCAGGCGGTGAGCGTGATCACCGCGACCCGGCCGGAGGTCGTCCTGCTCGATGTGCACCTGCCGGGCGGCGGCGGGGTCGAAGTGCTGCGCCGCTGCGCCCCGTTGGCGGCCGACGCGGAGCGGCCGGTGCGCTTCCTCGCGCTGTCGGTGTCCGATGCCGCGGAGGATGTGATCGGGGTGATCCGCGGAGGTGCCCGCGGATACGTCACCAAGACCATCACCGGCACGGATCTCGTCGATTCGATCTTCCGGGTGCGGGACGGCGACGCGGTGTTCTCGCCGCGCCTGGCCGGATTCGTACTCGATGCGTTCGCGTCCACGGACGCGCCCCCGGTGGACGAGGACCTGGACCGCCTCACCCAGCGCGAGCGCGAGGTGCTGCGCCTGATCGCCCGCGGCTATGCGTACAAGGAGGTGGGCAAGCAGCTGTTCATCTCGGTGAAGACGGTGGAGTCCCATGTCTCCGCCGTACTGCGGAAGTTGCAGCTGTCGAATCGCCATGAGCTGACCCGCTGGGCGGCCGCGCGCCGCCTGGTCTGAGACGTCCCGGGCGTTCCTCAGGCCACCCGCGTCGCCCCCGCGAACGGCATCTCGTCGATGGGCGCGATACGCACCGGCGCACTCGGGTTCGGTGCGTGGATCATCCGACCGTTGCCGAGATAGATGCCGACATGGCTGATGGACGGGTAGAAGAACACCAGGTCACCGGGGGCGAGTTCGGACCGCGCCACGCGCCGGCCCGCGTTGATCTGGGCGTAGGTGGTGCGCGGCAGCGAGACGCCCGCGGCGCGGTACGCGGCCTGGGTGAGCCCGGAGCAGTCGAAGGAGTTCGGCCCGGTGGCGCCCCAGACGTACGGGCTGCCGAGCGCACCGTGCGCGTACGAAACCGCCTTCGCGGCACGGGAGTTGGGCGCCTTGATGTCGCCCCGTGGCAGATCGCGCGAGGCGCGCGTGGTGCCGGATTCGCCGGTGACGCGGGCGCGTTCCTCGGTGGTGAGCTCGGCGAGGAGCCGCCGTGCGCGGTTCAGCTTTCCCGTGATCCGGCTCTTGCGCTTCTTCAAGTCGGCCTGGTGACCACTCAGTTCGCGCTGTTTGCTGCGGGCGCGCTCGCGCAGCACGGCCAGCTCGCGCAACTGCCTGCGCACCCCGGTGACGGTCGCCGCCTGCCGGTCGCCCGCCCGGTCGGCGCGCATCACCTGGTCCAGGTACTCGTCCGGGTCGGAGGACAGGGCGAGTTGCAGCGACGGGTCGACACCGCCGGTCCGGTACTGCGCCGTGGCGGCCGAACCGAGCGAGGTACGGGCCGAGTTGAGCGTCTCGGTGCGCCGCGCGGCCTCGTCCTGCAGCCGCCGCACCTCCGCCTTCGCCGCGTCGGCCTTCTCCTTGCTGCCGTTGTACTGCTCGGTGGCCGCCTCGGCCGCCCGGTACAGCTTGTCGACCTTCGCCTTCACCTGCGCCGGAGTGGGCCGGGGCTCGGCGATCCCGGTGCCGTCGAAGGCGGTCGCGGTGGCGGCTCCGGCGAGCGCCAGGGTGAGTGCCGTACGGGCCGTGTGGCCGGTGAGCGAGGGCGTGCGGGGTGTGCGGGGTTTTCGGTGCGCAGCCACGGGGGCCTCCACATCCTTGCTGTGCCGGGTGGGCCCCCGGCGCTGCCAGGTGATCGCCGGGGACCTGAGCAAGGACGGTAGAGCGCTGGGTCACGGAACGGTGACGCAATGTGCGTAACTGACGCAAGGGTGTGCAGTGGTGACCACATTCGGCCGCTGCGTGCGAGGCACCCGACGCGCACGGCGGACTCCCTGACCGAAGTGTGCGGTGAGGCTGCCCTGACTGCAGGGGCGTGATAGCCGCCTGGTTAGGCTCCGGAGCATGGACGTCCTCACCAATGTGTTCGTGGGTCTGCACATCATCGGCATCGCCTCGCTGCTCGGCGGGTTCCTGACCCAGATGAAGGCGATGGGCGACGGCACCGCCCGGTTCTCGCCGGCGATGGTGCACGGCGCGCTCACGATGCTCGTCACGGGCGTCGTCCTCGTCGGCCTCAACCAGGCCGACGACCAGCCCGTGAACAACCTCAAGATCGGCATCAAACTCGCCGTACTGATCGTGATCCTCGCCCTGGTCTATGTGAAGCGGGACGAGGAGAGGGCGGACAAGTCCCTCTTCGGCCTCGTCGGCGCACTGACCGTCGTCAACATCTTCCTCGCGGTGCTGTGGACCTGATCCCCGCCGCCCCGCAGCGCACATGACGGTGCCCCGGTCCACCCTCGCGGGACCGGGGCACCGTCGTACGTACGGACCTCAGGCGGGCCGCACCACGCTGTGGATCGGCATGTAGTAGATCGACTCCACCCGGACGTTCGTCCCGGGCTTCGGCGCGTGGATCATCTCGCCGTTGCCGATGTAGATGCCGACGTGGCTGATGTCGTCGTAGAAGAAGACCAGGTCGCCGGGCTTGGCGTTGTCGACCGAGACGGTCGTGCCGACCTTCACCTGGTCCCAGGTGGTGCGCGGCAGTGAGATCCCGGCGGTCTTCCAGGCGTCCTGGGTCAGCCCCGAGCAGTCGTAAGAGTCCGGTCCCGCCGCGCCCCAGACGTACGGCTTGCCTATCTGGCCGCGGGCGAACGAGATGACCTTCTCGGCCTTCGCCGCGTACGAGTCCGAGGAACCGGAGTCACTACCGGAACCGGAACCGCTGCCGGACTCCTGCTCCTCGCGCTCCTTCTCCTTCGCGGCCTCCTCGGCCTTGCGCTTGCGCTCCGCCTCCGCGGCCTGCTTCCTGGCCAGCTCCTCGGCCTTGCGCTTGGCCTCGGCCTCCTTCTTCCGCTCGATCGCGGCGAGCCGGGCCTTCTCCTCCGCGGTCAGCTCCGAGAGCAGTTTGCGCGCCTCGCCGAGCTTCTTCTGCACGGTCTGCTTGCTGCGCTTGAGCTCGGCCTGCGAGGAGGTGAGCGATTCGAGGCTCTCGGTGGCCTCGGAGCGCTTCTTGGTGGCGGAGGCCTGCAGGTCCTTGTAGTCGTTGACGGCCTTCTGCTGCCGGTCGCTCAGCCGGCTCATCAACTGCCGCTGGTCGAACAGCTGCTGGGGGTCGTCGGCGAGCAGCATGTTTGCGGTCGCAGACGTACCGCCCTCGCGGTACTGGGCGGCGGCGAGCGAACCGAGCGCGCGCCGGGCGTCGTTGAGCTCGTCGGTGCGCTTGGCGACCTGGTCGAGGAGTCCGTCGACGTGCTTGCGCTGCTTCTCGGTGCGCTCCTTGGCGGAGTTGTACTTCTGGGTGGCGGCGCCGGCCTGGCGGTACAGGGCGTCGACCTTCTTCTGTACGTCCTCGAGGGACGGTTTCGGCTCCGCCGGAGCGGCGTTCGCGCTCTGCGACAGCAGGGCCACCGAGGTGAGGGCGGCGGTGGTGATGCCGACGGCCTGCGAAGTGCGCAGCCGATTCGTCCGGTTCCGCAGCTTGCGGTGCGACGCCAAGGGAGGCGCTCCTTCCGTTGACCGCCTACCGGGTTAGCTGTCGGGTTCGGGCGGGTGGTTCGGAAGGGCTGCCCTACGGTCCGTACGGGGCTGTACGGTCCGATTCACCCCAAGGTCATTGGGTCCCCGGCTCCGGATCCGGCACCCGTGGGCGCCCCGGACTCGGCGTAGGCCGCTCGTCCCGACGCCAGTCGCCGGTGGGGGTACGGGCAGCCCGCGGAGCACGCTAGCCAACTCCCGTTGCCCCTGTGAAGGTTGGTGTTCGATATGCCCGATACGTTTTCGTGACTTTCGCGCTCTGTGAAGGATCGTGCACAGAGAAGTACGGGAAGTGAGGGAACTGCGCCGCTCGTTGCACAGGCGGGTGTGCGGGCAGCACAGGCGGGTGTGCGGCCCTTTCCCGGACGAGGGCCGCGGTGTCAGTCCGGGCGCCTAGACTCGGGAGGCGATGAGCAGCCTCTTTGACGACCAGTTCCTGGCGGACCTCACCCCTCCGGACGAGGGCCCCCCGCCGCCCCCCGAGGAGCCGGGGCGTCCGGAAGACGCCCCGGACGACCTCTTCGGCGGCCGGTACGACGCGCCGGCACCCCGGGACGCCTACTACCGCGACGGCGCCCCGCGCCCGGCCGTCGACCCGGCGGCACTCCTCGAGGGGCTGAACGAGAACCAGCGCGAGGCGGTCGTCCACTCCGGCTCCCCGCTGCTCATCGTGGCCGGCGCCGGCTCCGGCAAGACGCGTGTCCTGACCCACCGGATCGCGCACCTGCTCGCCGAGCGGCACGTCCACCCGGGCCAGATCCTGGCGATCACCTTCACCAACAAGGCCGCGGGCGAGATGAAGGAGCGCGTCGCCGATCTGGTCGGCCCCCGGGCGAGCGCGATGTGGGTGATGACCTTCCACAGCGCCTGCGTCCGCATCCTGCGCCGCGAGTCCAAGCGGCTCGGCTTCACCTCGTCGTTCTCCATCTACGACGCCGCGGACTCCAAGCGTCTGATGGCCCTGGTCTGCCGCGATCTGGACCTCGACCCGAAGCGTTTCCCGCCCAAGTCCTTCAGCGCCAAGGTCTCGAATCTGAAGAACGAGCTGATCGACGAGGAGACCTTCGCGGGTCAGGCCGCCGACGGATTCGAGAAGACGGTCGCCCAGGCGTACTCGATGTACCAGTCCCGCCTCCGCGAGGCGAACGCCCTGGACTTCGACGACCTGATCATGACCACGGTCCACCTGCTCCAGGCCTTCCCGGACGTCGCCGAGCACTACCGCCGCCGCTTCCGGCACGTCATGGTCGACGAGTACCAGGACACCAACCACGCCCAGTACGCCCTGGTCCGCGAGCTGGTCGGCCCGCCCGCCGAGGACGAGGGCCCGGGGCCCGCCGAGCTCTGCGTGGTGGGTGACGCGGACCAGTCGATCTACGCCTTCCGCGGCGCCACCATCCGGAACATCCTCCAGTTCGAGGAGGACTACCCGGACGCGACGACGATCCTCCTGGAGCAGAACTACCGCTCCACCCAGACCATCCTCAGCGCGGCCAACGCGGTCATCGAGCGCAACGAGAGCCGCCGCCCCAAGAACCTCTGGACGAACGCGGGCGCGGGCCCCCGCATCACCGGATACGTCGCGGACACCGAGCACGACGAGGCACAGTTCGTCGCCGACGAGATCGACCGGCTCACCGACGCGGACGAGGCCAAGGCCGGTGACATGGCGGTCTTCTACCGGACGAACGCCCAGTCCCGTGTCTTCGAGGAGATCTTCATCCGCGTCGGCCTGCCGTACAAGGTCGTCGGCGGCGTGCGGTTCTACGAGCGCAAGGAGGTCCGGGACGTCCTCGCGTACCTGCGCGTCCTGGCCAACCCGGAGGACTCCGTGCCGCTGCGCCGGATTCTCAATGTCCCCAAGCGCGGCATCGGCGACCGCGCCGAGGCGATGATCGACGCCCTCGCCCAGCGCGAGCGGATCAGCTTCGCGCAGGCGCTGCGCCGCGTGGACGAGGCGTACGGGATGGCCGCCCGCTCGGCCAACGCGGTGCGGCGGTTCAACGCGCTGATGGACGAGCTGCACACCGTCGTGGAGTCCGGGGCGGGTCCGGCCACGGTGCTCGAGGCGGTCCTGGAGCGCACGGGCTATCTCGCCGAACTGCAGTCCTCCACCGACCCGCAGGACGAGACCCGCATCGAGAACTTGCAGGAACTGGCCGCGGTGGCCCTGGAGTTCGAGGGGGAGAGCGGGAGCACGGACTCGACCTCCGGTACCGACTCCGACGACGCCCCGACCTCCGGTACCGACTCCGACGACGCCTCGGCGTCCGAGGAGACCCCGGCGTCCGAGGAGACCCCGGCCCCCGAAGGCGCTCCGGTCGCCGGCGACGGACTCGCCGGCTTCCTGGAGCGGGTCGCCCTCGTCGCGGACTCCGACCAGATCCCGGACGAGGACGACGACGGCACCGGCGTCATCACCCTGATGACCCTGCACACCGCGAAGGGCCTGGAGTTCCCGGTGGTCTTCCTGACCGGCATGGAGGACGGCGTGTTCCCGCACATGCGCGCCCTCGGCCAGGTCAAGGAGCTCGAGGAGGAGCGCCGCCTCGCATACGTCGGGATCACCCGCGCCCGCGAGCGGCTCTATCTGACGCGCGCGTCCATGCGCAGCGCCTGGGGCCAGCCCTCGTACAATCCGCCGTCGCGTTTCCTGGAGGAGATCCCGGACCAGCACCTCGACTGGAAGCGCACCGGGTCGGTCGGCTCCGCCCCGTCCGCAGGACCCACGGCGGGGATCACCGCGTCGTTGTCGTCGTCCCGTACGCGGTCCGGGCCCTCGGGCTTCGCCACCCGCCGCGCCGGCGACAAGCCGGTGGTGTCCCTGACCGCCGGAGACCGGGTCACCCACGACCAGTTCGGCCTCGGCACGGTCGTCGCGGTGGAGGGTGCGGGCGACAAGGCCCGCGCGACCATCGACTTCGGCGACCCCAAGCCCAAGGTACTGCTGCTGCGTTACGCCCCGGTGGAGAAGCTCTAGGGATACGGGGGTACGGACACCCCTGGCGCTCGCGCGGCAAGCGTGGGCGGGGCCGGTCGACGCTCGGGTCGACCGGCCCCGCCGTACTGCGCAGCTACTACAGCGTGGGCAGCGTCGGTACCTCGGCCACGCCCGGGATGGTGGGCAGCGTCGGCAGACCCGGCAGGTCCGCCGCCGGGAGCCCACCGCCGAGCACGATGCTGACGAGGACGTTGACGGTCGCCGTGATGGTGGCCTGGACCGCGGCGGCGGTCACCTTCACGTCGCCCGCGAGCGACGCCTTGATCAGGGCGTCGACCTTGACCTGCAGAGCGGCTGCCGCCTTGGCCTTGAGCTCGGTGCCCGGGTCGGCCGCGGCGGGACCGGGCAGCGCACCGGCCGCCGGGGTCTCGGGCGCGGCCTCGGTGACCTTGGCGAGTGCGGCCTTGATCGCGTCGGCGTGCTTGGTCGCGTCGGCCTCGGTCAGCTTGCCGTCGTCCGCCTTCAGTACGGCGTCGACCAGTGCGGTGACGGGGGTGAGTACGCCGCCGGCGTTCCCGAGCAGCGCCGACTGCTGGGCGAGCGCGTCGGCTCCGGGCACGGGAGCGGCCACGGACGTGGAGTCGGAGGGGACGGTGGAGTCGGAGGTCGCTGCGAAGGCCGGGCCGGCCGCACCGAGTGCGAGGGCGCCGCAGACGGCGGTCGAGACGAGAAGGCCGGCTTTCCGGGAAGTGCGCATGAATCGAATTCCTTTTCGCGGTTGCGGGGTTGTGCTCACCGCAACCGTCCGAGGAATGGACACCCTGCGCAATTTGTCCACTTCTGCGGGTGATCGTGCCGAGGCGTCGTATACGCCTGTGACCATGCGTTTTCCGGTGCCCTCAGGCGGATGTGAGGGTGCATCCGATCGGGGGGAGGCGTGCTGCGGCCGGGTGGGCCGGCGGAGCTTACGTCGGGTCGAGCCCGTGTCCGCGGAGCCACGCCAGTGGATCGATCGCGGATCCCCCGCCCGGCCGGACCTCGAAGTGCAGATGCGGGCCGGTGGAGTTCCCGGAGTTCCCGGAGTACGCGATGGTGTCGCCGGCCTTCACCGAGCCGCCGCGGATCTTCGTGCTCGAGAGGTGGCAGTACCAGGTCTCGGTGCCGTCCTCGGCGGTCACGATCGCCATGTTCCCGTAGGCCGGGTTCCACTGGGTGCGTACCGTGCCGTCGGTGGCGGCCAGTACGGCGGTCCCGTAGGAGACGGGGAAGTCGATGCCGGAGTGCGCGGACATCCAGTTCACGCCGGCCTGTCCGTAGTACGCGCTGAGTCCGTGCTGCTCGACCGGGATCGCGAACTTCGGGCGGAGCGCCTCCTTGCGGGCGGCCTCCTCGGCCTTCTTCTTCTTTTCGGCCGCCTGGCGCTTCTTGAGGTCGATGCGCTCCTGGGTGCGGCTGGCGCGGTCGGCGAAGTCGTCGGCGTCCGCCGAGAGGTTGGCCAGCTGGGTGTCCAGCTCGTTGTTGGCCGCCGAGGGCTTGACGCTCGCCGGGTCGGGGGCGGCCTGCGTCTTGGGCTCGTCCTTCTCGCTGCCGCCGGCGAGGCCGCCGCTGACCGAGGCCGCGGCGATACCGGCCACCCCGAGCGCGCAGACGGAGGGGACGGCGACGGTGAGGAGCGCGGAGCGCTTGGCCGGTGCGCGACGGCGCGAGCGGCCCCGGCCGCCGCGGGGGGCGCCGGGCGTGAAGTGGGCGACGGGCGCGTCGTCGAGGTCGTTGTACGCGTCGCGGTCCGGGTGGTCGTCGTCCTCGATCCGACCGTCGTACTCGGCGTCGCTGCCGTGGTCGGCCTGGCCGTCGTACTCGGCTCGGCCGTCGAGGTCGTAGCCGTCGGTGCTGTACGCGTCGGTGCCGTATGCGTCGGAGCCGTACCCGTCGGGCTCGTGGCCGCTCTCGGCCGGGGCGGCGTCCGCGCCGAACTGGGCGTCGACGGAGCCCGGATCGAGGGGGTCCGGCGTGCGGGACCCCAGGTCGACGGGGTGCTCGAAAGAGGTGGTCGCGTACTCGTCGTAGGGCGCGGCCAGGGGCTGCCCGCCGGTGTCCGCGGAGTTCCACGCGGTGGCGTCGTAGGCACCGGTCTCGTACCCGGTGGGCGGCTGCGGGTGCCCGAGGTTCAGGGGCGCCTCGAACGCCTGGGTCTGGTCGAAGCCCTGCGGTGCGGCGCCGCCGAGCAGATCCGGGGTGCTCCACTGGCCTGTGGTGTCCCACTGTTCGCCGGGGCCCGGGCCCGCCTGGTTGGGAATGTCGGCCAGCGGCTGGGAACCCGGCGTCGCCCACATGGCGGTCGTGTCGTACGAGCCCGTCCCGTAGGCGGAGGTGTCGTACGTGCCGTAGTCGCCGGTGTCGTGGGCCGTCGCCGTGCTGTGCTGCGTGGCGTAGCCGTCGTAGCCGGCCGTCGTATGCGATCCCGTGCCGAGCGCGTCGTGGCTGCCGGTGCCGTAAGGGTCGGTGCCGTACGGGTCGTAAGCGCCGGTGGACCAGGCCGAGTTGTCCCAATGGTTGCCCCACTGGCCGCTGTGGCCGGTGGTGTCCGTGCCGGGCATCGCGCCGAAGAGCGGGTCGGCGTCAAAAGAAGTGGCGTCGAAGGCGCCGGTGGCGGCACCGTCGTAACCGGCGGCAAAGCCGTGCTGGTCGTTCACCAACTTCTCTTTCGCCTCGACAGCAGGGGGCAGAGCAGTCCGGCGACTGTACCCGGCGGTATGCGACGGCGACAATCTTCGGCAGGTTTCACGGTTTCAGGAAACGGGCAATCGGCCGCCTTTCGGCGGCTCCCCAACCGAGCCTTGGCTTTGTGTTCGAAGTTCGTTCGACTCCGCTTGCCCTGAGCGGCCGCTATGCGACCGAGATGGGTGAGCCCGTTGTGTCCGTCGCGTCCTCGGTGTCCGTGCTGTCCGCGCTGTCCGTCCGGGTCGTGTCGGCGTCGGCATCGAGGGCCCGGCGGATGTCGGCGGCCACGGCCGGATGCACCGGCAGGGCGAGATGCCCGATTCCGCTCACTCGCACGTTGTGCGCGAGGAGGTCGGGGTGGTCCACGCGGGCCGTCTCCACCGGGGACATCACCTGGTCCAGATCGCTCCAGAAAGCGACGAACCGGGTACGGCAGCCCGGCGCCGGCTGCTCGAGCTCGGCCACGACATCGGAGCCCGGGCGCATCTGACGGACGATCGGGTGGGCGCTGAGCAGCGGGGCGACCGCCGTACCGCCGTGCGGCGTGCCCAGGGTGACCAGGGTCCGCACCCGGGTGTCACCGCCGAGGCGCTGGACGTAGTAGCGCGCGATCAGCCCGCCGAGGCTGTGGCCCACGATGTCCACCTGGCGCTGCCCGGTGCGCAGACAGACCTCCTCCACATGCCGCGCGAGCAGTTCGGCGGCGGTGCGGATGTCGCAGGTGAGCAGGGAGTAGTTGAGGGATTCGACGTGCCGGCGGCGGTCCTTGGCGAGGGCGCGGCGCAGCAGGACGAAGACGGAGCGATTGTCGATGAAGCCGTGCAGGAGTACGACGGGCCTGCCGGTCTTCCCCACGATGCCCGCCGTCCCCGCCGTGCCCGTCCCGGGTGTCGTGCCGGCCGGGGCCGTGCGGCGCTCCTGCGTGAGGCCGGACGGATAGAGGAGGAGGTGGCCGGCGAGCACGGCGAGCTCGAGGGTGGCCGACCTGTACAGCGCTGTGGACAGCGGGAGATGCGGCGCCGGTCGCAACCGGCCCGCGCGGAGCAGCCAGGACTCGAGGATCGGCGTGACGAAGGGGGTGAGGAGGGGAGTGAGGAGGGGAGTGAAGAGTGGGGTCAGGTGGGGCAGGACCTTCATGGCCGACCTCCCGGTGGCATGCCGGGGTCGGCGTCGGCCCCCGTATGCCCTCATGGGGCGCCCGCTGTGCTGTCGTCGCGGCTCCCCTGCAGCGCGGTCCCTGCGACGGCCGGTGTGGTGCCCGGTGCCGGAGCAGCGCTTGGCGAATTTGTCCCACGTGTGATTTCCCCCTCCCTCTGCGGCGCGAAACGGTCGCTTGCGGGATGCTGGCGATAACGTTCGTTCACTTCTCCCGAGGCTCGCTCGGCGAGGATCCTGGGAGTACGCGAGTACTCGGTACATGGAGGCAGTGATGGGTGTGGCAGCCGGTCCGATCCGCGTGGTCGTCGCGAAGCCGGGGCTCGACGGTCACGACCGGGGCGCCAAGGTGATCGCCAGGGCGCTGCGCGACGCCGGTATGGAGGTCATCTACACCGGCCTGCACCAGACGCCCGAGCAAGTCGTCGACACCGCGATCCAGGAGGATGCCGACGCGATCGGCCTGTCCATCCTCTCCGGCGCCCACAACACCCTTTTCGCCAAGGTGATCGAGCTCCTCGAGGAGCGTGACGCGGCGGACATCAAGGTCTTCGGCGGCGGCATCATCCCCGAGGACGACATCGCCCCGCTCAAGGCCCAGGGCGTCGCCGAGATCTTCACTCCGGGCGCCACCACGGCCTCGATCGTCGAGTGGGTGCGGTCGAACGTCAGGCATGCGGCCGAGGCGTAGGGGTTCCCCTATCAGGGCCGAGGTGTAGCGAGGGGCTTCAGGCCCGCGGCGTCCGTTCATGGCTGCCGCGTCCGTCGCTCACTCCCCGGGCGCCGCGAGCTCCGTACGTATCGTCGCGCGCAACCGCAAGGTGCCCACCAGGCGCTGGAACGCCTCCGACCAGTACCCGGCCGCACCGGGCGAGCCGTCCTCCGGCTCGTCCGCCGTCGCCGTCAGGGACTCCAGGCGGTCGGCCTCGGCCGGGTCGAGGCAGCGCTCGGCCAGGCCCATCACACCGCTGAAGCTCCACGGGTAACTGCCCGCGTCCCGTGCGATGTTGAGCGCGTCCACGACGGCGCTGCCCAGAGGTCCGCGCCAGGGGACCGCGCACCCGGCGAGCGGCTGGAACGCCTCCGACAGGCCGTGCGCCGCGATGAATCCCGCCACCCACTCGGCGCGTTCGTCCGCCGGGAGAGCGGCCAGCAGCTTGGTGCGCTCGGCCGGCGAGACCGCCCCGGGGCCACCGGATTCGGGTGAGGCGGCCGGGCCGAGCAGCGCACGCGACCACTCGACGTCGCGCTGGCGTACGGCCGCACGGCACCAGGCCGCGTGCAGTTCGCCCCGCCAGTCGTCGGCGACCGGCAGGGCGACGATCGCCTCCGGCGTACGGCCGCCGAACCGCTCCCGCCAGACGGCCGGCGCAACGGCCTCCACCAGCTGGCTCAGCCACCACGACCGCTCACCCCGCCCGGCCGGCGGAGTCGGCGTCACTCCGTCCCGCTCCATCGCCGCATCGCACTCGTGCGGGGCCTCCACGACGATGCCCGTACGGGTCTCGTCCAGGGCCACGCAGGCGGTGGCGCGGGCGGCCATGCGGGCGGCGAGTGCCGAGTCGGGCAGGGCGGAGAGCAACTCGGCGGCCGTCGCACGGACGTTACGACTGCGGTCGGACAGGGCCCGCTCCAGGAACGGCTCGTCCTCGGGCGTGAGCCCGGTGCGCAGCGAGTCGAGGAACATCAGGCGGTCCTCGGCGCGCTCGGTGCCCCAGGTCTCGGCGAGCAGTTCGCGCGCGGCGCCCGCATCGTGTGCCCGTACGGCGGCGAGGAGAGCGACCCGCTCGGCGAACAGGCCCTCCTGCCACAGGAGTTGCACCGCGGCGGTGTCCTCGGGCGCAGGCAGACCGGTGCCGCTGGAACCGGCGCGCAGGGCGTACTTCCAGTCCGGGTTGAGCCGGGCCAGCCAGAGGGCGCGGGGGCCGGCGAACTGCAGGGCGGACGGGCGCAGATCGGTGCGGCCCCTGGCGGCGTCGAGCAGCGCGGGCAGCAGTTCCGGCGGAGCGGCGAAGCCTCGCTCATTGACCGCGGCCAGCCACTGGGGGAGGAGCTCCGTGAGGTCGGGAGCGGTGCCGCGACGGCCCGAACCGCCCGCGCCCGGGCGGTCCGCGAGGAGCGTCGCGAGCCTGCGCCGCGCGGCCGCGGGCAGCGCGGGGCGCGGATCGGGTGCCGACGGCTCGAGCAGCGGTGCGGCGGGCGCGGGCC
>NZ_QUAK01000074.1 GCF_003429565.1 Streptomyces triticagri
GGCCCGCGCCCCCGCCGCCGAGCGCGGCCGCTCGGCGGCACGGAACAGTGTCTGCCAGGCCGAGTTGACCGCCGCCGCGGTCCCGTGCGCCGTGCCCGTACCGCGCAGCCCGCGCGCCGCCGCCTCGAGCGCACGCGCCACCGCGATCCGCTCCGGCCCGTGCGGTCGCCGGAGAGCCGGGGCCATCGCCACCAGCCAGGCGAGCGCGCCACCGGCCAGCTGCAGGGCGAGATGGAACGGGATCTCGTGCAGCTCCTGCGGCAGAAAGAACGCGGTCGCGGCGAGGAAGGTGATCACCACGTTGTTCGGCGGCCCGATCCGGGTCGCCTCGCAGGCCATCTTGTGCACCGCCGCGAGCAGCGCCGCGCCAAGCACGAGGAGAGCGGTCGAGTCGACCGTGGCCGCACAGACCAGGGCCACCGCGAGGCTCGCCGTCATGCCGAGCACCAGCAGGAGCAGGGTGCGCGCCCGCGCCCGGTACGGCAGCCCGTGCCCGTACAGCGACAGCATCGAGCCGGCCGAGGTGTACAGGACCAGATCCATCCGGCCCACGGCGAGCAGCACCAGGCCGGAGATCAGGAAGGCCGCGCCGCCGCTGAAGCCGCGCTGCCGCCAGCCGTCCCCGAAGCCGTTCAGCCGCACGGCGTCGCGTACGGAGCGGGCCAGGGACCGGGGGACGGGGAGTGGCGGCAGGGCAGGCGTCGGCATACCCAACACATTAACAGGTGTTTTACCCGTGAAATAATCGACGATCGAGTGGGCGGCGGCCCCGAACGCCTCAACCGCGCGCCGGAGCCCTCCGCACCGCCCGCCCCGCCAGCACATCCGTCCGGCGCCCGTCCTCGATCACGAAGCGGCCGTCGATCAGTACGTGCGGAATCCCGACCGGCAGCGTCCGCGGCGCCTCGAAGGTCGAACCCGCGGCGACCGTCTCCGGATCGAAGAGCACCAGATCGGCCCGGTAGCCCTCACGCACGATCCCGCGGTCGGGCAGCCGCAGCCGGGCGGCCGGCCGCGAGGTCAGATGCGCGACTGTCTCCTCGAGCCCCAGGATGCCCAAGTCCCTTGAGTACTTGCCGAGATACTGCGGGAACGTCCCGTACGCCCGCGGATGCGGCTTGAAGCCCTGCAGGATTCCGTCCGAACCACCGGTGTGCACCCGGTGCCGCATGATCTGCCGGACGTTGTCCTCGTGTCCGACGTGCTGCAGGATCGTCGAGCCGAGCCGGTCGTCGATCAGCAGCCGGCGCGCGGTCACCCACGGCTCCTCGCAGCGCATCTCGGCGGCCCGCGCGACCGTCTTGCCGACGCAGGAGGCGAGGCCCGGGTCGCTCACCCCGGAGATCTCGATGGTGTCCCACTCGATCGGCACACCGTGGCAGCCGTCGGCGCCGATCTCCTCCATCTCGTACCGGATCTTCTCCGCGGTCGCGTCGTCCCGCAGCCGGCGCAGGATCGCATCGGGCCCGCCCTCGCTCGCCCAGCTCGGCAGCATCGCGACGAGCGTCGTGCAGCCGGGGGTGTACGGGTACGTGTCGAGCGAGATGTCCGCGCCGGCGTCGAGTGCGTCGTCGAGCAGCTGCAGCAGATCCGGCGCCTTGCCCTTGTTCACGCCGAAGTTCATCGTCGCGTGGGCGAGGTGCAGGGCGCAGCCGGCCTCCCGGGTGAGGGTGACCATCTCCTCGTACGCCTGCAGGGCGCCGGCGCCGTAACTGCGGTGATGGGGGCAGTAGTAGCCGTCGTGGCGGGCCACGACCCGGCAGAGCTCGGCGAGTTCGGAGTCGTCGGCGTACATGCCCGGGGTGTACGTGAGCCCCGATGACATGCCGACCGCGCCCTGCTCCAGACCCTCGGCGACCAACTGCCGCATGTGGTCGAGCTCTTGGGCGGTCGCGGGCCGGTCGTCCCAGCCGACGGCGTACATCCGGACAGTGCCCTGGGGGATGAGGTACGCGGCGTTCACCGCGATTCCCTGGCCGTCGAAGTTGCGGTCGAGGCGGTCCAGGTACTCGCCGACGGTGCGCCAGTCGAAGTCGATGTCGCTGCCGTCGCCGTTCCAGCCGGTGATGGCGCGGCGGACCGCGGCGAGGGTGGGGTCGTCCACGGGGGCGTAGGAGAGGCCGTCCTGGCCGATGACCTCCAGGGTGACGCCCTGGGCGGCCTTGGCGCTGTGGTCCGGGTCGCGGAGCAGGGCGAGGTCGCTGTGGGCGTGCATGTCGATGAATCCGGGGGCGAGGGCGAGGCCGTCGGCCTCGACGGTCCTCCGTGCGGTGGGGCGGGGCCCCTCGCCCTCTTTCCGGATCTCGGTGATCCTGCCCTGCGCGATGCCGATGTCTGCGCGGTATGCGGGGTCTCCCGTGCCGTCGATGACGCTTGCGTCCCGGATTACCAGGTCCATGGTGGGTCGCCTTTCGTGGGTGATCCCCCTGCCCGCCCCTTCCCGAAAGCCCTGCCGGGCGGGCCTCCTCAATCGCCGGAGGGGCTCCATTGGAGCGGGGTGGGGTCAGAAATAGGTGCGGACGAAGTCCGTGACCGTGCCGTCGGACGCGACCAGCGGAATCAACGACCACTTGTCGAAGGACGTGCACGGGTGGGACAGCCCGAGCCCCACCCAGTCCCCGACGGCCAGGTCGTCAGGACCTTCCGTCCGGACCCACGCATGCTGGTCCGAAAGCCCCGTGACGGAAACCCCGGACGCGTCCCGCTCGGAGCCGTCCGCCCCGGACCGAACCACCTGCGCGAACGGCAGATCGAGGTCATACGCCGCATCCCGCTTCCCGGCGTTCAGAAACGCCTGCGCAGCGGACGGCCGGGAAACGACCTGGGCCCACAGCCGGAAGGCCGGCTGCAGCGAACCCTCCTCCGGCACCCGGTTGAACGGCGTCACATGCCGATAGTGCCCGTCGTCGTGCGACACGTACGCCCCGGACCGCAGCAACTTCAGTACGGGCAGGGACAGTTCAGGAAGCTCCGCGAACACATCGGCCACCGCGTCGAACCACGCACTGCCCCCCGCGCTCACCACGATCTCGTCGAGCCCGACCTCCGCGAACCGCCCGCCCCGGTCGAAGGCGACCGCCAGCCCCGTCAGCCGCGACAGCCACTCCCGCACCCGCGCGGGATCCGCGTCCGGCACCTCGCCCTCGTACCCGGCGACACCCACGAGCCGCAGCGTCGACACCGCCGCGACCGCGTCCGCGACCGCCGCGCAGTCCGCCTCCGTACGAGCCCCCGTGCGCGCCCCCGCGCCCGCCCCCAGCTCGACGACCACATCGACCGGCCGGGTCGCGCCCGCCGCACGCAGTGCCGCGTCCATCAACTCGACGCCGGGCACGGAGTCGACGTAGCAGATGAAGCGGAAGTCGGCGTCGGCCGCGAGTTCGCCGGCGATCCAGGAGAGGGCCGCGGCGTCCACCAGCTCGTTGGCGAGGAAGATCCGCCGGGTGCCGAACGCCCGGGCCACGCGCACCTGATGGGGCACCGCGAGCGTGATGCCCCAGGCGCCGTGCTGCTCCTGGCGGGCGAAGAGTGCGGGGGCCATGGAGGTCTTGCCGTGCGGGGCGAAGGCCAGGCCGTGCCGGGTGGAGTACGTCTCCATCAGGGCGAGGTTGTGCTCGACGCGCTCGGCGGAGAGCGCGAGGACCGGGGTGGTGAAGCCGCCGGTGAAGAGATTGCGGCGCTGCGCGGCGAGTTCGCCGACCGTGAGTCCGTCGGCGTCCGGCGGCAGCCCCTTGAAGCGGAAGTCGACCCGCTCGTCGGCGAGGGTGCCGGCGGGGCGGTCCGCGCTGCCGGGGTCTCCGGCGGGGCTTACGGGGCCGGCGGCGTGGTCGGCTGCCATGGGGGCCTCCTGCAGAATCAGCCGTTGCGCATTTTGCAACGGTCATTGCGCACATCGCTCATCGATGTCTAACATCCGGGCCAATGCCAGTCAATGGCGGCCCAGGAGCCGCCGGCCCCACCAGCCGACAGGAGCCCTCAGTGCCCACCGTGAACGGGTCCGCCCCGAGCGCAGCCGCCGGAATCGCCGACGTGGTCTGCCTCGGCGAGTCGATGGTCACGTTCCGGCCCGCGCAGGGACAGTCCGGCGGTCTCGGCGCGGTGGAGTCCTTCGACCGGGGCATCGGCGGCGCCGAGTCCAATGTGGCCTGCACCCTGGCCCGGGCCGGGCACGCCACGCGCTGGGTCAGCCGGGTGGGCGCCGACGGGTTCGGCGGTCACCTCGTCGAGGAGATCGCCTCCTGGGGCGTCGACACCTCGGCCGTACGCCGCGACCCCGACCGCCCGACCGGCATCTACTTCCGTACGGCGGGCGAACGCTCGACGGGTACGGAGAGGGAGACGGAGGCGGCGGCCGCCACGGACACCGGGCCCGAGTCCCGGCCCGGCGCCGATCCCGACGACACCCCCCGAGGCGAGGTCGCCTACTACCGCGCCGGCTCCGCCGCCTCCGCGATGTCCCGCGAGAACACCGACCCCGCCGCCCTCGCGGACACCCGCGTCCTGCACCTCTCCGGCATCACCGCCGCACTCTCCGCCGACTGCCTCGCCCTGCTGCGGCACCTCACCGCGCCCCGGCCGGACCGCCCCCTGGTGTCGTTCGACGTCAACTACCGGATGCACCTGTGGCCGGACGCCGGCACCGCGGGCCGCACCCTCCTCGAACTGGCCCGCGGCAGCGACCTGGTCTTCGTCGGCGAGGACGAGGCCGAGGCGGCCTGGGGCGTCACCGGCGGCCCCGCCGCGGTCCGCGCCGCGCTGCCCGAGCCGCGCCGGCTCGTCGTCAAGCAGGGCGCATCCGGCGCGACGCTCTTCGAGCGGCCCGAATCAGCCGATGCGCAGAGCGAGTCGACCCGCACGGGCGCCGACACCGTCACCCACCAGCCCGCCCCCACCGTCGACGTGGTCGCCGCGGTCGGCGCCGGCGACGCCTTCGCCGCCGGCTTCCTCTCCGCCACCCTGCGCGACCTGCCCGCCGCACAGCGCCTGCGCCACGGGCACCTGATGGCCGCCGCCGCCCTCACCGTCCCCGGCGACCTGGCCCGCCCGTACGACCGCGAGACCGCCGACCGCCTGACCGCCCTGCCCGACGACGCATGGGCCACACTGCGCATCGGCGCCGGCCGGGTGACCGGTAGGGGAGTGGCCGGGGCGGCGGGAGCCGCAGGAGATGCCGGACAGTCCGTGGAGGTAGTGACCGCATGAGCCAGACCGTCGACCGCGCACTGAGCATCCTTCCGCTGCTCGCGGAGGGCCCCGCCGACCTGAGGCAGGTCGCCGAACGCCTCGGCGTGCACAAGTCCACCGCCCTCAGACTGCTCCGCACCCTGCACGAACACGGCCTGGTGCACCGCCAGTCCGACCAGCGCTACCGCCTCGGCGCCCGCCTCTTCGCGCTCGCCCAGGAGGCCGTCGAGAATCTCGACGTACGCGAGATCGCCCACCCGCATCTCGTCGAGCTCAACGAGAAGTGCGGCCACACCGTCCACCTCGCGGTCTACGAGGACAACGAGGTCCTCTACATCGACAAGGTGGAGAGCCGCTACCCGGTCCGGATGTACTCGCGCATCGGCAAACCCGTCGCGATCACCGTCGCCGCGGTCGCCAAGCTGCTGCTCGCCGACCTCTCGGAGACCGAGCGCCGCGCGATCGCCGAGCGCCTCGACTACCCCATGTACACGGCCCGTTCGACCCCGAACGCCGCCGCCTTCCTCCAGGAGCTCGCGACCGTGCGGGAGCAGGGCTGGGCCACCGACCTCGGCGGCCACGAGGAGTCCATCAACTGCGTCGGCGCACCCATCCGCGGCGCCGACGGACGGGTGGTCGCCGCGATGTCGGTCTCCGCGCCGAACGTCGTCGTCACCGCCGAGGAACTCCTCAACCTGCTCCCGCTGGTACGCCGCACCGCGGACACGGTCAGCAAGGAGTACGCCGGCCACTCGTCCCCGTAGACCGAAACCCCGCCCTCGTAGACCGAAACCCCGCCCTCGACTCCCGCAGCGGGAGGCCCGGGAAACCCCTCACAGAAAGAGCAAGGCCCATGACCGACAAGACCGCCCTCACCCCCGCCACCCACACCACCCCGCCCGCCAAGTTCTCGCACGGCGTGAAGAAGGGGAACATCCTGCAGGTCGCGGGCCAGGTGGGCTTCCTGCCCGCCGTCGAGGGCCAGGCACCGACCCCGGCGGGCCCCACGCTGCGCGAGCAGACCCTGCAGACCTTCGCCAACGTCAAGGCCATCCTCGAAGAGGGCGGCGCCACTTGGGACGACGTGATGATGATGCGCGTCTACCTCACGGACGTGGGCCACTTCGCGGAGATGAACGAGATCTACAACGCGTACTTCGAGGAGCAGGGCCTCGAGGCCCCCGCCTCCGCCCGCACCACGGTGTACGTGGGCCTCCCCAAGGGCCTGCTCATCGAGATCGACGCCCTGGCCGTCCTCGGCTGACACCCGCGCGGTCGTCCGTGCACGGCACGGCGCACATCCCCCGCGCCGTGCCGTGCCCCTCCGCACCCCCGCACCACCCCCCCACGTCTCGCAAAGGGACGAACGGACAATGGAGTTCCTTCATGCTGCTTGCCGCTGAAGCGCCCCCCGAGGCTCCACCCCACACCGGCGGACTGCTCACCCTGATCGACGGCACCGCCGGTCTGCTGACCGTCGCCGCGCTCGGCATCCTGCTGCTGCTCTTCCTGATCATCAAGGTCAGGCTGCAGCCGTTCGTGGCGCTGCTCGCCGTCTCCATAGCCGTCGGCCTCGCGGCCGGCCTGAGCGTCACCGAACTCTTCGGCACCGTCCAGAAATCCGAGGCCACCTCGCTCATCGAGAGCGGCATGGGCGGCATCCTCGGCCATGTCGCGATCATCATCGGACTCGGCACCATGCTGGGCGCGATCCTCGAAGTGTCCGGCGGCGCCGAGGTGTTGAGCGCCCGGCTGCTCGGCCTCTTCGGCGAGAAGCGCGCCCCGCTCGCGATGGGTGTCACCGGCCTGATCTTCGGTATCCCCGTCTTCTTCGACGTCGGCATCTTCGTCCTCGCGCCGATCGTCTACGCGGCCGCCAAGCGCTCCGGCAAGTCCATCGTCCTCTACGCGATGCCGTTGCTCGCGGGCCTGTCGATGACCCACGCCTTCCTGCCGCCGCACCCGGGACCGGTGGCCGCCGCGGGTCTCCTGCACGTGGACCTCGGCTGGGTCATCCTGATGGGCGTCGTCTGCGGCATCCCTGCGGTGCTCGCCGCCTGGGCGTACTCGGCGTGGATCGGCAACCGCCTCTTCGTGCCCGTACCGCAGGACATGGTGGAGGCCGCCGAGGAGTCCAAGGCCGCCGTCGTCGCCGAACAGCGGGCCGCCGGCCGCGAGCCGCGCGAGAAGCCGGTCGCCCTGGCCACGGTGCTCACCATCATCGGCACCCCGCTGGTCCTGATCCTCATCGCGACCTTCTCCTCCATCGCGCTCGACCCCTCCACCCTCCGCTCGGTCATCGAGTTCTTCGGCCACCCCTTCGTCGCCCTGACCATCGCCCTGTTCATGGCGTACTACCTGCTCGGCATCCGCAGCGGCTGGTCCCGCAAGTCCCTGGAGACGGTGTCCACCGCGTCCCTGAAGCCGGTCGGCAACATCATCCTGGTGGTCGGTGCGGGCGGGGTCTTCGGCGCCGTACTGCAGGGCAGCGGGGTCGCACAGGCGCTCTCCGACACCTTCAGCGACTTCGGCCTGCCGGTCATCCTGCTCGCGTACCTGATCTCGCTGGTGCTGCGCGTCGCGCAGGGATCGGCGACCGTCGCGATCGTCACCACGGCCGGCATCGTGCTGCCGCTGATCCAGGGCGGTGACCACTCGCAGGCGTTCGTCGCCCTGGTCATCATGGCCATCTCGGCCGGTTCGATCTTCGCCTCGCACGTCAACGACGGCGGCTTCTGGATGGTCGCGAAGTACTTCGGCATCTCCGAACGCGACACCCTCAAGTCCTGGACGGTCCTCGAATCCGTCCTCTCGATCGTCGGCTTCGCGGTCGCGGCGGTGGTGAGCCTCTTCGTCTGAGCAACCGCGGCCGGTCCGGGTACGACACCGAATGTGCGCGTATCCGGACCGGCGCCCTCCGCCAACTGCCGCACACCCCCTTGTGTGTTCAGCCGCCGCGCGCTTTCGTGTCGTGATCAGTGGCTGGGGACGAGTGGGTCAGCGGGAGGCACCGTATGGCAGGCATGGCGGACGCCGGTACGAACGACAAGTCCGGTCCTCGTAAATCGAGTTGGCGCTACATCGGCCCCGGCATCGTGGTCGCCGCCACGGGCGTCGGGGCCGGCGACCTGGTCGCCACGCTGATCGCGGGCAGCAAGTACGGCTACACCCTGATGTGGGCCGCGGTGATCGGCTGCATCGTCAAGATCGCCCTGGCCGAGGCGTCGGGGCGCTGGCATCTCGCCACCGGCCGCACCCTCTTCGAGGGCTGGCACAGCCTCGGCCCCTGGACCACCTGGTACTTCTCCGTCTACGTGGTCGTCTGGGGCTTCATCTACGGCGCCACCGCGATGTCGTCCAGCGCCCTGCCGCTCGCCGCGCTCTTCCCCGACGGCCCCGACCTCAAGGTGTGGGCGATCGGCACCGGCCTCATCGGCCTGGTCTTCGTCTGGTTCAACCAGTACGCCGTCTTCGAGAAGGTCATGACGGCCATGGTCGGCGTGATGTTCGTCGTCGTGGTGTACGTGGCGATCCGCGTCAGCCCGGACCTGGGCGCCGCCTTCGCGGGCCTCGCGCCCGTCCTCCCCGACGGTTCGCTGCTGTACACCCTGGGTCTGATCGGCGGCGTCGGCGGCACCATCACCATGGCCGCGTACGGATACTGGGTGAACGCCAAGGGCTGGACCAACAGCGCCTGGATGAAGGTGATGCGGGTCGACAACCGGGTCGCGTACATCACCACCGGCATCTTCGTCGTCGCCATGCTGATCGTCGGTGCCGAGCTCCTGCACGCCTCGCAGATCGCCCTGTCCAGCGGCGACAAGGGCCTCGTCGACCTCGGCCAGGTCCTGGAGAGCCGGTACGGCGAGGCGACCGCGAAGCTGTTCCTGATCGGCTTCTTCGCCACCTCCTTCTCCTCCCTGATCGGCGTCTGGCACGGCGTCAGCCTGCTCTTCGCCGACTTCGCCGAGCGCGTCCAGAAGGACCGCAGGGGAGTCTCGGCCAAGCAGGGCTCCGCGGAAGAGGTGGCCGCCGGCGTCAAGGAGCGCTCCGTGCCCTTCCGCGTCTACCTCCTGTGGCTGACCTTCCCGCCGATGGCGCTGCTCTGGCTGGACCAGCCCTTCGGCCTGGTCATCGCGTACGGCGTACTCGGCGCCTTCTTCATGCCGTTCCTCGCCGCGACCCTGCTCTGGCTCCTCAACTCCTCCCGTACGCCCGCGGAATGGCGCAACGGCATCCTCAGCAACGTCATGCTCACCGTCTCCGGCCTCCTCTTCGTCATCCTGTGCATCCAGCAGGTACGCGAACTGCCGTGGTGAAACAGGGCAGTTGGGGTACGGGTCCGGGCCCGGACACACCGCAGCGCCGCCGGGGGAGCGGCGGCGCTGCAGGTCGGTTCCGCGCCGGGTGAGTGGCGCGGAAGGGCCGGGCGGCCCCGGGGAAATCTGCCAGACACCTCCCGGGGCCGCCCGGTGTCACGAGGCCGGACCACGGCACGACGCCCTACGGCGGTCCGTACGACGCCCTGTGGCGGTCCGTACGACGCCCTACGGCAGTCCGTGGACGTGCGGGCCCACCGCGCCGGACCAGGCGTTGCCGGCCGCGGCGTCCCAGTTGGTGGACCAGGTCATGGCGCCGCGGATGTCCGGGTAGGTCTGCTCCGGTGTGAAGGAGCCGCAGTTCTCGCCCTTGGCGAGGCAGTCCAGGGCCGCGTTCACCACGGCGCCGTCCACATGGCCGCCGCCGGCCGCGCTCGGCGACGCGGGCGTGCCGAGGCCGACCTGCGAGGCGTCCAGGCCGCCCTCCAGCTGGATGCAGGCGAGTGCGGTCAGGAAGTCGACCGTGCCCTGGCTGTAGACCTGGCCGTCGCAGCCGAGCATCGAACCGCTGTTGTAGTACTGCATGTTGACGACGGTGAGGATGTCCTTGATCTCGAGCGCCGTCTTGAAGTACTCGGCCTCCGGCGACTGCATGTCGATGGTCTGCGGTGCCATCGTGATGACCAGTCCGGGCGCCTTCTCGGCGAGGGACTTCAGCGCCTTGCTCATATAGGTGGAGTTGAGGCCGTTCTCCAGGTCGATGTCGACGCCGTCGAAGTTGTACTCCTCCATCAGGCCGGCGACCGAGTCGGCGAAGGCGGCCGCGGAGGCGTCGTCGTTGACCGACACCGTGCCCTTCTCGCCGCCGACCGAGATGATGACGGACTTGCCGTCCGCCTGCTTCGCCTGGATGTCGGCCTTGAACTGCTCGTCGGTGTAGCCGCCGAGGCCCTCCGAGTCCAGGTTGAACTCGACGCCGCCCTGGGTGGCCGTGGCGTCCGCGAAGGCGACCGCGATGATGTCGTAGTCGTCCTGCACCTCGGCAAGGGTCTGCACCGTGGCGCCGTTGTTGAAGTTCTGCCAGTAGCCGGTCACGGCGTGCTTCGGCACGTCGGCCGCGCCGACCGAGACCTCGTGGACGCCGTCCGTCTCGGCCGCACCGGCTCCGCCGGCCAGCGAGGTGAGCGCGAGCCCACAGGCCGCGACACCGGCAACCACCGCACCTGCTATGGCTTTTCCGGCTTTACCTGAGGCTCTGCGTGCTTTGCGGTGCATTTGCTGCCTCCTGGGTGGGGGGACGTGTGTGGGGGAGCAGACTGCAATCTGGTCCAGACCAATTGGGTTGTCAAGACCTCTGACAATGAGCCCGGTCGAGGGCGCCCGGTACTCCAAGTACCGCTTTGCGTACGCACGTTGAGTGACGCCCCGAAAGTGATCTCCAGGCACTGTTGATCATGGACTGACCTGGAGTTATATGATTGGTGTGTTGATCAGGGCATGACCTGGATATGGTGCTGATGCAGGAGGACGTCGTAGTGACGATCTGAGGCGGGTGCAGCGCGTACCCGTCGCAGCGAACGGGGAATGCAGCGTGCCGACCGCCATCGCAGTGACCAGCCCTGATCTGGTTCTGCCAGCGACCGATCAGCAAACGCCGCCTGCCGCAATTCTGCAGGCGGGCAAGGGAAGTGAAGAGCAGAGCCTCGAGCAGTCGCTCGCGGAGATGCACATCCTGCTCGAGCAGCACGGATACGTCGTCGCGCTCTGCCCCGCCTCACTTCCCGCCACCGCGGTGCACCGGCTGCACACTGTCCGTTCCGTCCTCGAATCCGACCGAATCGCACTGCTTCATCTCGATCTGCCGCCGCTCGGAATCGCCATGCTGGCCCTGCAGTTGCGGCAGCTCTCGATCTGCGACTTCAGCCCGGGCGTCCTCGCCTCGGCCGCACGGCTCCTCTCGCACTACATCTACGCCGGTGCCGTACTCGGATCCGTGGCCAAGCTGGACCGCGTCCCGGTGAGCCTCAAGGCGCACGCCAAGTCCTGGGTGCCCGGCTCGCAGTTCGCGGTCCTGGCCAATCCGCAGCCCCAGCTCGTCAAGCTCGGCGGCGGTGCCGCGCAGGGCGCGATGCTGCAGGGCCCCGAGTTCGGCACGCAACTCCTCGTGGCCAAGGGGCAGTTGCAGACGGAGTGGGTGACCAAGAATCTCGCACCGGCCTGGCAGGTGCAGGGCGTCGGCGAGGCGCATCTGCCGGCGGAGTCCTCGCGCTGGTGGGCCACCCCGAAGCTCACCGAGTTCGCCGCGGCGATTCCGGACATCTCCATTCTTTACCAGCTGGTCTCCTCCGTAAGGCGCGAAGAGTGCCATTGGTGCGGACTCGAACTCATCGGTGACCGCTGCGGGTTCTGCTCGTCACCACTTCTCCCGCCCGAGAACCAAACAGGCGCGGGCGGTGTCCTTCCTTCCAGAAACGAACACCACGTGACCGGTCCCTGACACACCGCCGAGCTCCACAGCCGAGCACCACCCAGCCCGACCACCGAGCCCGACAACCACGACCCCGCACCACCCGCTCACCGCACCACCCCGCAAGAACCCCGCAAGACCGCGCAACCCCGCAACTCCCCAGTCCGTCTTACAAACGTCCCTGAACGAGGTTGTTCGCCCCATGAACTCTCGCCAGCGCCGCGGCGTCATCCTGCTGCTCCTCTCCGTCCTGTGCGCCTTCGGCGCCTTCGCCGGAGTGCTCTCGGTGATCCGTGACGTGAACTCCAAGGTCGGCCCCGAGGTCGAGGCGTACCGCCTGAAGGGCGACATAGCCCCGTACAAGAAGCTCAATGCCTCGCAGTTCGAAAAGATCAAGATGCCGGAGCGGTGGCTGTCCAAGAACGCCGTCACCGACCTCGGCGAGATCCAGGGCAAGATCGCCGTCACCCAGCTCCGCGGCGGCTCCCTCCTGCAGAACGACATGATCGTCCGCCAGCCCGAACTGGGCGAGGGCGAGCAGGAGATCGCCATCATGATCGACGCGGCGACCGGCGTCGCCGGCAAGATCAAGCCGGGCGCCACGGTCAACATCTACGCCACCTTCGAGGCCCCCGACCGCGGCGGCAAGAACCAGTCGAAGGTCATCGTCCAGAACGCCAAGGTCCTCGACGTCGGTCAGCTGACCCCGCTCGAGCCCAAGGAGGACGACCGCACCGGCAAGCCCACCGAGGCCGTGCCGATCACCTTCGCCCTGAACACGCTAGACGCCCAGCGAGTGGCGTACGCCGAGTCGTTCGCCTCGCACGTCCGCCTCGCCCTCATCGGCCAGGGCGGCGCGACGACCATCTCGCCGGACGACCGCAGCTACACCCTCGACGAAGACAAGTGAGGGACTAGTGACCACCCGTATCCTCCCTGCCGTCGGCGATCCCGACGCCGCACGCTCCCTGTCCACCCTCCTCAGTCAGCTCCCCGAGGCGGAGCCGGCGCTGCCGGTCGCCGATTCGACGGCGCTGCTCGACACCCTGGCCCGCCTCGCGGGCGAGTCGCTCGACGAGCTGCCCGAGGTGGTCCTGGTCCACGAGCGGATCGGCCCGGTACCGGCCCTGGAGCTGATGCGGGAAGTCGGTCTCCGCTTCCCGGGGGTCGGTGTCGTCCTGATCACCGCCGACCCGAGCCCCGGGCTCTTCTCGGCCGCCATGGACGCCGGTGCCCGCGGACTCATCGGACTCCCGCTGGGATACGAGGAGTTGGCGGCCCGCGTGCAGACTGCGGCCGCCTGGGCCGTCGGCGTACGCAAGCACCTCAGCAGCAGCACCGACGTGTTCACCGGACCCGGCGGCACCGTCGTCACGGTCACCGGGTCCAAGGGCGGCGTCGGCACCACCCTCACCACCGTCCAACTCGCCCTAGCCGCAAGGGCGTCGGGCAAGAGCGTGGCGATCCTCGACCTGGACCTGCAGTCCGGCGACATCGCCTCGTACCTGGACGTGCAGTTCCGTCGTTCCATCGTCGACCTCGCGGGCATCAACGACATCAGCCCACGCGTCCTGCAGGACGCGGTCTTCGCGCACCCGACCGGCATCGGCATCCTGCTCGCGCCCGCCGAGGGCGAGCGCGGCGAGGAGGTCACCGACCGGGTCGCCCGACAGGCCGTCAGCGCCCTGCGCAACCGGTACGAAGTCGTCGTCGTCGACTGCGGGACCCAGATGAGCGGTGCGAACGCCGCCGCCGTCGAAATGGCCGACCAGGCCATCCTGATCGTGACACCCGATGTCGTGTCGGTACGTGCGGCCAAGCGTATGGTCCGCCTCTGGGACCGCCTCCAGATCCGCAAGGCCGAGGAGACGGTCACTGTCGTCAACCGCTACACCCGCAACACGGAGATCCAGCCGCCGCTGGTGGAACGGATCACCGGGACCCGGGTCGCGAACGCAGCGATCCCGTCCAACTTCAAGGAACTGCAGACCGCCGTCGACGCGGGCCGCCTGCAGGACCTGGAGAGCCGGAGCACGGTCAAGCAAGCACTCTGGGGACTGGCAGGGGAGCTGGGCCTGGTGAAGACACCAGAAGGCAAGGACGGCAAGGGCGCGAAGGCCGGCAAGCGAGGCACGGCCACGGCCAGCCTGGAGAAGGACGACCGCGGCTCGATCGGCCTCAGGCGCCGCCGCGGCGGCGACTCCGGCTCGGTCACCATCGAGTTCGCCGGGATGGCCCCGATCATCCTGGTGATCGTCACCATCCTCTGGCAGGCCGTCCTCTACGGCTACACGTACTCCCTCGCGGGCAACGCGGCCGACGAGGGCGCGCGGGCCGGCGCGGTGGCCGGCGTACGCGGCGCGGTCAGCCAGGTCGAATGCAAGAACGCGGCGGAGAAGCGCCTCCCGAACGCCTGGCAGGACAGCTTCAACGCCACCTGCACCACCGACGGCAACATCTACACAGCCACGGTCGACGTGGACGTCCCCGTCTTCTTCCCCGGCTTCAACACCGGCTGGCACGTAACCGGCAAGGCCGGCGCGGCCCAGGAGGGCTGATCTATGGAGACTGTCTTGATAGCCCGTCCGGCGTTTGAGGACCGGAGCCCGGGGCAGAGCCCCGGTTCTGGGAAGGGGCGGCCAGGGGCAAAATCCCCCAACTCGCCCCGAGCAAAAGCCGCAAGAGGAGACCGAGGAAGCTCAATCCTCGAATTCACCGGCTTCCTCCCCCTGCTCCTGTTCATAGCCATGGCAGTGATCCAACTGGGCCTCGTCGGCTACAGCTACTCCCAGGCCGGCTCCGCCGCCCGCGCCGGCGCAAGGGCCGCCTCCCAGGGAGCCTCCGCCGAACTCAGCGCAAAGGCCGCCATGAGCGACTGGCTCGCAGACGACACACAGATAGACACCCCCGGCCTCGGAGACACCGTCACCGTGAGGGCCACCGTGGACATCCCCACCCTCATCCCCTTCGCCGACTTCGGCTGGGAGGCGGAACGAGAAGTGACCATGCCCGCAGACGACTGACCCGCAAGACACAGGCCCGACCCCCCGGGGGTCGAACGCCACCCCACCGGGAAGGGCCGGACCCGGAACGCAAGAAGGAGTGACCCCCATGAGCCTGCGGGCCCGAATCGCCTCCCCGGAGGACAACGGCGCGGGACGCGAGGACGACCACATCGTGGCCGTCTACCGGGCCAAGCTGCTCGAGGAGATCGACCTCGCGGAGATGTCGAGCCTCGCCGCAGCCGAACGCCGCGCCCGCCTGGAGCGCGTACTCGGCCACATCATCAGCCGAGAAGGCCCCGTCCTCTCCACCTCGCAGCGCTCCCAGCTCATCCGCCGCGTCGTCGACGAGGCCCTCGGCCTGGGCGTACTCGAACCGCTCCTCGAAGACGCCTCGGTCACCGAGATCATGGTCAACGGCCCCGACGCCATCTTCGTCGAGCGTGCAGGGCGCGTGGAGCAGCTCCCCATGCGCTTCGCCTCGAACGACCAGCTGATGCAGACCATCGAGCGCATCGTCTCCACGGTCAACCGCCGCGTCGACGAGTCCACACCCATGGTCGACGCCCGCCTCCCCAGCGGCGAGCGCGTCAACGTGATCATCCCGCCGCTCAGCCTCACCGGCGCCACCCTCACGATCCGCCGCTTCCCGAAGCCGTACAAGCTCAGCGAGCTGATCCGGCTCGGCTCGCTCGACGAGCAGATGCTGATGCTGCTCAGCGGTTTCGTACGAGCCCGGTTCAACGTCATCGTCTCCGGTGGTACGGGTACCGGTAAGACGACCCTGCTGAACTCGCTCTCCGCCCTGATCCCCGACCACGAGCGCATCATCACCATCGAGGACTCGGCCGAACTCCAGCTGCAGCAGGCGCACGTCATCCGCCTCGAGTCCCGCCCGCCGAACGTGGAGGGCAAGGGCCAGATCACCATCCGCGACCTGGTCCGCAACTCGCTGCGTATGCGCCCCGACCGCATCATCGTCGGTGAGGTCCGTGGCGGTGAGACCCTCGACATGCTCCAGGCGATGTCCACCGGCCACGACGGCTCGCTCGCCACCGTGCACGCGAACACCGCCGAGGACGCCCTGATGCGTCTGATGACCCTGGGTTCCATGTCCGAGGTCAAGATCCCCTTCGAGGCCCTGAAGGACCAGATCAACTCGGCCATCGACGTGGTCGTCCAGCTGACCCGTTTCGCCGACGGCTCCAGGAAGATCACCGAGATCGCACTGCTGGTCTCGCACGGCCGCGAGCAGTTCAAGATCGCCACGGTCTCGCGGTTCAACGCGCAGCCGGTCGGCACCGACCGGGTCGTACGCGGCCAGTTCGAGCACCTGCCGCTGCCCCGCCGCATCGCGGACCGCCTCTACATGGCGAACGAGCCGATCCCACCGGCCTTCGGCGTCAGCGAGGGCGCGGGAGCCGTACGGGAGGCCGCCGACTGATGACCCTCCGACGTCCGGCCCGGGCCCGCTCTCCCCACCATCCGCCCGGGTCGCTGCCCAGCCCCGACCTACACGTCCCCACACGCTCCAGCGGGCTTCCAGTGACCGCCCTTGGAGTCCCGAGAGAGGCTGCAGGAAGATGAACAACCCCGCGCTCCTGGCACTGGGCGCCACCATCCTGTGCGGCACCCTCGCCGTCGCCGGACTCCATGCGTACTCCTCGGGCAAGGCCCAGCGGCAGGCGCTGGAGGACCGGCTGGCGACGGGCCACCACAAGGTCCGCGGCCGCCGCTTCAGCGGAATCGACCGGCGGGTACGGAAGACCGCGCTCGGGCGGAAGGTGCAGCTGAAGCTTTCGGCTACGGGGCTGGATCTGACGCCCGGCGAATTCTTCGTCTACATGATCGCTGCGGTGATCGCGCTCTGGTTCATAGCCAGCTCGTTGCTCGCGCCGTTCTTCGGGCCGATCGCGGGAATCATCGGCCTCGCGATGGCGAACACCTTCCTGAACTGGCAGCGACAGAAGCGCATCGAGGCGTTCATCAACCAACTCCCGGACCTTGCACGCCTGTTGGCGAACGGAACCTCGGCCGGCCTGGCCCTGCGGACCTCCCTCGCCATGGCCGCGGACGAGCTGGAGGCCCCGGCGGGTGAGGAACTCACCATCGTCTCGAACCAGTTGGCGGTCGGCCGGAGCATCGACGACTCCCTCAACGAGCTCGCCGAACGCCTCCCGTCCCGTGAGCTGATCGTCCTCGTCACGACCCTCGTCCTCTCCAACAAGTCCGGCGGTACGATCGTCGGCTCTCTGCGGAACCTCACTGAGACCCTGGAGGAGCGCAAGGAGACCCGGCGCGAGGTCCGCACCATGCTCTCCGAGGTCAACGCCACCGCGTTCACCATCCCCTGCCTGGGCATCGGCGCGATGCTCATGCTGAACTCCATGAACGAGGGCGCCCTGGCCCGGGTCACCGGCACCACCCTCGGCCAGATTCTGATGGTGATCTCCCTCGGCCTGTACGCGGTCGGCTTCATCATCATCCGCCGCCTCGGCAAGATCGACGTCTGAGAGAGGAGAACGACGACACCATGCTGGGACTTCTCCTCGCACTGCTGCTCGCACTCGCCGTCGCGGGTGTCTTCCAGGGCATCAAGATGTACCGCTCGGACGCCAAGCTGCCGTCCGACCTCGCCGTCGCACTCGAAGTCGGCGGTACGCGAGTCTCGGCCGCCGACTCCGCGATCGACCGCATCGGTATGCGTTTCGCCCCGACCGTGCTGCGCCTCATGGGACCGAAGCAGGTCGACGCCAAGCGCCGCAAGATCGACATGGCGGGCAACCCCGGCGGTCTCACCATCGACCGCTACGCGGCCCGCCGCGCGGTCTACGGCATCTTCGGTGCCGTCTGCGGTCTGTCGATGTTCGCGAACGGCGTGCCCGTCTTCGGCATCATCGCCCTGGCCTTCGGCTTCTTCGCTGCGGACGCCCTCATCGCGCAGGCGATCAGGGAGCGCAAGGAAGAGATCGAACGCATCCTGCCCGACTTCCTCGACGTCCTCGCGGTCGTCGTGAGCGCCGGCCTCGGCTTCCGCCAGGCACTCGACCGCGTATCCGAGCGCTACGCAGGCCCGTGGTCGGACGAACTCCGCATCACCCTGCGCCAGATGGACATGGGTGTCTCCCGCCGCCAGGCCTTCGAGGAGCTGCGCAAGCGCAATGCCTCCGAGCAGGTCTCGCAGTTCGTCACCGCACTCCAGCAGGGTGAGGAGCTCGGTGCGCCGATCGCCGACACCCTGATCCAGATCGCCAACGACATGCGCCGTACCGACGCCCAGAACTCGCGCCGCCGCGCGGCCAAGACCGTCCCGAAGACGACCATGGTCACCCTGGTCTTCATGGTCCCGGCCACGCTGATCCTGATCGTGTGCGGCATGTTCCTCGGTTCGGAAACCGACTTCGGCACGATCTTCGGCGGCTGACGATGGCCACGCACAGAAAAGGAGCCCACGGTGCCACCTGAACCGGCCGGCTTCGACAGCACCGTCCGCCGCACAGAGGCTCATGCCGCGGCTCAGGGCGCCCCGCCACCCCAGGGCGCCCTGAGCGCGTTCACCCCGGCTCGAGGGCACCGGACGCCGCCACCGGCCGAGGTCCACGGCGGAGCCCCTGAGGCAGAGCCCGTCATGACCTCTGCCCTCGCGGACGACACCCCCGCGCCCAGCATCTCCATCCAGCTCAATGCGCTGCAGGCACTGTGCCGCCAGGTCTTCGGCTTCCGCCTCGCGATGATCGTGATCGGTGCCCCGTTCGCCCTCGCCAGGGCCGAGGGAGTCGGCAATCTCCTGGTCGGCGGCGCCGTCGTGTTCAGCCTGATGGGCTCGCTCGCGATGCTCAGGGACTGGGAGACCCTCGGTCCCCTGGTCCTCAAGTACCGCTGGCTGATGGCGCTCGACCTGGTCTTCGGAGCCGTACTCCTGCTCACCGCATCNTGGCTGATGGCGCTCGACCTGGTCTTCGGAGCCGTACTCCTGCTCACCGCATCCCCCGATTCGACGCTCGGCTACGCCACGGTCTGTACGCCGCTGCTTGCCGGGTTGCTGTACGGGTGGCGGGGCGCCGGCATCTACACGGCCCTGCAGATCCTGGTGCTCGCCGGAGCCTACGTGGGCTGGGCGGACAAGATGCAGGGCCCGGCCAGTACGGTCCTCATCAGCGGCTTCTGCATGGCGGCGGGAGTCATCGGGGTCACCCTGCGCAACCTGATGCTCCGCTTCGGCACTGCGACGGAAGCTCTGTCCCAGGCCAACTCCCGTATCGCCGTGAACGACGCGGTCGAGGGCGAACGCGCCCGTCTCGCCCGCGAGATGCACGACTCGGTCGCCAAGACCCTGCACGGGGTCGCCATGGCCGCCGAGGCGCTGGCCAGCAGCGCGGACCGCATGGACCCGATGACGGTCAAGCACCAGGCAGGGCTCGTCTCGCGTTCCGCCCGCCGCGCGGCCTCGGAGTCGCGTGAGCTCCTCTCCGACCTACGCCGCCGAACCGACTACTCGGACGCGGGTGGCGGTACGGACGTGACCGATGAACTGGCCGCACGGGTACGGGACTTCACCTCGCGCACGGGCGTCAACTGCGTGTGGCTCCCGATCGGAAACGCTCCGGTCCCACCGGTCCCGCACGCTGTCGCCCGCCAGCTCCTCACGGTCGCCGCGGAAGCCCTGGAGAACACCCATCGTCACGCCGGCGCCACCCGCGTGACCGTGGAGATGGGCATCGTCGGCGACCTGCTCAGGATCAGCGTGATCGACGACGGCAAGGGCCTCCCGCCCGGCACCAACCTCGACGAACTGCGCAGGGCCGGCCACTTCGGCCTGGTCGGCATGGTCGAGCGGGCGGCCGCCGTCGGCGCCCGTATCCGTATCGGCAGAGGCAGGAGCGCCGGCGGCACGGAGGTCCGGCTGGACCTTCCGCTCGCGGCGCTGGAGAGTCAGCGCACACCGGCTCATGGTTTCCCGTCCGCGAGTGCCGCGGGTATCACCTGAGTCGACCCAGGAACCTCAGTACGCCCCCACAACTGAACAGCCATCCCCCATCCCCGCTCGCCCACGAACATCCTCGAGAGGAGGCCGCTCATGCCGGACGAGAGCTCGTACACCTCAGGGCCCCAGCAGGTGTCGTCGCACGTGTCCCAGCACACGTCCTCGCACACCGTGGAGCCCCGCTCCGAGCACACCCCCGCTCAAGTCCCCCTTCCCCCGCCGGCAGCGGCGTTCCCTGCCCCGACTCAGACCGGCGCGAACCCCACCGGGGCCCAACAGGCCCAGGGCGCCGACCCGTTCGGCGCCGTCGAGACACCAGCGCCCCTGCGCGTGGTCATCGCCGACGACAACCCCGTCGTACGAGCAGGGCTCACCGTGCTGCTCGACGGCCGGGACGACATCGTGGTCGTGGCCGAGGCCGCAGACGGCCGCCAGGCGCTCGCAGCAGCCCAGCAGTACCGGCCCGACGTCGTACTGCTTGACGTCCGTATGCCCGGCGTGGACGGCATCTCCGCACTGCCGTACCTGGTGCAGGTCGCGCCCGTCATGATGCTGACCTACAGCCGCGAGTCCACGATCGTGCAGGAGGCCTTGCGCCTCGGCGCGGGCGGCTATCTGGTCCACGGGGAGTTCACGGCAGAGCAGTTGGTCGCTGCCACTCGCGACATCAAGGAGGGCCGGGCCCACTTCACGGCGTCCGCCCAGAACGCCTTGCTGTCCCACATGCGGGGCGACCGGCAGACCTCTTCAGGTCTCCCGGAGGGCCTCGGCACGGTCTACGAGACCGGTGTGCCGTTCACGGGCACGAGCCAGGTCCCCGGTACCGGCCAGATGCCTGGCCTCCCGAACCAACCGGATGCGACTGCACAGGGTGGCCCGGGGCCCAACCCGGGCCCAGGTGTCTCGAATTCGTATCGAGGACCCGAAACCCCTTCGCATCTGCAACCGAATGTGCCACAGTCGGTACCGGCCCATGGAGGCGGGTTCCCGCCCGCCTCCGCCCCGGGCGGCCAGCGGAACCGGCAGGACTTCGGACTGAGTTCAAGGGAGGTGGAGATCATGGATCTCATTGCATCCGGCATGAGTAACCAGCAAATCGCCGCCACCTGCTTCATCAGTGAGAAGACCGTCAAGAACCACATCAACCGGATATTCGCGAAGTTGCACAGTGCAAGCCGGAGCGAAGCGATTGCTGTCTGGCTCGGCACTGCGCGGGGGAAGGGGCCGAACAGCCATGCATGACATGACTGGGCGAAGCACTGAGCGAAGCAGTGGACGAAAGGCGATGACGACGGGGGTGGGCGGCGCCGTGCGCGGAGCTGCCCGCCCCGGCATGACGGGTGGGCCCTCGGCCCCCCGGGGGGCCCAACTCGGCCTTTGGGCCCGCACTTGGGCCCTGGGACCCTCTGGTGGGACCCCCGTTCCGGCGTACGTTTCTCGTGTCGAAAGCGGCACCGGCCAGGAGGAAGCCGGTTACGCGGAAGACGCCAAAGCTTCAGAAACGTCACCGTCGGCCGGCTCCCGGTCGGCCGAACCCAAAGGGGAACACCATGTCGAAGTTCAGCAACTGGAAGAACACCGTCGTCTCCCGCATGCAGGGCAAGAACGCGGACGAGGGCGCGGGCTTCGTGGAGTACGCGGGTCTGCTCGTTCTGATCGCCGCGATCGTGACCGCGGTTGTGGGCCTCGGCCTGGACGGCATCATCTCCGGCGCCATCGGCGACGCGGTTGCCACCATCACCGGCGGCTGATGTTCCAGCGCTTGCGCAACGACAAAGGGCAGACTCTCCCACTGTATGTATGGCTGGTGGGGATTCTGCTCTTTGTCGCGTTCGTCTTCTTCGCTTTCGCCAAAGCGGCGGTCGCCCGCAACGGAGCACAGTCCGCTGCGGACGCCGCCGCTCTTGCTGCCGCGAAAGAGGCTCGTAAAGAGCTGTTGGTGCAGGTGATCGCGGGCATTCCTACCGGTGCCTGGGTCGTACCGCTCGAGGGAGGAACGCCGCCCGTGTCCAACGGGGCGGCCTCCGCAGCGCATCTCGCCGCGGAGAACAAGTCACACCTCGACGGAGCACCTCAACACACTTTCGCCGGCGGCAACTTCGCTATCAAGGCCAAGATCGAGACCGATTACACGGTCGGCGATTCCTTGGTGCCCGGCACCGAGAACAAGCGTGCCAAGGCAGAGGCGACCGCGGTGATCAAGCCGCGGTGCCACATGGTGGCGAACGTGCCCACCAAGGTCGTCAAGTTCTACTGCGAAGGCAGCGGGCTCTGGGACATCGACCCGAAGACCTTCAATGCCGGCGATCTGCCCGAGGCCAAGGACCTGTTCAAGGTGCAACTGGCGGAATGACGAGAGAAGGAAGCAGTACTGATGAGTAAGCGGCACACCATGAAGGCCCGCAGGGCACTGACCGCGGTGGCGATCACGACTGGCTTGGTCCTCACGGTGGCCGGCTGCGGTGGTGGCGACGACGGCGGTGACAAGGAGAACACCGGCAAGGAGTCGTCGGCCCCGGCCAATGACAAGGACGGTGACAAGGGCAAGGAGTCCGAGGAGCCGGTCGAGGACGAGGTCCTGGCGGAGGTGAAGGGTGGCGACAACATCACCCTCACCATCAACACGGCAGTGCGCGACGACGGCGGCTTTCTGACGGTGACTGGCAAGGTCAAGAACGGAAGTGGCAAGTTCTGGAACCCTGCTCAATGGCGGGGTGACGAGAAGGAGTTGGTGGCGAACGCGGCCTCCATGGCCGGCGCGAACGTCGTCGACAAGGCCGGTAAGAAGCGCTACCTCATTCTGCGTGACACGGACGGTCGCTGCTTGTGCACGAAGTTCACCGGCGGATTCCAGAATGACGCCGAGAAGACCTTCTACGCACAGTTCCCGGCTCCGCCCGAGTCGGCTACGAAGGTCGACTTCCAAGTCTCGGACATGCCGCCCGCCACCATCGAGATCTCCGAGAGTGAGTGACCCATGCACAACTCACTCACTCGCCGCAGGCAGGGGAGGGTCGCGGCCACCACGGTGACTGCAGTGGCCCTGCTCGCCACATTCAACATCAGTACTGCACAAGCTGACGACGGGCCCAGCCAGCCACCGGGCTCAAGTACGAGTCAGCCCCCGCCGAAGGTCGATGGCAATGCCCCCGGCCTGAAGCTCGCCGACGGTGCGACCCTCGCTCCCGCACGGGTCCTCGACATCAAGTCAGTGGTCGAAGACCTCGGCGGCGACGAGCGTCGCGAAGACACCAACTCCGACGTGAAGTTCGCCCTCCAGGCCGAAGTCCTCTTCGGCAAGGACAGTGCCAAGCTCAACCCCAAGGCCAACTCCCGCATCAAGGCAATCGCGGAAGAGATTGAGACCCAGGGCGCGAAGAAGGTCAGGGTCTTCGGCTTCACGGACAACCTGGGCTCGTACGCGCACGGCAAGAAGCTCTCCAAGGAGCGCGCCGACGCCGTACACGACCAGCTGACCAAGACGCTGGGCTCGGACATCACGTTCGAGGTCCGTGGCTACAGCGAGGACTACCCCATCGCGGACAACTCCACGGAGGAAGGCCGCAAGAAGAACCGCCGCGTGGAAGTTGCTTTCCCGCGCGGAGAAGCGGACGACTCCGGCTCCCAGAGCTGAGCACTTCCGCACGAACAGAGGCCGGGCCGCGAGCGCCATCTCGCGGCCCGGCCGTTGTCGTAGGGGAGAGGGGTGAGCGGATGTCGTTGTCGGAGATGCCATGGGTCGCGTCCGGCACGCTGTCGGCCACGGGCGGTGTGGTGGCTGCGCTCATCTGGCGGGCGATCTGCGGGATCCATCTGCAGACAGCCCGGCCTTGGCGCAAGGTGGCAACCGTCCTGTCCAGGCGCAGCGGTGCCGGGCAGAGACCGACCGTGGTGAATGTGGCCGAGTATCGAGCGGCGCTGACCTCTCTAGGCCTCGTGACACAGGCCACCGAGGCACAGTTGACGGAGCGGATGCGCCGAGGCGATCACGCCGAGAGGGGGATCGGCGCTTGGCTGGCCTTGTCCATGGCGGTGCCGATGGTGCCGTGGATGGTGGGTGCGTTCGTCCTGTCGACCGCGGAGGACTGGTGGTTGACTCTCCACGTGGGTCTGGCCGGCTTGGGATTCGTCACGACTGGCATGCTCCACAAAGCTCATATCGCGACCTTCGTGGCGCGCGGCCTGGAGGCGCCGCTCCTTCTGAGCCGTGACATCGGGATCGCCGTTCTGCGGTGCAAGGCCGTCGCGGACGGCCACGGGGACCAACTCCACCTGGACGGCGGCGTCGGTGTGGTCATCGGCGACCTTCGATCCTTCTCGAAGCACGGCTACCGGAGCGCGGATCTCAAGCGGCGCGCCGAGCTCATCGACCACACCGAGCGCGTGTGCGGTGCGCTGCACGACTCCGCGGGACGTGTCCTGGTGGACGGGGCTGAGGCCGCGCCCAACCTCGCACGACTCCTGCACACCATCGCCGAACGAGCAGCACAGGGACGCTGGTTGGGCCTTCTGGACGAGGCCGACCTGCCTGAGTCGCTCCCGCTCGAACCCTCCGGCACCCGCCGTAGGCGCATCACCGAGGCCGCGGTGGTGCTGCTGCTCGCGGCCGGTGCCGCCGCGGCCGTGATCGGAGCGATGGCCCTGCAGGTCCCGGCGCAGTACGCCGCGGTCGTGGGCTTGGCGGCCTTCCTCGGTGGCGGCCTGGCCTGGCGCGGCTCCCGCGTCGGCGTCACCTCGCGCAGCATGTTCAGTACGATCGGCGCGGCGTTCGCGCAGCAACAGGACCAGCAGCCTCCACCTGGCGGGCCTACTCAACCACCCACCCCCGAGGCTGAGCGACCGAGGGACGAGTAATGAGCAAGAAGCGCGCCCTCGGCGCCGTCGCAGTCGTACTCACCCTGGTCGGTGGCTGGATCGCCGGCGCCGAGTGGCCCGTCGAGACCCCCGAGGCGACGAACGAGTGGGACGGCCCCGTCCAACTCGCCGATGGCCGCCGCGTATCGGTGAAATTCACCGAGGACGGACTGGTCGAACGCCACCAGCGGGAAAAGGGCGCCCCCTGGTCCAGCCCTCAGGTGCTGTCCAAGGTGAAGGGTGACGACGACTGCGGCGTCTTCCTGAGTACGTACAAGAACACCGTCGCGGTCATCGCCCACTGGGACCACGGCTGCTACGGCGAAGCGGCGCGGAAGTCGATCGCGGCGGTCAGCGACGGCGACCTCGACGACTGGGACACGCACATCACGGAGAACGAGGACGACTGGAAGCGCACGCGCTTCTCCTGGCTCGGCAACCGGGTCGTGTTCCGCAAGGAAGTCGACGGCGCGGAGGTGGCGGAGTTGAGCTGGCGTCAGACGATCGGCTTCACGGGTCCGACGACGTCGACCTTCGAGCCGTAGGCGCGCCGCCACCTACAACAGGTGGTCGGCCTTCCCAGCCTTGATCTCCCGGATCATCGTCCGCAACGCCTCCCGGCTGTCGCTGACGTAACGGTCCTCCTGCCCGGATACGGAGATGTAGGCGTTCCCGTCTTCGTCGGTCCCGAGGCGGAAGCAGTTGTTGCCTTCCCCGCAGAAAGCTTCTTCCCAGTGGATGTGCGTCACGGTGAACTCCTTCAGAGCGTTCGGGCGACTGCGTGGACGAGATCCCGTGAGGCTGCGGGGGACAGGGCCGTCTTGTCCATCCAGTCGAGGTGGGCCCGGTACTTGGTGAGTTGGGCGTCCGCGTGGGTGAACTCCGGCCCGTGAGCCGAGTCCAGTTGCACGGTGTCGAGCTGCGGCACGGGTCCTTCGGCGTACAGCAAGGCGTGTCCGGCCCCGGGAAAGCTGTCCGCGTCGAGCGGGATGACGCGTACGTCGACTCCCTCCCGCTCGGAAACCGCGGCCAGGTGCTTCAACTGTTCACGGGTGGACTCTGTTCCGCCGAACCGCATGCGTAGCGCGGACTCGTGGACGTAGGCCACGTAGGAGAACGGGCCGGGTCGCTCGAGGACCTGCTGGCGTTCCATGCGGTGTGCCACGCGCAGCTCGACTTCCAAGCGGGACAACGAAGGCAGCACGGCGCTGAAGACACCGCGGGCATAGGACTCCGTCTGCAACAGTCCGGGGACGTGCATCACCTGAGCCGTCCGGACGCGCACCGCGTGCCACTCCAGCTCGGCGATGTCGAGCAGCCCGGCCGAGAGCGTGCCGCGATGCTTCTCCCACCAGCCGCGCTCCCTCGCGGACGCCATGCTGACCAGCCCGTCCAAGTAACCCTGGTCCGTACAGGCGTAGTTGGAGGCGAGCGTGAGTACACGCTCGGGCGACGTCGGGCGGATGCCTGACTCCATGTTAGAGATGCGGGTGCGGTCGATCCCGAGCAGGCCGGCCGCGTACTCGGTCGATGCTCCGGCGGCGATACGCATCTTGCGCAGCTCCGCTCCCAGCCTCTTCTGCCGTTCGGTCGGCGTGGTCCTCGTCGACATGACGCCCTTTCGCGTGACGTGTGCCGCTCAGTCTGCCTGCCGGTACGCATGCTGGTCCACTTGGGTGGGGGTAATTATCTCCAACACGGTAGACAGTGTGACCCTCGACTCCCTACAGTCAGTGACGCATTGAACACGTACCGCCGCCGCGCAGCGGAAGCGCATCACGTCGGCCTGCCCGCAACCTCCATGCCCTGGGAGGGGCCGGGCCGACGTCAGGGAGACAAGCCACCGACCACCGGCGAACGCACCACTGATCATCCCCGTACGCCCAACTGGGCGCCTTACACCGTCACTTGGAGCCGCCATGTCACCCGCCACCGACCACCACCCCACCCGCGAACCCGACCCGGCCCCCGACGCCGACCCCGACTGCTACGCCCGATCCGAATCCGGCCCCGTCCCCTGCTACGTCGCCGCCCCGACCAGCCCCGCCTACCGCGGACCCACGACACCAGGACCG
>NZ_QUAK01000078.1 GCF_003429565.1 Streptomyces triticagri
CGGCGCGCGCGGCCCCCTCAGGCGCCCGGAGGTGACGGCGTGGGGGGAAGTTCACCTCCGGGCACGGGCAGGACGGGTCAGAACGTGACGTCCGAGCAGGCGTAGAAGGCGTTGCCGGTGTCCGCGACATTCCACACCGAGAGGATCACGTGGTGGCCGGACTTGCCCGAGGGCAGGGCGCCGACGTGCTCCAGGGTGGCCGGCGGCTGACCCTCGTAGGGCAGCGTGAGGAACGGCGCGGGCTCGAGGGCGTCCCGGGTCAGCGGCTCGTTCTCGTTCCAGCCGTCCTTCGTGACGTAGTACTGGAAGTCCGAGGTGCTGTGCCGGGCGGTGAACTGCCAGCGGAACGTGTGGTCCTGACCACTGGTCAGCTTGGTGGTGGGCCAGTCGTCGCCGTTCGGGGCCTTCGGCTGGTTGAGCGGGTCGAAGCCCTCGTTGCCCGCGGAACAGATCTCACCGTCGGCGGGACCGGCTGCCGGGAAGCCCTTGGGGCCTTCGACGCTCTGGGGCTCGTACTGGATGGCGCCGCAGCCGGTGACGTCGCCGTTGGCACAGGCCTTCTGCCTGCTGATGGGGGAGTCGGTGTAGCCGTGGCTGCTGGCACCGCCGGTGGAGAGTGCTATCGCACCCACCGTGGCGAGGCCCACAGCGCCGGCGTAGAGCCGCTTACGCATGGTGAAGCTCCTGTGCTCATGGGGAATGTGGGGATTCTCTGAGGCGCCGGAGTGCTGCGGTCTAGACCAAGTTCAGATTATGGGTGAGCGTTGAACATGTCCATACCAATGGAGGGTTTACTTCCGGACGCTGACTCCCCGCAGTACGCCCGGTGTTCACCCCTCAAGCGCAGGGCCTTCAGGGACACCCGAGGCCACCCCGGACACAGGAGCCACGGTCGGGGCGTCAGCGATCGCTGCCCTGGCCGGTGCAGAACGCGACGGTCAGGTCCTTGACGAGCGCCTTGCGCTCGCTGTCGTCGAGATCGACCAGACCTCGACCGGTGAGCCGGCTCACGGTGTCCTCCACCGAGTCGACGACCTGGGCAAGGGCGGTCTCCCGGTGCCGGGCCTCGAAGTCGGCGATCCGCCGCCGGTCCATCGCCTCGGCGACCTCGGGTGCGTACTCGATCCGGGTCGGCTGGGCCGAGAACACCTCGATGCCGGCCGGTGCCGCCTCGGCGACCAGGATCCGGGTCAGGGCGTCACCTACGGCTTCGGCGTCGCGCAATGTCGGGGTGCGGTCGCCGAGCAGACTCGCCGCGGGGGCGTCCATGGGGAGCCGGGACAGGACGCGGGCCGTCGCGGCTTCCAGGCACTCCCGCAGATGGGTGGCGTGGTCCTCGACCGCGAGCGCGGCCCGCGCGGTGTCCTTCACCCGCCAGGAGACGAGCACCACGGCGCGCACCGCCACCCCGTGGGCGTCCACCGCGGGCATCGGCTCGCTGTGCCAGTGCCGCAGCCGGACATCGATCCGGCGCCGGCGAAGAAACGGATTCAGCCACACAAGTCCCGTACGGCGCACGGTCCCCCGGTACCGCCCGAACAACGACAGGACCCAGGCCCGCCCCACCCGTCCGCGGCCGAGACCGCCGAAGGAGAACAGGGAGAGCGCACCGGAGCCCGCGATCAGCGCCCACTGTTCCGGGCCGAGCCCGGCGCCTTCGAGTACGGGCAGGCGCGCGAGCCGGATCGCGAGCGGCGGCAGCACTCCGGCCCACCAGAATCCGGCCAGGCAGCCGACCAGACCCGCGGCCCCCACGGCGGCCGCGGCGGAACCGGAGAGCGAGGGCCCCTCCTCCTCGGCGATCGACGTGTCCACCGGCGGCGTCTGCCGCGCAGGCTGGGCGTACGCGGGCGGCACCCGCAGCGAGGGCGGCACCGCGGGCCGCGGGTGCCGGACCGCGCCCCGCGGGCCGTACCAGGGGATTCCGCTGCCCCCACCGGGCCCCGCCGTCGCATCGCCGCCGGCGCTCGGAGCGGCAGCGGCGCCGCCCGTGGCGGCCGATCCGACGCGTACCGGCACCGCGCCGGGATCGTCGCGGAAGAGCAGATGGACCGGGATCTCGGTGGTCGCCTCGTTCTGGATGAGCCGGGCCGCGCGAGACCGCCTGCCGCCGCGCCGGCCCTCGACCGCGCCCTCCGCGGATCCTTCCGTCCGGTCGCCGGCCGCGCGTTCGCCCCTGCTTCCGGCGTCGGCGTCGGCGTCGTTCACGGAATCGGCGCCGTTCACGGACTCGGAATCGGAATCGGGTTCGGGTTCGGGCACGGACACACGCGCGAGCCCGGCAGCAGGCAGGTGGTCCGCCCCCGCCACGGACTCCCCCGGCGAACCGACAGCCTCGCGCCGGGATGCCTCGTTGTCGTCGGTGCCTGAGCGACCGTCGTCGAACCGCTCGGTGATCGTGGTCATCGGTGCCCTGCCTCCGTCGTGCGTGCCGCCGCCGTACGTCCCGTCCGTACTGTTCCCGCCCCGCCGCCGACCGCGGCAGAATTGCGCCGACGGGTGTACGGGGCCGCCCGATCGTGGACCGTGCCACGAGTCCGCCCGCGCCGTCCGTAATGCGCTCGTGATAGGCGACACGAGCCGCCGGGAAACCTGGAGGCGGATTCACCGGACGGGTGGTCGGCAATATCGAGCAGCGCCGTTCCCGCACACTCCGGACCGATACCGCCTGTCCAGTCACCGCAAGGCCATCGCAGCGTCCCGACCTCGCACCCCGTACCGGAGAAATTCACGCCGGACCACCGCCCGAAAATCCGTCCGCGAATTCGTCCCGGAATACGTCCGGAGAATCCACCGCACACCGACCGCCCTCGACGGCCCCATGTTTTCCCGCTCCACCGCACCGGATCATGGCGAATCTGCACAGGCGTCAGTTTCTCAACCACGGGCGGACACCGCATGTTGACGGACCGCCATTTCGCCCGCCCGGGCAGGCTCGCGGGAGCCCGCCCGGGCGGTGGCGGGACCGACCGCCGGGTGGACGGGGCACCCTCCGGGATCGGGTAGAGTTCTCCGAGTCAGCAGGCGCCGTTAGCTCAGTTGGTTAGAGCAGCTGACTCTTAATCAGCGGGTCCGGGGTTCGAGTCCCTGACGGCGCACAGACGGATGAAGGCCTCTCGTGGAAGCGAGGGGCCTTCGTCGTATCCAGACACGTCNGATGAAGGCCTCTCGTGGAAGCGAGGGGCCTTCGTCGTATCCAGACACGTCCCGACGGCGCCGGCGCGCTCCCTGAGCGGACGTCCCCGGACCGGGCAGGCGATTCACGAGCACTTCGGTACCATTCGTGCACGGCCGGGCTCCCCCGCACCGGCCGTCGATCCCGGCCACACGGCTGTGCCACAGCGGCATAGTGGGAGGCCCGGGGGGTGAACCACCGGTTCAGGGGGAGCTCTTGCGATCATGATGTAGGTCGTAGAACCCTTGCTGGAACATGGGGGCTACTGCCTTTCATGGGGCGGGCGTTGCGTGAGACCCGGGACTGGGGGGCGGGACACGCGGCACTGCCGTTCGTGAAGCGCACGGGGAGGGGGCCCCGTTCGTGAACGGACTCCGGGGCGGGGCATCATGCAACCGGAAGGTTGTCTTTTCATGTCCTGAGGGATGTGGGAAGCGGTGGCCGACCACTGATGCGTGCGTGACGGTCGAGGGGGACCCGAGCGCACGGAAGGACCAACGAACACGCAAGGGATTGCGTGCGGGGGGATGACTCATGACGTCGACGCCGACGGGCGCCCGGCAGAACCCGGACCCGTCTCAGACGACCCAGCTGCGGGTGCCACCGAATCGCACCGGCGGCTTCCTGCGCCTGAAGAAGGCGCTGCCTCGGTACGACTACGAGCACTACAGCCGGCTCGCCGGCCCCCTCACCCAGCCCGACCGGAACAAGCCGTACAAGGTCCAGTACCGCTCGCTGCTGTCCCAGGAGACGCACCGGATACGTGCGGCACTGATGCTCGGCGCCGCTCCGCTGCTCTCCCTCGTCCTGCTCGCCTGGCTGCTGCAGCCGGAGCACTGGACCAAGCGCGACTACGTCCCGAACGCGTATCTGGAACACCTCGACGTCGTGATGCTCGTCTCGATCGGCCTGATCGAGTTCTTCCGCTGCATGAACGTCCTGTCGAACGCACATGCAACCCTGGTCGCCCGCGACCCCATCCCGGTGGTGCCCGAGACCGGCACCCGCGTCGCCTTCATGACCTCCTTCGTGCCCGGCAAGGAGCCGCTGGAGATGGTCACGAAGACGCTGGAGGCCGCGGTCAAGATCCGGCACCGCGGACTCCTGCACATCTGGCTCCTCGACGAGGGTGACGACCCCGCGGTCAAGGAGGTCTGCGAGCGCCTCGGCGTGCACCACTTCTCCCGCAAGGGCGTCGCGAAGTGGAACCAGGCCAAGGGCCCGCACCGCGCCAAGACCAAGCACGGCAACTACAACGCCTGGCTGGACGCGCACGGCGACGACTACGACTACTTCGCCTCCGTCGACACCGACCACGTGCCGCTGCCCAACTACCTGGAGCGGATGCTCGGCTTCTTCCGCGACCCGGACGTCGGCTTCGTCATCGGCCCGCAGGTCTACGGCAACTACGACAACTTCATCACCAAGGCCGCCGAGTCCCAGCAGTTCCTCTTCCACGCCCTGATCCAGCGCGCGGGCAACGCCTACGGCTCCCCGATGTTCGTCGGCACGTCCAACGCCGTACGCATCAAGGCCCTCAAGCAGATCGGCGGCCTGTACGACTCGATCACCGAGGACATGGCGACGGGCTTCGAGATCCACCGCGCCAAGAACCCGGTCACCGGCAAGAAGTGGAAGTCCATCTACACCCCCGACGTGCTCGCCGTCGGCGAGGGCCCGAACGCCTGGACGGACTTCTTCACCCAGCAGCTCCGCTGGTCCCGCGGCACCTACGAGACGCTGCTCAAGCAGTTCTGGAAGGCGCCGTTCTCGCTGCCGCCCGGCCGGCTCTTCAACTACACGATGATGGTCATCTTCTACCCGATGTCCGCCCTGAACTGGATCCTGGCCGCACTCAGCTGCGCCCTGTTCCTGGGCCTCGGCGCCTCGGGTGTGAACATCGACCCGACCATCTGGCTGATGCTCTACGGCAACGCCTCCGCGCTCCAGATCGGCCTCTACATCTGGAACCGCCGGCACAACGTCTCGCCGCACGAGCCCGAGGGCTCCGGCGGTGTGGCCGGTATGGCGATGTCCGCGATGTCCGCGCCGGTCTACGCCCGCTCGCTGCTCGATGCCGCGCTGCGCCGCAAGAGCAAGTTCGTGGTGACGCCGAAGGGCGAGTCCGCGAGCCCCGACACCCTCTTCGGGACGTTCCGGATCCATCTCTTCTTCATCCTGGTCTTCGGCGGCTCGGTGGGTGCCTCCTTCTACTACGGGAACGCCCACCCGGCGATGATCATCTGGGCCTCGCTCGCCCTCCTGATCACCGCGGCGCCGATCATCCTCTGGCAGTACGCCTGGCAGAAGGAGAAGAAGGAACGCAAGCGCGGCGGGCCCACGTCCGGAGCGCCCGACGCCGCGGATCCGAACGCGCTGCCGCAGCAGCCCGGTCCGGGAGCCTCCGGCGCGCACGCCCCGCAGGCGAAGCCCAGTTGGGCCGCGGCCGATCAGACCATGCAGATCGCCGTGGGCGGCTCCGCGCGGCAGCCAGGGGGTCAGCAGGGCCACGGCCGGCCGGGGCTTCCGCCACGGGCCGACGGCCCGCCCGGCGGGGTCGTACCGCAGCATCAGGCACATCACTACGAGGCAAATCGGGGTAAGCAGTGAAAGACCGTTCCAGCCGTCGTCGCCGGGCTCGCCGGATAGCGATCGGAGCGGCGGTGGTCGTGGCGCTGGCCGGGATGAACGGACCCGCGCTGTACCGGTTCGGTTCGGAGCAGTACCACGAGTACAAGATCAACCGACCTGAGTACAAAGCCGACAACGGCAAATGGGAAGTCGTCAACATACCCGAGGAATTCCGGCTCAACACGATCCACGCGGCGCTCCTGCACACCGGCAAGGTGCTGCTCGTCGCGGGCTCGGGCAACGACGAGCGGAACTTCGACGCGAAGAAGTTCAAGACGGTCCTGTGGGACCCGGACAAGAACACCTTCAAGACGATCAGCACGCCGAACGACCTGTTCTGCACCGGCCACACCCAGCTGCCGGACGGCAAGCTCCTGGTCGCGGGCGGCACCCGGCGCTACGAGAAGCTCGAGGGTGACGTCACCAAGGCCGGCGGCCTGATGATCGTGCACAACGAAGAGCCGGACAAGCCGATGACGATTCCGGCGGGCACGAAGTTCACCGGCAAGAAGAACGGCAAGACGTTCGTCGCCAAGGACTCGATCATCGTCCCGCGCGCGAAGCGGGTCTTCGACAAGGCGACCGGCAAGTTCATCCGCAACGACCCCGGTATCCAGCGGGTCTACGTCGAGGCCGCCAAGCGCGGCAAGAAGTACGAGACCGGCACCGAGGACAACTACCGGATCCAGGGCCTCAAGGGCGCCGACGCGCGCAACACGTACGGCATCGCCCAGAAGCTCGCCCTGGACAAGAAGGACTTCCAGGGCATCAAGGACGCCTACGAATTCGATCCGGTGGCCGAGAAGTACATCACGGTCGACCCGATGAACGAGGCGCGCTGGTACCCGACGCTCACCACCCTGGAGAGCGGCAAGATCCTCGCCCTTTCCGGGCTGGACGACATCGGTCAGGTCGTCCCGGGCAACCGCAACGAGGTCTACGACCCCGAGACCAAGAAGTGGAAGTACGTCAAGCAGGAGAAGCAGTTCCCGACGTACCCGGCGGTCTTCCTGCTGCCGAACGGCAAGCTCTTCTACTCGGGCGCCAACGCCGGCTACGGCCCGGACAACGTCGGCCGCAAGCCCGGCATCTGGGACTTCGAGAACGACAAGTTCACGAACATCGGCGGGCTCAGTGACCCGAAGCTGATGGAGACGGCCGGCACGGTCATGCTGCCGCCCGCGCAGGACGAGCGATTCATGGTCGTCGGCGGCGGCGGTGTCGGCGAGTCGCAGAAGTCCAGCGAGAAGACCCGCATCATCGACCTCAAGGACGACAAGCCGGTCTTCAAGGACGGCCCTTCGTTCGACAAGGGCACCCGCTACCCGCAGTCCTCGATCCTGCCGAACGACGACGTGCTCGTCACCGGCGGCTCCGAGGACTACCGCGGCCGCAGCGACTCCAACATCCTCGAGGCGCGGATGTACGACGCGAAGACCAACGAGTTCCGGCGGGTGGCCGACCCCCTGGTGGGCCGCAACTACCACTCGGGCTCGATCCTGCTGCCCGACGGCCGGGTCGTCGTCTTCGGCTCCGACTCGCTCTACTCGGACAAGGCCAACACCAAGCCCGGCAAGTTCGAGCAGCGCATCGAGATGTACACGCCGCCGTACCTCTACCAGGGGTCGCAGCCGACGCTGTCCGGCGGGCCGAAGTCGATCAAGCGGGGTGACTCGGCGACGTTCAAGACCGAGCACGCCTCGTCGATCAAGAACGCGAGGCTGATCAAGCCGAGCGCCTCCACCCATGTCACCGACATCGACCAGCGGTCCATCGAGCTCGGCCTGAAGAAGACGAGCGGCGGCATCGAGGTCACCATGCCGACCAACAAGAACCTGGTGCAGCCGGGTTGGTACATGCTGTTCGTCACGGACGACCAGGGCACGCCGAGCAAGGCCGTCTGGGTCGAGGTGCCGTAGGCACGCACACCGCACATGTCCGAGGGGCGCCTCCCGGCCGGGAGGCGCCCCTCAGGCGTTGCTGCGGATCAACTGCTCGGTGACGGCTACCAGTTGCTGGATTCCGCCAGCTTGATGGCGTAGTCGTCGTACCACTCGCCCGCCTTGGGGCCGCCGCGGCACTCGCCGTCCGACTCACCGGGACGCTTGATCCACAGGTAGGCGTCGACCTCCTTGTCGGCGGTCTTGGTGGTGGGTGCCTCGCCGAGCGCGCGGCCGGGCGGGTTGCACCAGCGCTGGTCCGCATTGCCGCCGGTGTACGGGCCGTTGCCGTTGCGGCTGGTGTCGATGACGAACGGCTTGTTGCCCACCTTGGCGGAGAGCTCCTTGCCGAAGGCGATCGACTCCTTGGTGGTGTAGTAGTTCGAGACATTCACCGCGAACCCGTCGGCCTGGTCGATGCCGGCCCACTGCAGGGGCTCGTAGTACGAGTCCGGCTTGGCCGCGCCCGGGTTGCCGCCGTCCAGGTACACCTTGGCGTTCTTCAGGGACTTGAGCTTCTTGATGGCGCCCTTGATCAGGTCGTAGCGCTCCTCGTGGTACTGGTCCGGCGTGCAGCCGTCGACCAGGTGCAGGAGTGCGTCCGGCTCGAGGATGACCGTCGCGTGGCGGTCGCCGATTCCCTTCGCCACGTTGTCGATGAACGTGCGGTACTCGTTGCCGTCGGCCGCGCCGCCCTTGGAGTACAGGCCGCAGTCGCGGTGCGGGATGTTGTAGAGGACCAGGATCGCCTCGCGGTCGACCTTCTCGGCCGCCTCGGTGAAGCCCCTGGCCTGGTCCTCCGCGCTCTCCGGAAGGATCCATTCGCCCGCGGGCTGCTCGGCGATCTTTCTGACCTGCTCGAGCTTTTCCTTGTCACCGCTCTGCTCGTACTCGGCCGCCTGCTTGGCGGCCTTGCTGTCCGGGTTGACCCAGTAGGGGTCCTCGCCCTTGGGCTGCTGCTTCACCGGCTTGCTGGACTTGTCCGATTCCGGATCGTCCGAGGAGGAGCATGCAGAGAGCATCAGGGCCGCCCCCACGGCCACTGCTCCCGCCTTCCACCCACGACCCGGGGTCCTGCGCCTACGGCGGTCATCGCTGCCGTACATCCACTCCCCCTTGGGTGCACTGTATTAAGGCCCAATCCTGACATAGGTGTCCTCAGCACCACGAGGCCAGGCCGGTCGCCCCGGGCGCATCGTAGGTGAGCTGTTACGCGGACGTCGTGTGCCGTCCACCGCAGCGCACGGCCCTGAGCGGGTCAGTCGCCTTCGCCGTCGCCGGTGAGGTAGGCGGAGACGACCACATTGGAGCTGTAGGTGCGGGTGGCGCTGTCGAAGGTGCCGCCGCAGGTGATCAGGCGCAGTTCGGCACGGTCCGCTTTCTGTTTGCCGTAGGCCTTCTGCGCGTCGAAGGAGTCCCGGCCGACGACGGCGACGTCCTCGACGGTGAACTCGGCGAGCGAGCCGTCGGCGCGCGTCACGCGGATCTGCTGGCCGGGCTCGAGCGCGCTCAGGTCGTAGAAGACGGCGGGCTCGGTCTCGGTGTCCACGTGTCCGACGAGCAGCGCGGTGCCCTCGGAGCCGGGCTGGGTGCCCGCGCCATACCAGCCGACCGCGTCGGACCGGGCGTACGGGGGCGGGTCCACCGCGCCGTCGGCGTCGAGCCCACGCCGTACCACCGGGGCCTTCACCCCTATCGCGGGGATGTCCACGCGGTCGGGGCGGGCGGCGTCCAACGGCTTGTGCGCGGGCGGCAGTTCGGCGCCGAACGGGCGGCCCACGGCGGCGACGTCGCCGGTGGTCGGCGCCGAGGTGCTGCCGGGGGCGTCGGTGAGCTCGCGGCCCCAGAGCCAGAGGCCGACGAGGAGGACCGCCCAGGCCACTCCGGTCAGCAGCCGGCCGCTGCCGGATGCGCGTTCCTCGGCCATTGGGGCGCCGCCTACTCCGGTCGTCGGCGCCGGCTCGCGAGGCGGCCGGTGACGGCGAGCGCGGCGGCCGAGGCGAGCAGCAGGCCGATCACGGCGTGCCGGGTGCCGGGGCCTTCGGGAGTGGCGCTCTCGGCGGCGGTCCCGGCGGCGAGTTCGGCGGTGCCGCCGCCGCCCGCGCGGACCGGGGCGGTGGGTGAGGGCGCCGGTGACTGGGACTGCTTGATCTGCTGCTGAGTGGCCCGGTCCTCGTCCCGGTCGCTGTCCTCGTCCCGGTCGCTGCCCTTGTCCTTGGCGACGACCGTGATGGTGCCCTTGGCCTTGACCTCTCCGTCGCAGCTGACGGTGATGCGGTAGCCGCCGGGGCGGGCGGTGGACCGGACGGTGGCCTCGCCGGTGAGCGGGGCGTCCTGGTCGTCCTCCGGCTGTGTGAGTGCGGCGTCGGCGACGAAGGCGCGGGACTTGGCGGCGCCCGTGTTGCCGTCGCAACCCGTGACCTGCAGCCTCACCTGGCTGCCCGGGGTGGGCTCGGTCGGGCTGAGCCGGACGGTGCCGGCCGGGTCGGCCTTCGCGGCCGATATCGCGGGCTGGGCGGATATCGCGGGTGGGGCGGTCAGTGCGACCACTGCAGTGGCGGCACAGAACGTAAGCGCGGAACTGCGCATCGTGAACCTCCAGACACTCCGAGGTTCCTCCCGCGCGGCCGGTCCCGCATCCGGAGCAGCGGCGGCACGGCCCGGACGCAGCCGATCGGGTGAGTCCGGGCCGGTCGCCGGGCGGTCAGATGCGGTCGACCAGGTCCGCGATGGAGTCCACCGTCTCGGACGGCCGGAAGGGATAGCGCTCGACCTCGTCGGGCTTGGTCAGGCCGGTGAGCACCAGGTAGGTCCGCATGCCCGCCTCGAGGCCCGCGAGGACGTCGGTGTCCATCCGGTCGCCGATCATGGCGCTGGACTCGGAGTGGGCGCCGATCGCGTTCAGTCCGGTGCGCATCATCAGCGGGTTGGGCTTGCCCGCGAAGTACGGGTCCTTGCCGGTGGCCTTGGTGATCAGGGCCGCGACGGCGCCGGTGGCGGGCAGCGGGCCCTGCAGGCTGGGACCGGTCTCGTCCGGGTTGGTGCAGATGAAGCGGGCGCCGTCGTTGATCAGGCGGACGGCCTTCGTCATCGCCTCGAAGCTGTATGTGCGGGTCTCGCCGAGCACCACGTAGTCCGGGTCGGCGTCGGTGAGGACGTATCCGATGTCGTGCAGGGCGGTGGTGAGGCCGGCCTCGCCGATGACGTACGCCGTGCCGCCGGGGCGCTGGTCGGCGAGGAACTTGGCGGTGGCGAGTGCGGACGTCCAGATGTTCTCCACGGGGACGTCGAGGCCCATGCGAAGCAGGCGGGCGTGCAGGTCACGGGCCGTGTAGATGGAGTTGTTCGTCAGCACGAGGAACGGCTTGCCGGAGTCGCGCAGCTTCTTCAGGAAGGCTTCGGCCCCGGGGATCGGCACGCCTTCGTGGATGAGGACGCCGTCCATGTCGGTGAGCCAGGATTCGATCGGCTTGCGGTCTGCCACGGGTAGTTCTCCGCCCTGCGTCCGTCGTTGTCCGTCGTTCGACATCAGCTGTCGCGCGCTACGGTCTCTCGTTCGACCGATCCTAAGGTGCCCGGGCCGTGGACGGTCCGGTCGTCCACAGCCCGGGATCGGTCGGCCGGCCGGTCAGCTGTCGGTGGCGGACTTCCAGGCGTCGACGTAGTCCGTGAGGTTCTTCTCGATGTCGGTCCAGTCGGGCTCGAAGATCTCCACGCCGTCCATCAGCTTGGTGAGTTCCACGGCGTTGGGGTCGGTGGGCTTGATGTCGGCGCGGGCCGGGAAGCCGCCGCCGATGGAGCTGACCTGCTTCTGGGCGGCCGCGCCGAGCATGTGGTCGAGGAGCTTCTTGCCGTTCTCGCTGTGCGGGGCGTTCTTGACCAGGCCGCCGGCGTACGGCAGGGCGAAGGTGGTGGGCTTTCCGCCCTGCTTCTTGGGGAACCAGATGCCGAGGTTCGGCATCGACTTGGACTGGGCGTAGTTCATCTGTACGTCGCCGTTGGCGACCAGCAGTTCGCCCTTGTCGGTCTTCGGCGCGAGCTTGGAGGTCGAGGAGGACGGGCCGACGTTGTTGGACTGCAGCTTGCGCAGGTAGTCCATGGCGGGCCGCTCACCGCCGAAGTCGTGCATGGCCTTGATGAGTACGGCGGTGCCGTCGCCGGCGACTCCGGGGGTGGAGTACTGCAGTCTGTTCCGGTACTTGGCGTCGAGCAGTTCCTCCCAGGTGGCGGGTGGCTGCTTCAGCTCGTCCTTGTTGTGGACGAAGGAGAAGTAGTTGTTGACCAGGGCCGTCCAGCTGCCGTCGGCGGCCTTGTCGGCGCCGTTCACCGCCTCGGAGCCCTTGGGCTCGTAGGGGTCGAGCAGGCCCTTGCCGGCGGCCTGCTGGATGAAGGGCGGCAGGGTGACCATGACGTCGGCCTGAGTGTTGGACTTCTCGCGCAGGGCGCGCTGCACCATCTCCCCGGAGCCGCCCTCGACGTACTTGACCTTGATCCCGGTCTTCTTCTCGAAGTCCTCGAAGACCTGGTCGTACCAGCCCTTTCCGTCCTCGCCCTTGAGGCCGTCGGCGCTGTAGACGGTGACGACATTCTTGTCGGAGGCGGCGGAGTCGCCGCCGCAGGCGGTCAGGGAGGCGGTGAGGGCGAGGCCGCCGACGACGGCGACGAGCGTTCTGGCGCGCATGGGTGGGATGTCTCCTCGGCAGAGAGGGGCGGTGTACGGGGGTGGTGGACGGACGTGCGGTACGGAGACGGCGGCCGGCTCAGCGGTACGAGGCTCTGGTGCGGATCCGGGACACGGCGAGCAGGACGAGCAGCGTGCTGCCCATCAGGACCACCGCGACGGCGGACCCGGTGAAGAGCGCACCGCGGTCGGTGGCCGTGTAGATCTGCACGGGCAGCGGCATCCAGTCCGGCGGATAGAGCATCATCGTGGCGCTCAACTCCCCCATGGACAGGGCGAAGCAGAGCCCGGCGGCGGCATTCAGGGACGGCAGCAGGAGGGGCAGCTTCACCCGGCGCAGTACGTGTCCGGGGCGGGCACCGAGCGAGGCCGCGGCCTGTTCGAAGGCCGGGTCGAGGCGGGTCAGGGCGGCGGACACCGACTGGTAGGCGAAGGCGGTGACCAGGAGGGTGTGGGCGAGGATCACGATCCAGCGGGTGCCGTTCAGCAGGAACGGCGGCTGCGAGAAGGCCACCAGGACGGCGAGCCCGACCACCACCGACGGCACGGCGACGGGCAGCACGAACAGCGCGTCGAGCACCGCCTTTCCGCGCTTCTTCAGATTCGCCGCGGCCAGCGCGGCCCAGCTGCCCACGGTCAGCGCGAGCAGGCTCGCGGTCACGGCGGTGACCAGGCTGGTGGTGAGGGCCTCAAGGGACTCGCCGCGGGTGGCCGCGGCATAGTGACCGCCGGTCGGCCCGGACGGAAATGCCCCGGACCAGCTGGTCGAGAAGGAGGCCGCGACGATCACCAGGAGCGGCAGCGCGAACAGCGGCAGGAAGAGGACGAAGAACACCGCCCAGGCGGCCCACCTGCCCTTGCGGCTATGCACCAGCACGACGGCTCACCACCCGGTAGAGACCGTAGAGGCCCACGGAGATCGCGATGTTGACGACGGCGACGACGCAGGCCGCCGGATAGTCGGACTCGAGGATGGCCTTGCCGTACACCAGCATCGGGAGCGTGGTGACGCCCTTGGCGCCGGTGAAGAGCACGATGCCGAACTCGTTGAGGCAGAGCACCAGGACAAGGCTGCCGCCCGACGCCAGGGCCGGCAGCGCCTCGGGCAGGATCACCCTGCGCACGATCCGCGCGGGCCGCGCGCCCAGCGAGGAGGCCACCTCCAGCTGTGCGGTGTCCAGCTGCGAGAACGCGGCGAGCAGCGGCCGCATCACGAACGGCGTGAAGTACGTGACCTCCGCGAGCAGCACGCCCCACGGCGTGGACAGGAACTGGAAGGGCCCGGTGGCCGCCCCGGTGGCGTCGGTCCACAGTCCGTTCGCCATGCCCACGGTCCCGTAGATGAAAAGCAGCGCGAGCGTGATGAGGAAGGACGGGAAGGACAGGAAGACGTCGATGAACTTGGCGACGGCCCTCCCTCCCGGGAACGGCACGAAGGCGATGACGAGGGCCAGGACGAAGCCGAGCACCAGACAGCCGGCGGTCGATCCGACGGCCAGCCACACGGTGGTGCCGAGTGCCTCCCGGAACGCCTCGGAGGCGAACACCTCGGCGTACGGCTCGAGTGACGTCCCGCCTTCGTCGGGCGCGAGCGACTGCTCGACGACGAGGGCGAGCGGATAGAGGAAGAAGACGGCGAGCAGGGCGACGGGCGGCAGCGCCCAGAGCGGGCCGGGGACCGTGCGGGCACGCCCGGGCGGCGGTATGTCCGGTGCCTTCTCGCGCGGCTTCAGGACCGTGCTAGCCATCGCCCACCCCCGAGCCGAGCAGCACCGCGTCCTGGGCCGCGAAGTGCAGGGTGACCGTGTCCCCGATCGCCGGCGGCTGCTTCAACTCCCGTAGATCCGCCTTGAGTCGGTGCCCTCCGATGTCCACGTGGAGCCGGTGCGTGGCGCCCTGCCACTGGATCTCGACGACCTCGCCGCGCAGTGCATTGGGCCCGTCGCCGAGCCCGATGAGATGAGGGCGTATGCAGAGGGTCGCGCCGGCGCCCGCGGCCGCCTCGCCGGTGGGCATCCGCAGCGTCCGGCCCGCGAGGTCGACGCCCTCGTCCGTGACGGTGACCGGCAGCAGGTTCGCGTTGCCGACGAAGGACGCGGTGAACTCGGTGCGGGGCCGCCGGTAGAGCTCCTGCGGGGTGCCGCAGTCCCGGAGCCGGGCCTGGTCCATGACGGCGATCCGGTCCGCGAGGGTGAGCGCCTCGACCTGGTCGTGGGTGACATGGAGGATCGAGACATCGGGCAACTCGCGGTGCAGGCGGGCGAGTTCGGCAAGCATGCCGCTGCGCAGCCGGGCGTCGAGTGCGGACAGCGGCTCGTCGAGGAGCAGTACGCCGGGCCGGATGGCGAGTGCCCGGGCGATGGCGACACGCTGCTGCTGGCCGCCGGAGAGTTCGCGCGGGTAGCGCCGGGCGTAGCCGGCCATGCCGGTCATCTCCAGGGCCTCGGCGACCTGTTCGGGGATCCGCGCCTTGGGGGCCTTCCGGGCGCGGAGGCCGAAGGCCACGTTCTCGTCGACCCTCATGTGCGGGAAGAGCGCGTACTGCTGGACGACCATGCCGATGCCGCGCCGGTGCGGCGGCAGGTCGGTGACGTCCCGGTCGCCGAGGAACACCCGCCCGGCCACGGGCCGTACGAATCCGGCCACAGCGCGCAGGGCGGTGGTCTTGCCGGAACCTGACGGGCCGAGCAGCGCCATCACCTCGCCGGGTTCGACGGTGAGGTCGAGGGAGTCGAGGACGATGTTCCGGTCGTAGGCCACGGTGACGCCGTCGATGCGGATGCCGCTGTGCGCGAGGTCCGGCTTTCCCTCGGCGGCGCGGACCGCTGCTGCGGCCGGGGCGGCGCTCACCGGTCCGCTCCCTGCGATGCGCCGCCCATCAGGCCCAGCACGTAAGGGAGTTCGGCGACGGAGTCGAGGATGTGGGTGGCGCCGGCGGCGCGCAGGGTGCCGGCGTCGTGCGCTCCGGTGAGGACCCCGGCGACCAGGCCGGCTCCGGCGCTGCGCCCGGAGCGCATGTCGTACGAGGTGTCGCCGGCGACGGCCACCCGCCGCACGTCGTCGGCCGCGCCGGTACGCAACAGGGCGCCGAGGACCAGGTCCGGGTACGGCCGGCCGCGGCCGCCCACATCGGCGGGGCAGAGGGTGAGACCGACCAGATCGCGCCAGCCGAGTGCATCCAGGATGGCGTCCTGGGTGACGCGGGCGAAGCCGGTGGTGAGCACCACGGTGCGGCCCGCCTCCTGGAGCGTCTCGATCGTCTCGCGGGCGCCGGGCACGGGCGCGATGCGACCGCCGTCGACGAGCGTTCCGTAGGCCTCCTCGAAGGCCTTGTTCGCCGTCTGCGCCTTCTGCTCGTCGCCGAACAGCGCACGGAAGACGGTGATCTTCGATTCGCCCATGGTGGCTCGTACGTGGGCGAGTTGCTCGGTGTGCTCGGGGCTGCCGGGCTCGATGCCGAGGCGTCCGGCGGCGCGGGCGAAGGCGTGCTCGACGAGGCCGCCGTCGGCGACGGTGGTGCCGGCCATGTCGAGGACGACCAAGGTCGGTTCGGGAGTGTGCTCTTGGGTTCCGGTGGTCATGTTCCTCACCAGTTCAGCTCGTCGGCGGTCTGCTCGGCGATCGCGGGCGAGCAGGTCATGCCGCGCCCGCCGGGGCCGGTGACCAGCCACACGCCGTCGCGCACCTGCTGCCGGTGCACCACGCGGCTCGGGTCGGTGCACTGTGCGTACACCCCGGCCCAGCGGCGCGTGATCCGCGGCAGCGGCCGGCCGAGGAACGACTCGACGACCGCGGTCAGATGCTCGTAGGGGTCCTCCAACACATCGAAGGCGAAGGGGTGTTCGTACTCGTGGGTGTCGCCGATGGTCAGTCCGCCGTCCCTGCGCTGCACCATGAGGAGCTGCATGCGGTGGGCGGCGGCGGTCGGCGGCTGGGCCTGTCCGGCGTTGAGCTCGTCCAGCGCGGGTGAGCGGTACGCCGGGTAGTAGCGGAAGCTGTCGGCGTCGGCGACCGAGGTGGGCAGCGGCTCGCCGAGCGGATCGGTCTGCATCATCTGCAGGCGTACGCGGCGCACCGGAATCCCGGGGGCGAGCTCCCGGACCAGCCCGCCGAGCGCGGCGCCGGTGCAGAGCACCACCGCGTCGCCGGTGTACACCTCGCCGTGATCGTCCCGTACGGCCTGCTCCCCCACCACGTCGCGGACCTCACGGTCCGGCAGGAAGGTGTAGCGGCCCGACGCCAAGAGCGCTTCCCGCAAAGCGAGTTGGGCGGTACGGGGCTCCACCGCGGCGTCCCGCTCACAGTGCAGGGCGGCCTCGAAGTCGCCGCGCAGCGCCGGGTTGACGGCGCGGGCCTCCTGCGGGGTGAGCAGTTTGTAGCCGCGGGCGGGCGCGTCGTCACGGGCCGAGGCCGCTTCCGCGACGGCCAGTTCGCGTTCGGTGCGGACCGGTGTGAGGGAGCCGTTGGCCCGGAAGCCGAGTCCCGGCACCCGGGCGCCGATGCCCTCCCACAGATCGCGGGCGCGCAGCGCGGTCTCGAGCTCCGCTCCGCCCGCGCGCCCACTGACCCAGATCTGGCCGAAGTTGCGCAGGGACGCGCCCCTGGCCTCCCGCTCCCGCTCGATGTGTACGACCTGGTGGCCGCGTTCCACTGCGTGCCAGGCGTGCATGGTCCCCACCACGCCGGCTCCTACGACGATGACTCTCACGGCGGCCACGCTCCTCGCGACCGGTGTCCCGATCCGGTCCGGACGGTGACGCGGGGGTGAACGAGCACCCAAGGTTGGCCCAGACCCGTTATCCATCCGTAACCAAGGCGCTGGGGCCGGAAGTTGGTCGCGCCCACCCGAGTCGCGCCGCCGACCGACTCGCGCCGTCGGCCGACTCGCGCGGCTACCCGAGGTGGGTGGTGAAGCTGAAGCGGTCGCCGCGGAACAGCGTGCGCACCCGCTCGAGCCGGCGCCCCTCGCCGTCCCTGGACACCCGGTGCAGCAGGATCATCGGCAGGGCGGGAGGTGTGCCGATGAGGAGGGCCTCACGCGGGGTCGCGAGCACGGTCTCGATGCGCTCGTCGGCGGCGCCGAAGACGATGCCGAGCCGGTCACGGAGATAGCTGTAGAAGGACGAGTCGGGGTCGAAGTCGCTGTCCAGGTGCGGGACTCGGGCGACGGGGACGTAGGTGCTCTCCAGGCCCATGCGCTCGTCGTCGGCGAGCAGCACGCGCTCCAGGTGCCAGACGGGCTCGCCGCGTTCGACACCGATCTCGCGGGCGAGCGGTTCGGGGCAGGGGAACCGGTCGAGGGTGGTCAGGCTCCGGCCGGGGCGCAGCCCTTGCCTGCGCACGCCCTCGGTGTAGCTGGCCAGGGCGAGTGGCTGCTCGAGCTTGGGGCCCGCGACCACGGTGCCGCGGCCGAGCCTGCGCAGCCGGCCCTCGAGCAGGAGCTCCCGCAGCGCCTGGCGGATCGTCTCGCGGGACACCGCGTAGCGTTCGGCGAGATCCCGCTCGGTCGGCAGCAGGCCCCCCTCGCCCAACTCGCCCAGCAGGGCGGCTATATGGGTCTTCACCGCGTAGTACTTGGGAATGCGGCCGTGGTCGGGGACGCCGGCCCGCACGGGTGCGCCGGGGTGCTGATCGTTCGGGTAGTCCACCGGAGGAACTCTAAGGGGCGTCTTCCCGATCTTCGCGGCCTCGCGGCGCGCGCTCGGCCGTCCCGTCCGGCCGCCCGGCGCGGAAGGCGAGCGAGCCGCGGTGGGCGGCGGTGACCAGGCCGGCGCCGAGCAGGGTGAGGCCGGCGGACAGGGCGGCGAGCCGGGCCAGGGCGTCGCGTTCGCCGGCAGCGCCCGCCT
>NZ_QUAK01000003.1 GCF_003429565.1 Streptomyces triticagri
CGGCGGTGCGTACGGCGGGTGGGTGGGGCGGGGTGGCACGGGGGATCCGTGCGGTGTCCCGGGGGCGGGCGGTCCGGGTGGCTCGGCGGCGGCCGGGGGCTCGGCGGGGCGCGGGGGCGTACCGGGGGGTCGCGGGGGCGTGAAGTGCCGTGGCGGCAGGGCGTCTTCGGTGCGGCCCACGACCTCGCCGGGGACGACGTGTGAAGGGCCGTCGGGCGGAGAGGCGGGGTCGGACACGGGAGGCGCAGAAGGAGCGGGACGAGGGGGAGGAACGGGACGAGGGGGAGGCTGAGGGGAAGCGGAGGCGGAAGCGGAACCGGAGGGCGCTGTACGAGTCGCCTCGCCCGCACCCGGCCGCGTCCCCCGCACCCGGCTTCGCCGCGGACCACCGGAGGCCGGACCGCTCGAGGCCGCCGCGCCGGCGGCCTCCCGATGTGAAGGTCCACCAGTACCGGAACCCGCACCAGAACCCGCACCGGACCCCCCACCCCCCGACGGCCCCGCGAACGGAGCGGCCACCGTGAGGAGTTCGATCCGCGCCCCGCGAAGCCGCACGGCGGAGTCGCCGGCGAAGTCCCGAAGCGCCGCGTTCAGCGCCTGCTCCGCCTCGCGCGGCCGGCCCGTGGGGTACGTACGGGATATGCGCTCGAGGTGCTCGCGCACCGGGCCCGACCAGGCCTCGCTCATGTCGCGGACGCCGTGCGCCACCACCGCCGCCGGGTTGACGATCCGGCAGGTCAGGCCGATCTCGCAGCGGAACGCGGCGGGCGCGTCACGGCCGGCGAGCAACAGGGCGAGCTGTAACCGGTGTTCGGTGGTGTCCACCGTGAACACCTCCTGCCGGCTGCCGTACCGGGCATCCGGCACCTGCTCGCCCGGGCGGACGGTCAGCGGCGGGCCGGATTCGGGGACCAGGACCAGGGCCCGTCCCGGAGCCGGCGGACGCAGGGTGTGCTCCGGCTCCGAGGGGCCGTGCGGGTGGGTGTACGGCAGGGTCCGGTGGTCGAGCACCGGGTCGTACGTCGTCGGATGTGCCACCCCGTCCCCCGTCCCCTCCTCGGTGCCGGTCGCCGCCCCGAGCCATGTGTGTCCGGATTCCTTGGTACCAGGGGGACGGCCGGGATCTCTCCCGAACGCGGGAGGAGAGAATTCAGGCAGGGACTTCTGCGGGCCCCCGGGTGATCAGAGCTTTTCCTGACCTTCCACTCGCTGTCAATCTCCTCGAACTGCAAGGACTTTGCCCAACTTGCCTGGTGTCAAAGCCTCTTGACGCCTCACATGTGCGGGCGGCAATTGCCGGTGAACGGGAGGTGCCGGGCGCGGGTATTCGCTTTCCGTTCGTGGTTCGCCGGTGAACGCCGGGGAGTATCCGTGAACATCACAGGGTCTTGGCGAAGCAGCGGCTCTCCTCGTGGAAGCGGTACAGGCCGAATTTGTCGCAGGGCGTGTAGCCGCTCGTCTCGTAGAGCCGGATCGCCTCCGGCTGCATGGTGCCGGTCTCGAGGACCATCCGGACGCGGCCGGCCGACCGGGCGTCGTCCTCCAGGGCGGCGAGGATGCGCCGGGCGAGGCCGAGGCCGCGCGCCTCGGGGGTGACGTACATCCGCTTCAGCTCGGCGTCCCCGTCGGCGTACCCCTCGTCGTTGGCGTCCTGGCGGCGCCAGCCGCCGGTGGCCAGGGGGTGCTCGTCGGCGTCGTACGCGAGCAGGTACAGGCCGTGCGGCGGTACGAACATGGCGGCGTCGAGCGGGGTGATGTCGCCGCCGTCGCCGTAGCGCTCGTCGTACTCGAGCTGTACCTGGTCGTTGAGCTTGGCCGCGTCGGGGTGGTCGAAGGCGGTGGGACGTATAAGCATGCTGAGTATCGTACTTCTATGCAGAATCGGGTGGAAATTCTTTACCAGTGTGCCGGTATCGTGCCGGGGTGCTGACTGTGACTTCCGTGAATGTGAACGGGCTCCGCGCCGCCGCCAAGAAGGGCTTCGTCGAGTGGCTGGCCGGGACGGACGCCGATGTCGTCTGCCTGCAGGAGGTGCGCGCCGAGCCGCATCAGCTGCCGGCGGGCGTGGGCGACCCCGAGGGCTGGCACGTGGTGCACGCGCCGGCGGCCGCCAAGGGACGCGCGGGGGTCTCCCTGTACACCCGGCGTGCGCCGGACCGGGTCGCGATCGGATTCGGGTCCGAGGAGTTCGACACCAGTGGCCGGTACGTCGAGGTCGATCTGCCAGGCGTCACGGTGGCCAGCCTCTACCTCCCCTCGGGCGAGGTCGGCACCCCGCGCCAGGAGGAGAAGGAACGCTTCATGGCCGAGTTCCGCACGTATCTGACCGGCCTCAAGGAGCGCGCCGCGGCCGACGGGCGCGAGGTCCTGGTCTGCGGCGACTGGAACATCGCCCATCAGGAGCCCGACCTCAAGAACTGGCGGGGCAACCGCAAGAACTCCGGCTTCCTGCCCGAAGAGCGGGCCTGGCTCGGCCAGGTCCTCGACGAGTACACCGATGTCGTGCGTGCCCTCCACCCCGACGTCGAGGGCCCCTACTCGTGGTGGTCCTACCGCGGCCGCGCCTTCGACAACGACACGGGCTGGCGGATCGACCTGCACGTCGCCACGCGCGGCCTCGCGCGGAAGGCCGTGAAGGCGTACGTCGAGCGCGCGGCATCGCACGAGGAGCGCTGGTCGGACCATGCACCCGTGACCTGCGTTTATGACCACCAGGGTGGGTCGGATTCGGCCTGTTAGCCTCGTAGGTCCGTTCGATTCGGAGAAGTTCAGGTGTTCCACGACATGACGTCCGCTGCCCCGCATGCCCTTTTCACCTACGGGACGTTGCAGATGCGCGAGGTTCAGCTCGCGCGCTTCGGCCGGCTTCTGGACGGGCGCCGGGATGCGCTGCCGGGATACCGGACCACGGAGCTCCGGATCACCGACCCCGAGGTCATCGCGGTCAGTGGGACCGACCGGCACCTGCTGGTCGTACCCTCCGACGACCCGGCCGACTCGGTCGAGGGGGCCGTCCTCGAGCTGACCGACGAGGAGCTGGCCGCCGCCGACGACTACGAGGTCGACGACTACGCGCGGGTCGAGGTGACGCTCGTGTCGGGGGCCCGGGCGTGGGCGTACCTGGAGTCCGCGCGCAGCGCCGTCTGATCGTTTCCGTCGCGCTCCGCGGGGTGAGTGACCGAGGTCGGGGCCGGCCGGACAGGCCGTAGACCAAGGTCGGTCGTCGGTCGACCTTCGGACGATGGCCGCTCAGGGGGTCGAGCCGTTGACTGGCGGCATGGCGACCGAGTTGGCCGGGAGTACCGGCGGGGGCACAGAACGGACCGGGCCGACGGACCTGGCGCGGCGGGCGCTCGCGCCCGATCTGGCGCGGGGCTTCCTGCTGCTGTTCATCGCGCTCGCCAACTCCCACTATTTTCTTCGGGGTTCGGAGGTCCTCGGGGGCTATCCGCAGCACGGATCCGCCCTCGACTCGGCCGGTACGTGGCTGATGGCGACCTTCGTCGACGGCCGGGCGTTCCCGATGTTCGGGCTGCTCTTCGGCTACGGAGTGGCGCACATCGTGCGGCGGCAGGGCGGGGCGCCGCCGCGGACCGTGCGGCGACTGCTGTGGCGGCGCGGTCTGGTCCTGATCGTCGTCGGCATCCTGCACGGGCTGCTGCTCTACGTCGGCGACATCCTGGGCGCGTACGGCGCGCTGTTGTTCGCGGGGGCCTGGATGGTGCGCTGGAAGGACCGCTGGCTCCTTGTGATCGCGGCGATGTTCCTCGTCTTCGTCTCGCTGCCGACCGAGGGTTCGCTGTCGGTCAGCAGTGATCCGCCGGACGCCTCGATGCTGCCGCCGGATGTGGGCACGATGATCGTCGAGCGTCTGCAGGTGACGCCGTTGGTGGCGCTCGCGGGTCCGCTCGGCTTCCTGTGCCCGTTCGCGATCGGGCTCTGGGCGGGGCGCCGCCGCGTCCTGGAGCGGCCCGAGCGGTACCGGATCCTGCTGTGGGTCACGGCCGTGGCCGGGATCGGCCTCGCCGTGCTCGGCGCGCACCCGGCCGCCCTGATGTCCTCCGGTGCCCTCGACGTCGCCGGTCCCGACGTACTGGAGGTCGTCGGACCGCTGCACGACGGCACGGGCGTCCTCGGCGGCTTCGGATACGCGGCGCTCGTCGCGCTCCTCGCGGGACGGCTCGAGGCGCGGAAGGGTCCCGCGGTGCGCGCGATCGCCGCCGTCGGGCAGCGGTCCATGACCTGCTACCTGCTGCAGTCGGTCGTCTGGACCGTCGCCTTCACGCCGTTCCTGCTCGACCTCTCCGGGACCCTGACCGTCACGACCACCGCGCTGCTCGCCGCCGCCACCTGGCTGGGCACCGTGCTACTGGCCCACCGGATGCAACTGCGCGGACAACGCGGCCCGTTCGAGGTCCTGGTCCGGCGGGTCACGTACGGGAAGGCGTCGTCCCGTACGTGACCCGGAGCGGACGGCAGCGGCTACTCCGCCGGCCGGATCGCGAGGTTGTCGAAGCGGCCGGTCGGGGTGGCGCCGGCGCCCTCCGGTCCGTTCACGCGGACGCCGTTCGTGCCCGAGGCGTACGTCGTGTCCATGACGGTGAGCTTCGGCTCGTCCAGGTCGTCCACATAGACCTTCAGGGTGGAGCCGACCGCCTCGACCTTCATCCGGTGCGTGTCCTTCGGGCGCAGCCGGGCGGTGGCGAGGGTGGTCGAGGTCTCGCCCTCCTTGCGGAGCACGACGCCGTCGCGGGTGAGGCCGGCGTAGTAGCCGTGGAAGCCGCCGGGGCCGCTGCCCGGTTCCGTGACACGGAAGGCGAGGCCCGCGCCGCCGCGGCGGTTCCGCAGGCTCACATCGGCCTCGTAGTCGAGGTCGGAGAAGTCGGTGTCCTGGAGGGAGAGGGCGGTTGCGGCGGTACTGCCGGTGTATGTGTCGTCCGCGGCGGACCAGGTGCCGTCGCCGTGGTTGCGCCAGCCGACCGCGTCGCCGTCGTCGAAGTTGTCGTGGACGCGCATGGTGACCGGCTCGATGGTCCCGTCGTCGCGGAAGTGCATCCGGTCGTAGGCGACGACCCGGTGGTTTCCGTCGGTCTCACTGAGCGGGCGGCGGTGGTAGAAGATGTACCAGATGTCGGTGCCGGGGATGTTGAGCACCGAGTTGTGGCCGGAGCCGCGGGCGACGGCCGGGTCCTGCTGAAGGACCTTGTCGAGCCGCTCGAAGGGGCCGGTCGGCGAGTCCGAGATCGCGTACGAGACGGAGTAGTCGGGGCCGGTCCAGCCGCCCTCGGACCACATCAGGTAGTACTTGCCGCCGCGTTTGAACATCAGCGAGCCCTCGACGTAGTTCTCCGGCGTGATCTCCTTGAAGACGCTGCCGTCGGGGTGGGTGCCGAGGCTGGTCATGTCCGGGTTCAGACGCACCACGTTGGCGTGTTCCCAGCCGCCGTAGTACATGTACGCCTGACCGTCGTCGTCGATGAAGACGTCCTGGTCGATGGGTTGCGCGCCGTTGTGGAACTTCGGGATCAGCGGCTCGCCGAGTGCGTCGCGGTACGGGCCCTCCGGGCGGTCGGAGACGGCGACGCCGATGCCGCCGACCTCGTCGTCGCTCTGGATGTCGTTGGCCGCGAAGTACAGGTAGTACTTGCCGTTCCGCTCGACCGGCGCCGGCGCCCACAGCGCCCGCTCCGCCCACGGGATGTCGTCGATCTCCAGGACGCGTTCGTGCTTCGTCCAGTGGACCAGGTCCGTGGAGGAGAAGGCGTCCAGACGGGTCTGCTCCTCGTAGGGACGTGAGGTCGTCGGGAAGACCCAGTAGCGGCCCTCGTAGACGGCGACGTCGGGGTCGGCGTACCAGCCGTCGACGAAGGGGTTGCCGGCCTCGGCGGTGCGGTGGTCGGGGGCGTCTGCGGTCGCTCTCTCCGCGCCGGGGCCGCCCTCGACGGCGGTCGCGGCGGGGGCGAGGAGGAGCAGGGCGGCGAAGAGGAGGGCCAGGGTGCGGAGTCGGGACATGGGGGCTGTCCTTCCGTGGGGGCGCGGGCGCCCGGTCCTACAACGTTGTGGACATCGTTGTCCGCCCGCTCGGACGAGATTCTTGTGACGTGACGGGTGCGCGTCAAGGTCGCCGTGTCGAGGGTTCACGGGTGAGGTGCGGCGTGGCAGATTGGCTGCGGACGACAGGGCGGATCCCGGGCCAACTCCACTTTCTGCAAGGGGACTTCATGGCGTACGAGGTGTCGCGGCGCGGTGCGCTGTTCGGTGCGGCGGGTGCCGGGGCGGCAGTCGCGCTTTCGGCCGCGAGTGCTCGCGCGGCGGCTCGTCCTCGGGTGCCGCCCGTGCTGCTGACCGAGCAGGCGTCCAAGCGGATCCTGGTCCTCGACCCGCGGCGGCCGGTGTGGGACCTGGCGGCCGATCCGGAGGCCGTCCTGTGGTCCTGCTCACCGCTCGGCGACCCGCAGTACGCGGATCTGGACCCGGCGGCCAGCTGGGTCTATCCGAGCGAGGCCAAGGTGCGCCGGCTTCGGGGGCGTACGTACGTCCTGACCTGTGCATCCTTCGGTTTCGCCGCCGTCGTCGAGCATCCCACCGGGCGGCGGTACTGGGCCGGGGAACTCGGCCCCGGTGACGATCTGCTCAATCCGCACAGCGTGGAGCTGCTGCCCGACGGGAACGTCGCGGTGGCCGGGAGCACGGGGGCGCTGGTGCGGGTCTACGCCGCCTCGCAGGGCCCGGACAGCACGACGTACGCCGAGGCGGAGCTCAAGGGGGCGCACGGGCTGCACTGGGATGCGCGGCGGCGGGTGCTCTGGGCCGTCGGGGACGACGAGTTGGTGGCCTACCGGGTCGGCGGGAGTGCGGGGCGGCCGCGCCTGGTGCGGACGTTCGGGGTCGCGCTTCCGGTGCCGTCGCCCGGTGGGAAGGCCGGAGGGCACGATCTCTTCCCCGTGGCCGCGAGTGCGGACCGGCTCTGGGTGGCGACCAGCGCGGCGGTCTTCCAATATGTGGTGAGCCAGGGGGAGTTCGTACGGCACGGAGTCTCCCGCGCGAGCGTGAAGGCCGTCGGGGACGATCCGCGGTCCGGGCGGGTGATCACCACGGTGCCGGAGGACGGCCTGGAGGAGACGTGGTGGACGCGGCGGGTGGACGTCCACGAGCCGTCGTCCTCGTACTTCCTCGTCGACGGCGGAATCTACAAGGCCCGGTGGTGGCTTCCCCGGTAGTACCCCGCGGGCCGGGCCCTCAGCTGTCCGATGCGCTCGAAGTGGCGTCGGCCGAGGCCGACTTGGCGCGGGACTCGTGCAGGCGCCGGTCCATCGCCATGGACAGTTCCGCCTCGACGACCGCCTTGGCGAGCGGTCGGAGGCGTTCGAGGTCGACGTCGGGTGTGTGGGAGTGGACCGTGGTGATGAAGAGGTCGGAGAGCTCCTCGGCGTGCACGCGGACGCGGCGGCCCGCCTCGAGGATCGCGGCGAGCGGGACGCCCTCCTGGATCAGGGCCACCGAGACGTCCATCAGGCGGCGGCTGATGTGCACGATCTCGTCGCCGTCGGTGGCCACATAGCCGAGTTCCAGGGCGGTCGCGAGATTCTCCGGGGTGACCTCGCCCTCGAAGCGGTCGGCCAGTTCCTGCGGGGTGAGGCGGACCGGGGTCTCCTCGGTGGGTTCGCCGAGGCCGAGGAGTTCGCCGATCTCGCGGCCGTTGTCGAAGGCGTCGGTGAGGTCCGCGATGGCGTTGAGGGTGTGGCCGCGCTCCAGCAGGGCCGTGATCGTACGCAGGCGGGCCAGGTGGTGCTCGTCGTACCAGGCGATGCGGCCCTCGCGGCGCGGTGGCGGGATCAGCTTGCGCTCCCGGTAGAAGCGCAGTGTGCGGACGGTGATGCCGGCCTTCTCGGCGAGCTCGGTCATGCGGTACTCGGCGCCGCCGCCGGTGCCGGAATCGTCTCCGCGTTCGTCTGCCACGTCTGCACCCTATGTTGTACCGCCGGTAACTTTCCTGGCCTCAACCCCTACCCATGAGTACGGAGCTGCTCTACTCTCCCAATCATGCCAGTGGTTACTGGCGGAGTCGCGGAACATTCGGGAGGCGGGCTGCATGGCCGAGCACGAGCGCGAGCGGGAACACGTGAAGGTGGCGGTGATCGGGACCGGTTTCGGTGGCCTCGGGGCCGCCGTCCGCCTCCGCCGCGAAGGCATCACCGACTTCGTCGTACTGGAGCGGGCCGGCGCCGTCGGCGGCACCTGGCGCGACAACAGCTATCCGGGCTGCGCCTGCGACGTGCCCTCGCACCTGTACTCCTTCTCCTTCGCGCCCAACCCGGAGTGGCCCCGCACCTTCTCCGGTCAGGAGCACATCTGGAAGTACCTCGAGCATGTCGCCGACACCTTCGGCCTCCGCCCGCACATCCGCTTCAACTCCGAGGTGAAGCAGATGCGTTGGGACAACGACGCGCTGCACTGGGAGATCGACACCAGCGCCGGCAGCATCACCGCCGAGGTCGTGGTGTCCGCCACCGGACCGCTCTCCGACCCCAAGGTCCCGGACATCGAGGGCCTCGACGGCTTCGAGGGCAAGGTCTTCCACTCGGCCCGCTGGGACCACGACTACGACCTGCGCGGCAAGCGGGTCGCGATGATCGGCACCGGGGCGTCCGCGATCCAGATCGTGCCCGCGATCCAGGCCGAGGTGGAGCGGATGACGCTGTTCCAGCGCACCCCGCCGTGGGTCATGCCGCGCGCCGACCGGCCGATCAGCGGCGCGGAGCGCTGGCTGCACCGGCAGCTGCCGTTCACCACCTCCGCCCGGCGCGGACTGCTCTGGGGCATCAGGGAGTTGCAGGTCCAGGCGTTCACCAAGCGGCCGAACGAGCTCGGCCTGGTCGAGAGCATCGCCAAGCGGAACATGAAGCGGGCGATCAAGGACCCGGCGCTCCGGGACAAGCTGACGCCCTCGTACCGCATCGGCTGCAAGCGGATCCTGCTGTCCAACACGTACTATCCGGCGCTCGCGCAGCCGAACGTGGACGTCGTCGCCTCCGGGCTCAAGGAGGTGCGCGGCAACACTCTCGTCGCATCCGACGGCACCGAGACCGAGGTCGACGCGATCATCTTCGGCACCGGATTCCACGTCACGGACATGCCGATCGCCGAGCGTGTGATCGGCGCCGACGGCCGCACCCTCGCCGAGACCTGGACCGGCGGGATGAACTCGCTGCGCGGCGCGACGGCCGCGGGCTTCCCCAACTGGATGACGATCATCGGCCCCAACACCGGCCTCGGGAACTCCTCGATGATCCTGATGATCGAGTCCCAGCTGAACTACATGGCCGACTACCTCCGCCAGGTCGACGTGCTCGGCGGCCGCGCGGCGCTCGACGCCCGCCCCACCGCCGTACAGGGCTGGAACGACCGGGTCCAGGAGCGCATGAAGCGCACCGTCTGGAACACCGGCGGCTGCAACAGCTGGTACCTCGACGAGAACGGCAGGAACACCACCATCTGGCCCGGCACCACCACCGAGTTCCGCGCCGCCACCCGCCGGGTCGACCTCGCCGAGTACGACGTACTGCGACCGGCGGCCCAGGCGAACCGCGCGGGCAGGCCCGCCGAGAAGGTGGAGGCGGACGCATGAGCCGGCTCACCCACGTCACCTCCGGGCGCTACGCCCCGCCGCCCGCCGCCCGCGAACTCACCGCGGTCTCGGCCGACGGCGCCCGCCTGTACGTCGAGGCGCACGGGCCCGAGGGCGCGCCCGCCGTCGTCCTCGCGCACGGCTGGACCTGCTCGACCGCCTTCTGGGCGGCGCAGGTGCGCGACCTCGCCACCGACCATCGCGTGATCGCCTACGACCAGCGGGGCCACGGGCGCAGCCCGGCCCCCGACGACCCCGACGGCTACAGCACCCGGGCGCTCGCCGACGATCTGGAGGCGGTGCTCGCGGCGACGCTCGCGCCGGGCGAGAAGGCCGTGCTCGTCGGCCACTCGATGGGCGCCATGACGCTGATCGCGGCCGCCGGACGGCCCGGACTCAGGGAACACGGCGCGGCCGCACTGCTCTGCAACACGGGCGCGTCCGACCTGGTCGCCGAGTCCACGGTGCTGCCGCTGCGGCCCGGCCGGCTGCGCACCCGGCTCACCCGCTCCGTCCTGGCCTCGCCGGCCCCGCTCGGGCCGGTCACGGCGGTGAGCCGGAGGGTGCTCAAGTACGCGACGATGGGCCGCGCTTCGTCCCGGGAGCAGGTCGACGCCTGTGCGCGGATCGTGCACGCCTGCCCGCGCGGGGTGCGCCGGGGCTGGTCGCATGTGCTCGGGACGCTCCGGATCACCGCGCACGTAGGGGAGTTGACGCTGCCCACCCGTGTCGTCACGGGTCTCGCGGACCGGCTCACCCCGCCGGTGCATGCGCACCGGATCGCCGCCGCGCTGCCGGACCGGCTCGGCCTGACCGAGCTGACCGGGGTCGGGCACATGTCGCCGGTCGAGGCGCCGGACGCGGTGAACCTGGCGATACGGGAGTTGGCCGGAGCGTATCTCGTACGCACGCACGAGCAGGGGCGCACGCACGAGCAGGCACGCACCGAGGATCCGGCACGTATCGAGGAAGGCAGGGCCGCATGAGCAGGGTCAGTCTCGAAGGACAGGTCGCAGTCGTCACGGGCGCCGCGCGCGGCGTCGGCGAACTGCTCGCGCGCAAGCTGTCGGCGCGCGGCGCGAAGGTCGCGCTCGTCGGGCTCGAGCCGGACGTGCTCAAGGAGGTCTCCGCGCGCCTGCACACCGAGAGCGACCACTGGTACGCCGATGTCACCGACCACGCGGCGATGGCGGGGATCGCCCAGGAGGTCAAGGAACGCTTCGGCAAGATCGACATCGTGGTGGCCAACGCCGGTGTGGCCGGCGGCGGTCCGTTCGTCGACTCCGATCCGGAGGCCTGGCGGCGGGTCATCGAGGTCAACCTCATCGGGAGTGCGGTGACCGCGCGGGCGTTCCTGCCGGTCCTGATGGAGAGCCGCGGCTACTTCCTGCAGATCGCCTCGCTCGCCGCGATCACCCCGGCGCCGATGATGTCCGCCTACTGCGCGTCCAAGTCGGGCGTCGAGGCCTTCGCACACAGCCTGCGGGCGGAGGTCGGCTACAAGGGCGTACGGGTCGGAGTCGGCTATCTGTCGTGGACCGACACGGACATGGTGCGCGGTGCGGACCAGAACGACGTGATGCGTGAGCTGCGGCAACGGCTGCCGTGGCCGTCCAACAAGACGTATCCGCTCGGGCCGGCAGTGGACCGGATCGTCGCCGGGATCGAGCGGCGGTCCGCGCATGTGTACGCGCAGTGGTGGCTGCGCGGGATGCAGTCGATCCGGGGCTATCTGCCGTCGGTCATCGGGTCCGTCGGTCAGCGCGAGATGAAGCGGTTCGAGCCGCGGCTCGGGGATGCGCCCACGGGTCTGGTCGGCGAGGGCGGCGCGGCGGACGAGCGGGCGCGGGCCGGCTCGTAGAACCGGGGGTTCCAGGCCGTCGGCCTGGCGGCCTCGTCCTCAATCGCCGGACGGGCTTGTGGAAGCTCGTCCGGCGATTGAGGACAAAAAGCTGTGCGGGGAGGGTTACCGGCCCTCGTCCGGCCGACGGCGTTCCGCCTCGCGCTCGCCGCGCTCGCGGAGCTGGTCGCCCTGCTCCTGCGCCTTGTCGCCCATGTCCGAGGAGCGCTCGGATGCCTCGTCCTTCTTCTGGCCGAGGGCGTCGGACGCCTTTTCCTTGAGCTCGTTGGCCTTGTCCTTGAACTGGTCCTGCATGCCCATGAGATTCACTCCTAGGGGTGAGGTGGTTCGGGCCTCGACCAGCGTGGCACGGGGCGACATTCGTCGCATGTCGGGCGGTCGCTCTCTGTTGCCGATGGCAGTGTCCCCAGGGGCTCTATATAGAGCCCCTCCGGCGATTGAGGAGTTTCGGGAAGGGGGGCGGGCCTGGGGACCTACCGCGGCGGCAGGGGCGGCCGGCGGCGGTCGGGGACGTCCGAGTAGTCCGGCGGCGAGGCGGGAGGGCTGCTCGACAGGAGATCCAGCGCCAGCTGCACCGCGTCGTCCAGCTGGGCGTGCCGCCCCTCCGCCCAGTCCAGCGGCGTACGAAGGATCTCCAGGTCGGGCGCCACGCCCTGGTTCTCGATGGACCAGCCGTACTCCTCGAACCATGCCGCGTTCATCGGCACCGTGATCACCGTCCCGTCCCCGAGCCGGTGCCGGCCCGTCATACCGACCACACCGCCCCAGGTGCGCGAGCCCACCACCGGCCCGAGGCCGAGCAGCTTGAACGCCGCGGTGATCATGTCGCCGTCCGACGAGGTCGCCTCGTCGGCGAGGGCGACGATCGGGCCGCGCGGGGCGTTGGAGGCGTAACTCACCGGCTGTGCATTGCGGGTGAGGTCCCAGCCGAGGATGGTGCGGGTCAGCTTCTCGACGACGAGTTCGCTGATGTGGCCGCCCGCGTTGCCCCGTACGTCCACGATCAGGGCGGGGCGGGAGACCTCCATCCGCAGATCGCGGTTGAACTGCGCCCAGCCGGAGCCGCCCATGTCGGGGATGTGCAGATAGCCGCACTTGCCGTGGCTCAACTCCCGTACCACGTCACGGCGTTTGGCCACCCAGTCCTGGTAGCGCAGCGGGCGCTCGTCGATCAGCGGGACCACCGCGACCCGGCGTGACCGGCCCTCGCCCTCCGCGGGCGTGAAGGTCAGCTCGACCGTGGTGCCGCCGGCCCCCGAGAGCAGCGGGAAGGGACCCGTCACCGGGTCGACGGGCCGGCCGTCCACATGTGTGAGGACGGCGCCCTCGCGCAGCCCCGCGCCCGCGAGCGGCGAACGGGCCTTGGAGTCGGAGGAGTCGCCCGGCAGGATCCGCCGGATCATCCAGGCGCCGTCCTTGCAGACCAGGTTCGCGCCGAGCAGGCCCATCAGGCGCTGGTAGTGCGGCGGGCCCTCGTTGCGCCGGGCCGGGGCGACATAGGCGTGCGAGGTGCCGAGCTCGCCGAGCACCTCGCGCAGCAGATCGGCGAACTCGTCGGGTGATGCGACCCGTTCGACCAGCGGGCGGTACTGGTCGAGGACCGCGGGCCAGTCGATGCCGCACATGTGCGGCTCCCAGAACAGGTCCCGGATCAGCCGGCCCGCCTCGTCGTACGCCTGCCGCCACTCGGCGGGCGGGTCCACCTCGTGCAGGATGCGGCGCAGGTCGATCCAGACCGTCGAATCGCTGTCACCGGCCTCGGTCGCCGGTGCCGCCCGCAGCTCGTCGTCGTCCATCACCACGATGCGGCTGCCGTCGCCGCTGAGCGCGAACCAGTCCAGGTCGTCGACGAGTTCGGTACGGGTGGCCTTGGCGATGTTGAAGTACTCCAGGGTGGGCCGGCCCGAGGTGTCCGCCGGATTGGCGAACGTCTCGCCGAGCGCGCCGGAGATCGGCCAGCGCAGCCAGAGCAGCCCGCCGCCGCTCACCGGCTGCAGACCGGAGTACTTGGAGGCGGCGACCGGGAAGGGCGTCACCCGGTTCGCCAGGCCCTCGATCTCCACGATCACCGAGCCGTCGCCCGTACTCTCGTCGGCCGGATCGAGACCGCCCGCCGCGGGCCGGCCGTCCGGTGACAGCGCGAACGGGGACGGGGTCGCGGACGACAGGGGGACGAGGTACGGGCGGCAGCCAAGGGGGAACGACAGGTCGCCGGTGTGCACGTCGTAGACCGGGTCGAAGCCGCGCCAGGACAGGAAGGCGAGATAGCGGCCGTCCCGGGTGAAGACCGGATTCTCGTCCTCGAAGCGGCCGTTGGTGACGTCGACGATCGTACGGTCCGTGATCCGGGCCATCTTGATCTGCCGCAGCGAGCGGCCGATCCCGGGATGCGACCAGGTCAGCCAGGCGCCGTCGGGGGAGAACGCGAGGTCGCTCACCGGGCCGTTGACCGACCGGATCAGCTCGGTGACCTCGCCGTCGCCCTCCTCGGCGGCGTCGACCAGGAGGACCCGGCCGTCGTGCGAGGCGATGGCGAGCCGCTCGCCCGCCGGATCCGACACCAGCTCCAGGACCCGGCCGAGCTTGCCGGAGGCGAGCCGCCGCGGCTCCCGCTCGCCGCTGGCCCTCGGCAGATACGCGATCTCGATCGTGTCAGGGCCCTCGGCGCTGGTGACGTAGGCGACCTGCCCGCCGACGCCCAGCATCTCCGGCAGCCGGATCCGTACACCCGGGGTGTCGGTGATGGTGCGGGCCGGGCCGTCGCGGTGGGTGAGCCAGTACAAGCTGCCGCGTACGGCGACGGCGCTGGCCCGGCCCGTCTCGTCGACCGAGAGGCCGTCGAGGTTCTTGGCGGCCGGGACCTGGTAGCTGCGGCGGCCGGGGCGCGGGCCGCCGAGATCGACCTCGAGGCGGCGCGGTACGGAGCCGGGGGAGAGGTCGTCGACCAGCCAGAGCTCGCCGGCGCACTGGTAGACCACGCGCTCGCCGTCGCCGGAGGCGTGCCGGGCGTAGAACGCGTCGTGGTCCGTGTGCCGGCGCAGATCGGTGCCGTCGGGGGCGCAGGAGTACAGATTGCCGGTGCCCTCGTGGTCGGAGAGGAAGGCGATCCGTCCCGCCACGAACATCGGGCAGTCCAGATGCCCGTCCAGATCGGGCAGCAGCCGCTCGCCGTGCAGCCAGAGCCGTCCCGTCGCACCGCCCCGGTAGCGCTTCCAGGCGGCCGGCTCGTGCGGCGGCTTCCCGGTGAGCAGCAGGGTGCGGCGCTCGCCGTCGACGTCCGCGACCGCGATGTCGTTCACCGGGCCCCAGGGGAGGCGGCCACCGGGGGAGCCGTCGGTGGACACGGAGTACGCCCAGCTGAAGTACGAGAACGGCTGGCCGTACGAGGACACCGCCAGGATCTCCGTCTGGCCCGAGGTGTCCGGGGGCGTCCAGCCGCAGACACGGGTGTCGGTGCTGCCCCAGTAGCTGAGCCGCCTGGCCGGTCCGCCGTCGACGGGCGCGATGTGGATCTCCGGGTCGAGGCTGCGCCAGGTCGTGTACGCGATGGTGGAACCGTCGGGGGAGAAGCGGGGGTGGCCGACGCGGGTGCGGTCCACGGTGAGGCGCCAGGCACGTCTCGCCTTGCCGGCGGGGGTGACGGGGGTGATCGGGGCGATCCACAGGTCGTCCTCGGCGACGAAGCAGAGGGTGTCACCGTGCAGGTGCGGGAAGCGGAGGTATGCGGCGTCACTCACGGGTCCATGCTTCGCCTGGGGTATACCGGGAGCAAGTCGACAGCTGACGCTGTCGGCGTGTGTCGCGGCCCGAATTCAGCCCCTCCGGCGTTTGAGATGGGGGTCCCCCCTGCTCGAGCGGAGCCGAGAGCTTGGGGGAGGGGTCCGGGGCAGCGCCCTGGGGCGGTCTCAAACACTCGATGGGCTGGGGGCGGCCGCCCCGTACGTTCGTTGGAGGAAGCGGATCAGGGGGACCACGTCGAACTGGAGGACCGTGACGCCGTCCGGTTCGTGGAACTCGAGGATGAGTTGGGCCCGGCCGCAGGGCCACACCTGTACCTCGCCGAGCTGCGCCGGCGCCCTCGCGCCCCGCTCGAGCAGCTCGCGCGGACAGGTCCATTCGTGCCCCCCGGGGAACGCGATCCGAACCGCCGGCGCGTCCGCGCCGATGTCGTATCGCAGGGCCGCCCGGATCGCCCGGCTGCCCTCGGGTGAGTCCGTGACGACTCGGCACCGTGCGTGACCCTCGACGACCGACATCACTGTCCCTCACCCTTTCAGGCCGAGCCATTTGTCCACCAATGTCGCATATAAGCAAGGACTTGAGCTACCCCGGAGAGCGCTCCGTGGAGATCGCGTACCCAGCAAGAGGGCGCTCAGCACCCGCCTCCGTACCCGGAATCGGCCGGGGAGGGCGGACGTTGCACCATGGAGCGAGCGTCACCGTGGCGCAGCGGGAGCAGGGAGTGCAGTGGTGGACGTCCAGGGCACGGTCGCGCCGGGTTACGAGCCCGTCAGGGACGCCTTCGTACGGAACTTCGANGGCACGGTCGCGCCGGGTTACGAGCCCGTCAGGGACGCCTTCGTACGGAACTTCGAGACGCTCGGCGAGCGCGGCGCCGCGGTGGCCGTGCACCGGCACGGCCGCAAGGTCGTCGACCTGTGGGGCGGGGTGCGCGACGTGGACGGCGAGACGCCGTGGCAGCCCGACACCGCGCAGATAGTCCGCTCGGCGACGAAGGGCGTCGCCGCCGCGGTGCCGCTGATCCTGCACCAGCGCGGACTGCTCGACCTGGACGCTCCGGTCGGGGCGTACTGGCCCGAGTTCAAGGCCCACGGCAAGGAACGCACCCTGGTACGCCACCTGCTCACCCACCGCGCCGGCGTCCCCGCTCTCGACCACCCGCTGACCTTGGACGAGCTCGACCGGGCGCCCGCCGCGGTCGCCGCACAGGCCCCCGCATGGGAGCCGGGCACGGCGCACGGCTACCACGCACAGACCTTCGGCTGGCTGGTCGGCGAACTCGTCCGGCGGGTCACCGGGCGCAGCCTCGGCCGCTGGATCGACGAGGAGATCGCCGGGCCGCTCGGGCTCGAACTGTGGCTCGGCCTGCCGGACGCACGGGCCGGCCAGGTCGGCCGGGTGGGCCGCCTCGAGCCGCCCGCGCAGTCGTCCGCGCTGCGGCTGCGGGCCAAGCGGAGCGTCGCGGAGGCGTACGCGGATCCCGAGTCGCTGACCCGGCGGGCGTTCGGCGCGCTCGCCTCGTACGACGAGAACGCGCCCGCGTACCGCGCCGCGGAGCTGCCCGCCTCCAACGGCATCGCGACGGCCCGGGCGCTGTCCGGTTTCTACGCCTCGCTGCTCGGTGAGGTGGAGCGGGGCGACGGGACGTGGGCGCGCTCGCTGTTCGTGCCGGCGACGGTGACGGCGGCGCGTACGGAGGAGTCGGCGGGGCCGGACCGGGTCCTTGTCGTCAACACGCGGTTCGGGCTCGGGTACATGCTGCACGGTGCGGCTTCGCCGCTGCTGGGGCCGGGGTCCTTCGGTCACCCCGGCCGGGGTGGTCCGCTCGGCTTCGCGGATCCCTCGTCCGGGGTGGCCCTCGGCTACGTCACGAACGGCCTCCAGCGGGGGGTCACCGCAGACCCCCGAGCGCAAGCGCTCGTCCGGGCGGTGAAGTCGACGACCTGACCTCCGGTCGGGGTCTCCAGGGTGTCGGGCCTCCAGCCCGTCCCCCACGTCCAGCCCGTCCGGCACCACCTTCAGCCCGTCGGGCACCAAATCCAGCCCGTCCGGCGTTTGAGGACGTGGCCGCCAGGCCGATGCGTTTCAGCCCGTAGGGCACTCTCTCAGCCCGTCCGGCGTTTGAGGACGTCTTTTGACCGGCGGTCAAGCACGTGGCTTCCAGGGCTCCGCCCCGGACCCCGCTCCTCAAGCGCCGGAGGGGCTGATTGGGGCTCCGCCCCGGACCCCGCTCCTCAAGCGCCGGAGGGGCTGAGTGTGGTGCCGGAGGGGCTGAATATGGTGCCGGAAGGGCTGAACGTGGTGCCGGATGGACTGGACTGAGCCCGCTAGCCGGGCAGCAGCATCAGGGAGATGCCGAGGGCCATGACTCCCGCGGCCAGGACACGGGGGAGGCCGAAGCGTTCCTTGAAGAAGAGCGTTCCGATCCCCGCTCCCACGATGATCGACGACTCCCGAAGCGCCGCGATCGGCGCCAGCGCCGCCCGCGTCTGGGCCCAGAGCACAAGCCCGTAGGCCACCACCGACAGCGCCGCGCCCAGCAGCCCCCGTAGCGCGTACGGCCGTAGCAGGGAAGGCAGTTCGGCCCCGTGGCGGCGCAGGGCGAACAGGGGGATGGCCAGGCCCTCGAGGATCATCAGCCAGGCGACGTAGCCGAGCGGCGTGCCCGAGGCCCGCACCCCGACCCCGTCCACGACCGTGTACGCCGCGATCGCGAGCCCCGTGGCGACCGCCGCCACCAGCGCGGCCCAGTGCGGCCGCCGCCCCGAGCCGCGGATGCCCCACAGGGCGAGCCCGACCAGGCCCGTGCTGGCGACCACGACACCCGCCGACTGCCAGGCGTCGATGCTCTCGCCCACGAACACCGCGGCCGCCACCGTCACCACCAGCGGCGCCGTACCCCGGGCGATCGGATACATCTGCCCGAAGTCCCCGAGGCTGAACGACCGCATGAGCAGCGTCATATAGGCCACGTGCAGCACCGCGGAGGCGAGGAGCGCCGGCCAGGCACCCGCCGCCGGGAGCGGCGCGAAGCAGGCGAGGACCGCGCCGATCAGCGCACCGCCGCCGGACACCAGCGTGAAGGCGAGCAGCTGGTCCTTGATGTGGTGCGCCATCGCGTTCCAGGACGCGTGGGTGACGGCCGCCAGGACGACGGCCGCGGCGACTGTCGGGCTCACGCGGAGCGCTCGGCGTCGTCCCCGGCCGACTGCTCACGTACGTCCACGAGCGCGCCGCCCGCGTGCGCGACCAGATCCTTGGGCGCCATCGGGAACACCGTGTGCGGGGTGCCGGCCGCCGCCCACACCACCGCGTGGTCGAGCAGCCCGCGGTCGGCGAGCACCCTGGTGCGGGTCCGGTGGCCGAAGGGCGGCACGCCGCCGATCGCATAGCCGGTGGTCTCCCGCACCAGGTCGGCCTTCGCCCGCGTCACCTTCTCGGCCCCGAGCTCGTGCCGTACCCGCTCCAGGTCGACCCGCGAGGAGCCGTCCATCAGGACCAGGACGGGCACCCCGTCGGCCGCGAAGATCAGGGACTTGACGATCTCGCTGAGCTCGCAGCCGATCGCCGCGGCGGCCTCCGCGGCCGTACGGGTCGCCTCCGGGAAGGCGCGGACGTCGTCGAGCAGCCGCTCGAGCCCGAGCTCGCGCAGGGCCTCGGCGAAGCGGGGGTGGGCGGCGGGGCCGGCGGGCGTGGCGGTGTCTTCAGTGCTCATGGACGGCCACGCTAGCTGTCGGTGTATGGGGCATGCGAACCAGTTCCGATACGTGACATCCCCCCGGGCTCGGCCCCGTCCGTCAGCCTGCGGACTTGAGCACCGAGGCCACCAGCGGACCCGCCGACTCGCCGCCGCGCCCGCCCTGTTGGACGACCGCCGCCGCGGCCATGTCGCCGCTCCAGGCAGCGAACCAGCCGTTGGGCTTCTTCTGCCCGTCGACCTCCGCCGAACCGGTCTTGCCGCCGATGTCACCGCTCATGCCGGCCATCGCCTCGGCCGCGGACCCGGACGTCGCCGTGTAGTTGAGCAGGGTCCGCAGCTGGCTGTGCGCCTTCGGGTCCAGCTTGCGCGGCGCGGTGGCCAGGGTGCGGTTGTCGACCTCCGGGGAGACCACGTACGGCTGCTTGAAGGTGCCGGTCTTGGCGGTCGAGATGAACGAGGCCACATTCAGCGGGCTCATCCGGACCCCGCCCTGCCCGATCAGCGAGGCCGCCTTCTGTGCGTCCTTCTGCACCGGCACCGCACCGTCGAAGGTGGGCACACCGCTCGTCCAGTTGCCCTTGCCGAGCCCGAAGACCTCCTGCGCCTGCTTGGTCAGATCGCCGTCGCCGAGCTTCTTGGCCTGGGTGATGAAGGCGGTGTTGCACGATGCGGCGAAGCTGTCCCGGAACGTACCGCCGTCGATCTTGAACTTCTCGACGTTCTGGAACTTCCAGCCCCCGTACGTGGCGTACTTGGGGCACGGGTGCTTCTTGCCGACGCCGGCCAGGTTCTTCTCGAGCAGCATCGAGGAGGTGACGATCTTCATCGTGGAACCGGGCGCGAGGGAGCCCTGGAAGGCCACATTGAAGCCGCCCGGACGGGAGTTGGCGGCCGCGAGGATCTCGCCGGTGCTCGGCTTGAGCACCACGACGGAGGCCTGCTGCCGGGAGCCCGCCTCCTTCTCCGCCGCGGCCTGCGCGCTCGCCGAGATGGTGGTCTTCAGCGTGCCGGGCGTCCCCTTGGAGAGGGTGACCAGGGTCTTGTCGGGCAGCGCCTTGCCGTCGTCGGACTTCCCGCCCTCGCCGTCGGTGCCGTCCTCGGCCGGCCTGCCGCGCACGATCTGCAGCTCGACGCCGGCGTCGCCGCCCGCCTTCTTGCCGTACTTCTCGCGCAGGCTGTCCAGGACACCGCCGAGCGAGGGGTACTTGTCCTCGGTGAGCTCGGCGCCGTCGCGGTCCACGGCCTTGATGGGCGGGGTGCCCGCCTCGCCGGTGCGCAACCGGTCGCCCTCGCGCAGATCGGGGTGCAGCACGGTCGGCTTCCAGTCGACCACCGGCTGTCCGGTCTTCTCACTGCGGACGACGGTCAGTTCGGAGGCGTACGCGAGCGGCTTGCTCTTGCCCTTGTAGAAGACCTGGGCCGACACCTTGAACGGGACCTTGGTGCCGGTCCGCTTTCCCGGAGTGAGCTGAACCTTGTCCAGGCGGGCGTCCTTGCGGTATCCGGTCAGGGCGGTGCGGGCGGCGGCCGAGTCGTCGGTGTGCGCGGCCGCTTCCGCGGTGTCGCCCTTCGACCAGGCGGTGAGGAATTCGTTCGCGGTGGTCCTCACCTCGGCCGCGCTGGGCGGCCCGGTGCGCGCCGAGCGCTGCTCGGTGGCCTGCTGACCACCGTCGTCGCCGTTGTCGACGAGCAGGTACGCGGTCACCCCGACGGCCGCCACCGCGACGCCGATCGCGCACGCGGACAGCGCGACCTTCATCTCCTTGGACATCTCCTCGCGCCCCTGGACGCGCCCTCTTCTACCCACAGCCCTGCCCGCTCCTCCGGTTGTCGCCCCACGCCTCTGCCGGACTGCGCACCCTATCCGGCCCGTATCACGCCCGGCACTCAAGGGGTCACCGTGCGCTTCAGGTGCTGCTCCGGTCAGACCCAGGTGTCGAACCACATACGGGAGCGCCACTGGTCGATGGGGATCGGCTGACCCGTGTAGATCGGCCAGAAGTAGATGAAGTTCCAGACGATGAGCAGGACCAGGACGCCGGAGGCGACCGCGCCGATCGTGCGCCGCCGTTCCGTGGCACCCGGCGGCCCGAGCAGTGCGCCGATCATCATCGCCACCGCCAGACACAGGAACGGTACGAAGACCACCGCGTAGAACACGAAGATGGTCCGCTCCTGATAGGCGAACCACGGCAGATACCCGGCCGCGACCCCGCAGAGGATCGCCCCGGCCCGCCAGTCGCGCCGCAGCAGCCAGCGCCACACGACGTAGGCGAGCGCGAAGCAGCCCGCCCACCACAGCAGCGGGGTGCCGAGCGCGAGGACCTCACTGGCGCACTTGTCCGCGGTGCCCGACGGACAGCCGTCACGGCCGGGACCCGGCGACTCGTAGTAGTAGGACACCGGGCGGCCTGCGACCAGCCAACTCCACGGATTCGACTGGTAGGTGTGGTTGTCGGTCAGCGAGACATGGAACTGGTAGACGGTGTACTCGTAGTGCCACAGACTGCGCACCCAGTCCGGCAGCCAGGTCCAACTGCCGCCCTGGCCCGCCTCGGTGGCCCAGTCCCGCAGATAGCCCTTGTCGCTGAGGATCCAGCCGGTCCAGGACGCGACGTAGGTGACGATCGCGACCGGCACGGTGGAGACGAAGGCCGGCAGCACGTCCCGGCGCAGCACCGCGCGGTACGGTGCGGCGGCGCCGGCGGTGCGACGGGCGCCGACGTCCCACAGGACCGACATCAGGGCGAAGGCGGCCAGGACGTACAGGCCGTTCCACTTGGTGGCGAAGGCGAGGCCCAGGCAGACGCCCGCGGCCAGCCGCCAGGGACGCCATCCAAGGCGCAGCTCGTCACCGACGAAGACGTCCGGGCGCACCACACCGTCGGGATCCGTCGGCAGCGCCGCGGCGAGCCGGGCCCGCACCCTGTCCCGGTCGATCACCAGGCAGCCGAACGCGGCGAGCACGAAGAACATCACGATCAGATCGAGCAGTGCGGTGCGGCTCATCACGAAGTGCAGCCCGTCCACCGCGAGCAGCCCGCCCGCCAGACAGCCGAGGAACGTGGAGCGGAACAGCCTGCGCCCGATCCGGCACAGCATCAGGACGGACAGGGTGCCGAGCACGGCGACCATGAACCGCCAGCCGAACGGATCGAAGCCGAACATCCACTCGCCGAGCCCGATGATCCACTTGCCGACCGGCGGATGGACCACGTACGAGGGATCGGTCGGGACGGTCACCCCCGAGCCCTGGCTCAGGACGGTGTCGTCGAAGTTCTTCGGCCACTCGACCTCGTAGCCGCGCTGGATCAGCGCCCAGGCGTCCTTGGCGTAGTACGTCTCGTCGAATATGACGTCGTGCGGCTTGCCGAGCCGCCAGAAGCGGAGCGCCCCCGCCACCAGGGCCACCAGCAGCGGCCCCGCCCAGGCGAGCACCTTCACCAGGCGGGCGGCCCGGTCGGCGGGGATGCCGAGCGCCGCCCACAGGCGCGGGCCCGGTTCGCGGTACGGGGGGACCAGCCGCTCGCGCACCGGGGTTCTGGGCGCCGGGACGTACCCGAAACGGCGCAGCCGACGCTGCCACGACGGCTGCTGCTGTCCGGCCGGGCCCTGTTGCCGGGCGGCGGCGTCGGTGGAGGACGCGGTACTGGTCACCGCGCCATCGTAGGGAACCGTCCTGTGCGAGTCCCGCGCCGTCCCGGCGTGGAACCGGATGCCCCTCCACCGGTTGTGCAGGGGCGGGCGGTACGGCCTCGGCTGCGGCCGACCGGGTGCCCGGTGGCGGGCTGCGAGGATGGGGGCGTGACTGGAACGCTCGTACTCGCAGGGACGCCCATCGGGGACACCGCCGACGCACCGCCGCGGCTGGCCGCCGAGCTGGCCGCCGCCGACATCGTCGCCGCCGAGGACACCCGCCGGCTCCGGCGCCTCACCCAGGCGCTCGAGGTGCAGCCGCGCGGCCGGATCGTCTCGTACTTCGAGGGGAACGAGAGCGCCCGTACGCCCGAGCTCGTCGAGGCGCTCGCGGGCGGTGCGCGGGTCCTCCTGGTCACCGACGCGGGCATGCCGTCGGTGTCCGACCCCGGCTACCGACTGGTCGCGGCCGCGGTGGAGCAGGACATCCGGGTCACCGCGGTGCCCGGCCCCTCCGCCGTCCTCACCGCCCTCGCCCTCTCCGGCCTGCCCGTCGACCGCTTCTGCTTCGAGGGCTTCCTGCCCCGCAAGGCCGGCGAACGCCTCGGCCGCCTCCGCGAGGCCGCCGCCGAACGCCGCACGCTCGTCTACTTCGAGGCCCCGCACCGCCTCGACGACACCCTCGCCGCGATGGCCGAGGCCTTCGGCGGGGAGCGCCGCGCAGCCGTCTGCCGCGAGCTGACCAAGACGTACGAGGAGGTGCGGCGCGGGCCGCTCACCGAGCTCGCCGCCTGGGCCGCCGAGGGCGTACGCGGTGAGATCACGGTCGTCGTCGAGGGGGCGCCCGAGGTCACCGAGGAGCTCGACGCCGAGGAACTGGTCCGCAGGGTGCGGGTGCGGGAGGAGGCGGGCGAGCGCCGCAAGGAGGCGATCGCCGCGGTCGCGGCCGCTGCGGGGCTGCCCAAGCGGGAGGTCTTCGATGCCGTCGTCGCGGCAAAGAATGCGGCTCGGCAGTCCCCGAGCAAGCCATAGGGACTATCGTAAAAAGCAAAGCAAAGGCCGCGCATCAGGCACTTTCCCCATGACGGCACCAAAACCGCGCCAATAGTCGACAGGCCTGGTGCGCTCACCGCCATCGAGGCGTCCACTGGAGTGGAGGGCGGCTTCGCCCTCCACCCGGTGGGCCCCGCCCTCCGGGGCGTCCTCGTCCGACGGACCAGAGGAGCCGGCATGAGCGAGATCACCGGCCGTGAGGCGGGCCTTCCGGGGCCCGCGGCGGCATCGTCCCCTTCCACGCCGTCATCCGCTTCACCTCGCCCCACGCCGGTGGCCACGGCGCATGAGTCGTACGCGTTCGCCTGCATGCGGTGCGGGCACGGGTGGGAGCAGGACTACACGATCGAGCACCACGTGGACGGCAAGGGCAACGAGTTCGTGACGTACCTGGCCGAGGGACACCGGGTGCCGTCGCCGCTGTCGCGCCCCACGTGCCTCAACTGCGGCGGCCACGTGGTCCGGATCATGCGCGCGGGGCGGGTCTCGTCGGTACGGGACGTCGCGCGGCGACTGTACGAGGGGCCGGCGGAGCCGGCTCCTGGGGTCGGGGTCACGTCCCCGGAGCCCCCTTCGGAGGGTTCGGGCGCGAGCGAGGGGGAGGCACATCACTGGCACCTGTCGGACCTCCTGCACCCGTTCCGGGGCCGGGGCAACTCCAGCCCGTCCGGCGATTGAGGACATCTTCCAGCCCGTCCGGCGCTTGGGGACGTCTTTCAGCCTGTCCGGCGCTTGGGCGCATCTTCCAGCCTGTCCGGCGTTTGGGGACGTCTTCCAGCCTGTCCGGCGCTTGGGGACATCTTCCAGCCCGTCCGGCGTTTGAGGACATCGTTCAGCCTGTCCGGCGTTTGAGGACGAGGCCGCCAGGCCGATGCCTGGAAACGGAAGCAACGCCCCGGCGAACTTAGGATCGGGGGCATGAGTTCGAAGGAAGCCGCACCACCACTCCCCGAGCCCCTGCTCGGCGAGGTGGCGGATTCGCACACACACCTCGACATGCAGGAAGGCACCGTCCAGGCCGCCCTGGACAAGGCAGCCTCCGTCGGCGTGACGACAGTCGTACAGGTCGGCTGCGACGTCACCGGATCCCAATGGGCCGCGGACACCGCGGCAACGTACGCGTCCGTGCACGCGACCGTGGCACTGCATCCCAACGAGGCACCGAGGATCGTCCTGGGGGACCCGGACGGCTGGTCCCGGCAGGGGTCGCGGGAAGCCGGCGGCGAGCCCGCGCTCGACGAGGCGCTCGGCGAGATCGACCGGCTCGCGGCGCTCGACCACGTCAAGGGCGTCGGCGAGACCGGGCTCGACCACTTCCGTACCGGGCCGGAGGGCATGGACGCGCAGGAGCGGTCGTTCCGCGCGCACATCGAGATCGCCAAGCGGCACGGCAAGGCCCTCGTCATCCACGACCGCGAGGCGCACGCGGACGTCCTGCGGATCCTCAAGGAGGAGGGCGCCCCCGAGCGCACCGTCTTCCACTGCTACTCGGGTGACGCCGAGATGGCCCAAGTCTGCGCCGAACAGGGCTACTTCATGTCCTTCGCAGGGAACGTCACCTTCAAGAACGCCGCGCCGCTGCGCGAGGCGCTCGCGGTCGCGCCCGCGGAGCTCGTCCTGGTCGAGACGGACGCGCCGTTCCTCACCCCGGCGCCGTACCGGGGGCGGCCCAACGCGCCGTATCTGGTGCCGGTCACGGTACGGGCGATGGCCGAGGTGAAGGGCATGCCGGAGGAGGCGCTCACCGAGGCGCTCCGCGTCAACACCGCGCGGGCATTCGGCTATTGAGCCCCCGCGGGCGGCGGACACCCGCCGCGACCGACCGCGACACAGCGTGTTCGAGTGACTTTGGAGAGTGACGGTCGCTCCGCTAGGTTCTGTCCGCCCGATGCAGGACCCAGCGAGCCCGGAGCGTCGTCGTGAGCAGTGCGCAGGGTGGTCAGCAGGCGGTACGCGGCGGCCAGGACACCGATACCGACACCATGACCGCGCCGCCCCGCAGCGGCCAGGCGTACGCATCGGGCATCGGGGTGCAGGCCTTCCCGTACGGGCGGTGGTCCGACGCCTGCCGCACCGGCCCCGGCGACACCTGGGCCGACCCGCCTGCGGCCGCCGCTCCCGGCTTCGGCCCCGCCTCCGGGGAGCACACGCAGGCCGCGTACGACCGGGCCGCGGCGACCACCCTTGACGCGGGACCGCTGGAACCGGCACCGTCCCGGCGCGCACCGAGGCGACGGCCGGTGCAGGGCGGGGCCGAGCCGTTGCGCCGACTCGTGCCGAAGGCGCTGGTCGTGGCCTTCCTCGCGGGCGGCACCTCCGCGTTCGTCTCCGCCGACAAGGCGGTCACCCTGTCCGTGGACGGCCGGTCACGCACCCTGCACACCTTCGCCGGCGACGTCGACGAACTCCTCGAGGACGAAGGCCTCGACCTCGGCGCGCACGACGTGGTCGCGCCCGGCCGCGGCGCCGAGCTCGACTCCGGCGACGAGGTCGTCGTCCGGTACGGCCGCCCGCTGCGGATCACCCTCGACGGCATCTGGCACCAGGTGTGGACGACCGCGGACACCGTCGAAGGGGCGCTGCGGGAGCTCGGCGTACGGGTGGACGGCGCGTATCTGTCGGTGCCGCGGTCGCAGCGGATCGCCCGCAGCGGGCTCACCCTCGACGTACGCACCGAGCGGACCGTCACGGTGATGGCCGACGGCCGCGAACGGACGGTGCGCACCAACGCCGCCACGGTGCGCGAGGCGGTCCGCGCCGCGGGCATCACCCTGCGCGGCCACGACACCACCTCCGTACCGCCGGACAGCTTCCCGCGCGACGGGCAGACCCTCACGGTGCTGCGCATCACCGCCGGCCAGGAGGTGCGCGAGGAGCCCGTCGCCTACGAAGTCCGCCGGATCGAGGACGCCACGCTCGACCGGGGCACGGTGGAGGTCGTACGGCCGGGCCGGTCGGGCGCGCGCCGCCTCACGTACGCGGTGCGCACGGTCAACGGTGTACGGGAACGGCCCCGCCTCCTCCGGTCCGAGACGGTCCGCGAGCCGCGCACCGAGCAGATCCGGGTCGGCACGAGGACGCTGCCCGCTTCGGTGCAGGGGGCGGACGGTCTGAACTGGGGTGCGCTGGCGGCCTGCGAGTCGGGCGGCCGCCCGGACGCGACGGATCCGTCCGGGACGTACGGCGGCCTCTACCAGTTCGACACCCAGACCTGGCAGAGCCTCGGAGGCACCGGCCGCCCCCAGGACGCCCCCGCCGCCGAACAGACCTACCGCGCCAAGAAGCTCTACATCCAACGCGGCTCGAGCCCGTGGCCCCATTGCGGATCCCGCCTCTGAACGGACTCGCCATGTCAGCCCGTCGGGCACCGAATTCAGCCCGTCCGGCGTTTGAGGACGAGGCCGCCAGGCCGATGCTTTTCAGCCCGTCTGGGGCCCCCGGAGGAAGTCTGGGGGAGTTTGAGGACATCTTTCGACCGGCGGTCGACCGCATGGCTTCGGCTCCGCCTCAGCGGCTGCGTCGCCGGAGGGGCTTGGACGGGGTCAGCCGCCGCGGCCCCGTACCCTGGCCCCGTGAGCAGCCCCACCCCTGACCCCCTCCTCGGCCCCGCCGAGATCCGCGATCTCTCCACCAAGTTGGGCGTACGCCCAACAAAGCAGCGCGGCCAGAACTTCGTCATCGACCCCAACACCGTCCGCCGCATCGTCCGCACCGCGGACGTCCGCCCCGACGACGTGGTCGTCGAGATCGGCCCGGGCCTCGGTTCGCTGACCCTGGCCCTCCTGGAGGCCGCCGACCGCGTCACCGCCGTGGAGATCGACGACGTCCTCGCCGCCGCGCTCCCCGCCACCGTCGAGGCCCGGCTGCCCGCCCGCGCCGACCGCTTCGCCCTGGTCCACCGCGACGCCATGCTCGTCGACGAACTCCCGGGGCCCGCACCCACCGCGCTCGTCGCGAACCTCCCGTACAACGTCGCGGTCCCCGTACTGCTGCACATGCTCGCCACCTTCCCGAGCATCCGGCGCACCCTCGTCATGGTGCAGGCGGAGGTCGCCGACCGCCTCGCCGCCGCTCCCGGCTCGAAGGTCTACGGAGTGCCCTCCGTCAAGGCCAACTGGTACGCCGAGGTGAAGCGCGCCGGCTCGATCGGCCGGAACGTCTTCTGGCCCGCGCCGAACGTGGACAGCGGCCTCGTCTCCCTGGTCCGCCGCACCGAACAACCGGCGACGACCGCGACCCGCGCACAGGTCTTCGCCGTCGTCGACGCCGCCTTCGCCCAGCGCCGCAAGACGCTGCGCGCCGCGCTCGCCGGTTGGGCCGGATCCGCGGCCGCCGCGGAGAAGGCGCTCGTCGGCGCGGGCGTCTCGCCGCAGGCGCGCGGCGAGTCGCTCACCGTCGAGGAGTTCGCCAGGATCGCGGAACAGCACGCCACCGGCCGCCAGGAGGCCTCCGCATGACCGGGCCCGCCACCCCCGGCGTCACCGCACGCGTCCCCGCCAAGGTCAACGTCCAGCTCGCCGTCGGCGGCCCCCGCCCCGACGGATTCCACGACCTGGCCAACGTCTTCCTCGCCGTGGGCCTGTACGACGAGGTGACGGCCACCGAAGCGGACGAACTGCGCATCACCTGCTCGGGCCCCGACGCGGCCCAAGTGCCCCTGGACCGCTCCAACCTGGCCGCCCGCGCCGCCCTCGCGCTGGCCGAACGGCACGGCCGCAGCGCCGCCGTGCACCTCCACATCGACAAGGACATCCCGGTCGCCGGCGGCATGGCCGGCGGCAGCGCGGACGCCGCCGGCGCCCTCGTCGCCTGTGACGCGCTCTGGGACACGCGCGCCTCGCGCGAGGAACTCCTCGAGATCTGCGCCGAGTTGGGCAGCGATGTGCCATTCAGCCTGGTCGGCGGAGCCGCCCTCGGCACCGGACGCGGCGAGCGACTCACCCCGATCGAGGTCGGCGGCACCTTCCACTGGGTGTTCGCGGCCGCGGACGGTGGACTCTCCACACCGGCCGTGTACTGCGAGTTCGACCGCCTCTGCGCAGCCGAGGGCCGCACCGTACCCGCCCCGGAGGCGTCGCCCGCGCTGCTCGACGCCCTGCGCACCGGCGATCCGAAGGCACTCGCCGACACGATGAGCAACGACCTGCAGCCGGCAGCCCTCTCCCTCTTCCCGTCCCTCGCGGACACCCTCCGCACCGGTTCCGCGGCCGGCGCCCTCGCCTCCCTGGTCTCCGGCTCCGGCCCGACCACGGCCTACCTCGCCCCGTCCGCCGCAGCGGCCGAGGACATCGCCCAGACCCTGCGCACATCCGCCACCTGCCGCACAATCCGCACCACAACGGCCCCGGCCCCGGGCGCCCAGCTGCTCACGGCCCGCTAGGGGACGTACCCGCCGAACCAGAAGGGGCGGCCCGGAGAAGGCCCTACGGCTGTCGAAGCCGCGCCTTCCCGGACCGCCCCTGCCGCGTGACGAACTCCCGCGGTGAGCCGAGCGCCCCGCCTACTGCGTGCTGAACACGATCGCCAGCGGCGTCACGTCGGAACCGGTGGGCTTGCGCGCGTAGTTCCCGGACATGAAGAGCCGGCCCTCGGTGTAGAGGATCTCCGCGTAGCTCGGCTGGAAGCTCTTCTCGATCCGGTTGAGGCTGCGGTCCGCCGGGTTCTCCATCAGGGTCGTCTGCTTGAAGGTGCTCCCGTCGACGCTGACGACCTGTCCGCCCTTGTCGTACGGGCCGGTCTTGTACGCGATGATGTTCTGCCCGTCCATCCGGAGCGGGGTGATCGTGTACTTGTCGCCCGCGTCCGCGCGGTCGGTGGTGAGCTTGCCGGTCTTGAGGTCGAAGGACACGATCTCGTTGGTCTGGCCGTACTCACCGGTGCCCGCGTCGTGCTCCTCGGTCGGCAGGTAGATCTTGCCGTTGCCCACGGCGAGCATCTTGCAGCCGCTGACCTCGGTGGCCTCGCATTCGGCGCCGTACTTCTCGGCGTCCGCGGAGATCTTGGTGATCAGCTTGCCGGTCTTGTCGTCGATCGAGAAGAAGTCCGAGATGCTGCTGCCGTCACCCGCGGTCTCGTTCACGTCCGCCGCCACGACCAGCGGCTTGCTGGACACGATGTGCGGGTACTGGATGCCGGGCGACATCTTGTACGAGGACTTGACCTTGCCGCTCTTGGGGTCGATCACCTGGACCTGGTTGGTGGGGTTCTGGTAGTCGCCGCACTGACGCACCACGGCGAGTGCCTCGCCACCCTGGTAGCCGACGTCCTTGCACTGGTCCGCGGAAACCTCGGGCTGCCACAGGGACTTGCCGGTCTTGGCGTCCCAGGCGGCGCCGCCGCTGGTGCCGCCCGCCGCGACCGTGCCGCCACTGATGGTGACCTCGTCCATGCGGACCTTCTCGTCACCGGTCTTCGCCTGCTTGGTCCACAGGAGCTTGCCCTCGTTGAGGTCGAGAGCAGCCACCTCGGTGCAGCCCATGTGCGGGTCCGCCTTGGTCGGCTTGCCGCCCTGGAAGACGAGCGCGGTGATGCCGTCCTCGGTGACCTGGTCCGAGGCCCAGCAGACCGGGCCCTTGAGCGGGACGTCCCAGGACTTCTTGCCGGTCTTGACGTCGTAGCCGACGACCTCACTGATGCCGCTCTTGGCGTACACCTTGTCGGTGGCCCAGGAGCCGGAGACGACGACGCTGCCGTTCTTCTCCTTCACCTCGGGCATCGGGATCTGGTAGGCCACCTTCGACTTGATGTTGGCCGGTGCCTTCTCCTTGCCGCCGCCACCACCGCCGCCCTTGGTGTTGTCGCCCTTGCCCTCGGTGCCGGCCGAGCTCTTCGACTCGTCCTTCTTGTCGTCGTCGCCCTTGGAGTTGGCGAACCAGACGCCACCGCCGATGATCAGCGCCACCGCGACCACGGCCGCGATGATGATCGTCATCTGGGTGTTGAGCTTCTTGCCACCACCCGTGCCGCCGGGACCGCCGGGCGGCGGCTGCATCTGCGGCTGCTGGTACGAGCCGTACTGCGGCTGCTGACCCGGGTAGCCGTACTGCCCCGGCGCCGGCGTCGGCTGACCGGGACCCTGCGGATAGCCGTAGCCCGGAGCCGGAGTGGCCGGCGGCTGACCCGCACCGGGCGCACCCGGCGGAGGAGTCGACGGCGGACCCGACGGCGGCGGCGTCTGCGGCGGGGGCGGGCTCTGCGGCGCGCCCGCGGGCGGCGGCGTCTGCGGGTAGCCGTAACCCGGGTCCTGCGGGGCGCCGAAGCCGCCCGGAGGCGGGTCCTGCGGTGCTCCGAACCCGCCGGACTGAGGCTCCTGGGGCGCTCCCGGTCCGCCGGGCGGCGGGTCCTGAGGCGCTCCGAAGCCTCCCTTCGGGGGCTCGTTGGGCGGCTGGGGCGGCTGCGTCATTTCTCTACCTCTGCGATACGGAACGGGGGCCCTGGCAGTGAGCCACGGTCGACTTCCGGGAGATCTGGGTCAACTACGGGCGATCTTCGGTCACTTGACGGTCAATGGCGATGGAGCGGCGTCCGTCACTTGCCGAACGCCAGCATGCGGGCCGCGTCCTTGGTGTCGCCCTTCATCAGCCGTGAAGTGGTCAGGAAGAAGCGCCCGTCGGCATACTTCAGCTTTCCGCTGGTCATCGAGTTCTCGATGCTCGCGGCCGACTCCGGGTGCTTGAGCACGGTCGTCGGCTTGCTGCCGCCAGGACCGAACTTCACGATCGCGCCGGGCTTGTCGTACGTCGGGTCGACGTAGGCGAGCAGGCCGGTGCCCTCCCGCTCGAGCGGCAGCGCGGACCGGCCCTCGCCGGCCTTGGCACGCCACTTGGGCTTACCGGTGTCGAGGTCGAAGGCGACGATCTCGTTCGACCGGCCGGAGCTGGCGCTGCCCTCGGGCTCGGTCGCCATGTAGAAACTGTCGCCGTCGGCGACCATGCCGTCGCAGCCGTTGAGCTGGCGCTCGAAGACCGCCAGACCGCCGCACTGCTGGCGGAAGCTGTCCTTGCCGCCGTCGAGCTGGGAGCGCACCTTGCCGCTGTCGGTCAGCGCCATGATGCTCCAGGTCTTCTCGTCCCTGTTCGTCACCGAGATGACGATCGGGTTCGTCGAGTAGACCTTGCTGACCTCCCAGCCCTTCTTGGTGGCGAACTTCCACTTGGCCTTGCCGGTCTTGGGGTCGATCAGCTTGAGGTTGTCGTTCTCCGTCGACGTGGAGCAGGAGTCGACCTGCATCATCCGCTCACCGCCGGCGAAGGCGGCGGGGAAGCACTTGCCGTCCTTCTCAGCCTCGAAGAGCTTCTTGCCATCGCTCATGCGGAAGGCGCTACCGGACTGGGAACGGGCCGCTGCGACGGTGTCACCGGTGATCGAGAGCTCCAGGGTGATGGTGCTGTCGAAGAGTCCACCCTCCCCGACCCCCTTCTTCCACCCCTTCTTTCCCGTCTTGAGGTCGATCATCTGCAGTTCGGAGCACTCGGCTTTGGAGCTTGCCTTGTCCTTGTGTGCGATGACGACCTTCCCGTCATCCGTCGCATTCCGCGGAGTCGCACACACCTCGTACGGCAGCTCGACCTTCCACTTCTCCTTGCCGGTCTTGACGTCCCAGGCCGTGACCTCTTTGTAGGCGGCCTGTACGACGTTGTCCCCGACGACCCAGATGTCCTTAAGCTCCGCGCCGTTGCCGGGCAGGTCCATCTTGTTCGTGGCCATCCACGCCTTGGCCTCGCCGGGCTTGCTGTCGAGGCTGTCGCCGCCCTCGCGGCCGCCGCCGCTGCCGTCGCCCTCGTCGACCGGATCCGACTTGCCGGGCTTCGGGTCGTTGGACTTCTCGGCGACCGGCTTCTTCGGCTTGTCGTCGTCGCCACCGCTGACGGCCAGGTACACACCGCCGCCGATCACCAGGAGACCGGCCACTGCGGCCGCGATGATCATGCCGGGCTTGCCCTTGAAGAACTTGCCGGGACCGGACCCGCCGCCGTCACCCGGACCACCGGGCGCCGGCGCACCGGGGAACTGCGGCGGCGGAGTCTGCCCGTATCCGGGCTGCTGCTGACCGTACGGGCCGGGCTGGTTGTACGGGCCGGGCTGCTGGCCGTACGGCCCCGGCTGGTTGTACGGACCGGGCTGGCCGTAGCCGCCGCCACCCTGCGGCGGGGTCTGCGGATAGCCGTACCCGGGCTGCGGAGGGGCCGGGGGCTGGGCCGGCGGCTGGCCGGGCGGCGGGGGCGGGGTGCCCGGCGCGGCGGGCGTGCCCTGCTGAGGGTCCTGCGGAGCACCAAAACCGCCCTGGGGCTGTGGCGGCTGGTCGGGCGGCTGGTTCATCAGCGCGTTACCTCATCACGCGGTTCCCACACCCGGACGGCCTCCCCCGCGATTCCGTTGGTCAAATCCCCCCGGAATGGAGCGTTTCGGGCGTGGTCCCCGCAACTCAAAGTCAGTCGAGCGGGAGTTCTTTCTATCACTGACCTGTGCATGAACACCGGTTCGGTCGATCCCCTGTTCCCAAGGGCGGACCCGGCCGTGATGCCTCCGTTACGTCCGCGGCGAGTGCTTCGGCCACCGCCGAATCAGGCGTCCTCGGCGAGCTCGAGCCAGCGCATCTCCAACTCTTCGCGCTCTCCGGTGAGTTCACGCAATTCCGCATCCAGCTTTGCGACCAGGGCGAAATCCGTGGCGTTGTCCGCGATCTCCGCGTGCAGCTTGGATTCCCTGCCGGAGATCTTGTCCAGCTGCCTTTCGATCTTCTGCAGCTCCTTCTTCGCCGCCCTGGCGTCCGCCGACGACCGGCCGCCGGCGGCCGGCGCCGGCGCTGCGGGAGCCGCCGCCGCGGAGGCCGTCTCGGCCAGCTTGTGCCGGCGCTCCAGGTATTCGTCGATGCCGCGCGGCAGCATCCGCAGCGTCGCGTCCCCGAGCAGCGCGAACACCCGGTCCGTGGTGCGCTCCACGAAGTACCGGTCGTGCGAGATCACGATCATCGAGCCCGGCCAGCCGTCGAGCAGGTCCTCGAGCTGGGTGAGCGTCTCGATGTCCAGGTCGTTGGTCGGCTCGTCGAGGAACAGGACATTGGGCTCGTCCATCAGCAGACGCAGGATCTGCAGCCGGCGCCGCTCGCCGCCGGACAGGTCGCCGACGGGCGTCCACTGCTTGTCCTTGTTGAATCCGAACTGCTCGCAGAGCTGGCCCGCGGTCATCTCCCGGCCCTTGCCGAGGTCGACCCGGTCACGTACCTGCTGCACGGCCTCGAGGACCCGCAGATTCGGGTCCAGTTCGCCCACTTCCTGGGAGAGATAGGCCAGTTTGACCGTCTTGCCGACCACCACACGGCCGGCCGCCGGCTGCACCTCGCCGTCGCTGCGGGCCGCATCGGCCATCGCGCGCAGCAGCGAGGTCTTGCCCGCGCCGTTCACACCGACCAGGCCGACCCGGTCGCCCGGACCGAGCTGCCAGGTCAGATGCTTCAGGAGCAGCTTGGGCCCGGCGGTGACGGTGACGTCCTCGAGGTCGAAGACCGTCTTGCCGAGCCGGGACGAGGCGAACTTCATCAGCTCGGAGGTGTCCCGCGGCGGCGGCACGTCCTTGATCAGTTCATTGGCCGCCTCGACGCGGAAGCGCGGCTTCGACGTACGGGCGGGGGCGCCGCGCCGCAGCCAGGCCAGCTCCTTGCGGACCAGGTTCTGCCGCTTGGTCTCCTCGGTGGCGGCGATCCGCTCGCGCTCGGCCCGCGCGAACACATAGTCGCTGTAGCCGCCCTCGTACTCGTAGACGTGGCCGCGCTGCACGTCCCACATGCGGGTGCACACCTGGTCGAGGAACCAGCGGTCGTGGGTGACGCAGACCAACGCGGAGCGGCGGGCGCGCAGATGGGCGGCGAGCCAGGAGATGCCCTCCACGTCCAGGTGGTTGGTGGGCTCGTCGAGGACGATCAGATCGGGCTCGCCGATGAGGAGCTTGGCGAGTGCGATACGGCGGCGCTCGCCACCGGAGAGCGGGCCGATCACGGTGTCCAGGCCGTGCTCGAAACCCGGCAGGTCGAGCCCGCCGAAGAGCCCGGTGAGCACATCGCGGATCTTGGCGCTGCCCGCCCACTCGTGGTCGGCGAGGTCACCGATCACCTCGTGCCGCACGGTCGCGGCGGGGTCGAGGGAGTCGTGCTGGGTGAGCACGCCGAGCTGCAGTCCGCCGCTGTGCGTGACCCGGCCGGTGTCGGGCTCCTCGAGGGCCGCGAGCAGCCGGATCAGGGTGGTCTTCCCGTCGCCGTTGCGCCCGACGACGCCGATCCGGTCGCCCTCCGAGACACCGAGGGAGACGCCGTCGAGCAGGGCACGGGTGCCGTACACCTTGGCCACAGACTCGACATTGACCAGATTGACGGCCATCAAAGCTCCAGAAGAGGGGACGATCGGTTCTCCAGCTTACGGCCCTGACCACGGCCGTCCGCCGGCCGGCTGCTCAGCTCCGTCCCCGCCGTCGAAGCGACGTCAATACACGGGAACCGGCCGGAATGTCGGGGATTCGGTATTCCGGGGGAGATCTGGACGAGAGGGGGCGCGCAACCTCGAACAAGCGTGTAGCTTCCGGGGAACGGAGGGCCGGGGGGCTCCCGGTCGTGCAGGTCGGTGGGGGAATTGGGGGGTTGCCCGATGGGTGTGCGACTCATGGTGGTGGACGACCACCGGCTGCTCGCCGAGGCGCTCGCCTCGGCACTCAAGCTGCGCGGGCACCGGGTCCTCGCCGCGGCCGCGCCCGCGGCCGGGGCGGCCGAACTCGTCGTGCAGCGTGCGCCCGAGGTGTGCCTGCTCGGCACGGCCACGCCCGCGGAGCCGGGCACCTTCGATCCGGTCGTACGCATCAAGCGGGAGCGCCCGCAGGTCGCCGTGGTGGTCCTCGGCCCGGTGCCGAATCCTCGCGGGATCGCCGCCGCGTTCGCCGCCGGCGCCTCCGGATACGTCCGCCACGACGAGCGGATCGAGGGGGTGGAGCGGGCCATGATGAAGGCGCGGGCCGGTGAGTCGGCCGTCGCCCCGCAGCTTCTGCAGGGTGCCTTCGGTGAGCTGCTCAATCCGGCCGCACAGCCGGACGACGAGGGCCAGCGTCTGCTGCAGCTGCTCACGCCGCGCGAGGTGGAGGTCCTGGTCCGGGTCGCCGACGGCGAGGACACCCGGCTGATCGCGGCGGGCATGCGGATCGCGCCCAGTACGGCCCGTACGCATGTGCAGCGGGTGCTGATGAAACTGAATGTGGGGTCGCGTCTCGAGGCGGCCGCGCTCGCGGCCCGGACGGGTCTGCTCGACCGGGCGGGGCCGTTGCCCGAGCATGACGCCACTACCACGGCGCAGGGGCCGGAGTTCGGGTGAACTCCGGCCCCTGCGTTGTGTGTTGAGCGGTCCCGACGGGTCCGGTCAGCCGTTCTCGTCCTTCGCCGCCTCCGGCGGTGCGGGCGCCTCGGTCGGCCGCAGCTTCAGCCAGACCAGGAAGAACAGCCCGAGCGCCAGCATGGCGAGCCCGGTCCACAGATTGATGTTGACGCCCTCGGCCTTGTCCAGGTCCGCGTCGGACGCGGTGAATCCGGCGATCGTCACGATCACGCCGTAGACGACGAACAGGCCGCCGATGATGCGCCGGATGTCGAAGAGCCGGGCCGCCGTCGCGGACTTCCGCTCGAGCTCGGAGACTTCGCGCTGCAGTTCAGACATTTTGTTTCAGCCTCCGATCGGTCAGAACGAGTACGGGATGTAGCAGGCGGCGGAGATGATGAGCGCGCTCCAGCCGAGCAGCGCGGGCTTGCGGTACCAGGCCAGGTCGCCCTCCTCCGGCGGTGCCTCCACCTCCGGGCTCGGCATGCCGTAGACGAGTCCCGCGAGCTCGGACTCGGGCTTCGGCGTGGTGAACAGGGTGACCGCCACCATCACGACGGCACCGGCCACGAATCCCACGATCGCAGAGACGAAGTTGGCGCCCTGGTCGCTGGGGATGTCGATGATGCCCTGCTTGTACAGCACGAAGTAGTTGACCATCGCCGCGCTGGTGCCCGCGAGCAGACCCCAGACACCCGACTTCATGGAGGCCCGCTTCCAGAACATGCCGATGATGAAGACGACGAACATCGGGACGTTGAAGAAGGTGAACAGCGTCTGCAGGTACGTCATGATGTTCGAGAAGCTGGCGGCCACGAAGGCCGTGCCGATCGAGGCCACCACACCGATCGCCGTGATCAGCCGCCCGAAGCTCAGGTAGTACCGGTCGTCCCGGTCCCGCTTCACGTACTTGCCCCAGATGTCGTACGTGAAGACCGTGTTGAAGGACGAGACGTTGGCGGCCATACCGGCCATGAAGGCCGCGATGAGGCCGGTCACGGCGACACCGAGCACACCGTTCGGCAGCAGTTCCTGCATCAGCACCGGAATCGCGTCGTTGTACGTCAGGTCGGAGCCCGCGGTGCCGATCTTCGGGACCACCACGGCGGCGGCCAGGCCCGGGATCATCACCAGGAACACGATGAAGATCTTCGGGAAGGCGGCGATCAGCGGGGTGCGCTTGGCGGCCGACATGTTCTTCGCCGACAGGGCGCGCTGCACCTCGGCGAAGTTGGTGGTCCAGTAGCCGAAGGAGAGCACGAAGCCGAGGCCGAGGATGATCGTGAGCCAGTTGGCGCCGAGCGGGTTGGCGTCACCGATGCCCGTACCGCCCCAGGCGCTGAGGAAGTTGTCGCCGTGGCTCTTGGCCAGCGAGTCCGTGAGGCCGTCCCAGCCGCCGACCCGCTTGAGGGCGAGCACGGTGAGCGGGATGAGCGCGGCGAGGATCACGAAGAACTGCAGCACCTCGTTGTAGATCGCCGAGGACAGGCCGCCGATCGTGATGTACGCCAGGACGAAGATGCCCGCGACGACGATCGACACCCACTGCGGCCAGCCGAGCAGTGCCTCCACGACGATCGACATGGCGTACAGGTTCACGCCCGCGATCAGGATGGAGGCGAAGGCGAACAGGATCGAGCTCAGCAGATGTGCGGACTTGTCGAACCGCTGCAGCAGGAACTCGGGGACGCTTCGGACCTTGGAGCCGTAGTAGAACGGCATCATCACCAGGCCGAGGAAGACCATGGCGGGGATGGCGCCGATCCAGTACCAGTGCACGACGGCCACGCCGTACTCGGCGCCGGTGGCCGCCATGCCCAGGATCTCGGTGGCACCGAGATTGGCCGCCACGAAGGCGAGACCGGTGACCCAGGCAGGCAGGGAGCGGCCGGACAGGAAGAAGTCCAGGCTGGTCTTCACGCTGCGGCGGGCGGCGAATCCGATACCGAGCACCACGACGAAGTAGATCGCCAGGAGCGTGTAGTCCAGCCCGTTGGTGGGGAGCCGAAGCCCTTCGGCCAGGTATTGCATGGGGGAACTCGCTTCGTTGCGCGAACTGATCAGACGCGAACCTACGCCCCCATGTTCAAAAAATGAACAGTCCGCTGAGGTTCTTTGTTTGTTCGTGATCGAGTGAGGTGGATTCGGAGTGGAGGTTGGAGGGCTTTCGGTCGACTGGGAGGGCGCCGCCCAGGGGGAGTTGGTGCAGTGTTGGGGTTTCGGGTGGGTCGGGATGCGTTCTGCGTCTTGACGGTGGTGTTTGCTTATGATTTGTTGTGTTGAGTTCTGTGTGATGGACGTGGGGAGTCCCAAGTGAAGAAGACCTCGACCCGGCTCGCCGACGGTCGTGAGCTCATCTACTACGACCTGCGCGACGACGCCGTACGCGACGCCGTCGACCGTCGGCCCCTCGATCCCATCGCCACGAACTCCGAGACCCGCACCGACCGCCTGCTCGGCGACTTCGTCGCCATCGCCTCGCACCGGCAGGGCCGCACCTACCACCCGCCGGCCGACGAGTGCCCGCTCTGCCCCACCCGGGGCGAGGCCCTCAGCGAGATCCCCGACTCCTCCTACGACGTCGCGGTCTTCGAGAACCGCTTCCCCTCCCTCGCCGGGGACTCGGGCCGCTGCGAGGTCGTCTGCTTCACCCCCGACCACGACGCGTCCTTCGCCTCCCTCACCGAGGCACAGGCCGGACTCGTCCTGGACGCCTGGACCGACCGCACCGCCGAGCTCTCCCACCTCGACTCGGTGGCGCAGGTCTTCTGCTTCGAGAACCGCGGCGCCGAGATCGGCGTCACCCTCGGCCACCCGCACGGCCAGATCTACGGTTACCCGGAGGTCACCCCGCGCACCGCCCTGATGCTCCGCTCGCTCGCCGCCCACCGCGAGCGCACCGGCGGCAACCTCTTCGACGAGGTGCTCGCCGACGAGCAGAGAGACGGGAGCCGGGTCGTCCTGGAGGGCGAGCACTGGGTGGCCTTCGTGCCGTACGCCGCGCACTACCCGTACGAGGTGCACCTCCACCCCACGCGCCGCGTGCCCGATCTGCTAGCCCTGGACGCGGCCGCGCGTACGGAGTTCCCACAGATGTATCTGGAACTCCTGCGGCGCTTCGACCGGATCTTCGGCGAGGGGCGGCCCCCGACGCCGTACATCTCGGCCTGGCACCAGGCGCCGTTCCGCGGGCTCGGTGACTTCGGTGTGCAGCGCGACGAGTTCGCCCTGCACCTCGAGCTTTTCACCATCCGACGCACTTCCGGCAAGCTGAAGTTCCTCGCGGGTTCCGAGTCCGGCATGAACGTGTTCATCAACGACGTGCCGCCGGAGACCGCGGCCGAGCGACTGCGAGAGGTAGCGAGCAAGTGACCACTTCCCCCAAGAAGTACCTGGTGACCGGCGGTGCCGGGTACGTCGGCAGCGTCGTCGCCACGCATCTGCTCGAGGCCGGCCACGAGGTCACCGTGCTCGACAACCTCGCCACCGGCTTCCGCGCCGCCGTCCCCGCGGGCGCCGCCTTCATCGAGGGCGACATCAAGGACGCCGCCAAGTGGCTCGACCCTTCCTACGACGGCGTCCTGCACTTCGCCGCCTTCTCCCAGGTCGGCGAGTCCGTCGCCAAGCCCGAGAAGTACTGGGACAACAACGTCGCCGGCACCCTCGCCCTGCTCGCCGCCATGCGCTCCGCGGGCGTGCGCAAGCTCGTCTTCTCCTCCACCGCCGCCACCTACGGCGAACCGGCCGGCAGCACCCTCACCGAGTCCGACCCGACGGCGCCCACCAGCCCGTACGGCGCATCGAAGCTCGCCGTCGACCACATGATCACCGGCGAGTGCGGGGCGCACGGCCTCGCCGCGGTCTCGCTGCGGTACTTCAACGTCGCCGGCGCCTACGCCTCCCGCGCCGGCGTGCTCACCGGCGAGCGCCACGACCCCGAGTCGCACCTCATCCCGCTGGTCCTCCAGGTCGCCCAGGGCCGCCGCGAGGCGATCTCCGTCTACGGCGACGACTACCCGACCCCGGACGGCACCTGCGTACGCGACTACATCCACGTCGCCGACCTCGCCGAGGCCCACCTGCTCGCCCTGGACGCCCCGGCCTCCGGCGAGCACCTGATCTGCAACCTGGGCAACGGCAACGGTTTCTCGGTGCGCCAAGTCATCGAGACCGTACGGGAAGTGACGGGCCATCCGGTACCGGAGGCCGTCGCACCGCGCCGCGCCGGCGACCCCGCCGTGCTCGTCGCCTCCGCGGACCGGGCCCGGGAGCGGCTCGGCTGGAGTCCGTCCCGTGCGGACCTCGCGGGCATCGTCGCCGACGCCTGGGCCTTCGCGAACGCCGGGCAGGCCGGGACGGAAGGGGAGAGCGCATGACCGCCGACCGCCGCGACACCATCGCCGACACCTTCGTCGCGGACGATCCGGCCGCCGTGGCCGAGGGCTTCCGCACGGTGTACGGGACCGAACCGGCCGGCGTCTGGGCCGCGCCGGGCCGGGTCAACCTGATCGGCGAGCACACCGACTACAACGACGGCTTCGTGATGCCCTTCGCACTGCCGCACGCCACCCTCGCCGCGGTCGCGCCGCGCGGGGACGGGCTGCTGAGGCTGCACTCCGCCTCCGGTGAAGTCCCCGGCGACATCGTGGAGTTGCGGGTGGACGAGGTGGCTCCCGGCCGCCGCGACGGCTGGGCCGACTACCCGGCCGGAGTGGTCTGGGCGCTGCGCGACGCGGGCCACACGGTCGGCGGCGCGGACCTGCACTTCGTGTCCGACGTCCCGCACGGCGCGGGCCTGTCCTCCTCGGCCGCCCTCGAGGTCGTCACCGCGCTCGCCCTGCACGATCTGTACGAACTCGGCCTGGAAGGCTGGGAGTTGGCCCGGCTGTGCCAGCGCGCGGAGAACGTCTACGTCGGCGCCCCCACCGGCATCATGGACCAGACCGCCTCGGCCTGCTGCACCGCCGGACACGCGCTCTTCCTCGACACCCGCGACCTCGCCCGCCGCCAGGTGCCGTTCGACCTGGCGGCGCACGGGATGCAGCTCCTCGTCGTCGACACCCGCGTCCAGCATGCGCACAGCGACGGCGAGTACGGCAAGCGGCGGGCCGGCTGCGAGGCGGGCGCCGCGGCGCTCGGCGTACGGGCGCTGCGCGATGTGCCGCACGAGGGCCTGGATGCGGCGCTCGACCGCATCGAGGACGCGGAGGTGCGGCCCCTCGTCCGGCACATCGTCACCGAGAACCACCGGGTGGAGCGGGTCATCGAGCTGCTCTCGGCGGGCGAGGTACGGGCGATCGGGCCGGTGCTCGTCGAGGGCCACGCCTCGCTGCGCGACGACTTCCGCATCTCCTGCGCGGAGCTCGACCTCGTGGTCGAGTCCTCCCTCGCGGCGGGTGCGCTGGGAGCGCGTATGACGGGTGGGGGTTTCGGGGGATCGGCGATCGTCCTCGTCGACGCGGACACCGCTGACGCGGTGACGAAGGCGGTACGGGAGTCCTTCGCAGGGGCGGGATTCACGGCGCCCCGCGTCTTCCCAGCGACCCCGGCCGCGGGGGCGCGGCGCCGCTCCAGCCCGTCCGGCGTTTGAGGACGAGGCCGCCAGGCCGATGCGTTTCAGCCCGTCGGGCACTCTCTCAGCCCGTCTGGGGGTCCCCCCGGACGAAGTCTGGGGGAGTTTGAGGACATCTTTTGACCGGCGGTCAAGCACGTGGCTTCCAGGGCGCTGCCCCGGACCCCTCCCCCAAGCTCTCGGCTCCGCTCGAGCAGGGGGGACCCCCATCTCAAGCGCCGGAGGGGCTGGATCTGTCGGAGGGGCTGGATCTGCCGGCAGGACTGGATCGATCATCGTTTGGTGAAACAGTTCTGCAATTCGACTTCCCCGGCCCGCCCCCGGGCCTACGCTGAGGAACAAGCATCGGTGGGGGCCGATGCTGTTCAGGGGGCGAGCCCACGCCGGGTACGACGCCCGGAGCAAAGCACAGCGCAGCACCGCGCAGCGCCACGGCGGCGGCCGTGACCGCAAGGCGCACCCGCTCCGGGCGTCGTACCCGCTCAGTTCCGTCCCCCGGAATCACGAAGCCTGGGGGTTTCACGTGGTCCGGATCCGGGTCCTGGTCGTCGACGACCACCGCATCTTCGCCGAATCGCTCGCCGCTGCACTCGCCGCCGAGCCCGATGTCGACGTCGCCGCCGCGGGCAGCGGCCCCGCGGCCCTGCGCTGCCTCGAGCGCGCCGCGTCCGACGGCCGCCGCTTCGACGTGCTGCTCGTCGACGCCGATCTGGGCGCCACATCCGTGCCCGGCGCCCGCGCCCCCGTACGCGACGTACGGGACGGCGGCCAGGACGACCTGGTGGACGGCATTTCCCTGGTCACCGCGGTCCGCTCGAGCCAGCCCGCCGTACGCACCGTGGTCCTCGCCGAGAAGGACGACCCGCGCCGCGCCGCCCTCGCCCTCGGCGCAGGCGCCTCCGGCTGGGTCGCAAAGGACTGCTCGCTGTCCCGGCTGCTCACGGTGATCAGGGGAGTTCTGCGGGACGAGACGCATCTGCCGCCCGCCCTGCTCACCGGCGTACTGCGGGAGCTGACCGCGGCCCGCAAGCACCGCACGGAGAGCGAGCGCCTCGTCGAGTCGCTGACCCCGCGCGAGCGGGAGGTGCTGCGGTGCATGGTCGCGGGCCTGGGGCGCAAGGCGGTCGCCGAGCGCCTCTTCCTGTCCCCGCACACCGTTCGTACGCATATGCAGAACGTGCTGGGGAAGCTCGGCGTCCACTCCACCCTGGCGGCCGTCGCGCTCGCCCGGCGGGCCGGCGTGGGACCGGCCGACCTAGCCGGGGACGTTGTCGAACGGGGCGGTCAACTGGCGTAGCAGCCCGGCCAGTTCGGCCCGCTGGGCGCGGGAGAGCTCGGCGAGGATGGCGCGCTCCTGCGCGAGCAGCGCGGCCAGTGCCTCGTCCGCACGGTCCCGCCCCTCGGCGGTGAGCCGGACCAGTACGCCGCGCCGGTCGCTGGGGTCCGGAAGCCGCTCCACCAGGCCTTTCTTGGCCAGTCGGTCGATGCGGTTGGTCATCGTGCCGGAGGTGACCAGGGTCTGGGTGAGGAGCTGTCCGGGGGAGAGCTGATAGGGAGCACCGGCCCGCCGCAGCGAGGTGAGTACATCGAACTCCCATGGCTCGAGATGGTGCTCGGCGAACGCGAGCCGCCGAGCCCGGTCGAGGTGGCGTGCGAGCCTGCTGACGCGGCTCAGCACCTCGAGCGGTTCCACGTCGAGGTCAGGGCGCTCCCGACGCCATGCTGCGACCAGCCGATCGACCTCGTCCTCCATGGCGATCAGTGTAAGGGGTCCCTCGATGTGAAGTCTCTTGACGTCGAGAGATATTTGGGGTTCGGTGTGGGCATCGTGATGTGCATCGTCGCGACGGAAGCCGATCACCGACCGGACGGCAGCCGGTCGGCAACCGATCGAGGCTTCCCCGCTCGCACCAAGCAGGGAGCTTGTACATGCATGCCGCACCTACCTGGGACCCGCAGCAGTACCTGCGCCACTCCGGGCACCGTACCCGCCCCTTTCACGATCTGCTCGCCCGCATACCCGACCTCCCGTCCGGCGCACCCGCCCGCATCGCCGACCTCGGCTGCGGCCCCGGCAATGTCACCGCCCTGCTCGCCGAGCGCTGGCCGAACGCCCACATCACCGGATTCGACAACTCTCCCGAGATGCTCGACCGCGCCGCGTCCTACGCCGGCACCACCGCGGGCGGCGGACTCCTCGAATTCCGCGAGGCCGACGCCGCGCACTGGGTCCCCGACGGCACCTACGACCTGATCGTCTCCAACGCCGCCCTGCAGTGGGTGCCCAACCACCCCGAATCCTTCCCCGCCTGGATCGCCGGCCTGCGCCCCGGCGGCACCCTCGCCTTCCAGGTCCCCGGCAACTTCACCGCCCCCAGCCACGCCCTGCTCGGTGAACTCTGCGACACCCCGCAGTGGCGCGACCGCCTCGGCACCCACGGCCGGAGATTCGTCCACATACTCAGCCCCGCCGACTATCTGACCCGGCTCACCGACCTCGGCTGCGCCACGGACGCCTGGGAGACCACCTACTCCCAGCTGCTGCCGGGCGAGGACCCGGTGCTCGACTGGGTCAAGGGGACCGCACTGCGCCCCGTCCTCACCGAGCTCGCCGACGATCCGGAAGCCTCCGCCGAGTTCGTCGCCGAGTACCGCGACCTGCTCCGCAAGGCCTATCCGCCGGGCCCGCACGGCACGGTCTTCCCGTTCCGCCGCATCTTCGCCGTCGCCCGCAAGCCCCTGACCTGACCCGGGAGGCCCACCCGATGCTGACCGCCGTCGACCACGTCCAACTCGCCGCCCCACCGGGCTCCGAGGCCCTGCTGCGTACGTACTACGCAGACACCCTCGGCATGACAGAGACCGCCAAACCGGCCCCTCTGTCGGCCCGCGGCGGCTGCTGGTGAGGGGTCGGCTCCCCGGTCCACGAGGGCTTGCGCTGCCTGGCACGCACTCTCGCTGCACCGCCCGAAAGCCCAAGTAGCTCCGCTACGAGAACTTCCGGGCGGCACACCGAGAGCACGCACCAGACAACGCAAGCTTTCCTCGTGGACCGGGGAGCCGACCCCTGGCCGGCGGCGTCCGCCTCCACCTCGGCATCGAGCAGGACTTCCGCCCGGCCCGCAAGGCCCACCCCGGCCTGCGCGTACGCGACATCGACGCCTACGCCGCCCGCCTGACGGCCCACGGCGCCGAGGTCACCTGGGACGACACCCTGCCGAACCACCGCCGCTTCTACTCGACGGACCCGGTCGGCAACCGGCTGGAATTCCTGGAGCCGGTTGCCGGGCAGGTTTGAGCGCGCCGATCAGAGGCGGTCGAGTGCGTCCTGCGAGATGTCGATGTCGATGGGGTAGGGGACGTTCGTCTTGAGCTGGTCGCGGTGAATTCCCGAGATCACGTACGACCTGGTGACCGGGTCGAGTTCATAGACCCGGACCACCGGATGGTCGTCGGCACCCGCCACGTCGACCAGCCAGAAGTACGGGATTCCGGCGGCCGCGTATTTGCCGGGCTTCGCATCGCGGTCGCGGGCCGCGGAGTCCGGTGAGACGACCTCCACGGCGAGCACCACATCGGCTGCCTGATACCGGGTCAGTGTCCGGCCGGTGACGGCCTCGGCGCGGACCACACTCACATCGGGTTCCGGTACGTTGCGCCGGTCGAGCACGACCGCCATCTCACGTCGGACTTTCAGCTTCTCCGGTGCGGCACGGCGTAGCCCGTCGACCAGTAGATCCATCATGATCGTGTGGAAATCTCGCTGCGGACTCACGAAAACAAGGCTCCCGTCGATCAGCTCAGTGTGCGGCGGGAGATCGGGCAGCGTGAACAGGTCATCCACGGTGTAGCCGTTCGGCGGCGGCACAGGCCACCGCGTGCCTCGATCGGAGATCGGCTCGGCGGTCATGGTTCCTCCCATGCGTGGGATTCTCGGCCTGCTGTTCCACGGTAGCCGGGCCGTTCCCGTCGCGTCATCACAAAGAGTGACGGGAACAGTGGCCTCAGCTCTTGCGATGCCCTATCAGGCGGGGCTTCGCCTCGAGGTTTCCCAGGCCGTGCCAGGCCAGATTGACCAGGTGGGCCGCGACCTCGGCCTTCTTGGGCTTACGGGTGTTCACCCACCACTGGCCGGTCAGGGCGACGCTGCCGACCAGCGCCTGGGCGTACAGCGGCGCCAGCTTCGGATCGAAACCGCGGGCCTTGAACTCCAGGCCGAGGATGTCCTCGACCTGCGTGGCGATGTCCGAGATCAGCGACGCGAAGGTGCCGGTCGACTGGGCGACGGGGGAGTCCCGGACCAGAATGCGGAAGCCGTCCGTGTACTCCTCGATGTAGTCGAGGAGCGCGAACGCGGCCTGCTCGCACAGCTCCCGCGGATGCCCCGCGGTCAGCGAACTCGTCACCATGTCGAGCAGCCGCTGCATCTCGCGGTCCACCACCACCGCGTACAGCCCCTCCTTGCCGCCGAAGTGCTCGTACACCACCGGCTTCGAGACGCCCGCCTTCGACGCGATCTCCTCGACGGACGTGGCCTCGAAGCCCTTCTCCGCGAAGAGGCCGCGCCCGATGTCGAGGAGCTGGCGACGGCGCTCCGCCCCGGTCATCCGGGTCCGGCGCGCCCGTCGCGGCGGCTTCTCGTCGCTCTTGCTGGAACTCGAACTGGAACTGGGGGTGGAACTCGGGTCCGTGGCCACGTCCCCCATCATGCCGGGTCTGCGGCCTCGGACTTGCGGCGGGACTCGATCCGCTTCTGCGACGGCCACCTGACGTCGTACGCCCAGCCCAGCTGCTCGCACCAGCGGATGAAACGGGCACTCGAATCCACCTGGCCGCGCATCACCCCGTGCCGTGCCGAGGTCGGGTCCGCGTGGTGCAGGTTGTGCCAGGACTCGCCGCAGGACAGCACCGCGAGCCACCACACATTGCCCGAGCGGTCACGGGACTTGAAGGGCCGCTTGCCCACCGCATGGCAGATCGAGTTGATCGACCAGGTCACATGGTGCAGCAGCGCCACCCGTACCAGGGAACCCCAGAAGAACGCGGTGAACGCACCCCACCAGGACATTGTCACCAGACCACCGACCAGCGGCGGGATCGCGAGCGAGAGCAGCGTCCAGTAGATGAAGTCCCGCGAGATGCGGCGGATCGCCGGATCCTTGATCAGATCGGGGGCGTATTTCTCCTGCGGAGTCTGCTCCTCGTCGAACATCCAGCCGATGTGGGCCCACCACAGGCCCTTCATCAGCGCCGGCACCGTCTCCCCGAACCGCCACGGCGAATGCGGGTCGCCCTCGGCGTCCGAGAACTTGTGGTGCTTGCGATGGTCCGCCACCCAGCGCACCAGCGGCCCCTCCACCGCGAGCGACCCGGCGATCGCCAGAGCGATCCGCAGCGGGCGCTTCGCCTTGAACGAGCCGTGCGTGAAGTAGCGGTGGAAGCCGACCGTGATGCCGTGGCAGCCGACGAAGTACATGACGACGAGCAGACCCAGATCGAGCCAGCTCACCCCCCAGCCCCAGGCCAGCGGCACGGCCACGAGCAGGGCGAGGAAGGGGACGGTGATGAACAGAAGCAGCGTGATCTGCTCCAGCGAACGCTTCTGCTCGCCGCCGCGGGTCGCGGAGGGGAGTGGCGCAGCAGACGTCTGCGGGGGATCGATCACATCGGAGCGGTTGCTCACATCGGAGCTCGGGGTCATGGGCGTCCCCTGTGGGGTGTTGAGGGATGACGACAGCAGTGCCTGGTCACGGCAACGGCCGGGTACGCCCTACGGGCGCGTAACCTACGGCGACGTAAGTATGGCAGTGCGGAAGCGGGAGGCAAGAGGTCGAGGCGGGCAGGCTGGAATCGAGACCTATCCTGGTGGGGTCGGACAGCGTGGTCCGCTCCGGGAATCCGGCTTTCACGATTCACGAATACCCACCCCGGACCGCCGGATCCCCTCCAGACGCGCCGTCCGGCTCCCGCGAAGCACCCTCGCGGCGGGCCACGCGGTGCGACGCACCTCCTCATGACTGCAAGGAGCCGCACCTGTGAGCAGTGCCGACCAGCAGAACACCACGACCAGCGCCGAGCTGCGGGCCGACATCCGCCGGCTCGGTGACCTGCTCGGCGAGACCCTCGTCCGCCAGGAAGGGGCCGAACTGCTCGAACTCGTCGAACAGGTCCGCGCCCTCACCCGCAGCGACGGCGAAGCCGCCGCCCGGCTCCTCGGCGACACCGAACTGGAGACCGCGGCCAAGCTGGTCCGCGCCTTCTCCACCTACTTCCACCTCGCCAACGTCACCGAGCAGGTGCACCGCGGCCGCGAGCTGCGCACCCGCCGCGACCTCGAGGGCGGCACCCTCGCCCGCACCGCCGACCGGCTCAAGGACGCCGACCCGGACCACCTGCGGCAGACCGTCGCCCACCTCAACGTGCGGCCCGTGTTCACCGCACACCCCACCGAGGCCGCCCGCCGCTCCGTACTCAACAAGCTCCGCCGCATCGCCGAGCTCCTCGAGACACCCGGATCCGACGCCGACCGCCGCCGCCTCGACCTCCGCCTCGCCGAGAACATCGACCTCGTCTGGCAGACCGACGAACTCCGCGTCGTCCGCCCCGAGCCGGCCGACGAGGCCCGCAACGCCATCTACTACCTCGACGAACTCCACGCCGGCGCCGTCGGCGACGTCCTCGAGGACCTGACTGCCGAGCTGGAGCGGGTCGGCGTGCAGATGCCCGCCGGCACCCGCCCCGTCACCTTCGGCACCTGGATCGGCGGCGACCGCGACGGCAACCCCAACGTCACCCCCGACGTCACCTGGGACGTCCTGATCCTGCAGCACGAGCACGGCATCACCGACGCCCTCGAGATGATCGACTCCCTGCGCGGACTGCTCTCCAACTCCATCCGCTACACCGGCGCCACCGAGGACCTCCTCACCTCGCTCGACGCCGACCTGGAGCGCCTGCCGGAGATCAGCCCCCGCTACAAGCGCCTCAACGCCGAGGAGCCGTACCGCCTCAAGGCCACCTGCGTACGCCAGAAGCTCGTCAACACCCGCGAACGCCTCGCCAAGGGCACCCCGCACGAGGCCGGCCGCGACTACCTCGGCACCACCGAGCTCCTCACGGACCTCACCCTCATCCAGACCTCCCTGCGCGAACACCGCGGCGGACTCTTCGCCGACGGCCGCATGGACCGCACCATCCGCACGCTCGCCGCCTTCGGCCTGCAGCTCGCCACCATGGACGTACGCGAACACGCCGACGCCCACCACCACGCACTCGGCCAGCTCTTCGACCGCCTCGGCGAGGAATCCTGGCGCTACGCCGACATGCCCCGCGACTACCGGCAGAAGCTCCTCGCCAAGGAGCTCCGCTCGCGGCGCCCCCTCGCCCCCTCACCGGCGCCGCTCGACGCCGCGGGCGAGAAGACGCTCGGGGTCTTCTCGACCGTCAAGCGGGCCCTCGAAGTCTTCGGACCCGAGGTCATCGAGTCGTACATCATCTCCATGTGCCAGGGCGCCGACGACGTCTTCGCCGCCGCCGTCCTCGCCCGCGAGGCCGGCCTCATCGACCTGCACGCAGGCTGGGCGAAGATCGGCATCGTGCCGCTCCTGGAGACCACCGACGAGCTCCGCGCCGCCGATGTCATCCTCGACGAGATGCTCGCCGACCCCTCCTACCGCCGCCTCGTCTCGCTGCGCGGCGACGTCCAGGAGGTCATGCTCGGCTACTCCGACTCCTCCAAGTTCGGCGGCATCACCACGAGCCAGTGGGAGATCCACCGCGCCCAGCGCCGCCTCCGCGACGTCGCCCACCGCTACGGCGTACGACTCCGCCTCTTCCACGGCCGCGGCGGCACCGTCGGCCGCGGCGGCGGCCCCTCCCACGACGCGATCCTCGCCCAGCCCTGGGGCACCCTCGAAGGCGAGATCAAGGTCACCGAACAGGGCGAGGTCATCTCCGACAAGTACCTCGTACCGTCCCTCGCCCGCGAGAACCTCGAACTGACCGTCGCCGCAACCCTGCAGGCCTCCGCCCTGCACACCGCGCCCCGCCAGTCCGACGAGGCACTCGCCCGCTGGGACGCCGCCATGGACGTCGTCTCCGACGCCGCACACGCCGCCTACCGGCGCTTCGTCGAAGACCCCGACCTGCCGACCTACTTCCTCGCCTCCACCCCCGTCGACCAGCTCGCCGACCTGCACCTCGGCTCACGGCCCTCCCGCCGCCCCGGCTCCGGCGTCTCCCTCGACGGCCTGCGCGCCATCCCCTGGGTCTTCGGCTGGACCCAGTCGCGGCAGATCGTGCCCGGCTGGTTCGGCGTCGGCTCCGGACTCAAGGCCCTGCGCGAAGCCGGACTCGACACCGTCCTCGACGAGATGAACGACCACTGGCACTTCTTCCAGAACTTCATCTCCAACGTCGAGATGACCCTCGCCAAGACCGACCTGCGCATCGCCCGCCACTACGTCGACACCCTCGTACCCGACGAGCTCAAGCACGTCTTCGACGCCATCGAGGAAGAGCACGCCCTCACCGTCGCCGAGGTACTGCGCATCACCGGCGGCAAGCAACTCCTCGACGGCAACCCCGTCCTCCAGCAGACGTTCTCCATCCGGGACGCCTACCTCGACCCGATCTCCTACCTCCAGGTCGCCCTGCTCAAGCGCCAGCGCGACACCGCCGCAGCCGGCCAGGAACCCGACCCGCTGCTCGCCCGCGCACTCCTCCTCACCGTCAACGGCGTCGCCGCAGGACTCCGCAACACCGGCTGACCACAAGCAAGTTCACCCGCACACGACTGCCCCCACCCGGCCCGTACGTACGGCGCAGTGGGGGCAGTCGTATGCGCGAAGCGGACTCAGAGCGCCACGAACGCCGCACCGAGCAACAGCGCCCCCGAAAGCCCCGTCACCCACGCCACCCGCGTCAACCGCAGCCAGCCACCCACCACCACACCCGCAAACACCAGCGCACCCCCCAGCGGCATCCACGCATGGAAGAAACCCGCCGCCCCCGTACGCACCACCTCGGAACTCCCCGGCTTCACCACCACCGGCAACCGCGCCCCCTTGCGCACATCGATCGACCGGTCGATCACCACCCGCGACCGCGCCTGAGAACCCGGCGAACGCGGCGCATACGAACCACTGCACCGGTCCTCACCGCACTCCGCCACCGTCAGCGTCCCGCGCTCCCGACCGTTCGACAGCATCACATGCTGCGCCGTACCCCACGACGCCCACACACCCGCCACCACGAGCAGCACCGCCACACACACCGTCGCAGCCACCCGCCCGGCCGTCAGCAACCCCTGCCGGCCGCCACCCGTACGACGTGAACGACCACGCCCGGCATGGCCGGATCTCGACGTCGAACGTTTGGCGGGAAGGGCAGGCATGGCCGCGATCCTTGGCCATGCCGCCACACCCGTCAACTCACCGGCACCGGCCCGTTCAGGTCCGTCCCGCTACATCAGGACATGTGCACCGCACACGCCCGCCGCACGCCCCTGCGCTGCGGGTTCACCCCCATACCTCAGGAGTTGTACGTACTCTGCGCACGCTCCAAGCCCTCCAGGACCAGCGCCTCCACCGCATCCGCCGCACGATCCACGAAATACCCGAGCTCCTTGCGCTCCGCACCCGAGAAATCCTTCAGCACGAAATCAGCCACCGGCATCCGCCCCGGCGGACGACCGATACCGAACCGCACCCGGTGATAACCCGGACCCATCGCCTTCGTCATCGACTTCAACCCGTTGTGCCCGTTGTCACCACCACCCAACTTCAGCCGCAACGCACCGTAATCAATGTCCAGTTCGTCATGGATCGCCACAACCTGCTCCACCGGCACCTTGTAGAAATCCCGCAGCGCCGACACCGGCCCACCCGACAGATTCATATACGAAGCCGGCTTCGCCACCACCACCCGACGACTCCCAGGACCGGGCGGACCGACCCGCGCCTCCACCACCTGCGCCTGCGCACGGCCCGCCCGCTTGAACGAACCCCCCGCACGCCCGGCCAGCAGATCCGCCACCATGAAGCCCACATTGTGCCGATTGCCCGCATAGCCAGGACCCGGATTACCGAGCCCCACGACCAGCCAGGGACCCGCTCCCTCAGTCATCTGCATGTCTCCATTCATACGCCGACCACCCACGCCGACCACCCACCCAAACGCCGACCGCCGTCCCACACCTCGCGGGCGGAACGGCGGTCGTACGAACAACTCCCGGACACAGCCGGGAAAACAGAATCAGGCCTCGGCGCCCTCGGCGCTCTCCTCGTCACCCTCGGCCGCCGGCTCCTCGGCCTGCGCAGCCAGGATCTGCAGCACAACCGCGTCCTCGTCCGTGACCAGCGTCGAACCGGACGGCAGCGCGATGTCCTTCGCCACCACCGAGTCACCGGCGTCCAGACCCGCGATCGAGACCGTCACGGCCTCGGGGATGTGCGTCGCCTCGGCCTCGATCGACAGCGTGTTCAGCACGTGCTCGAGCAGGTTCGCACCCGGGGCCAGCTCACCCTCGGCGTGCACCGGAACCTCGACCGTGACCTTCTCGCCACGCTTCACCGTGAGCAGGTCCACGTGCTCGAGGATGCCCTGACGCAGCGCGTCACGCTGCACAGCCTTCGGGATGACCAGCTGGCTCTTGCCCTCGATGTCCAGGTTGATCAGGACGTTCGACGTCTTCAGCGCCATCAGGGTGTCGTGGTGCGGAAGCGCCACGTGGATCGGGGCCTCACCATGGCCGTAGACCACGGCCGGCAGCTTGTCGGCGCGACGCAGACGGCGAGCCGCACCCTTGCCGAACTCCGTACGGGTCTCGGCGGAAATCTTTACCTCGGACATGTGCACTCCTCGCAAGCGGTGAACAACTGTGGCGGTCACCCGGCCACGACTGGCCTGCTACGAAGAGCGCGTCGATAACGGACCACCGACCCCGAACAGGTACGGCCTCCCTCGCCGAGCAACCCCAGGAGTCTACCCGGCCGGGAGGCCGCACCCAAAAGGATCTTCGACAGCCCGCGAGACGCGGACCCGCCGTCCTACTGCTCCTCGAACAGGCTCGTCACCGAACCGTCCTCGAAGACCTCACGCAACGCGCGGGCGATCGTCGGAGCGATCGACAGGACCGTGATCTTGTCCAGCTCCAACTCACCGGGCGTGGGCAAGGTGTCCGTGAACACGAACTCGCTCACCTTCGAGTTCTTCAGCCGATCCGCCGCCGGACCCGACAGCACACCGTGCGTCGCCGTCACGATGACATCCTCGGCACCGTGCGCGAACAGGGCATCCGCAGCGGCACAGATCGTCCCACCGGTGTCGATCATGTCGTCGACCAGGACACAGACCCGGCCCTCCACATTGCCCACGACCTCATGCACGGTGACCTGATTGGCCACATCCTTGTCGCGACGCTTGTGCACGATCGCCAGCGGAGCACCGAGCCGGTCACACCAGCGATCCGCGACCCGGACACGACCCGCGTCCGGAGAGACCACCGTCAGCTTGTCCCGATCCACCTTCGCGCCCACGTAGTCCGCCAGGATCGGCAGCGCGAACAGATGGTCCACCGGGCCGTCGAAGAAGCCGACGATCTGGTCCGTGTGCAGATCCACCGTGACGACCCGGTCCGCACCCGCCGTCTTCATCAGATCAGCCACCAGGCGAGCCGAGATCGGCTCACGACCACGGTGCTTCTTGTCCTGACGCGCATAACCGTAGAACGGCACGATCACCGTGATGCTGCGGGCCGAAGCACGCTTCAACGCATCGATCATGATCAACTGCTCCATGATCCACTTGTTGATCGGAGCCGTATGACTCTGAATCAGGAAACAGTCCGCGCCACGCGCCGACTCCTGATACCGCACATAGATCTCACCATTGGCGAAATCAAAAGCCTTGGTCGGGACGAGACCGACACCCAGCTGGTGCGCGACCTCCTCGGCAAGTTCGGGGTGGGCGCGTCCGGAGAAGAGCATCAACTTCTTCTCGCCGGTCGTCTTGATCCCGGTCACAGCACCTGTCTCCTCAGACTGTCTCTGGCCGCGCATCCAGTCGCCCGGACCAGCCGAAATACGTGCACCTATCACGGTACGCCGAGTTCGACGCACCTCTTTCCGGTCAGGATTCGTCCGCCGGCTTCCCCGCCGCCGACTCCGCCGCACGCGCCGCCGCACTCCCCGGCCGCTTACGAGCCACCCAACCCTCAATATTCCGCTGCTGACCACGGGCAACAGCCAACGAACCAGCCGGCACATCCTTCGTGATCACCGACCCCGCAGCCGTATAAGCACCGTCCCCGACCGTGACAGGAGCCACAAACATGTTGTCCGAACCAGTCCTGCAGTGCGACCCCACCGTCGTATGGTGCTTCGCCTGCCCGTCATAGTTCACAAACACACTGGCCGCACCGATATTCGTGTGATCACCGATCGTCGCATCCCCCACATACGACAGATGCGGCACCTTCGTACCCTCACCGATCGACGCGTTCTTCATCTCCACATACGTGCCCGCCTTCGCACCCACACCAAGCCGCGTACCCGGACGCAAATACGCAAACGGACCCACCGAAGCACCCGCACCCACCACAGCGTCCTGCGCCACCGTGTTGTCCACCCGGGCGTCCGCACCCACCGACGTATTCGTCAGACGCGAGTTGGGACCCACCACCGCTCCCGCCGCGAGGTGCGTGGAACCATGCAGCTGCGTACCGGGATGCACCACCGAATCCGGCTCGAACGTCACCGTCACATCCACCCACGTGCCGGCCGGATCCACCACCGTCACGCCGGACATCATCGCCTCGGCCAGCACCCGCTCGTTCAGAATCCGCCGCGCATCCGCCAACTGCACACGGTTGTTGATCCCCGAGATCTCCCGATGATCCACCGCCACCGAAGCACCCACCCGATGCCCCGCCCCACGCAGAATCCCGAGGACGTCGGTGAGGTACTCCTCACCCTGACTGTTGTCCGTACGGACCTTCTTCAACGACTCCGCCAGCAACCGGCCGTCGAAAGCGAACACCCCCGAATTGATCTCCCGGATCGCACGCTGCTCCTCCGTGGCGTCCTTGTGCTCAACGATCGCCGTCACCGCACCCGAGGCGTCCCGCACGATCCGGCCGTAACCCGTGGCATCCGGCATCTCCGCGGTCAACACCGTCACCGCATTCCCGTCCGCCGCATGCGTCGCCGCCAAGCCGGCGAGAGTCGCGCCCGTCAACAGCGGGGTGTCACCGCACACCACGATCACCGTGCCGTCGACCGAACCGCCCAGCTCCTCCAGACCCATACGCACGGCATGACCCGTACCGTTCTGCTCCTCCTGGACCGCGGTACGGGACGCCGGATCGGCCTCAGCGAGATGCGCGGTCACCTGGTCACGGCCGTGACCGACCACCACGACGAGCTCCCGCGGGTCCAGCTCCCGCGCGGCGGCGACGACATGGCCGACCAGCGAGCGGCCACAGATCTCATGCAGAACCTTCGGCGTCCGCGACTTCATACGGGTGCCCTCACCCGCTGCAAGCACGACAACGGCGGCCGGGGAATTGGCGCTCACGGGGGATGTCCTTCGAGTCTGATGCTTCGGGTGGTGGACATCCGCAGGATACCGGGGCGTAGTGGGGCGGAAACGAGGGCGGGTCCTGACCTTGCCGGTCAGGACCCGAACCTTGGAGTTGTGCTCCCGGGGGAGGACTCGAACCCCCATGATCAGATCCAAAATCTGACGTCTTGCCCTTAGACGACCCGGGATGGGCGCTATGTCCGATTTTGTCGATCGGCCTCGGCGACGCCCCATACTATGCCCCACCAGGAGCCCTCGATGCGACGGTACAAATCGGCGCCCTGTAGAACTCTGACGGCAAGGCAGCCGCGGTAGGTGGGCCCGACGTTCTTTCGCTGGGTCTTGGGGGAGTGCTTCTTGATCGTCGTCTTGTAGAACGCGGAGCGGTCCGCGCCGACCAGGTCGGCCCAGTAGTCCTCGGCGGCCGCTATGTCTGCTGATTCGTGGATCATCACCGTGTACCGGATGCGGTCGCGCTCGACGTCGAGCAGGTCGAGGAAGGCCAGGAAGAGCCGGATCATGTCCGGGTCGCTGTTGACGAAGATGACCCTCTCGCGGCGGTCGTACGGCTTGTCCTTGGAGCCCTCGGACCAGTAGAGGCCGACGCCGATCAGGAACAGTTCGCGCGGCGTCAGCGTGCCGATGGCTCGTGCGGCGTCCTGCTTTGTCTGTTGCCGCTCTTCCTCGCGGATGCGTAGCTTCGCTTCCCAGCCTCGCCTGGCGATGGCTGCGGACTCCTCGCGGCTGCGCCGGCGCTCCGGCTTCGGCAGATCCCGTACCCACAGCGAGATGGAGCTCTTCGAGACTCCCAGCTCCAGCTGTATCTGGTCGTACGTCATGCCCTGGAGGCGTAGTTCGCGGGCCTTGGTGCGGAGGTCGTCCTTGGCGTTGGGGCGTTTGGTCCACTCCGGTGGGGGTTCGCCCTTGACGAGGCGTTGGAGCAGGTCGTTGTTGTGGATGCCGAGGCGGTCGCGGATCTGTCGGAGGCTGAGTCCGGAGCGGCGTAGGGCGATGGCTTGGTCGCGGAGGGTGGCGTAGTGGGCTGTGATGCGTGTGATGTCCGGCATGTGCAGAGGGTCGTCCGGAATGCGGACGTCCGGGTCGAATGTGCGAGCGATTCAGCAGTTCGGGTTAATTGGTCGGGTTCGGCTGACGTTTTCTGCCGGTGTGTGCTGGGGCAGTCCGGGAAACTCGCCGGAAAAGGGGACGGTCCCGCCCGTAGGCTGGAGGCTATGACCACGACGGGGGAAGAGCACCGACCGGCGGCCGGGGGGCCGTGGTGGTGGCAGCGGAGACGGAGCGCGGTCCTTGATGTGGGACTCGCGGTCGCGTCGGCGATCGAGTGTGCGGCGGAGGGTGTTGCCTTCGCGGGGGATGCGGGGGTGCCGACGGCGGTCGGGGTGCTTTTCGGTCTGGTGGCCGGTAGTGCGCTGGTGGTTCGGCGGCGCTGGCCGATCGCGAGTGTGCTGGTGGCGATCGCTGTCACGCCGGCGAACATGGGGATGCTGCTGTCGGTGGTGGGTCTGTACAGCTTGGCGGCGTCCGAGGTGCCGCGGCGTATCACTGCGGTCCTTGCGGGGATGTCGGTGGTGGGGACGCTGATCGTGACGTTCGTGCGGACTCAGCAGGACGCGGTGCGTGGGGATTTGGAGGTCGGCGAGTGGTTTGTGTTCTTCATGGCGGTGGCGGCTTCGCTGGGGCTGACTGCGCCGCCGGTGCTGCTCGGTCTGTATGTGGGGGCGCGGCGGCGGTTGATGGAGAGTCTCCGGGAGCGGGCAGACAGTCTGGAGCGTGAGTTGATGTTGCTTGCGGACCGGGCGGAGGAGCGGGCGGAGTGGGCGCGGAGTGAGGAGCGCACGCGGATTGCCCGGGAGATGCACGATGTGGTGGCGCATCGGGTGAGTTTGATGGTGGTGCATGCTGCGGCGTTGCAGGCGGTGGCGCGTAAGGATCCGGAGAAGGCGGTGAAGAATGCCGCGTTGGTGGGGGATATGGGGCGGCAGGCGTTGACGGAGTTGCGGGAGATGTTGGGGGTGTTGCGGACGGAGCCGGTGCAGTCGTCGGTGGGGGTGTCGTCCGAGGAGGTGTCGGAGGAGTCGGAGGAGCCGTCGAAGGGGTCGTCGGAGGGTGTGGTGGGGTCGCGGGAGGTGGGTTCCGGGGAGGTGGCTGCGCCGTTGGCGGCGGTGGGTGCGGCTGCTGCGGCGGCGGCGTCGAGGGGGTGGCCTCAGGAGGGTTCGGAGGGGCCGTGGCTTGCTGAGGTGGATGTGTTGGTGGGGCAGTCGCGTGCGGCGGGGATGGTGGTGGAGTTGTCGGTGGACGGGGAGCCCGGGGTGTATCCGGCGGAGGTCGAGCAGACCGCGTACCGGGTGATTCAGGAGGGGCTGACGAATGTCCACAAGCATGCTGCGGGGTCGAAGGCGCAGGTGCGGTTGGCTCATCGGGGTGATGAGGTGGCGATGCAGGTGGAGAACGGGCCGGCGTCGGAGGGGGGTTCTTACGATGCGAGGTTGCCCAGTGGGGGGAATGGGCTGGTGGGGATGCGGGAGCGGGTGACGGCGCTGGGTGGGGTGTTTGTGGCGGGGCCGACGGATGCGGGTGGGTTTCGGGTGTCGGCGGTGATTCCGGCCTCCGGCCGGTGAGTGTCCCCTCCCCGCCCTTTCACCGTTTCCTCCTGTTCCTCCTGCCGGAGGGCCTCCTCAAGCGCTGGAGGGGCTTGGGAGTGGTGTCAGGCGGGTGGGCAGGGTTCCGGTGAGGAGGGTGGTCAGGGCGGTGTCCATGGTGGCGCCGGCGTACCAGTCGCCGGTGTGGTCGAGGGTGTAGACGCGGCCGGAGGCGTCGATGGCGAGGAGGGCTTGGCTGTCGGGTTCTTCGCCGAGTGGGCATACGTCGGTGGCGATGGCGCGGCCGAGGTCCTGGAGGGTGCGGGCCATGTGGAGTCCGGCGAGTGGGTCGAGGTGCAGTGTGGTGGGGGCGATCTGTCGGCCGGGTCCGGTGGGGGTGATGTGGAGTCCGCCGAATTCGGCCCATGCTTCGACGGCGGCGGGGAAGATGGTGTGCCGGTGTCCGGCGGGTGAGGTGTGGGTGCGCAGGGTGTCGGCCCAGTATTCCGCTTGTCGGATGTCCCAGCGGCCGGGTTGCCAGCCGGCGTTGCGCAGTGCGGTGTCGACGGGTGCGGGGAAGCGGGTGGTGGGGGCGCGGTCGGTCATCGGCGGGTGTTCTCCGTGGGGTCGACGATGTGTACCCCGAAGTGGTCGGTGAGGGCGGTGCAGGAGCGGCAGGGGTGGGCGAAGCTGCCGTGCAGGGGGTCGCCGTCCTCGCGGATGCGCCGGGTGGTGAGTTTGGCGTGTTTGAGTGCTTTGCGGCCTTCGCCGGGGGTGAGGGGTTTGCGTTGGGCGCGTTTGGAGCGGCCGGCGTCGACGGCGGTGAGGTGGCGGGAGAGCAGGAGTGCTTCGGGGCAGCGTCCGGTGAAGCGTTCGCGGCGGTTGCTGGGGAGGGTGTCGAGGAAGTCCTGGACGAGGGGGTGCAGGGTGGGGGCGGTGTCGCCGCGGGCGGCGGTGGAGGTGAGGGTTTCGCCTCGTACGGAGAGGGCGGCGGCGACGGTGGGCAGGATGCCGTCGCGGCGGTGGCCGAGTGCGGGTGCGGCCGGTTCGGTGGTGGCGCTCCAGTCGAGGCGTGGATCCCCGGGGGTGTGTGGCGGCGTGCCGTGCTGCGGTGCGGTGTGCATTGGTGTGACGTTCCTCCCCGTGCCCGCGGTGTTCGACCGCGTCCGGCACTCCCCCCGAGTGCGGTGCACTCCCCCAGGGGTGCGGGGACAGACTGCCAAATCCGGTGCCGGGTGGGGAAGCTGGGGCCGGTGGGCGGTGTGTCGTACGGGTGTGTCGTCACTGGGGAGTGATCGCTGGTCACGGAGTGCTCGGGGGAGGGGGCGATTGTGTGGGGGCGGGGTGTCTGGGGGACGCTTGGTGGCGGTCCGGTGGCCGGTGACCGGTGCAGCTGGAGCACATAGGCTGTGGACATCCACGATCCGTAAATCAGTGCCGCAGGGGGCAACCGCCATGACGACAGGTCGGCTCGGGCAAGCAGCCGCGCCGCCGAACGCGGCCTACGCCGGGCAGTCCGTGCAGTTCCCGGATCCGGTCCGGGCTGCTCGGCATCCCAGAGGTGTGCGCATCGACGAGCACGGCTACCCGGATTTGTCGGCGTACGCGCGTGCTGCTGCGGAGATCGCGGAGCCTCCGGAGGGCTTCGGGGTGGACGAGCTGCGGTTGACGGACTATGTGTCGGCGAATGCTGTGCTCGCGGCGTCGGACCACGATCTGTGGGACACGATTCCGGCGGTGGCGACGCCGCACGGCTGGACGTGGCATCACGTGCCCGGTGGTAGGCGGCTCGAGTTGGTGCCGGTCGAGGTCAAGGCGTTGCTGCGGCATCACGGTGGGCTTGCGACGGCGCGGGTGGACCATGGCAAGCGGGGTACGCGTCCGCTGCAGGAGACCCGGCCTGCGCATCTGGCTCTGCCCAAGGGCGGTGTCGCGGTGTCCGAGCAGCAGTTGCTCGGTGTGGAGGAGGATCTCGGCTACCGGCTGCCGGGTGCGTACCGCGCGTTCTTGAAGGCGGCGGGTGGCTGTGCGCCGGTGGGGGCCGCGCTCGATGCGGAGCTCGGGCTTCTGGTGGATCAGCCGTTCTTCACGGTCCGCGACCAGGCGGCGATGAACGATCTGGTGTACGCGAACAAATGCCTGCGCGACCATCTCACCAAGGACTATCTGGGTGTGGCGTTCGTGCAGGGCGGCATTCTCGCGGTGAAGGTCAAGGGTGACCGGATCGGTTCCGTGTGGTTCTGCGCGTATGACGATGCTCGTGATCAGGACGGTCTGTCGGTCGGTGAGCGTATGGAGCGGCTGTTGCTGCCCTGCGGTGGCGACTTCGACGAGTTCCTGACGCGTCTTGCGGGCAATCCGCCGGAGCTGGAGACCGTGGCGAACCTGATGGTGGACGGCGGCTTCGCGCATGTCGTCCCGTTGGAGGGGTGAGCGCGATGGTGACGTTCGCGCAGGCGCAGGAGCGCGCGGAAGAGTGGATCAACGGCGATGTGCCCGGTTACCAGCATCGTGAGGTGCGGGTGCGGGAGTTCGAGCTGGGCTTCGTGGTCTGGGCGGAGGACCGCGAGGGCGGTCCGGTCTCGGACGGCGGGCGGCAGCGTCTGGTGATCGCGCGGGACAGTGGCGAGGCTTCGCTGTGGCCGGGTCTGCCGGTGGGCGAGGTGATTCGGCGGTACGAGGAGGAGTACGGCGTACCGGATGCTGCTCCCGAGGAGCCGGCGCCGCAGCCGGAGCGTATCGATCTGAATCAGACGTCGTTCCTGCTGACTCCGCCGGAGTGGTTGCAGGAGGCGGCGGACAACATGGGGATTCCGGACCGGCGTTCGGGGTCCGCGGGCGATTCGGCCGGGGCGGGTGCTCCGGCGGCTGCGGGTGGGCCCGATCCGGCTCCGCAGCCGCTTGCTCCGACGGATCCGGGGCCGTCGCCCGCGCCTGCCGCGGCGTCCGGTGGTTCCGGTGGCGCGGGGTGGCCTGCCGCGGGGCAGTCCGGCGGGCAGGGCGGGTCGGACTCGTCGGGCGGCGGGACGCCGTGGGCGGGTACGGACACCAACGGCCGGTCGGACGACCGTTCGGTGCCGCCGCCGGCGACGGTGTTCGCGCCGCCGCTGTCGGGTGCCGACGACGACACTCCGCCGCCGGCTGTCGCGCCCGACGCGAAGACTGCGCTGATGTCGGGGGGCAGCCAGCTGCCGGCCACGGCGGTGGCTCCTTCTATCGATCCGACGCGACGTCCGCAGGGCGGGCCGGCGGCTCCTGGTGCGCCCGGGGCTCCGGGGGCGCCGGGCGGTGAGTCGGGTCCGGGTGCGCAGCAGAGCCCGGGTGCCGGTGACATCGCCGATGCGGCGACGAGCAAGGCGCAGGGCCCGCCGCCGGGTGCGCGCGGAGCCGGTTCGACGACTCCGCCGCCGCCCGGTGCTCCGGGTACGCCGGGTGCGGGCGCCGGTGGTACGCCTCCTGCGCCGAGTGGTCCGGGTGCGCCCGGGACGCCGGCCGGGGGTTATGTGCCGACGAGCCTGGTGCCGGAGGCAGGTCCTGGTGGCCCTGGTGGTCCGGGTGCTGGTGCGCCTGGTGCTCCGCAGCCTCCTGGTCCGCCTGGTGTTCCGGGTGGCAGTGATGGTGGCGGTGGTGTGCATCATGCGGC
>NZ_QUAK01000077.1 GCF_003429565.1 Streptomyces triticagri
GTGCCCGCGGTGAGCGCGGCGGCCAGGGCGACGGCCGCGACGACGGCGGAGGTGCGTGCCGCGGTCCAGCCGGCGCCGATGCCGGTCAGCGCGGCGGCGAGGACGAGGACGACGACGGCGCCCCAGACGGCGACGGCGGTACGGCGCCAGAGCGCGCGCAGCCACGCCTCGCCGTCCGCCCTGCTGCGGGCGGCCAACGCGACGGCGGACTGGGTGAGTTCGTCCGACACCCACTGGCGCGATGCGCCCGGCGAGTGGGCCAGCGCGGCGGGCAGTCCGGCGCCGTCGGCCAGCTTGTCCCGCTCGGCGGCGAAGGCGGCCACCGCCCGCCGGTGCCCCTCGCGTGCGCCGTGCGGACAGTCCCCGCAGGTGCAGCCGCCCGCGTGCGCCGCAGGGTCCGATCCCCGTACCACCCCTTGCGCTGTTCCTTGCACTGCCACGACCGCGCCCCATCTCCCGGCTCGCCCGGATCGGCGAACTCTCATGTGATGAAAGGGAATTGTGCCGTAACTGACCGTCAGTCACGCGTGGGGGTGGGCTCGGTGCGGGGGTGATAACGGCGGCGGTACGTTGACACGGCGCCGGCCTGCGCCGACTCGGAGGGCACCGCGTCGCGTTGACTCGGCCGCGCTGACTCGGCAGGGACAGCCGCGTTGACTCGGCTGGGACAATGGTGTTCATGGCCGAGATCATCCAGCGGGACGGCACCTGGGTCTTCGACGGCGAACTCTTGCGCATCAGCCCGGGCCTGCACCGCAGCGTGCCCCTGCTGCGCCAGTCCTACGGCGCGATCACGGTCCCGCTGGAGGCGATGGCCGGCATCACCTTCGAGCCCGAGCGCAGGACCGGCTGGCTTCGTGTCCAACTCCGGGACGGTGCCGACCCGTTGCTGCAAGCGACCGGCGGCCGGCTGCCGGGGCTCACCGACCCGTACCGCCTCGCGGTGGACACCAGCCATGGCGCGGTGGCCGAGTACATCGCCCAGGAGGTCCGCCGGACGCTGCTGCTCGAGCAGATACCGGACGCGCCGACGTCCGGGTATCTGCTGCCCGGCCCCACGGTCCCGATCTCGGTGCGGTGCAGCGACGGGACCGTGTCGTTCGACGGCTACCGGATCCGGATCGACTGGAGCGACACCTCGGACCGGATCAAGCGGGTCACGGGCCCGCGGATCTTCGGGATCGACGCGCTGACGGGCGTGGAGTGGCTGCCCAACACCGGCACGGAGGAGGGCTGTCTGCGGTTTCTGACCAAGGACTCGGCGTTCTCCAAGCTGCCGCCGGAGAAGGATCCGTACGCCCTGGACCTGTGGGGCAATCCGCGCAAGGACATGCTCACGGTCCTGGTGGCCACGGCGGTCACGGCCCGGCTTCCGCATCCGTCGGGACGTTCCGCGTCCGGCGAGCGGGACGGGCCGGCGACGGGGCCCCGGCAGGCGCGCGAGCCGGCCGACCACGACGTGCTGCTGCGCCGACTGCGGGAGACGGGCGCGCTGCACCGCGAAGGGGTGCTTGACGAGGCGGAGTTCGCCCTCGTCAAGGGCGCGATCCTGCGCGGCTTCGAGGATCCGCCGCGGGATTGACGCGCCCCGCCGCTGCGGCCCTGCGCACGGGTCTTCTCAGTCGATCACGGCCGTGCCATGGTGGGCGCGAAGCGCATTCTGACGGTTCGTCAATTCGGGAGGTGCCCAAGGTGGCGCAGGACTGGACGCCCATCTATCTCGCGCACCGGCAGACCTACGCCGCGTTCCTGACCGCGACGGATGCCGAGGCGCGCGTCTCCTGGCACCGCTGGCGCGGCGACTACCCGAGCAAGGAGACGGCGCTCGCCGAGACGGACGCGGCATACACCCGTACACAGGGCGAGTTCAACATGATCGACCTCGAGGGGATCGGCCCGGTGGCGGAGGCCCGAGCCCTGGTCGACTGCATCCGCGCCATGCACGGCGTCGATGTCGAACCGCCCGGCACCTGGGAGGAGTTCACCCGCCTGCGCGAGGCGTTCGTGACGGCCGCACGCGACCACCTGTCGGCGCATCCGTAGGCGGGCGACCACGGGGCCGACCGGTCACCGGTCACCGGTCGTCGTGGACCAGCGGTACGCGAGCGGAGACCGCCGTGCCCTGACCGGGCTCGGACTCGACCGTCACCGCCCCGGCGACCCGCGCCGCCCGCGCCCGCATCCCGTCGAGCCCGAATCCGCCCGAACCGGAGCGGGGCGGCACCGCACCGGGCGCGAAGCCCCGGCCGTCGTCCCGTACGTCGAGGGCGATCTCACGGGCCATGTACGAGAGGGTCACGCCCACTCGGCCCGCGTCCGCGTGGCGCTCGGCGTTGGACAGCGCCTCCTGGGCGATGCGCAGCAGGGTCGCCTCGAGCTCGTCGTGCAGCGGCTCCGCCGTGCCCGTGACCGTGAACCCGGCGCGCACACCGGTGCGTTCGGCCCACTCGGTGACCGTCCGCTCCAGCGCCTCGGGCAGCGCGTGGTGTTCGAGGGCGGCCGGAGCGAGGTCGTGCACCGAGCGGCGGGCCTCGCCCAGGCTGTGCCGGGCCAGGGCGGAGGCGCGGTTCAGGTGCTCCTCGGCGAGGGCGGCGTCGTCCGTGGCGGAGACGACCTGGAGCTGCGCGATGATGCCGGTCAAGCCCTGCGCGAGCGTGTCGTGGATCTCGGCGGCGAGCCGCCGCCGCTCGTCCGCGACACCCGCCTCGCGCGCCTGCACCAGGAGCTGGGCGTGGAGGCCGGCGTTCTCGTCGAGGGCCTGCTCCAGGCGGGCGATGGTGGCCAGGTGAATCTTCGTACGCCGCTCCTCGTGCGCGGCGAGCCCGCCGAACACGTAGATCAGCGTGATGTTCACGCAGAGCACCGCGCCGAAGAGGCCCAACTGGCCGAAGTTCTCCGGCGGGAGACCGCCCGACTGCGACCCCGCGACCGTCACGGCGCTGGCGAAGAGACCCAGGAACGCCATGCGGCCAGGCAGCAGCCGGTCCACGCCGAAGTAGCCGAGCGACGCGTAGAACGCCGCGAACGGGTTGAGCCAGGCAAGCAGGAAGCCGACGGCCCAGCGCGTCCAGTAGTAGACCGAGCTCAGCAGGCCCGGACCGGTGGCCTTGCGCCCGGCCCTGCCCCACCACACCTGCAGTGCGAACCCGGCCGCGATCAGTGCGGCGGCCGCCCACCGCCGGTCCGCGGACTGCGTGAAGGTCTCCGAGGTGGCGGCCACCAGCGCGGCGGTCAGCGCGAGCAGCACATACGGACCCCAGCGCAGGAACGTGTCCCAGCGCCGCTCGACGTGCGCGTGCGCGGTGGCCGCGTCCGCGGAGACGTCCGTCCCCTCGAACCCACGCTCGATCCGGGCCGCGAGCCCGGACCCGAAACGGGGCGCCGCGCCGTCCTGCTTACGCATGCCCATGGCCCCAGTCTGGTCCACCGCTGCGTCCTCGATCTCGATGACGGCCACGTACCGAGCTTCGCGCCGACGCCGGGGCGACCGCATCGGCCATCGCGCTCGACCTGGCATCATCTGATCGGTTGACGGCCCGGTACGACGCCGCCCCGGGTGCCGGTCCGCCCCCGGTCGGCCGCGTGCACGACCCTTCGGTCCGTACCTCACATCTCCGTACCTCACATCCAGGAGGCAGCCACAGTGCAGCGCATCGGCATCGTCGGAGTCGGGGAGATCGGCCGGGCCCTCGTCACGGGCCTGTGCGAGGGCGCCGACGACGCTCCGGAGGTGTTCCTCTCCCCGCGCGGCGCCGATACGGCCGCCGAACTGGCCGCGCGCCACGCGAGCGTACGGGTCTGCGCCGACAACCAGGAGGTCGTGGACCGCTCCGAGGTGGTGATCATCGCCGTACGCAAGGAGGACCGGCACACGGCGCTCGGCGGCCTCCGGGTCGCCCCGGACCGGATTGTGGTGAACGTGATGGCCGGCGTCGCGAGCGACGACCTGCGTCGAACCCTGGCCACCGAAGCCGCAGTGGTCCGCGCCATCCCGCTGCCCGCCGTGCGCGAACGCCGTGGAGTGACCGTGACCTGCCCGGCGCATCCGGTGGTGGACGCGCTCTTCGGCCGCCTGGGCGGCGCGCTGCCGGTCGCGGACGAGGCCGCCTTCAATGTGTTCTCCGCGCTCACGGGCACGCTGACCGCCCACTACCGGTACCTGGCCACCCTGACCTCCTGGGCCGCCGATCAGGGAGTGCCCGCGGCCGACGCCGAGCGTTACGTCCGCGGGCTCTTCCAGGGAGTCGGGCGCGCCCTGGGCGACGAGACCCGCACCCTCGACCGGCTCGCCGCCGACCACGAGACGCCGAAGGGGAACAACGAGCGCATCCGCACCACCTGGTTCGACCAGGCGAACGCTCAGGCCCTCGGCTCGGCCCTCGACGGCCTGCTCGCCGATCTGAACGGCGGGCCCGAGTAGGAAGACTCCAGCGGATGCCGCAAAGCCGGACAGCGGGTGTCGGGTTTCGTCGGCAGACTGGCCGTATGCAGACCACCTCCGACGCCGGACACCCCGAACGAACCCCCGCGAGCTGGGCGGACTTCAGCGCCGCCGAACCCGAACTCGCCGGTCGCGCGGAGCGGCGCCTCACCGCTTTCACTCATCACGTGCTCGCCACGCTCCGCAGGGACGGCTCGCCGCGTACCTCGGGACTCGAAGTGCGCTTCCTGGCGGGCGAGTTGTGGCTGGGCATGATGCCCGGCTCGCTCAAGGCGCGCGATCTGCAGCGCGACCCGCGCTTCGCCCTGCAGGGCAATCCCGGTACGGACCCGGACGCCGACATGCAGGACGGCGACGTACGCATCGCCGGCCGCGCCGTCGAGGTGCACGACCCGGAGGTGATCGCGCGGTACGCGGGCGAGGTGCGGCCGCCCGAACCGTTCCACCTCTTCCGCGCCGAACTCACCGAGGTGGTACGGACGTACGTCGAGGGGGACGAGCTCGTCGTGGAGGTCTGGCGGCCGGACGGCACGGGGCTGCGCACGATCCGCCGCCGCTGAGCCGGAGGCGGGCGCGGGCGGGCTCACCCGCGCGGGATCACTCCCACTCGATGGTGCCCGGCGGCTTGCTGGTGACGTCGAGGACGACGCGGTTCACATCGGCCACCTCGTTGGTGATCCGGGTGGAGACCCGGCCGAGCACGTCGTACGGCATCCGCGTCCAGTCCGCCGTCATGGCGTCCTCGGAGGAGACGGGCCGCAGCACGATCGGGTGCCCGTACGTCCGTCCGTCGCCCTGTACGCCCACCGAGCGCACATCGGCGAGCAGCACCACCGGGCACTGCCAGATGTCCCGGTCGAGGCCGGCCGCCGTGAGCTCCTCGCGGGCGATCGCGTCGGCCTCGCGGAGCAGGTCGAGGCGGGCCTTGGTGACCTCGCCGACGATCCGGATGCCGAGGCCGGGGCCCGGGAAGGGCTGGCGCTGCACGATCTCGTCCGGCAGGCCGAGCTCCTGACCGACCATCCGGACCTCGTCCTTGAACAGCTGCCGCAGCGGCTCGACCAGCTCGAACTCGATGTCCTCGGGGAGGCCGCCGACATTGTGGTGCGACTTGATGTTCGCCGTGCCGGTGCCGCCGCCGGACTCGACCACGTCCGGGTAGAGGGTGCCCTGGACCAGGAAGGCGACGGGCTCGTCGGTCGCGGAGGCCTCGGCGATGATCTCCGCCTGTGCCTGCTCGAAGACCCGGATGAACTCCCGGCCGATGATCTTCCGCTTCTCCTCCGGGTCGGACACCCCGGAGAGCGCGTCGAGGAAGCGCTGCTCGGCGTCGACGACCTTGAGCTGCACGCCCGTGGCCGCCACGAAGTCCTTCTCGACCTGCTCGGTCTCGCCCTTGCGCATCAGGCCGTGGTCGACGTACACGCAGGTCAGCTGGGTGCCGATGGCCTTCTGGACGAGGGCTGCGGCGACCGCGGAGTCCACGCCGCCGGACAGGCCGCAGATGGCGCGCTTGCCGCCGACCTGCTCGCGGATCGCGGCGACCTGCTCGTCGATGACGCTGCCGGTCGTCCACGACGGGGTGATGCCGGCGCCGCGGTACAGGAAGTGCTCGAGGACCTGCTGGCCGTGCGTGGAGTGCATCACCTCGGGGTGGTACTGCACGCCGTAGAGCTTCTTCTCGTCGTTCTCGAAGGCGGCGACCGGGACGACGTCCGTGGAGGCGGAGACCGTGAAGCCCTCGGGGGCCGCGCTGCAGGCGTCGCCGTGCGACATCCACACGGACTGCTCGCCGGGGGTGCCCTCGAAGAGGGTCGAGCCGGGCTTGGAGACGTGCAGCGGGGTGCCGCCGTACTCCCGGGCGCCGGTGTTGTCGACCGTGCCGCCGAGCGTCGTGGCCATCAGCTGGAAGCCGTAGCACATGCCGAAGACCGGGACGCCGGCCTCGAAGAGCGCGCGGTCGACGCTCGGGGCGCCCTCCGCGTACACGGACGAGGGGCCGCCGGACAGGATGATCGCCGCGGGGTTCTTGGCCAGCATCTCGGCGACGGGCATGGTGCTCGGCACGATCTCGCTGTAGACCCGGGCCTCCCGCACGCGGCGGGCGATGAGCTGGGCGTACTGCGCACCGAAGTCGACGACCAGGACGGTGTCGGGGGCGGCACCAGGGGACTGTGCAGACACTGCGGCGGCCTTCCGGCGGTGGGGTGGAGGGGGTCTCTACCAGTCGATTCTAACGGCGTCCGGGCATGCGGCCGTCCCCGCGCAGGTGCCCGCACCGGTCCCCCGCACTGCTCCCCCGCGCAGGTTCCGCGCACGGGCCCGGCCGGGTCGGTCACAGGCGTGGACGCAGTTGACCGCGGGCGTGGACGTAGGGGCATACTGGCCCCGTGAACACGCACCTCGGCTTCCTCTTTACCTATGGCAACCGGCCCGCCGGCTGCCATGGTCGAGCTGCTTGATCACCTGACAAGCGACTTCCAGGCGCCCCGGGCCGAC
>NZ_QUAK01000084.1 GCF_003429565.1 Streptomyces triticagri
CGGCGACACCGGCCGCGCCGGCGACCGCGGCCGAGCCGAGGGCCAGCGGGCCCGCCGCGGGGTGGGCGGCAGCGGTCTCGGGGGTCGGGTGTGCGGTGGCGGCTGTCGCGTGGGCGGCCGGGGTCGGCGACAGCAGGAGTACGGCGGCCGCGGTGACGGTCGCGGAGCCGACTGCGGCTATTCGGCGGCGGGGTCGGGATCCGGCTCTGTGCTTGGCTCGCATGTGTCCTGCCCTGGTGAGGAGAGGTGGCGCAGGCGTGCCGGGCACGGGGTGCCCGCGGTGTGCGCCCGGAGCTCCAGCGGACCTCCGGTCCTCGGGGCGGGCCAGTCGGGGCGTGCCGTTAGGGGCCGTTGGGAGTGCGGAAGGGTCCGTTCGGGCGGTCGCGGGGCGGCGGACCGTGGCGTACGGATACGGATACGGATACGGCTACGGGCGGCGCGGGCACGAGGGACGCTGGAGGCGCCGGCGTCAGGCCCCGAGCGGATTCTCCAGGTGGACCGTGGCGTCGCTGCGCGCCTTGGAGCGGGCGCGGCGGGCCGGGCCGCGCCAGCCGCAGCTGCAGCGGGCGGCGCAGAAGCGGCCCTGTTCGACGGTGGTGGCCCGGTGTTCGCCCGGCGCCGGCTCCTCGTCGGGGGTGGCCGGGTCGGGTGTCGGGCCCGGGTTCGCGTCCGGCTCGTGGGCTCCTTGCTGCGGCACCCGTCCACCGTACCGACCGGCCCTGTGCGCCCGGACCGCGGCCGGTGGCCGTACGACTTCACCGTGACGGGCGTCCGTACCGGTCGTTATGCGAAACGGCGAGGGGGCCAGGAAGGACCGGTCGGTGTTGGGGGTAGGGCAGGCGATGGTGCAGCAGCGCAGGAGCGGGCGCGGGGCGACCGCGGCCGTGGTGGCGAGCGGTGTGTCCGCCGCGCTGATCCTTGGCACCACGGGGTGTTCCGGGGACGGGGCGGCGGCCGACGACCAGCGCGCGGCCGATCCGGTGGACACGGTGCGTGCGGCGGCGGACCGCCTTGTGCGGGCGGGCAGTTCGAAGGCGCGTACGTCGATGGAGATGGCCTCGGGCGGTACCCGGGTCACGATCCGCGGCGAGGGGGCGTACGACTTCAAGCGGCGGCTCGGCCGACTCGAGGTGCTGCTGCCGCAGGACCCGGCGGGCGCGGACGAGCACCGGCCGATCACCGAACTCCTCGCGCCCGGCGCCCTGTACATGAAGAACCGCGGCGCGGGAGTGCCCGCGGACAAATGGGTGCGGATCGACACGACCACGCTCTCCGACGGCAATCTCGTCACCGGCGGCGCCACGGATCCGCTGGCGGCGGCCGAACTGCTGCGCGGGGCACGGCAGGTGACGTACGAGGGGACGGCCGAGCTCGCGGGTGCGCGCGTACGGCACTACCGCGGGACGGCGGAGATCGGGCGGGCCGCGCGGCTGGCTCCGGAGCCGGGGCAGCGGCCGCTGCGGGCGGCGGCGAAAGGGTTCGCCACGGAGGTCGTGCCGTTCGACGCGTATCTCGACGACGCGGGGCGGCTGCGGAAGGTCCGGCACCGGTTCAGCTTCGCGAACGGTGCGGGGGAGGCCGGCAGTAACGGTTCGGCCGGTTCCGCCGGGGCGTCCGGGCAGAAGGCGGTCGAGGTCGCCTCGACGACTCTGCTGTTCGACTTCGGGGTGGCGGTGCGGGCGCGGCTGCCGGAGTCCGGGGACATCTACGCAGGGAAGATCGCCGAGCAGTGACGCACGGACGGAGGGGCGCTGGGGGCGCATTCGGAGGGGCGCGAGAATAGCCCGTCTGTGCCATGCGCGGTGCGTGTGTCGCTGCCTACGCTAGGAAGTCGGGTCCGGATCGGAAGAGGTGATGCGCGTGGCTCCTATGCCGAGTAAGACACTGGTTCACGACCACGTCGCCCTCGACGAGATCGAGTTGTGCGGGGAGCTGATCATTGCGGCGTCCGCGGCGGCCGGCGAGCGGCTGAGCTTTGACCTGATCGATGAGGTTCTGCGGGTCGCTCCGCGGGGTGCTCCGCGGGGTGGTGGTGGCCAGGCGACGGCCTGGCGGCCTCGTCCTCAAGCGCCGGACGGGCTTTGATTTGTCCTCAAGCGCCGGACGGGCTTGATCAAAAGATGTCCTCAAACGCCGGACGGGCTGGAATCACGTCCGCATCATGCGGGCGATCGCCTTTGTGGCCTCCTCGACCTTCGTGTCGATTTCCTCGCCGCCCTTGACCGCCGCGTCGGCGACGCAGTGGCGGAGGTGTTCCTCGAGGAGTTGGAGGGCGAACGACTGCAGGGCCTTAGTGGAGGCGGAGACCTGCGTGAGTATGTCGATGCAGTAGACGTCCTCCTCGACGAGTCGCTGGAGTCCGCGGATCTGCCCCTCGATGCGGCGCAGTCGCTTCAGGTGCTCGGCCTTCTGCTTGTGGTACCCGTGCACCGCGTGCTCCGGCTCCTGCGCGGTGCCGGCCTCCGGCGCGGAGCTGCCTCCACCCACGGTGTCCGCCTCGGTGGTCGTCATCGCGTCCTCCTGCTGTCGGTCTCGGTGCTGCGGATCCCGGAGAATGCCTTGCGATGCAAGGGGCTTGATACCCCGGGTGGGTATATGGTACCGGATATTTCGGGTGCGTGGCGGGGCCCGTGAGCTGCGGCCGGTGGGATGGGCGACACTGGGGGACGGCCGGTTAGCCGTGGCCGGATGATGCGCCTAGCATCAGCCTGACCGAATCCAAAGCACCCCGAGGACCCCACGTGCGCTTTCGTCTGACCCCCAGGGAGACGAGCTTCTACGACATGTTTGCCGCCTCCGCGGACAACATCGTCACGGGCTCCAAGCTCCTGATGGAACTGCTCGGGGCTGACCCCTCCGCCCGGGCCGAGATCGCAGAGCGTATGCGGGCCGCGGAGCACGCGGGAGACGACGCCACGCATGCGATCTTCCACCAGCTGAACTCCTCGTTCATCACGCCGTTCGACCGCGAGGACATCTACAGCCTCGCGTCGTCCCTCGACGACATCATGGACTTCATGGAGGAGGCCGTCGACCTCGTCGTCCTCTACAACGTCGAGGAACTGCCCAAGGGCGTCGAGCAGCAGATCGAGGTCCTCTCCAGGGCCGCCGAGCTCACCGCCGAGGCCATGCCGCACCTGCGGACCATGGACAACCTCACGGAGTACTGGATCGAGGTGAACCGGCTCGAGAACCAGGCCGACCAGATCCACCGCAAGCTCCTCGCGCACCTCTTCAACGGTAAGTACGACGCCATCGAGGTGCTCAAGCTGAAGCAGATCGTCGATGTCCTGGAGGAGGCGGCCGACGCGTTCGAGCACGTCGCCAACACCGTGGAGACCATCGCGGTCAAGGAGTCCTGAACCTCGTGGACACCTTCGCACTCGTCGTGACGATCGGCGTCGCGCTCGGCTTCACGTACACCAACGGTTTCCACGACTCGGCGAACGCCATCGCCACCTCCGTCTCGACCCGGGCCCTCACGCCGCGCGCCGCGCTCGCGATGGCCGCGGTGATGAACCTCGCGGGTGCCTTCCTGGGCAGCGGGATCGCCAAGACGGTCAGTGAGGGGATCATCGAGACGCCGCACGGCGACAAGGGGATGTGGATCCTCTTCGCCGGTCTGGTCGGCGCGATCGTGTGGAACCTGATCACCTGGTACTTCGGGCTTCCGTCCTCGTCCTCGCACGCGCTGTTCGGCGGGCTCGTGGGGGCGGCGATCGCCGGGGGGATCGGGGTGATGTGGGGCGGGGTCGTCGAGAAGATCGTCATCCCGATGTTCGTGTCGCCCGTGGTGGGTCTGGTCGTCGGCTATCTGGTGATGGTCGCGATCATGTGGATGTTCCGGCGGTCCAATCCGCACAAGGCCAAGCGCGGTTTCCGTATCGCGCAGACGGTCTCGGCGGCGGGTATGGCGCTCGGGCACGGTCTGCAGGATGCGCAGAAGACCATGGGCATCGTGGTGATGGCTCTGGTCATCGCCGATGTGGAGGACGCGGGCGACCCGATTCCGGTCTGGGTGAAGCTGTCCTGCGCGATCATGCTGTCGCTCGGTACGTACGCCGGTGGGTGGCGGATCATGCGGACGCTGGGGCGGAAGATCATCGAGCTGGATCCGCCGCAGGGTTTCGCCGCCGAGACCACGGGGGCGGGGATCATGTTCACCACGGCCTTCATCTTTCACGCGCCGATCTCGACCACGCATGTGATCACCTCGGCGATCATGGGTGTGGGGGCGACGAAGGGCACTCGGGCCGTGCGGTGGGGTGTGGCGAAGAACATCATCCTCGGGTGGTTCATCACGATGCCGGCCGCTGCGCTTGTCGCTGGGTTGAGTTTTTGGATTGTGAACCTGGCGTTCCTGTAGGCGTATCTCGTTTTCCAGGCATCGGCCTGGCGGCCTCGTCCTCAAGCGCCGGACGGGCTGAGAGATGTCCTCAATCGCCGGACGGGCTGAGGTGTGCCGGACGGGCTTCATAAATGCCCGTCCGGCGATTGAGGACAGAGAGAGCCCGCCGTCCCCCCGGGAGAGGGGACGGCGGGCTCGTGCTGTGCGGTGGCACCGCCATGCAGCACCGCGCAGCAGCTCGCTCAGCCGAAGCGGCCCGAGATGTAGTCCTCCGTCGCCTGGACGGAGGGGTTCGAGAAGATGCGCTCGGTGTCGTCGATCTCGATGAGCTTGCCGGGCTGGCCGACCGCGGCCAGGTTGAAGAACGCCGTCCGGTCCGAGACCCGCGCCGCCTGCTGCATGTTGTGCGTCACGATGACGATCGTGAAGCGCTCCTTGAGGTCCCCGATGAGGTCCTCGATCGCCAGCGTCGAGATCGGGTCGAGCGCCGAGCAGGGCTCGTCCATGAGCAGCACCTGCGGCTCGACCGCGATCGCACGGGCGATGCACAGCCGCTGCTGCTGACCGCCGGAGAGGCCGGAGCCGGGCTTGTTCAGGCGGTCCTTGACCTCGTTCCAGAGGTTCGCGCCCTTCAGGGAGCGCTCGACGATGTCGCTGAGCTCGTTCTTCTTGTACTTGCCGTTGAGACGAAGGCCGGCCGCCACATTGTCGAAGATCGACATCGTGGGGAACGGGTTGGGGCGCTGGAAGACCATGCCGACCGTGGTCCGGACGTTCACCGGGTCCACGCCCGAGCCGTACAGGTCGTCGCCGTCCAGGAGCACCTTGCCCTCGACGCGGCCGCCGGGGGTGACCTCGTGCATGCGGTTGAGGGTGCGCAGGAACGTGGACTTGCCGCAGCCGGACGGGCCGATGAAGGCGGTCACGGAGCGGGGCTCCACGGTCATCGAGATGTCCTCGATGGCCTTGTGGGCGCTGTAGTAGGCGGTGAGGCCGGATACGTCGATTCGCTTGGCCATGGGGATCACTGCTTTCGGGGGTACGGGAGGGTCGCTGATGTGGCCGCGTCAGCGGCCCTGCTTGGGGGCCTTCCAGCGGGCGATGCCGCGGGCCGCCAGGTTGAGGATCATGATGAAGGCGATCAGGACGAGCGAGGCCGCCCACGCGCGGTCGTACGCCGCGGGGCTGCCGGCGCTGTTCGCGTACTGCTGGTAGATGTACAGCGGCAGCGAGGCCTGGGCGCCGTCGAACGGGTTCGTGTTGATCAGCGGGTTGCCCCAGACCAGGAGCAGCACGGGGGCCGTCTCGCCGGCGATACGGGCGACCGCGAGCATCACACCGGTGGTGATGCCGCCGATCGAGGTCGGCAGGACGACCTTCAGGATGGTGCGCCACTTCGGTACGCCGAGGGCGAGGGATGCCTCGCGCAGCTCGTTCGGTACGAGCTTGAGCATCTCCTCGGTGGAGCGGACCACGATCGGCATCATCAGGATCGCGAGCGCCATCGCACCGGCGAAGCCGGACGGGCCGAAGTCGAGGATCAGGATCCAGAAGCTCAGCACGAACAGACCGGCCACGATCGACGGGATGCCCGTCATGACGTCGACGAAGAACGTGACGGTCTTCGCGAGCCGGCCCCGTCCGTACTCCACCAGGTAGACCGCGGTGAGCAGGCCGATCGGCACGGCGATCAGGGTGGCGAGGGCGACCTGCTGCAGGGTGCCGAGGAGCGCGTGGTAGATGCCGCCGCCGGCCTCGGAGTCCGCGATGAGACCCATCGAGTGGCTGAGGAAGTAGCCGTCGAGGACCTTCACGCCGCGTGCGACGGTCTCGTAGATGAGTGAGGCCAGCGGGATCACGGCGATCAGCAGGCAGACCCAGACGAGGCTGGTCGCGATGCGGTCCTTGGCGTGCCGGGGGCCCTCGACCTTCGCCGACAGGGCGTAGGTGACGAGGACGAAGAGTGCGGCGGCGATCAGGCCCCACTGGATGCGGCTGTCGAGCCCGGCGGCGAGGCCGATGCCCGCGGCCGCGGCAGCGGAGCCGGCGACGACGAGCCAGGGCGTCCAGCGCGGCAGGCGCGCGGAGTTCAGCGGCCGGGTGGTGACTGCGTGGCTCATGCGTTGGCCCCCGAGTATTCCTTGCGGCGTTCGATGATCGCCCGGGCCAGGCCGTTGACGAGCAGGGTGATGACGAACAGGACGAGGCCGGAGGCGATCAGGGCGTCCCGGCCCTGCACGGAGGCCTCGCTGAACTTGCTGGCGATGTTCTGCGCGAAGGTGCCGCCGCCCGGGTCGAGCAGGCTGGCGTTGATGGTGAAGCTGGGCGAGAGGACCGTGGCGACGGCCATCGTCTCGCCGAGCGCGCGGCCGAGGCCCAGCATCGAGGCGGAGATGATGCCGGAGCGGCCGAACGGCAGCACCGACATCCTGATGACCTCCCAGCGGGTCGCGCCGAGCGCGAGCGCCGCCTCCTGGTGCATCTGCGGGGCCTGCCGGAAGACCTCGCGGGTCACGTTGGTGATGATCGGCAGGATCATGATCGCGAGCAGGATGCCGACGGTGAGCAGGGTGCGCGGGGCGCCGCCCTGCCACTCGAAGATGCCGGTCCAGCCGAGGTATTCGTCCAGCCAGCTGAAGAGCCCGGTCAGATGGGGTACGAGGAAGAGGGCGCCCCAGAGGCCGTAGACGATCGAGGGGACCGCGGCGAGCAGGTCGATGACGTACGCGATGGGGCCGCCGAGCTTGCGGGGCGCGTAGTGCGTGAGGAACAGCGCGATGCCGACCGCGATCGGGACCGCGAGCACCATGGCGATGATCGACGAGACGATGGTGCCGAAGGCGAGGACGGCGATGCCGAAGTTCGGCGGGATGGCGCTGGCGTCCCACTCGAAGGTGGTGAGGAAGTTGCCCTCGTTCTCGGTCAGGACCAGCGAGGCGCGGTACGTCAGGAACGCCGCGATCGCCGCCATGATCAGCAGGAGCAGGATGCCGGAGCCGCGGGACAGGCCGAGGAAGATCCGGTCTCCGGGGCGGGTCGCTCCGCGGGCCTCGGCCTTGGTGGGCGGCGGGGTGTCCTGGAGGGGAGGTGGCGGTGGGGCGGTGTCTATCTCTGAGTTCATGGGGTTCTCCGGTCTGCGGAGCGTTCGCGGCGGTCGGTGGTGACGCGGCGGCGCGGCTCCTGGCGGCGGTGCACCGGATGGTGCGGCCCGCCCCGACGGGACGGGCCGCACTCCTGGGTCAGCTCAGGCTCGCGATGGTCTCGCGGACCTTGGTGTTGATCTCGGCCGGGATCGGGGCGTAGCCCTGGTCGGCCAGGGTGTCCTGGCCCTCCTGGCTTGCGATGTAGGTGAGGAAGGACTTGGTGGCGGGCAGGGTCTCCGCCTTGTTGCCCTTCTCGCAGACGATCTCGTACGTGACGAGGGTGATCGGGTAGGCGCCCTCGGCCTTCGTCGCGTAGTTCAGTTCGAGCGCGAGGTCCTTGCCCTTGCCGACGACCTTCGCGTCGGCGATGGCCTTGGTGGCGTTCTCGACCGAGGCCTCGACCGGGTCGCCGGCGCCGGTGTCCAGGGCGACGGTGTTGATGCCGTCCTTGGCGTACGAGAGCTCCATGTACGAGATGGCGCCGGCGGTCTGCTTGACCTGCTGGGCGACACCGGAGGAGCCCTGTGCGGACTGTCCGCCCTTGGCCGCCCAGGCCTTGTCCGGCTCGTGCGACCAGGAGTCGGGGGCGGCGGCCTTCAGGTACTTGGTGAAGTTGTCCGTGGTGCCGGACTCGTCGGAGCGGTGGAACGCCTGGATCTTGGTGTCCGGGAGCTTGGCGTCGGGGTTGAGCTTCTCGATCGCCTTGTCGTTCCACTTCGAGATCTTGTTGTCGAAGATCTCGGCGAGGGTCTTGGCGTCCAGGACGAGGTCCTCCACGCCCGGGACGTTGTAGCCGACCGCGATGGGGCCGCCGACCATGGGCAGGTCGATGGCCTGGCTGTCCTTGCAGACCTTCTTCGACTCGGCGATCTCCTCGGGCTTGAGGGCCGAGTCGGAGCCGGCGAACGCGGTCTGGCCCTGCAGGAAGGCGGTGACGCCGGCGCCGGAGCCCTCCGGCTTGTAGTTGATCTGCACGTCCTTGCAGGCGGTCGAGTACGCCTTGACCCAGGTCTGGATGGCGTTGGCCTGGGCGGACGAGCCGTTCGCCAGAAGCTGGCCCTTGGCGTCGTCGCACTTGATGTTGGCGTTGGCCGCGGTCTCCTTGCCGCTGCCTTCGCCGCCACCGCTGGTGTCGTCCGAGCCGCACGCCGTGAGGGCCAGGGCGCCGGAGACCGCGAGAGCACCGAGGGTGAGGGCCCGCCGGTTCTTGCGCTGAAGCTTCACTTCGAGTGTTCCTTCCAGGAGCCGCGGATCGCGGCGGGGCTGCGGGTCGCGGCGGGGCCGCGAGGGGCGAAGTTTTATGTGTGGTGCGTGGCTCGGCCTTGTGGCTGCGCCACGCGCCCGGTGAGTCCGAAATTAGGCAGGACAGGTGACAGCGCCCCAGGGCGAGGGTGAACGGGGGGTGAACCTGCGCGGTCGGGGCGGTTCGCCCCGGAGCCCATCGACGGTTCAGCCCTTCGGGCTACCTCGGCCCGTCCGGCATCCTTCAGCCGGTCCGGCTACCTCAGCCTGTCGGGCTACCTCGGCCCGTCCGGCATCCTCAGCCTGTCGGGCTGCCTCAGCCTGTCGGGCTGCCTCAGCCTGTCGGGCTGCCTTGGCCCGTCCGGCATCCTCAGCCTGTCGGGCTACCTTGGCCCGTCCGGCATCCTTCAGCCGGTCCGGCGTTTGAGGACGAGGCCGTCCAGGCCAATCTCAGCCGGTCCGGCGATTGAGGACGAGGCCGTCCAGGCCAAGAAAAGAGCCCGTCCGGCGATTGAGGACGAGGCCGCCAGGCCGATGCCTGGGACCGGAACGGCCCTGAACGGGCCTTGTCCTCAAACGCCGGACCGGCTGAGAGATGCCCTGGACGGGCTGAAAGATGCCCTCAAACGCCGGGCGGGCTGGATGGTGCCGGGCGGGCTGGTGGNCGGCTGAGAGATGCCCTGGACGGGCTGAAAGATGCCCTCAAACGCCGGGCGGGCTGGATGGTGCCGGGCGGGCTGGTGGTGCCGGACGGGCTGAGGTGGTCCGACAGGCTGAGGTTGCCGGACGGGCTGAGGTTGCCGGACGGGCTGAGGTAGCCGGGACAGGCTGAGGATGCCGGACAGGCTGAGGTGGTCCGACAGGCTGAGGTTGCCGGACGGGCCGAGGTAGCCGGACCGGCCGAGGTAGCCCGACAGGCTGAGGATGCCGGACGGGCCGAGGTGGTCGGGTGGGGTGGAAGGAGTCGGGTCGGCCCGCTTGGTCATATCGCCTGGAGCGCCGCAGGCAGTAGTGCGCGGTCGCGGTGGTGGGTGAGGAGGTGGGCCGCCTCCTCGGGGGAGGCCCAGACGAGGTGGTCCACCTCGGAGTTGGGGGAGAAGCGCCCGGACGTCGCCTCGGCGACCCAGTAGCGGACCGTCTTGGGACGGTCCTGCGCATCGCGGTAGCGCGTCGTGGGGAGCGCGGCGCCCAGGACGCAGGACATCCCCGTCTCCTCGAGGACCTCACGCCGCGCCCCCGCCTCCGCGCTCTCACCGCGCTTCAGCTTCCCCTTGGGGAAGGACCAGTCGGACCACTTCGGCCGGTGCACCAGGGCCAGTTCGACGCCCTCGCCCGAGGGCGCCCGGCGCCACAGGACACAGCCCGCCGCCCTGACCGGCCGTTCTTCGTGCACCGTCCGATCCGTCATGGGCTCGGCACTCCTCCCGTGCGCAGCGCGCCGGAGGCCTCCGGCGTGAGATGCCAGGCGCCCTGGAAGGCGAAGCGGGCCGCCTCCACCTCGTGCCGCTGATCGGCGTGCAGCACGCCGAGCGCGTAGGCCGTGGCGGGCGAGATGCGCGGCGTACGGGCCGCCGCGGCCGCCGCGGAGGCCGCCTGGGCCGCGTCCCGGTGCCGGTCGAGGGCCTCGGCCGCGCCGAGCAGATGGACCGGCCCGCCGCCCGTCGCCGCGGTGACCTCGGCCGCGTACCGGTGCAGCCGGAGCAGCAGCCGCACCTGGTGCCAGGGCGCGTCCTGGCTGTCCGGCGCGGTGTCGGCGGCCAGCCCGTGCACCAGCGCCTCCGCGTTGTACGGGTGGCCCGCGCGTACCAGCGGGAGGGCGGTGACCGCCTCGTCGAGCCGGGCCGCGAGATCCGCGGCGAACGGTTCCAGCCGGTGCGCCGAGGCCTCCTTGCGCAGCGGCACCTCGCTGGCGAGTACGGCCACGGAGTCGGCGACGCCGTGGAAGCGGGACGAGCCGAGCGCGGAGAGCGCGGTCGAATGGGCCCGGGTCCGGGAGAGCGTCAGCTGTCGCTCCAGGAGCGCGCCGGCCTTCGCGGCACCGACGGTGAGCGTGGAGCGGCCCTGTGCGGGGGCGACCCGCTCGGCAGGTTTCGGGGCGGCGGCCGCGTCACTGCTTCCCGCACCTCCGTAACCACCCTGCCCGGGAAGGGCGGAGGCTCCCGAGAGCCGCTGCAGCGCGGCGAGCAGCCGCTCCTGCCGTGCCGCGTACCCGTGCTCGCGGGCCAACGTGCCGGACAGCCAGGCCAGTTCGGTGCGCAGACCGTCCGACCAGCTCGCGTCGAGGAGCGGCCGGAAGGTGTGCAGAGTGCCGCTGATCCGGCGGGCCGCGCGGCGCAGCGCGAGGGCCGGTGCCTCGGTGTCCTCGGTGCCGCGTTCGCGGTGCTGGCGCAGCGCGCGGAGGAATTCCGTGGCCTGTTCCCGCAGGTAGCGGGCGAGCGCGTCGTCCGCGGTCGGGTCTGTGCGGTCAGGGTGTCGCTGAGCCACGCCGGCGCCTCCGGGCGTCTATGAGCATCTCCTGTACGTTGCGCAGCGGCTTGCCGTCGGCGTCGACGGCGTGCCGGGTCCAGTCGCCGTCGGGGCCGAGGTGCCAGGACGCCGTGGTGTCCGACATGCCGGTCTCCAGGAGCCGGTTGAGGGCGGCCCGGTGCGCGGGGTCCTTGACGCGGGCGAGTGCCTCGATGCGCCGGTCGAGGTTGCGGTGCATCATGTCGGCGCTGCCGATCCACACCTCGGGCTCGCCGCCGTTGCCGAAGGCGAAGACCCGGGAGTGCTCGAGGAAGCGGCCGAGCACGGACCTGACCCGGATGTTCTCGGAGAGTCCCGCGACTCCCGGCCGTACCGCGCAGATCCCGCGCACCCAGATGTCGACCGGCACTCCGGCCATCGACGCGCGGTAGAGGGCGTCGATGATCGCCTCGTCGACCATCGAGTTGACCTTGATGCGTACGTAGGCGGGCCGGCCGGCGCGGTGGTGCTGGACCTCTTTGTCGATCCGGGTGATCAGGCCGTCCCGCAGGGACTTGGGGGCGACCAGGAGGCGGCGGTAGTTCTCCCGGCGCGAGTAGCCGGAGAGCCGGTTGAACAGGTCCGAGAGGTCGGCGCCGACCTGCGGGTCGGTGGTGAGGAGGCCGAGGTCCTCGTAGAGGCGGGCCGTCTTCGGGTGGTAGTTGCCGGTGCCGACGTGCGAGTAGCGGCGCAGCGTGTCGCCCTCCTGGCGGACCACGAGGGACAGCTTGCAGTGGGTCTTGAGCCCGACGAGCCCGTACACCACATGGCAGCCGGCCTCCTCGAGTTTCCGCGCCCACTTGATGTTCGCCTGCTCGTCGAAGCGGGCCTTGAGCTCGACCAGGACGAGGACCTGCTTGCCGGACTCGGCGGCGTCTATCAGCGCGTCCACGATGGGCGAGTCGCCCGAAGTCCGGTACAGGGTCTGCTTGATGGCCAGTACGTCCGGGTCGGCGGCGGCCTGCTCCAGGAAGGCCTGTACGGAGGTGGAGAAGCTGTCGTACGGGTGGTGCAGCAGGACGTCACGCTCGCGCAGCGCGGCGAAGATGTCGGGTGCGGACGCGGACTCCACCTCGGCGAGGTCGCGGTGCGTGCCGGCGATGAACTTCGGGTACTTGAGCTCGGGCCGGTCCAGACCGCCGATGCCGAAGAGGCCGGTCAGGTCGAGCGGGCCGGGCAGCGGGTACACCTCTGCCTCGGAGATCTTCAGCTCGCGGATCAGCAGATCGAGCACGTACTGGTCGATGGACTCCTCGACCTCGAGGCGCACCGGCGGCCCGAAGCGGCGCCGCATCAGCTCCTTCTCCAGGGCCTGCAGGAGGTTCTCGGCGTCGTCCTCCTCGACCTCCAGGTCCTCGTTCCTGGTGACCCGGAACATGTGGTGCGCGAGCACCTCCATACCGGGGAACAGCTCCTCGAGGTGCGCCGGCGCCGCGATGACGTCCTCGATGGGGACGTAGCGGCCGGGCGAGGCCTCCAGGAAGCGGTTCAGGAGCGGCGGGACCTTGACGCGGGCGAAGTGCTGGTGACCGCTGACCGGATTGCGCACGACCACGGCCAGGTTCAGGGAGAGGCCCGAGATGTACGGGAAGGGGTGCGCGGGGTCGACGGCCAGCGGGGTCAGGACGGGGAAGATGCGCTGCCGGAACAGGGTGAAGAGGCGGGCCTGCTCCTTCTCGCTCAGGTCGTGCCAGCGGACCACGTGCACGCCCTCGTCGGCGAGCGCGGGCGCGACGTCCTCCTGGAAGCAGGCGGCGTGCCGGGCCATGAGCTCGCGGGTGCGGGTCCAGATCAGGTCGAGGACCTCGCGGGGCTGCAGGCCGGAGGCCGATCGGGTGGCGACGCCGGTCGCGATGCGGCGCTTGAGGCCGGCGACGCGGACCATGAAGAACTCGTCCAGATTGCTCGCGAAGATCGCCAGGAAGTTGGCGCGCTCCAGGAGCGGGGTGTTCGGGTCCTCGGCGAGTTCGAGCACCCGCTCGTTGAACGCCAGCCAGCTGCGCTCGCGGTCCAGGAAGCGGCCCTGCGGGAGCTCGGCGGCGCCCTCGGCGTACTCGTCGCTCTCCTCGTAGCTGTCCGGGTCGGAGTCGAGGTCCGGGTCCAGGTCGGGCACGGCGGCCGCGACGGTGTGCGGGCGGTGCGCGGCGATGGAGCCGACGGAGGGCTGCGGGCTGCCCGGTGTGCCGGTCGCCTGGGCGGGCGGGCGATCGGCCGGGGCGGAGGTGTCCTGGACGCGGCCCTCTGCGGGGGCGGCGTCCGGGGCCGTGGACTGCGGGGCGTGACCACCTGAGGAGCGCTGCATGGGCCCATTGTTCCGCGCTTGCCCCTGCGGCGGCGCGGCGAGCAGCCGCGGTGCGCTTCCGCGGGGGTGGGGGTCGGGCGCGGTCTCGTGCATGGGCCCGAGGGTGACAAGGGGATCTGAATCGATGGTTACGGGGACATGTCTTGTGGGTGGGGCGACTCAAGCCCGCCCTGGGGGTCCCCCCGGACGGAGTCTGGGGGAGATCGAGGGCATCTTCGGGTCTCAGGATTCCGTGCGGTACATCCTCAGGATTCCGTGCGGTACATCCTCAGGATTCCGTGCGGTACATGAGGTCTGTCTCATGGACGCGGAAGCCGAGGCGTTCGTACACGGCCACCGCCGCCTTGTTGTCCGCGTCGACGTACAGCATCGCCGTGGGGATGCCCCGGCCCGCGAGGTGCCGCAGGCCCACCGAGGTGAGTGCCTTGCCGAGGCCGCCGCCCTGTGCGCCCGGCCGTACGCCGACGACGTACACCTCGCCGAGCCGGAGGTCCGGGTCCTGGCCGGGGCTCTCGTGGACCTTCGTCCAGTGGAAGCCGAGGAGTTCGCCGTCGCGCTCGGCGAGGAAGAAGCCGGCCGGGTCGAACCAGGGCTCGGCCTTCCGGTCGTCGAGGTCCCGCTGGGTCAGGGAGCCCTGCTCGGGGTGGTGCGCGAACGCCGCCGCGTTCACCGCGAGCCACGCCGCGTCGTCCTCGCCGGGTACGAACGTACGGATCGTGACGCCCTCGGGGAGCACGGGCTCGCCCGCGAGATCGGCGGCGTCGGGGCTCAACGGGCGCCGCATCTGCCGCAGTTCGCGGAAGAGGGTGAGGCCGAGGACCTGGGCGAGGTGCCGTGCCGCGGCGTGCCCGCCGTGCGCCCAGATCCGCAGGCGCTTGCCGGAGGCGGCGAGCAGGGCGTTGCCGAGTGCGCGGCCGTGGCCGTGGCCGCGGTGGCTGGGGTCCACGACCAGTTCGCTCGCCGGGGCCTCGACCGGGTCGGTGTCCTCCAGCTGTGCGTAGCCGACGAGTTCGCCGTCCACGTCGAGCAGCAGGTGCTGTACGCCGTCGCGGGGGCCGCCGCGGAGTTGGAGCCGGCCCTGCTCGGAGACGGCCGGCTGGCCGTCGGTGCGGGTCGCCTTGTCGATCAGGCGGAGGACGGCTTCTGCCTGGTCGGGGGTGAGGGAGTGGGCGGTCCGGATCTCGCGGGAGGGCGGGGGCGGGGCGGCGTCAGTCATGCGTCTGAGCGTAGCCCTCGGGCCGGGGGGTTCGGGGGTTCGGTCTCCAGCCCCGGCGCTGGGGCGCCTTGTCCTCAATCGCCGGACGGGCTCTTCTTTCGCCCTGGCGGGCTCGTCCTCAAACGCCGGACGGGCTGAAAGATGTCCTCAATCGCCGGACGGGCTGGAGGAAGTGCCGGACGGCCTGGGGGAAGTGCCCGCCCGGGCTGAAAGATGTCCCGCCCGGGGCTGGAGACGCTCTGTCGCGACACCCGTTCTTAACCCGCAAAAGTCTTTTGTGCTACGCGCGTTGACCATAGGCTGCCGCCCGACACGCCCCCGGCCGTGGGGGAACGGGAAGAGGGGAACTGATGTCTGCGACACCACAACGGCGCCGTGTCGGGCGCCGGTTGATCGCCGGCGTTGCGGCGGTCGCCGCGGCCACCGGGGTGATGACGGCGGCCGTGCCGGCCGGGGCCGACAGCGGGGCGCGCCAGGCAGGACACGGACACGGCAAGCACGGCCGTACCGTCGACGTGCAGTTGCTGTCCTTCAACGACCTGCACGGGAACCTGGAGCCGCCGGACGGATCCTCGGGCCAGGTCACCGAGGAGCGGCCGGACGGCACCACCACGCAGGTCGACGCGGGCGGCGCCGAGTATCTGGCCTCTTCGCTGCGCTCGGCCCGCAAGGGCGAGAAGTACAGCGTGACCGCCGCGGCCGGCGACATGATCGGTGCCTCGCCGCTGCTCTCCGGCCTCTTCCACGACGAGCCGACGATCGAGGCGCTGAACAAGCTGGACCTCGATGTCACCGGCGTCGGCAACCACGAGTTCGACGAGGGCCGTGCCGAGCTGGAGCGGATGCAGAAGGGCGGCTGTCACCCCGAGGACGGCTGCTTCGAGAAGGACGAGAAGGGCCGGGACAAGACCTTCGAGGGCGCCGACTTCCCGTATCTCGCGGCGAATGTGACGGACGAGAAGACCGGCAAGCCGATCCTGAAGCCGTACACGGTGTGGAAGCACAAGGGCGTCAAGATCGGCTTCATCGGTGTGACCCTGGAGGGCACCCCGGACATCGTGTCCGCGGAGGGCGTGAAGGGCCTGGAGTTCCACGACGAGATCGAGACCGTCGACAAGTACGCCGAGGAGCTGGACCGCAAGGGCGTCAAGTCGATCGTCGCGCTGATCCACGAGGGCGGCGCCCCGGCCTCTCCGTCGTACAACTACGACTGCGACAGCCCTGGTCCCGGCGACGGCATCTCCGGGCCGATCACGGACATCGCCAAGGGCATCACGCCGAAGGTCGACGCTCTGGTCACCGGGCACACCCATGAGGCGTACGCGTGCACCGTGCCGGACCCGAAGGGCCAGCCGCGCACGGTGACGTCCGCTTCGTCGTTCGGCAAGCTCTACACCGACACGACCCTGACGTACGACCGGAAGACGAAGGACATCGTGCGGACGAGCGTGAAGTCCGCGAACCACGTGGTGAGCCGGGAGCAGGAGAAGGCCCCGGACATCACGGCGCTGATCGAGCGCTGGAACGAGCTGGCCGCGCCGATCGCGAACGAGGCCGTGGGGCACATTGCGGGCGACATCCCGGGCCGTGGCGCGACGACGCCGGAGTCCCCGCTCGGCGACCTGATCGCGGACGCGCAGCTGGAGCACGCCAAGTCGCTCGACGAGAAGGCCGAGTTGGCCCTGATGAATCCGGGCGGTATCCGCGCCGACCTGGTGCACAAGGCGAGCGGCAGTGAGGGCGACGGGGTGGTGACATACGGCGAGGCGTTCACCGTGCAGCCCTTCAGCAATACGGTCAATCTGGTCGATCTGACCGGTGAGCAGCTGGTCACCGCGCTGCAGCAGCAGGTCAGCGGGCCGAACGAGGAGTCGCCGAAGATCCTTCAGGTGTCCGACGGTCTGACGTACACGCTCGACTTGACGAAGTCGGGCGCGGACCGGGTGGTCGCCGACTCCATCGAGCTGAACGGGGAGGCGATCGACCCGGCGAAGACCTACCGGGTCGCGATGAACTCGTTCCTGGCTGGTGGCGGCGACGGCTTCGAGGCACTCGGCGAGGGCGCGAACCCGCTGGTCGGCGGGGACGACCTGCAGGCCCTGAACGACTATCTGAAGGCGAACTCGTCCGCGGACCAGCCGATCGACCCGCCGAAGGCGGACCGGATCACGGTCGTCGACTGACGCCGGGCCGGTCGGCCGATGCCGGTCGGCAGGCAAGCGGAGTGAGCGAGTTCACTTTTCTCGCGTGTGCTCGATGTGCGAGTGCGAACCCGGTGCCCTCGAAGGGTGCCGGGTTCGCGCGTTGTCGGCGGTGCTTGTGCAGCTGGGCGTGGTGGTCCAGACCGGTCGGGCGGGTGCGGTGCGGGTGACGTGCGGGTGAAGAAAGTCCCTGTCATCGGCTCCGTTCGTGAAGACGAAGTGAGCATCTTTTACTTGCAGTTGACGAAAGAGGTTGCGAAAAGGGGTCGTGCGCATGTTCCGATGTGCCGATGCGAACCACCCCCCACCGCATACCCGTTCAACCACCCTCCGACCTGCAGGAAACGGACGCTCCGCCGCACGGTTCCGCTGTGCACACGCCACCCCACGGCAACCCGTACGACGAGCTGGCCACCCTCGCCGGCAATCCGCTCGACGAGTTCCTCCGCGAGGAGGACCCGGACGAGGAACAGCCCTGGCAGCCGCCCAACCACCGCCGCGGCAGCCGGCGCCGCAACCGCTTCGCCGGACTGCCGCTCGCGGCGAAGGCCGTGGTCGCGCTCGTGGTGCTCGCCGCGTTCCTCACCCTCGGCGACCGCTGGGCGCTGCTGTACGCGGAGCACGAGGCCGCGGACAAGCTCAAGGACTCGATGAAGCTGAGCGCAGCGCCGGAGGTGGAGATCGAGGGCTTCCCCTTCCTGACCCAGGCCTTCGACGACCGGCTCGACCGGGTCCGCGTCACCGTGCCGGACGTCGCCGCCGACCGCGTCTCGCTCGCCCAGGTCACCGCGGTGGCCGAGGATGTACGGGTACGGGGCGGGCTCACCGACTTCAAGGGCGCCGACATCGCCACCATGGACGGCGAGGTGCTGCTCTCCTTCGAGGACCTGAACCGCGAACTGGGCGCCTCGCAGGTCACTTTCACCGGTCACGGACGGGACCGGGTCCTCGCGCGCGGCACGCTGCCGGTGGCGGGACACGATCTGAAGGTCGCGGCGGACGCCCGCATCCGGCGCGAGGGCGACCAGGGAATCTCCACCAGCATCGGCGGGATGCGCCTGGACATCGGCGATCTCGCCACTTACCGGCCGGGGACCGGGAAGGGCGAGGGTCTGCATCTGAGCCGGAAGTCGGTGCGTGACATCCGGCAGCGGACGGACCAGGTCAAGGCCCTGTTCGCGATCCCGGAGATCGTCTCGCGGCTCGGTGTGCCGGACTCCGTCGTACGGGAGGCGCTGCGCAGCGAGCGGAAGATGGCCGAACTGACCGGCTCGCCGGAGTTCGTCCGCTCCCTGATGAAGGTCAATCTGATCGATGTGGCCCTGGAGCACCCCAAGCTCCTCAAACGGCTCGGCTTCGACCCGGCCCTGCTCAAGGGCCTCTCCGAACTGACCCGCCCCCGCCTGGCCGACCAACTCTCCCTCGGCTTCCGCCTCCCGGAGGCCCCGGGCGGCGGGAACGTCCGGCTGCAGGACGTACGGGTGGAGAAGGACGGGATCAAGGTCCGGATCGAGGGGGCGGGGGTCACGTTCGGGACGTGAGGTCCCGGGCGGGGCTCGCGGTCGGGATCCTCGGGGTCGGAGTCCTCGTGGTCGGGATCGGTGTCGGCCCGTTCATCGCTGCGGGGTGAGTGCGAGCCGGTCGCCACGGAAGCCGGTGCGGATGCGGCGGTCGTGGCTGACCACGACGAGGGTGCCGGTGTAGTCCGCGAGGGCCGCCTCGATCTCCTCCATCAGGGCGGGGGAGACGTGGTTCGTCGGCTCGTCGAGGAGGAGCAGATCGACGGGGGTGCCGACCAGGCGGGCCAGTTCGAGCCGGCGCTGCTGGCCGACGGACAGCTCCCGCACCCGGGTGCGCAGGTCGTCGGCGCGGAACAGGCCCAGCGCGAGCAGCGCGTCCGCATGCTCGTCCGGCAGGCCCGGGAGCCCGTGGGCGTAGGCGTCGAGCACGGTGCGGCCGTCGGTGCCGGGTGGTGTGCTCTGCCGCAGGTGGCCGACCCGGGCGGGCCTGCGCACGGTGCCGCTCGCCGCCGTCAGCTCCCCGGCGAGGACCTGCAGCAGCGTCGACTTGCCGGCCCCGTTCGGCCCGGTGACCAGGAGCCGGCCGCCCGGCTCCAGGTGCAGGCTGTCGACGGCGAGTCGTCCCGGTACGCGTACGGAGTCGAGCTCGACGCCGAGCGGTTCGGTGCCGTCGGGGACCGGCTCCGTGGTGATCCGCCCGGTGAACCGCAGGGGTTCGGGTGGTGGTGGCACCGGGTGGTCCAGGAGGTGGCGCAGCTCCTGGTGGGCGTTGCGGATCCTGCTCATCGCGCCGTGGGTGCGGGAGCGTGCCCGGAAGGCGCCGGCCCCGCTGAAGCCGCGTGGTCCCTTGCGCGGGATGGCGTCGAGGCGTCCGGCGTTGGACTCGGCGAGCCGCTGCTGCCGACCGACCTCGCGCCGCCACTCCTCGTGCTCCTGCAACTGCCGTGCCCGCTGGGCGGACTTGGCGGTCAGATAGCCCGCGTAGCCGTTGCCGTACCGGTGGATGCTGCGGGTGTCCCGGTCGACCTCCAGGATCGTGCCGCTGATGCGGTCGAGGAAGGTGCGATCGTGCGAGACGGCGACCAAGGTGCCGCGGTGGGCCCGCAGCCGGCCCTCCAGCCAGTCGATCGCCTCGTCGTCGAGGTCGTTGGTCGGCTCGTCGAGCAGCAGGAGCTCCGGCGCGGAGGCCAGGGTCGCGGCGAGCGCGAGCCGGGAGATCTGCCCTCCGGAGAGGGTGTCGAGAGTGCGGTCGCGGTCGAGCGGCCGCCGCTCGCCGAGACGGCGCCAGGCGACCTCGACCCGCCGGTCGGCGTCGTGCCCGCCGCGTGCCTCGTAGTCGGTGATCAGCCGGTCGTACGCCTCGAAGCCGGCCGCGTCCGCGTGGGCGAGCGCGGCCTCGGCGGTACGGATCTGCCGCTCCAGGGCGCGAATCGGGGCGCGTGAGAGATCGACGGCGTCGCCGATCGTGGCCGTGCCGGGCAGGCCGAGGGTCTGGGTGAGGTGTCCGGTGCCGCCGGGGGCGACGACGGTGACGGTGCCGTTGTCGGGGTGCTCCTGTCCTGCGAGCAGGCGGAGGAGGGTCGACTTGCCCGAGCCGTTGTCCCCGATGACTCCGGCCTTCTCGCCGGGCCGGACGGTGCACGAGACCCGCTCGAGCACGATGCGCTCGCCGTATCGCTTGGTGACGTCCGAGAGCGCGAGCTGTGCGGCGGGGGTGGGTGTGGTGTCGGCGGCAGTGGTGGCGGACGGCTCGGTGACCGGGGCATGGAACAAGTGGCGGCTCCTCGGTGGGCGACAGGTGCGGGGCTTCGAGCGGACGCGTGTCCCCCCGGCCCTTAGTGAGACGAGACGTAGCGTCTCGCATCATCCTCACGATAGCGTGCACGTCCCGCCGACGCAAGACGCTACGTCTCGTCTGCCGTGATCCGGGTTTCCGGTTTCCGCCGCCCCGCGCTCAGGCGGCCCGGCGCCGCGCGAGGAGAATCCCGCCGAGTGTGCTCTCGGCGGAGGTGAGGGTCCTGGACGTCTCGACGGTGAAGCCGGCGCCGTCGAGCCAGGTGGCCATGCGGTCGGGCTGCCGGCGGTGGACGTGGATCCGCATCGGACGGCCGCCGTAGCCCTCGGACTTGAGTCGTGACCCGTCGCCGGCGTGGAAGCCGATCAGCAGCGGGGCGCCGGGGCGTAGTGCGCGGCGGAAGTGGCCGAGTACGAGGGGGATCTCCTCGTCCGGCACGTGGATCAGCGAGTACCAGGCGACGAGACCCGCCAACGAGCCGTCGCCGGCGACGGGTTCGGTCATCGAGCCGCACTCGAACCGCAGCCCGGGGTGCTCGCGCCGGGCCACCTCGACCATCCCGGGCGACAGATCGATCCCGTACGCGTCCACCCCGAGACCCTGCAGATGCGCGGCCACCCGCCCGGCACCACACCCGACATCCGCGACCGCGCCGCCGCCGAGGCTCCGCACGTGTTCGGCGAACACGGCCATCACGGCCCGCTCCTCGGGGGTGCGGTCAAGGAGGTCCCGGGTCTGCTCGGCGTAGCTCTCGGCGACGGTGTCGTACGAGGTGCGGGTGTCGTCCTGCCAGGTGTTCATCCGTGATTGCCATCAACCTGTAGTTGCCATCAACTGTCTTGGGAATTGCGGGTCGTGGTGCGGGAGTGTGGCCTATCTTCCTTCTGTGGAGCAGTTGATCGCCGAGGATCCCGAGCGGATAGGTCCGTACCGTCTCATCGCGCGGCTCGGTGCCGGCGGTATGGGGCTGGTGTATCTCGGGCGTTCGGAAGCCGGGCGTACCGTCGCTGTGAAGGTCGTGCAGGCCGAGCATGCGGCGCATCCCGAGTTCCGCAGACGGTTCGCTCGAGAGGTGGCTGCGGCGCGGCGGGTCGGCGGTGCCTGGACGGCGGATGTGCTCGATGCCGACACCGACGCGCAGGTGCCGTGGGTGGCGACGCAGTACATCCCCGGACCGGATCTCACGTCGGTGGTGGCGAAGGACTTCGGCCCGCTGCCCGAGCCTTCGGTGCGGGTGCTGGCCCACCGCCTTGCGGAGGCGCTGACCGCGGTGCACGGGGCGGGTCTGATCCACCGTGACCTCAAGCCGTCCAACGTCCTGGTGACGGTCGACGGCCCCCGGGTGATCGACTTCGGGATCGCCCGTGCCATGGACGGTCTCGCCACCGACAGTCTGCTCACGCACACCGGGATGCTGATCGGATCTCCCGGCTTCATGTCGCCCGAGCAGGTACGCGGGAGCACGCTCACCGCGGCGAGCGATGTGTTCTGCCTGGGTGCGGTTCTGGTGTACGCCTCCACCGGGCGGCTGCTCTTCGGTGCGGGCACCAGCGGCCTCAACGCCCATATGTTCAAGGTCGCCGAGGAGGAGGCCGACCTCACCGGCGTACCGGACACGCTGCTCGATCTCGTACAGGCCTGTCTGCGCAAGGATCCCGGGCGGCGGCCGACTCCGGCGCAGATCATGGAACGGACGGCTCCGCAGGCGGCGGGGGAGTGGCTGCCGGGTTCGGTGCTCGCCCAACTGGGGCGGCACGCAGCGCAGTTGCTGGACTTCGCGCCGGTGACGCGCGCTCCTGCCGGACCCCAAGCTGCCGCACCCCACCCTGCTGCACCCACCCCTGTTGCCCCCGACCCTGCCGTCCCCACCCCTGCCGTCCCCGCGCAGCCCGGCAATCCGTACGCCGGGTCGCCGCACGTGCCCGGCGGCTACGTCCCGACCACGCCGGCGGACCCCACGGGCCCGCCGGCCGGACGCCGTCGGACTCTGATCGTCGCGGCGCTCGCGCAGCTGATGGTGGTGCTCGACGCCGCAGTGAGCATCGTCGGATTCGGGCGGATGACGGAGGATGTCGGACTGGCGTGGCAGGCAGGCTGGCTGCTCACCGGTCACGCGCTCGTCTTCGGCGGTCTGCTGCTTGTCGGCGGCCATCTGTGCGACGTCGTCGGTCGCAGAACGACCCTGCTCATCGGACTGACCGGCTGTGTGGTGGCCAGTGTGCTGACCGCATCGGCGCCCGACACCGACGTGCTGGCCTGGGGCCGGGTGCTGCAGGGTGCGAGTGCGGCGCTCGTGACACCGGCCGCGCTCGCCCTGACCGCGGCGGGCGCGGGTTCGGGACCGTCCCGCGGCAAGGTGCTGGGGACGTACGCCCTGGTCGGGATCGGTGGCCCGCTGTTCGCGATCCCGTTCGCCGCCATGCTGGCCCAGGCCGGGACATGGCGGATCGCGTACTACGCACTCGCCGTCCTCACCCTCCTGGTGGTCGTCGCCGCGGCAGCGGTCGTACAGGACCGCACGCGGCGCAACCCGGCCCGTTTCGACCTCGTGGGCACCGTTCTCGGCACGCTCGGGCTCCTGGCGGTCGGCTTCGGCACGGAAAGGGCCTTCACCCTCCCTGGGATCGCGCCGGGAGCCGTCGGCGCTATCGCGGCCGGTGGTCTGCTGCTCGCCGCCTTCTTCTGGTGGCAGTCGCGTGCGGCCGAACCGATGCTGCCGTCGTCCGTGTGGCGGGACAGTGGCCGCAAGGGCGTGCTGCTCGCCCTCGTCCTGGCCGTCGTCGCGCTGCAGGTGCTGGCGTACGGGCAGGTGGCCTTCTCGTTCATGTTCGGCTCGGGGCCGGGCTGCGTCACGGCCGTCCTGGCCGTGGTCGGGTATCTGTTCGGCGCACGGAAGCTCGCACCCCGGCTCAGCGATCGGGCGCGTCTCGTCGGCGGGCTGCTCCTGACGGGCGGTGGTCTGGTGCCGATGCCCTTCGTCGAGGTCCACGGCTTCTATGCCTTCGTCCTGGTCGGTCTCCTGGTCTGTGCGCTCGGGCTCGGTCTGGCCTCCGGCTCGTTGTTCGCCGCGGCCACCGAAGGCGTCCCGTCAGGGGACACCGGCGCCATGGCCGGGGCGGTCCATGCGCTGCTGCAGGTGGGCGCCTGGGTCGGGACGGTGGTGGCCATGTCCGCGTTCGAGGGTGCCCACCCCGGGCTCGGACTCATCGTCGACCACGTGTCCGCCCCCCGCTGGTGGGGAGCGGCCGCACTCCTGGTGGTGGCCGCGGCCGTCGCAGGCCGCAGCAGGCAGGAAGCGATCATCCACGTCTGACCGGTGGCGACCGGACTCAGAGCGCCGGTGTCTCGGGGCCGTCCGGGCCCGCCGCCGAGGCTCCGCACGTGCTCGGCGAACACGGCCGTCACGGCCCGCTCCTCGGGGGTCCGGTCCAGCAGGTCCCGGGTCTGCTCGGCGTAGCTCTCGGCGACGGTGTCGTACGAGGTGCGGGTGTCGGCGATCCAGCCGGGGATATTCATCGCAGCGGGAGATCGTCGGGCAGTACGCGGAAGGCCTTGTGGCGGCCGAGTGGGCGTACTGCCCGGAAGCCGCGGCGGTCGAGTGTGAGGACGGCGTCCGTGTCGAATTCGGCGGCGAGCGCCACGTTCACGGCGTCCGTGAGGTCCAGGTCGCGGTAGCGGGCTGCGAGTGCCGCTTCACGGCCGAGCTCCCGGGTGGCCACGTGGTCGATCTCCGCGAGGAGCAGGGGGCATCACCAGGAGGCCCGCGGCCGTGATCGCTTCGTTCGACGCCTGGTGTTCGGGGTGGGTGGAGTCGAGTGCGCTTGGCGGCTTCCTTGATGATGGCGAGGTTGTCGGGGTCGGCGTAGACGTTCCTCGGAGCGCTCAGGGGGCCGGGTTATCCGGTGGGTCCGGGGCCTCCGGTGGCGGTGTAGGGGCGCCCGGGAGCTGGATCGTCGCCAGGGTGCCGGCCGTGCCGTCGTCCGCCGGGCGCAGGGTGACCGTGCCGCCGGACTGGTGGATCGTGCGGGCCACGATCGACAGGCCCAGGCCGGAGCCCGGCAGGGAGCGGGCCGATGGGGAGCGCCAGAAGCGGTCGAAGACGTGCGGGAGTTCGTCGGGGGAGATGCCGGGGCCGTGGTCGCGGACGGTGAGCGTGCCGCGGGAGAGGTGCACCTCGACCGTGCCGTGCGGCGGGCTGAACTTGACCGCGTTGTCCAGGACGTTGACGATCGCGCGCTCCAGTGCGGCCGGCTCCGCGCGTACGTACCAGGGGGCGAGCTCGGACGTCACGGTCAGCTCGGGGCCGCGCAGCCGGGCCCGAGCCAGCGCGTGCCGGGTCACCTCGTGCAGGGCGACCACCTGCACCCGGGCGCCCGGGCCGGTGTCCGGACGGGCCAGCTCCTGGAGGTCGCCGATCAGCGCGGCCAGCTCGGCCATCTGGGCCTTCACCGAGGCGAGCAGCGCCCTGCGGTCCTCGGGCGGGATCGCCCGGCCGGTGTCCTCGCTGCGGGCGAGCAGCTCGATGTTCGTGCGCAGCGAGGTGAGCGGCGTCCGCAGCTCGTGGCCCGCGTCCGCGATCAGCTGCGCCTGCAGGTCGCGGGAGCTGGCGAGCGCGGCGGTCATCGCGTTGAACGACCGGGAGAGCCGGGCGATGTCGTCCTCGCCCTCGACGGGGATACGGACCGTGAGGTCCTCGGTGCGGGCCACGTGCTCGACCGCACCGGCCAGTTCGTCCACCGGGCGCAGTCCCGTACGGGCCACCCAGAGGCCGGCCGCGCCCGCGCCGATGGCGCCGATGCCGGCGACCAGGACGAGCAGCAGGGTCAGGTCCTGCAGGGTCGATTCCACCTCGGTGAGCGGGCGGGCCACCGTGACCGCGCCGTTCCAGCCGGTCAGCGGGTAGGTGACGACGCGGTACTCGGTGCCGTCGGCCCGTTCCGCGTTGTGTGTGACCGAGCGGGCGCGGCCCTCCGCGACGGCGGTGTCCTCGGTCGTCACGTCCAGCTGCTCGCCCTGGATGACACAGGCCTTGCCCTGCGGATTGACCACCTGGATGGTCAGGCGCACCACGGGAGCGCCGGGGTTGTCCGGGATGTCGGGGGCGGAGGCCTGGCAGCCGTACTTGTCGATCAGGTCGACGACGGTGCGCGGCTGGACCTGGTTCTCGCGCAGGGACTGGTCGAGGGAGTCGTAGAGCGCGCCCCGTACGACGAACCAGCAGGCGACCGCCGCCGCCGCGACCGCGACCGCGACGGTCGCCGCGATCAGGAGGGCGAGGCGGGAGCGGAGCGGCAGGGAGCGGACGCGGGCGGGCACGGCGCCCACGCCGCGCCGCTCGGACACAGGGGTCACTCCGCGCCGCCGGGCCGCAGGACGTAGCCGACGCCGCGCACGGTGTGCACCAGACGGGGCTCGCCGCCGGCCTCGGTCTTGCGGCGCAGGTACATGACGTACACGTCGAGGGAGTTGGAGCTCGGCTCGAAGTCGAAGCCCCAGACGGACTTGAGGATCTGCTCGCGGGTGAGCACCTGGCGCGGGTGGGCGAGGAACATCTCGAGCAGGGTGAACTCGGTGCGGGTCAGGTCCACGGCGCGGTCGCCGCGGAAGACCTCGCGGGTGGCCAGATTCATCCGCAGATCGCCGAACTCCAGGACGTCGCCCTCCAGTCCGTCCTCGGCGCCGATCGCCGTCGCCGCGTAGGAGCTGCGGCGCAGCAGCGCCCGGATCCGGGCGAACAGCTCGTCCAGCTCGAAGGGCTTGACCAGATAGTCGTCCGCGCCCGCGTCCAGGCCCGTGACGCGGTCGCCGACGGTGTCGCGCGCGGTGAGCATCAGGATCGGGGTGGTCGCGCCGGTGGCGCGAAGGCGGCGGGCGGCGGTCAGGCCGTCCATGCGGGGCATCTGGATGTCGAGGATCAGCAGGTCCGGCTGGTACGAGGCGGACTTCTCCAGGGCCCCGACACCGTCCTCGGCGACGGCCGTGTCGTACCCCTCGAAGGCGAGGCTGCGCTGCAGGGCCTCGCGCACGGCCGGCTCGTCGTCGACGATCAGGATTCTCGGGTCGCGGGCGTCTTCGGCGGCGGGCATCTCGGGGGTCCTCCGGGGCGGTGCACGGGTCGGGGCGAGGGGCGGGCACAGGGGTGAGCCGTCTCCAGGGTCCCACTCGGGGGATCTGTTGCGCGTGAACGGATCCTGTGACCGGCCGAACGGTCGCGCCGCTCCGTCCTCCTCCCGCCTCGGGGCGTCCCACGCCGCCGGCCTGCGGTTTCCGGCTTCACTCGGCGTGCGACTCGGGAACGCGAGGTGTCGGTTTCGCGTCCGGAAGCGCCCGTCTTGTGAACAAGAATGTGCGTCAACAACCTCTTGTAGTACGGAAGTTGTCGCATTCACGCCTGTGGCGCCATAGCATGGGCGCGCATCAGGGGGTACCACCCGTCACATCCGCACCTGTGGCCACCAGATGCCGACCTGCTGTCCCGACCAAACTGCAAGTCAGGTGTCAACGTGTTGCGTAAACCCCGGCTACCCCTCGGCCGAGGGCCCGAGCAAGGAACACGCGCCGTCCGGATCACCCGCCGGCTCATCCTGCTCATCGCCGTCCCGCTCATCGTCGCCGTCGCCTTCGCCGCGCGCGCCCTCACTCCCGCCACCGGCCAGGTCGTCCAGGCCGGCCGGCTCACCGAGATGGTGCAGACCGCCGCGTACGCCGGCGAGCTGACCTACCACCTGCAGCGGGAGCGCGCCGCGGCCGCGGCCCTGCAGGCCTCGCAGGGCGACCCGGACCAGTTACAGGAGATCGTCAAGGCCACGGACCGCAGCATCGCCCGCTACCAGCGGCAGCGGGACGGACTGACCCGGGTGCCCGCCGCCTCGGCGGCCGCGCTCACCCGTATCGACCGTGATCTCGACGAGCTGTCCTCGCTGCGCGCCCAGGCGCTCTCCGGCACCGGCGCACTCTCCGCGATGGCCTTCGGCTACCGCATCGTCGTCGCCGACCTCATCGCGTACCGCGACGGCATCGCGCAGGCCGACGGCGTACCGGCGGACGTCGCCGACCACATCCGGGCCGCCGCCGCCCTGTCCCGCGCCAGGGAATGGGTGGGCCAGCAGCAGGTGACCGTGGCGCGGGCGACAGCCGACGGCGGGTTCACCCCCGCCACCCAGCGCGCCTTCGAGGAGACCCAGCTCGGCTACACCGAGGCGACCGGGATGGTCTTCGCCCTCGGCCCCGGCGAATGGCGCACCTGGCTGGAACGCACCCTGGCCGGCCCCAAGGCCCTGGCCGCCCAGCGCCTCGCGGACGAGGCGGGCCGCAGCTCCCCCGGCCAGAAACTCGACCTGTCGGCGCGGGCGTGGCAGCAGGCGTCGTCCGACCGCCTCCATCTGCTGCGCTCGGTGGAGCGCCGGGTGGACGCCGCGGTGCTCGACACCGTCAAGAACGAACGCACCAGCCAACTCTGGTGGGCCATCGGCGAGTTGGCGGCCGTGGTGCTCGCCCTCGTACTCGCGGTCCTGATCGCGGCCCGGCTCGGCAAGGCGATGATCAGCAGGCTGCGGCAGCTGCGGAACGCCGCGCACGAAGTGGCCCACGAGCGGCTGCCGCGGGAGATGAGAGAGCTGGCCGAGCCGGGAGCCCTCGCGGGCACCACTCCCGACGAGATCGCCGCGCGCACCGCGAAACCGCTGGGCACGACCGGCGACGACGAGATCGGCGAGGTGGGCGAGGCGTTCAACGCCGTGCACCACGCGGCGGTCCGGCTCGCCGCCCAGCAGGCCGAGGCGCACGAGCGGTTCGCCGAGACCCTGGTCGGGGTGGCCCGGCGCGGCGCCCAACTGACCTCGGTGATGACCTCCGAGCTGAGCACGGTGCAGCGCGAGGAGCTCGACCCGGCGCGCATGGAGGTCCTGTTCGCCCTCGACCACCTCGCGATCCGGATGGAGCGCAACGCCAACAACCTGCTCGTACTGGGCGGTTACGGCCGCGGCCGGGTGCGTACGGCGGACGAGCCCTGCACCTCCGTGATCTACGCGGCGGCCCAGCAGATCGAACGCTTCGGCCGGGTCAGCCTCGGCCATGTGGATCCCGCGATCGGCATCGCCGCACGCGCCGTCGACGACATCGCGCACCTGCTCGCCGAACTGCTCGACAACGCCACCCGGTTCTCGCCGCCCGACACCCAGGTCGGCGTCGCCGCCTGGCAGCTCTGGGACCGCGCCGTGGTGCAGATCGTCGACGACGGCGTGGGCATGACCGAGGAGCGGCGGGCCGAGCTGAACGCCAAGCTCGCGGCGCCCCGGGCCGATGTCGGCGGCGTGCGCTCCATGGGCGTCCAGGTGGCGGCCCGGCTCGCCGCACGGCACGGCGTCGTGGTCGAACTGCGCGCCTCGTCGGGGCCCGGCACGATCGTCGAGGTCACGCTGCCGAAGGAGGTGCTCGTCACCGTCCCGCGGTACGAGGCCCGGGTGCCGTCGGACGGCGAGAGCGGGCAGCGGGAGCAGGCCGTGCCGGCCGGGCAGGAGACGGAGCACACGGAGCTGCCCGCGGCGGACGAGCCGGTGGCCGCGCCGGCCGCGGACGTCACTCGGCCCGCGCCGGCGCCCGCCGCATCCGCCGGGGC
>NZ_QUAK01000080.1 GCF_003429565.1 Streptomyces triticagri
CCCAGAGCACGCACCTGGGGGCACCTCCCGGCCGGAGGCTGGGGGAGCCGCGAGCTGACCCGCGAAGATCCGCCGGACAGGACTTAGGCCTTCGGCGCCTCGCCGCCCGCTTCCCCGCCCTGCTCCCCCTCGCACAGCTCGAACCAGATGGACTTGCCCTGGCCGCGCGGATCGACTCCCCAGCGGTCGGCGAGGATCTCCATCAGCACCAGGCCCCGGCCGGAGGACGCGAGCTCGCCGGGATGGCGCCGGTGCGGCAGATCGTCGCTGCCGTCGGCGACCTCCACGCGCAGCCGCCGCTGCCCCGGCCGGCCCTGTGCCTCGGCGACGAGCAGGGCATCGCCGTCGGTGTGCACCAGGACATTGGTGACCATCTCGGAGACCATCAGGACGGCCGAGTCGACCTGGTCCGGGTCGGACCAGTCGTGCAGCAGGTCGCGCAGCTGCCGGCGGGCGCCGGCGATGGCCTCCGGCTCGGCCTGCGCGACGGTGATGGCCAGGCGCCGGCGCTCCAGACTCCCCGGTCCGGCCCGGTCGTCCGCCGCGTGCGCCGGTGCCGGTCGGCTGAGCAGCAGCATCGCGATGTCGTCCTCGCGCCGGTCGGCCAGCGGCCCGGTCGAGTAGTACGAGGGCGGGCCGTGCACCGCCGACAGCAGCGAATCGGCCAACTCCTCCAGGTCCTCGCCCTGATGTGCCTCGAGGATGTCGCGGACCCGCACCCAGCCGGTGAGCAGATCGTGTCCGCCGGTCTCGATGAGGCCGTCGGTGCAGAGCAGGATCGTCTCGCCGGGCTCGAGGACGAGACGGGTGATCGGGTAGTCGGTGTCCGGGTCGATGCCCAGCGGGATGCCGCCCTCCACGTGCCGCAGCACGGCGGTGCCGTCGCCCGTGCGGATCACCGGGTCGGGGTGCCCGGCCCGCGCCATCTCCAGGGTCCCGGTGGCCGGGTCGGCCTCGACGTACAGACAGGTCGCGAAGCGGGCCTCGGTGGGGCCCACCTCGGGACCGCCGGTCGAACCGTAGATGCGGGCCTCGCCGATACCGCACAGGAAGCGGGTCGCACGGGCGAGCACCGCATCGGCCCGGTGGCCCTCGGCGGCATAGGCGCGCAGCGCGATCCGCAGCTGGCCCATCAGGCTCGCGGCCCGTACGTCGTGCCCCTGGACATCGCCGATGACGAACGCGTACCGCCCGGACGGCAGCGGGATCATGTCGTACCAGTCGCCGCCGACCTGCAGGCCGCCGCCCGTCGGCACATAGCGTGCGGCCACCTCCATGCCCGGTATCTCGGGTCCGAGCGCGGGCAGCATGGACCGCTGCAGACCCTCGGTCAGTTCCCGTTCGGTGTCGGCGACACCGGCCCGGGACAGGGCCTGCGCGAGCATCCGGGCCACCGTGGTCAGCACCGAACGCTCGTCGGGCGTGAACGACACGTGGTACGTGAAGGCCGCCATCCAGGCGCCGATGGTCCGCCCGGCCACGGTCAGCGGCAGGAACGCCCAGGACTTCCGCCCGAAGTGCTCGGCGAGCGGCCAGCCGGTCGGGTAGCGGCGGCGGTACTCCTCGGGCGAGGAGAGGTACACGGCGCGGCCGCCGCGCACCACGTCGGCGGCCGGATAGTCGCTGTGCACGGTCAGCTCGGTGAACGCGTCCGCGTGCCGGTCGTCCTGCCCGTGGTGGCCGATCACCGTGAGCCGTTCGCCGCGTACGCCGAAGACCGCGAGTCCGTCGGGCGAGAAGCCGGGCATCGAGAGGCCCGCGGCCACCCGCAGCACCTCGGAGGTGGAGCGGGCCTCGGCGAGCGCGCGGCCCGCGTCGAGCAGGAAGGCCTCCCGGGAGCGGCGCCAGTCGCCGGTCACGGCGCCGTGCGCGGAGACCCCGGGAGCCAGGTCCACGACCTCCTGCAGGGTGCCGGTCAGCTGGTAGTCGTGGCGGTACGGGCCGGAGGCCGCGGTACCGAGGATCCGGGGCCAGGACCGGCTGCGTACGGTGCGCAGGACGGTGCCGCCGCCGTCCACCACTCGCAGGCGGACCTCGGCGGGGGTGCCCTCGGCGACGGCCAGACTGACGATGCCGTCGATCTCGTTCCAGTCGACGGGGTGGAAGTGGGAGCGCGCACCGGCCTCGGTGAGGGTGGTGCCCTCGGCGGGGAGCCCGAGCAGCCGGGCGGCCACGGCGTCGACGGTGACGCTGCCCGTGGAGGTGTCCCAGTGCCACAGGCCGGTGCCGATGGCGGTGAGGATCTCCCCCACGGGGGGCATCACCCCGCCGTCTTCGGTGCGCATTGACCCACTTTAAGAAGATGGTCGGCCTACGTGCCAGGCAGCGTGATGCGCCCGTGGTGCGGGCCTGGGACGGGTGGGGTCGGCCGTCGTCGGTCGAATGCACCCGCATCAGCATTGCAATGCAATGCTCCCGGTAGCCTGGGGTGGTTGATTCCCGCCCGTCTCGCGACGAACGACGCGAAGAATTGGATGAACGATGCACCGGTACAGGTCACACAGCTGCGGCGAGCTCCGCGCCACCGACGTCCAGAGCGACGTCCGGCTGAGCGGCTGGCTGCACAATCGCCGGGACCTGGGCGGCATCCTCTTCATCGATCTCCGTGACCACCACGGCATCACCCAGCTCGTGGCCCGCCCCGGCACCGAGGCGTACGAGACCCTGGACCGCCAGACCAAGGAGTCCGTCGTCCGCATCGACGGCAAGGTCGTCTCGCGCGGCGCGGAGAACGTCAACCCGGAGCTGCCCACCGGCGAGGTCGAGGTCGAGGTCGCGGACGTCGAGATCCTCGGCGCCGCCCAGCAGCTGCCCTTCCAGATCAACGCGGACGACGGGGTCGGCGAGGAGCGCCGCCTGGAGTACCGCTTCCTGGACCTGCGCCGCGAGCGCATGCACCGCAACATCATGCTGCGCACCGCCGTGATCTCCGCGATCCGGCACAAGATGACGGCCCTCGGGTTCAACGAGATGGCGACCCCGATCCTCACCGCGACCTCCCCCGAGGGCGCCCGCGACTTCGTCGTCCCCTCCCGCCTCAACCCGGGCAAGTTCTACGCCCTGCCGCAGGCCCCGCAGCAGTTCAAGCAGCTGCTCATGATCTCGGGCTTCGACCGGTACTTCCAGATCGCGCCGTGCTTCCGGGACGAGGACGCCCGTGCGGACCGTTCGCCCGGCGAGTTCTACCAGCTGGACGTCGAGATGTCGTTCGTCGAGCAGGAGGACGTCTTCCGGCCGATCGAGAAGCTGATGACCGAGCTCTTCGAGGAGTTCGGCGGCGGCCGGCACGTCACCTCGCCGTTCCCGCGGATCCCGTTCCGCGAGTCGATGCTGAAGTACGGCAACGACAAGCCGGACCTGCGTGCCGAGCTCGAACTCGTCGACATCACCGATGTGTTCGAGGGCTCCGAGTTCAAGGCGTTCGCCGGCAAGCACGTGCGGGCGCTTCCGGTCCCGGACACTGCGGGCCAGTCCCGCAAGTTCTTCGACGGCCTCGGGGAGTACGCCGTCGAGCAGGGCGCGAAGGGTCTCGCCTGGGTCCGCGTCGGCGACGACGGCGCGCTTGCCGGCCCGATCGCGAAGTTCCTCACCGAGGAGAACGTCAAGGTGCTCACCGAGCGCCTCGGCCTGGTCCCCGGGCATGCGGTCTTCTTCGGCGCGGGCGAGTTCGACGAGGTCTCGAAGATCATGTCGGCGGTCCGCGTGGAGGCCGCGAAGCGGGCCGGACACTTCGTCGAGGACGAGTTCCGCTTCTGCTGGATCGTGGACTTCCCGATGTACGAGAAGGACGAGGACACCGGGAAGATCGACTTCTCCCACAACCCCTTCTCGATGCCCCAGGGCGGCATGGCCGACCTCGAGGAGAAGGACCCGCTCGACGTCCTGGCCTGGCAGTACGACATCGTCTGCAACGGCATCGAGCTGTCGTCGGGCGCGATCCGGAACCACGAGCCGGAGATCATGCTCAAGGCCTTCGAGATCGCGGGCTACGACCGCGACACCGTGGAGCACGAGTTCGCGGGCATGCTCCGCGCGTTCCGCTTCGGCGCCCCGCCGCACGGCGGCATCGCCCCGGGCGTCGACCGCATCGTCATGCTCCTCGCCGACGAGCCCAACATCCGCGAGACGATCGCGTTCCCCCTCAACCAGAACGCCCAGGACCTGATGATGGGCGCCCCGACGGAGCTGGACGAGTCCCGTCTCAAGGAGCTCAGCCTCACGGTCCGCAAGCCGCAGCCGAAGTAGGCCCGCGGTACGTACCGCCCGCACGAGGGCCCGAGGTCGGTGACCTCGGGCCCTCGTCGCGTTCGGGTCCGGTGAAGGCAGCGGGTTTCGGTCGGGAAGGTGTGTGCACTTCCTACATGCATTGCTCACTAGATGCACCTTGGGGCATAGTGTGTGCATGACTCAGATCGCCATCAGCTCAGCCCGATCTCAGCTCGGCGACCTCGTGCGGCGGGCCGCACACCGTCGCGAGACCATCGCCCTGACCGACCATGGTCACGTGGCAGCACTGCTGGTCTCACCACACGTCATAGAGGACCTCGAGGACGCGCTTGCGCTGTCGGAGTATCAGCGCAAGAAGGCGGAGGGGACGCTGGAGCCGGGCATTCCGCACGAGGAAGTCGGACGCATGCTGGGGCTGCGTAAGTGACCTACCAGATCATCTGGGAGCCCGGGGCGACGAACGCTGCGCTCCGCTTCCTCAAGGAAGACCCGGCCGGTGCCGATGTCTACGAAGCGGTCGACGCACTCGCCGAGGATCCGAAGCCCGAGGGGTCCGTCCCCTATGGTTCGGTGAACCTCCGGCGGCTCTACGTCGGAGACTTCCGCCTCTTCTACGCGATCGAGGAAGACGTGATCCGCATCCTCGTCACCCACTTGGGGCGCAGGCCCGACTAGAGCCCGGAACCGATCACCGGTTCCGGGCCCTGTCGCATCCGGACTCAGTCCTCCGCGCCGCCGAAGCGCTCCTTGTACGACTCCAGGTCCTCGTCCGTGATCTTGGCGAAGAGGACCGGCGGCACCGTGAAGGGCGTGCCGGCCGGGACCGAGGCGAGTGCGCGGGCCTCGTCGGCCGAGACCCAGGTGGCAGTGTCGTCGGACAGGGCGAACGCACCGCGCATGGCCTTCGCGGAGGCCGGGATGAACGGCTCGGACACGACCGAGTAGAGGTGGATCAGGTTCATCGCGGTGCGCAGGGTCAGCGCCGCGCCCTCCTGGTCGGTCTTGATCTCCAGCCAGGGAGCCTTCTCCTCCAGGTAGGAGTTGCCCGCCGACCACAGGGCGCGCAACGCGGCCGCGGCCTTGCGGAACTGCAGCGTCTCCATGTGGCCCTCGTACTCGGCGAGCAGGCCCGCGATCTCCTCACCCAGCTTGTGCTCGGCGTCCGAGGCCGCGCGGCCCTCGGGGACGTCGTCACCGAAACGCTTGCGCGAGAAGGACAGGACGCGGTTCACGAAATTGCCGAGGGTGTCGGCGAGGTCCTTGTTGACCGTGGCGGTGAAGTGCTCCCAGGAGAAGGAACTGTCGTCCGACTCGGGGGCGTTGGCGATCAGGAAGTAACGCCAGTAGTCCGCGGGCAGCAGCTTGAGGGCGTCGTTCGTGAAGACGCCGCGCTTCTGCGAGGTGGAGAACTTCCCGCCGTAGTACGTCAGCCAGTTGAAGGCCTTGACGTAGTCGACCTTCTTCCAGGGCTCGCGGGTGCCGATCTCGGTGGCCGGGAACATCACGGTGTGGAACGGGACGTTGTCCTTGGCCATGAACTCCGTGTAGCGCACGTCGTCTGCCTCGTACCACCAGGACTTCCAGTCGCGGACCTCGTCGGCCGGTGCGGCGTCCGCCCACTCCTTCGTCGCGCCGATGTACTCGATCGGGGCGTCGAACCAGACGTAGAAGACCTTGCCCTCGGCGGCCAGTTCGGGCCAGATGTCGGCCGGCACCGGGACGCCCCAGTCCAGGTCGCGGGTGATCGAGCGGTCGTGCAGGCCCTCGGTCAGCCACTTGCGGGCGATGGACGAGGCGAGCTGCGGCCACTCGTCGCCGGTCTCGTCGATCCACGACTCGACCTCTCCGGCCAGCTTGGACTGCAGCAGGAAGAGGTGCTTGGTCTCGCGGACCTCGAGGTCGCTGCTGCCGCTGATCGCCGAGCGGGCGTCGATCAGGTCCGTGGGGTCGAGGACCCGGGTGCAGTTCTCGCACTGGTCGCCGCGGGCCTTGTCGTAGCCGCAGTGCGGGCAGGTGCCCACGATGTAGCGGTCCGGCAGGAAGCGGTCGTCGGCGATCGAGAAGACCTGGCGGATCGCCCGCTCCTCGATGAAGCCGTTCTCGTGGAGCCTGCGGGCGAAGTGCTGGGTGATCTCGACGTTCTGCTCGGAGGAACTGCGGCCGAAATGGTCGAAGTTCAGCTCGAAGCCGTCGTACACGGCCTTCTGTGCGTCGTGCTGCTCGGCGCAGAACGCGTCGACCGGCAGGCCCGCGTCCTTGGCGGCGAGCTCGGCGGGGGTGCCGTGCTCGTCGGTGGCGCAGATGTAGAGGACGTCGTGGCCGCGCTGGCGGAGGTACCTGGCGTACACGTCCGCCGGGAGCATGGACCCCACCATGTTGCCCAGGTGCTTGATCCCGTTGATGTACGGAAGGGCGCTGGTGATGAGGTGTCGAGCCATTGCAGGCTGCTCCCAAGTCGCTGCGAGGATTGACGTCCGTAATGTCGTTGAGTACGGCGCCTATGGAACCTCACTAGCGTATCCGACCTCCTGCGGGCTCCCGGCCGGGTTTTCCGTGGGTACGGCCGGGGTCCGGAGGTGGTGGGGACCCCGGCCGTACGCGGGTGGTTCAGGCCTTGTCGGCCCCCGGGCGCCAGTGGGCGAGGAGGCCCTCGTAGAGCTCGGTGTCGGTGAGCTCGTTGGGGACCGGGCCCGCGTGGAAGAAGGCCGCGTTCGGGGCGTCCAGCTTGCGGAGGTAGTCGAAGGCCTTGGAGTCCTCGGGACCGAAGGCGACGAACTGCCAGAAGATGTCGCGTCCGGCGACGTCCGCGAGGGCCTTGGTCGCGGCCGTCTTGGACTCCGGGGCGCCGTCCGTCTGGAAGACCACGAGCGCCGGGGCCTCCGGGTCGGCGGACTTGTCGTGCTGGGCGATCACCTCGGCGATCGCGTGCTCGTAGAAGGTGCGGCCCATCCGGCCGAGGCCCGCGTGCAGGGTGTCGATGCGGCCCTCGTGGTCGTCGAGGGTGAGGGTGCCGGTGCCGTCGAGCTCGGTGGAGAAGAAGACGACCGGCACCGTGGCCTCGGGGTCGGTCTGCGCGGCGAGCGCGAGCACCTGCTCGCCGAGGTTCTGGGCGCTGCCGTCCTTGTAGTACGGGCGCATCGAACCGGAGCGGTCCAGTACCAGGTAGACCCGGGCACGGGTACCGGCCAGGCCGCGCGCGGCGAGGACCTCGCCGGCCGCGGTGTGCGCGGCGGCGAGCCCGGGGGGCGGGGTGGTCGCGGCCGGCGCCTTTGCGGGTGCGGTGGCCGTGGAGTCGGCCGGGGTTTTCGCCTTGGCCGCCGTCTTCGCCTGCCAGGCGGACGCGGACTTGGCGGGGGCTTTGGCGGGTGCCTTGGACGTGGACTTGGCTGGGGCCTTGGCCACCGTCTTGGCCGGGGTCTTGGTCTTGCTCGCGGCGGACTTCGCCGTCTTCGCGGACTTCGCCGTCTTCGCGGGCTTCGGCGCCGTGGCCGCGGACTTGCGGGGTGCGGGCTCGGGCTCGGCGGTTGCGTCGCTCTCCTCGGCGGCGGCCGATGTGGGCTGTACGTGCCCTGTGGGCTGTACGTGCCCGGCCGTGGACGGGGCGTCGGCGGACTGTGCGGGCTCGGTGGCGCCCTGTGCCGGGGTGGGCTCCGCGCCGGGGGAGTCGGCCGCGGCACCGCCGGCGACGGAACCGGTGGCGGCGCCCCGCTCGGCGTCTGCCTCGGCCGGGCTCGGCGCCGTCGGGGACTGCGCACCGGGCGTCTTCTTCCGCGCCGCGTCAGCGGACCCCGTGTCCGATGCGGTTCCGCTCTGCGCGGTGGTGGATCCCGGGCCGGGAGCCTGATCCGCGTCAGCGGCGTCGGTGGAGTCGTCGTCCGCCGGAGCGGAGCCCGACGCAGTGCCGGTCGCCTCGTCCCCCGGAGTGGCCGGTGACGGGACCCGGCCGCCGAGGCCGGGGTTGTCGAAGGCCGCGGAGACCAGGTCGTCCGCGTCGGCCGCAGGGGCCGGGACCGAGGCGGAGCGCGGTGCGGCGTCCCGCTCGCCCGCGGGCGCGGGCACGGAGGAGGCGCCCGCGGCGCCCTTCTTGCCGGTGGAGCCGCCGGACGCGGCGTCACCGGTGGCGCTGTCGCCCCGGGACACGGAAGCCTCGGCCCCACTGCCGGCGGAGGCCGCGCGATCGGCGGCCGCCGCCTTGGACTCGGCGCCTTCACGGCTCGCGGCCTCGGCGCCGGTAGAGCCACCGCTCTCGGTGCCCCTGGCGCCATCGCTCTCCGCGCCCGCACGTGTCTCGCCGCCGGCATCGGCTGCCGCATCCGCGCCCGCCCCGACGTCCGCAGCGCCGCCCGCTTCAGTGCCGGTACGGGCACCCCGGCCCGTACCGCCACCGCTCTCGCCGCCCGCGCCCGCGGAAGCCCCCGCACCTGCGGACCCGGCACCGGAAGCCCCCGCACCCGCGGACCCGGTACCGGAAGCCCCCGCACCCGCGGACCCGGCACCAGAAGACCCCGAACCCCCGGCGTCAGCCGACGACGCACCGTCCGCCGAACCCCCGGCCCCCGCCGGGCCCTCGGCCACCGGGTCCGTTTCGTTCCGCGCCTGCGGGACGGAAGCCGGGTCGCGGTCCTTGCGGGACCGTCCGAACGCGTTCCGCAGGCGATCCAGAATGCCCATGTGCGCAACCCTTCACGTGAGTTGTTCCCGGTGACCCCTGTACGCCCGGTGTCCGTAACCGCTGGCCAGGGTGGACACGTAAGGTTAGCCGTCGCCCTCCGTGATCTTGGGGAGGGGCGCCGTGCCCGCCCGGTGCCCCGCGCCCGGCACCTCCGACCAGGCGTCCACTCGACCCCGCCGCACGTCAACTCCCCGTCGTCCGCCTGGGGTTCACCGGCCGTTCATTCTCCCGCCGTCGCGCTGCCGGTGCGCGCGCTTAACGTCGCCGCCGGAACATTCCGACACGTTGTCGGCGCGGGCGCGCGCCGAAGCACGGGCCCGCGAGGCCCATTTGGAGGGGAACGTGCGCAATCTGCTGCCGATCGTGAATTCGCACCCCGGTGGGCGCTCCGCCCTGACCTGCCGGTACCGCTGCGGTGACGCCTGCTTCCACGAGGTGCCCAACACCAGTGACAACGAGTACGCCGGCGACATCATCGCCGGTGCGGTGTCCAGAAGGTCCATGATGCGCACCGCCGCCGTGGTCACCGTCGCCGCGGCAGCCGGCGGCACGGTCCTCGGCGCTCCCGGCGCGACCCCCGAGGCGGCCGCCGCGACTCCCGCGGGCGCGCAGGGCGGCAGGGGCAAGCACGGCAAGGCGGCCCGCGGTCTGCGCTTCGACGCCGTCGCGCCCAACACCGCGGACCGCGTGACGATCCCGTCCGGCCACGACCAGAACGTGGTGATCCGCTGGGGCGAGCCGATCCTGCGCGGCGCCCCGAGGTTCGACGAGAACAACCAGACGGCCGCCGCCCAGGCGGGCCAGTTCGGCTACAACAACGACTTCCTCAGCCTGCTCCCGCTCGGCGGCGGACACGGGCACGGCCACGGGTACCGCCACGGCCACCACGAGCCGGGCCGCCAGGTCCTCGTCGCGAACCACGAGTACACCGACGAGGTCCTGATGTTCCGGGGCTACGACCCCGACAACCCCACCCGCGAGCAGGCCGAGATCGCCTGGGCCGCGCACGGTCTGTCCGTCGTGGTCGTCGAGGAGTCCAGGCGCGACGGCAGCCTCACCCCGGTGGCGCGCCACGAGCTGAACCGCCGCATCACCGCCACCACCGAGTTCAGGGTGACCGGACCGGCCGCCGGGTCCGAGCTCCTGAAGACCTCCGCGGACCCCTCCGGCACCAAGGTGTTCGGCACCCTCAACAACTGCGCGGGCGGCACCACCCCGTGGGGCACGATCCTGTCCGGCGAGGAGAACGTCGACCAGTACTTCGCCAACGGCGAGAAGGTCACCGACCCCGAGCACGCCGCCCGCCTCAAGCGCTACGGCATCAGCGGCGGCGCGACCGAGCGCAAGTGGGAGCGGTTCGACCAGCGTTTCGACGTCACACAGGAGCCGTACGAACCGCACCGCTTCGGCTGGGTCGTCGAACTCGACCCGTACGACCCGCACTCCACGCCCCGCAAGCACACCGCGCTCGGCCGCTTCAAGCACGAGGCGGCGCAGCCGCGCCTGACCCACGACGGCCGGCCGGTCGTCTACATGGGCGACGACGAAAAGTTCGACTACTTCTACAAGTTCGTGGCCAGCAAGCGGATGCGGCACGGTTCCTCGCGCTCGGACCGCGAGCACAACCTCGCGCTGCTCGACCACGGCACGCTCTACGTCGCCAAGCTCACCGGCGACTCCCCGGCCGAGGAGATCGACGGCAGCGGGACCCTGCCGAACGACGGCGAGTTCGACGGCAGTGGCGTCTGGATCCCGCTGGCGACCGGCGACGAGAGCCACGTCGAGGGCATGACCGCCGAGGAGGTGTACGTCTTCACGCGGCTAGCCGGCGACAAGGTGGGCGCCACCAAGATGGACCGCCCGGAGGACGTCGAGCCGTCCCCGCGCACCGGCAAGGTCTATGTCGCGCTCACCAACAACGACGGCCGCGGCACCGAGGGCAAGGCCCCCGCGGACGAGGCCAATCCGCGCAACGGCAACAAGCACGGCCAGATCCTCGAGTTGACGGAGCGTCACAACGACCCGCTGAGCGAGAAGTTCGCCTGGCGCCTCTTCCTCGTCGCGGGCGACCCCGAGGACCCGGCCACGTACTTCGCGGGTTTCCCGAAGGACAAGGTCAGCCCGATCTCCTGCCCGGACAATGTGGCGTTCGACCCGCACGGCAATCTGTGGATCTCCACCGACGGCAATGCGCTGGGCTCGCACGACGGCCTCTTCGGCGTGGCCACCCGCGGCGAGCGCGAGGGTGAGCTCAAGCAGTTCCTCACCGTGCCCACCGGCGCCGAGACCTGCGGTCCGCTCGTCCAGGACCGTCGCGTACTCGTGGCCGTGCAGCACCCGGGCGAGGTCGACGGCGCCTCCGTCGAGAAGCCGGCCTCACAGTGGCCGGACGGGTCGGGGAGGATCGTCCGCCCGTCGGTCGTCGCGGTGTGGCGCAAGGACGGCCGCGACATCGGCGTCTGAGCGGCGCGGAGAGCTCAAGCCGCCCGGCCGCCGTGTGTGCGCAGCAGCCACGCGCGGTAGCCGGGCGCCTGCCAGGCCGCCTCCCAGTACGCGGCCTCCAGATCGGCGTACACCTCGTCCAGCTCCTCCTCGGTACGGGCGACGAGCAGCAGCCGTACGCCGAGCGGATCGCCCTCGAGCGGGCGTACGGCCATCCCGGGGCGGCCGCGGGAGGTCGGCTGGCAGAGGGCGACCACGTCGCCGGTGGCGACCAGGGTGGCCGCGGTGAGGTAATCCCCGTGCAGCATCCGGGGGTTGGGGATGCCCGCGGAGCGCAGCATGCGCAGCATCCCGTCGCGCTCGCCGTCCACGGTCGGGTCGACCATCCACTGCTCGCCGGCCAGATCGCTGAGCCGTACGATGCGCTGCCGCGCGGCCGGATGGTCCACCGAGAGGGACACGAACTGCGGTTCGCGCTCCACCAGGACGCGCTGGCGCACCCCTTCGGGGATCCGCAGCGGGCAGCCCTCCACCTGGTGCACGAAGGCCGCGTCCAGCTGTCCGTCGGCCACCAGAGACACCAACGCCTGTCCTGAGACGTCCATTTGGAGCGCGGTCTCGGTACGGTCGAGGCGTACTCGCAGTCGCTTCAGCCAGCCGGGGATGGCGAGACTCGCGGTGGAGCCGATGCGCAGTCCGGGGCCGCCGGCCCGGGTGGCGGCGGCGCGGGCCTCGGCGACCAGTTCGCGCATCTCGCCGACCAGGGGTCTCGCCCGGCTGAGCAGGACCCGGCCGAGCGGGGTGGGGCGGCAGCCGGTGCGCTCGCGCGCGAAGAGCCGGCCGCCGATCGAGTCCTCGATCCGGCGGAGCTGGGTGGTCAACGAGGGCTGGGTCATGCCCAGTTGCCGGGCAGCCTTGTGCAGACTGCCGGTATCGGCGATGGCACACACGGCACGGAGGTGGCGTACCTCGAGCTCCATGGTGGTTGAGCGTAGGACCGGCGGCGTGATCGCACCAGATCCGCAAACCACTGCAGACCGGCAGCACTTGGACTCCTGATAGCTCCGTACTATCGCCGGTTGCCATCATCCGCAGGAGTCGCAATGTCCACGACACTCACGGGTAACCGCTCGCCCCACACGAGTAGGAGCCCCCCATGCATCTTCCCAGGACGCTGCTTCCGGCCGCACTCGGCCTCGGTCTCGCGGTGACCGCCCTCGGCGCAGGGCCGGCCGCCGCATCCGACCCGGCGCCGGTGTCGGAAGTCACCGCGGAACGCCTCGCGCAGTACGCCGGTTCCGGCGAGGAGGCCGCGGCGAACCGTGCGTTCTTCGAGGCCGTTCTCGACTCCGTCGCCGAGAAGCGCGCCGCCAACCCGGGAGCCCAGGCCGTCACCGTCACCTACGACGCCTCGGGCGCACCCACCTTCAGCCAGCAGATAGCCAACAGCGCATCGATATGGAACAGCGCCGTCTCCAACGTCAAGCTCCAGGAGGGCTCGGCCGCGGACTTCGACTACCGCGAGGGCAACGACCCGCGCGGCAGCTACGCCTCCACCGACGGCCACGGGAACGGCTACATCTTCCTGGACTACGCGCAGAACCAGCAGTACGACTCCACCCGCGTCACCACCCACGAAACGGGCCACGTCCTCGGCCTCCCCGACCACTACGAGGGCCCGTGCAGTGAGCTGATGTCGGGCGGCGGCCCCGGCCCGTCGTGCACCAACGCCCAGCCGGACGCCAATGAGCGGGCCCGCGTGGACCAGCTCTGGGCCAACGGCCTGGCGAAGGCGCTCGAGAAGGTGTCGTAGCGCTTCTGGTCCGACCACCGGGTCCGGGGAAACCCCCCACCGGCGAGGCCCGGGGCATGCCCCGCGCCGGTCCCCGCCGTCTCCGGACCCGGTCCACCCACCCCGACGGCCCGGCTGCATCAGCACCGGGCCGTCGGACGTGTCCCGGCATCTCTCAGATCGGGTGCGGCTTCAGATGCAGCGTCAGCTCGACGATCAGTGAACGGTGGTCGGTGTCACCGAGGTTGACGAACCGCGCGATGCCGGCCTGGAAGTGCCGGCTCACCAGGACGTGGTCGATCTGCGCCCCCAGCGGCGGCAGCACCGAGGTCGGCCAGGACGGGACCCGGGAGTCGCCGGTGAGCCGGGTGCTGTCGTACAGGCCGGCGTCGATGAGCCCGCGGAACGCGGCGTGGTCCTGGGTGGCGTTGAAGTCACCGGCCAGGATGGCGGGCCCGGCGGAGTGGTCACCCGCCCAGTCGCGCAGCCGCCCGAGTTCGCTGCGCCAGGTGCCGACGCTGTCCGGCGTCGGCGGCATCGGATGGGCGAGCTGCAGCCGTACGTAGTGCCCGTCGACCTCCATCACGGCGCCGGGCATGGCCAGTTCGCCCTTCACCCCGGGCGTACGGGTCAGGGGAAAGCGGCTGACGATCGCGGAACCCTCGGCCCCCGCAGCCTGGTCCAGCTCCAGATGGGCGTATCCCTCGCCCGGGAGTTGACGCCGCAGGGCCGCCGCGCAGCGGTGATCGCACTCCTGGACGAAGATCAGATCGGGGCGCTCGAACCGGATCGTGCGGAGCAACGCATCTGTGGCGCCGCCGAATTCGAGATTCGAGGTGAGCACCCGCAGCTCGGCGACGGCCGGCCCCTTCGCGCCGGTCGAGGCGTCCCCGTACGGCAGCGTGAAGAAGGCCGTGACGGCGCAGACGGCCAGCGACCACAGGATGCCGGGGCGCCATCCGACCAGCGCGGTGGCGACCAGGACCGCGGCGGCCGGGACCAGTAACCAGGGCAGGAACGCCAGGAGTTGGGGCAGCGGGGTGAATCCGTCGGAGCCCGCGACCCGGGTGAGCAGGACGCCCGAGATGCCGGTGAGCAGCAGGACCGCGGCGGCCTTCGTGACCAGGTGACGGTGCGAACTCTGCGGCTGCGCAGGGGTGTTGTCGGTGCCTTCCGGGGGCGGTCTCGTCTGTGTGCCTGTGGACCCGGTGCGGTTCTCTGCGGTGTCCAAGGTGGCTTCGGCCTTCCGTCGTCGCGCGGGGTTCGCCCGAATTCTCCCCCATGTTCGCCCGCCCGACGTCCAGGCCCCGAATTCCGACCGAACGAGGGACGGGCGCAGCGGTTGCCGGACGCGGGAGTGCCCTATATCGTTTTTCGATAACATCGATAAACGATATGGCGGGCGGTCGCGGGACCGCCCACGTCCACGGGGGACCTGATGGCAAAGCTGCGCAATCCGCTGGAGCCGCTGTCGACGGCGGTGCGGATCGTGGTGACGGTGCTGTGCACGGTGTTCGTGCTGATGCTGCTTGCGGCGCCGTTCCTCAATGTGAGCGTGTTCGGGATCGGCAGTGATTCGGTCTGCGCGACCGATCAGGCCTCCACGATCGGGGGCAACGACCGCCGGATTCCAGAGGAGTTCGCGCCCGCCCACGGCGCATCGATCGTCCTCGACGCGAATCCCCGCTACTGCACGAAGAACCCCGGCGCCCACCAGATCCTGCTCAACACCGCAGGAAAGTTCGTCCCGTTCGCCTACCTCGTGGGCGCCCTGCTGCTGACCGTACGACTCATCAGGGGAGCCGAGCGGGCGGGGCTCTACACCGCGCCGACCGCCGGACGGCTGCGTGTACTCGGCTGGTGGATGGTGGTGGGAAGCCTAGTCTCCGCGGTCGTCGAGTCCGCCACCGAGTCGGTGCTCGTCGCCACGATGAGCCATGCGGGGACGGTCCAAGCGGTCTCCGGCTTCTGGACGTTCGACGTCCCCTTCACCGCCGTGTTCGCCGGCCTCGGGGTCCTCTCCTTCGCCCGCATCATGCGGATCGGCGTCGGCATGCGGGAAGATCTCGTCGGGACGGTCTGATGGCGCCCGGCAAGGCGTACGGCAGGGAGGGCGGTGCGACGGTGGAAGGGGAGGACGGGCAGGACCATGCGATCGAGGTCCATCTGGACAGGCTGCTCGCCGAGCGCGGCATGACCCTGACCGAACTGGCGCAGCGCGTGGGCGTCACCCACGCCAACCTCTCCATCCTCAAGAACGGCCACGCCCGGGCCGTGCGCTTCACCACCCTCACCCGCCTCTGCGAGGAACTCGACTGCCAGCCGGGGGACTTGCTCAGCCACCGCCGTTGACCGCCGGTCGTCCGAGCCGTGCCCTCACCGCCGAAGCCGCGCCGTGAGCCCGCCCGCCACCACCGCCAGCAGGCCGATCACCGCGATCACCCAGACCGATGTGCGCAGCGTCGCGGTCAGCGCGTCGAAGACGGCGGCGACCGCGGCCGCGGAGACCGATGCGGGCAGGTCGTCCAGGGTCGCGCGGCGGGCGAGGGCCAGGGCCAGGGCGAGTACGCCGGCGGAGAGGACCACGCCGATGCCGGTCAGGACCATCGCACGGGCCCGCCGCGCAGCGAGGGCGACGCCCGCGAGCGCGCAGACCACCCCGGCCACCGGGAACCAGATTCCGGCCGTCTCCAGCATGTGGAACCCCTTCCGGAATCCGCCGAGATCCACCGAGTCGAGGAGGGTCACCTCGACCTGTGGCACCGGAATGCTGCTCGCGAACGGCACGTCGTCGTCGATGAGCTGCTGCCGCACCTGCTCCACGATCGGTGCCAGATCGAGCGTGACCTTGTTCGAGTCGTCGTCGATCGCGTCGAGGAACGCGTCGTGCGTGGCCCGGGTCGCCGTGTCCCAGGCGCCCTGGTACGCCTCGGTGTCCGCGAAGGACAGCACCGCCTCGTGCACGAAGTCCGTCAGCGTGCCCTGCAGCGGACCCACGTCCACGGCCTTCACGACCTCGTCCGTCACCGCATCGGCCACCGTCCGCTGCACATCCGGATCGTCGGCGAGCGGGGACAGCGCGGCCACGTACCGGTCGGAGTCGGCGATCTCGTACTTCGCCCAGGTCGACAGCGCACCGAGCGGCGCCAGGACGCAGGCGACCACGAGCAGTACGGCGGACAGGACACCCCGGGNGCCAGGACGCAGGCGACCACGAGCAGTACGGCGGACAGGACACCCCGGGCGGTTCGCACTCCTCCAGGCAAGTCGCTCCCCGCCCCGAGCGCGACCCCGCGTGCTGCGCACGAGTGGCACGACGACCCCTCCGGAGGACACCAGGCCGTCCGGAGGGGGACACATCATTCGTGGTTCGGGAGCGGGTGCGTCACTTCCGGTTGTAGAGGCGCATCGTGATCGGTCCGAAGACCGCGATCAGTACGCCGGCCCAGCCGAGCGACCAGGCCAGCTCGGTCCCGGGCCAGCCGCCGTCCATGAAGGTGCGGACCGCGGAGGCGACGTGGGTGACCGGGTTGTTGTTGACGAAGGCCTGCAGCCAGCCCGGCATCGTCTCCGGCTTGACGAAGATGTCACTCAGGAACGTCAGCGGCATCATCACCATCATCGCGACGCCCATCACCGACTTCTCGGTCCGCAGCATCAGGCCGAGCATCGTCCACACCCAGGACAGCCCGAACGAGAAGCCGATGAGCAGTGCGATACCGGCCACCACACCGGCCACCCCGCCGTCCGGGCGGTAGCCGAGTGCCAGGCCGACGGCCAGGATGACCAGGGATCCGAGGAAGTACCGCAGCATGTCGCCGAGCAGATAGCCGACCATCACCGACGGCCGCCAGATCGGCAGCGTACGGAACCGGTCGAAGACGCCCTTGTCGATGTCCGTGTTGACCGCGACGCCCGTGTACATCGTGATCATCACGATGCTCATCACCAGGATGCCGGGCAGCAGGTACTGGATGTACTCGGAGGGCGAGCCCGCGAGCGCACCGCCGAAGAGGTACGTGTACATCACGACCATCATGATCGGGAAGGCGGTGACGTCGAAGAGCTGCTCGGGCACATGCTTGATCTTGAGCATCGCCCGCCAGCCGAAGGTCACCGACGCGGACAGCGCGCTCGGCCGCGGCGGCCGCTCCTTGGCGATGAGGAGCTCGGCGAGTGACTCGGTGGAGACCGGTGCGAGCTCTTCGCCCGAGGTCGTCTCGGTGGTCGTCGCGGTGCTCATGCTGCTGCCTCTTCCTTGCTGTTCGCGGTGGCGTCGGTGTCGGCCGGCGTCGGCCGGCGGTCGGTGAGGGCGAGGAACACCTCGTCCAGGCTCGGCTGGCCGAGCGAGAAGTTGTCCACGTGGATGCCGGCGTGCGAGAGCTCCGCCAGGGCGCGGGAGGCGCGTTCGCTCGCGCCGCGGCCGTTGTCCCCGTTGCCCACCCGAGCGGTCAGGGCGACCGGGTCCGGTTCGAGCATGATCTGTGCGTCGAGCACGGTCCGCAGCAACTCCTGGGCCTGCGGCCGCTGTTCGGCGTCCCGCAGCCGTACGTGCACGGCGCCCGCGCCGACCGAGGCCTTCAGCTCGCCCTTGGTGCCCTCGGCGATCACCTTGCCCTTGTCGATGACGGCGATCCGGGACGCCAACTGGTCGGCCTCGTCCAGGTACTGGGTGGTGAGCAGCACCGTCGTGCCCTGTGCGACGACGGCCCGGACGATGTCCCAGACCTGGTTGCGGCTGCGCGGGTCGAGGCCGGTGGTCGGCTCGTCGAGGAAGAGCAGGTCGGGGGTGTTGAGGATGGACGCGGCGATGTCGATACGGCGGCGCATGCCACCGGAGTAGTTCTTCACCTGTCGGCCGGCGGCCTCGGTCAGGCCGAACGCCTCCAGGAGCTGCTCGGCCCGCAGCAGTGCGGCGCGCTTGGAGTGGCCGGTGAGGCGGCCGAGCAGTACCAGGTTCTCCGTGCCGGTGAGGTCCTCGTCGACGGAGGCGTACTGCCCGGTCAGGCTCACGCGGCTGCGCACCGCGTCGGCCTCGCGGACCACGTCGTGGCCGAAGACGTGCGCCTCGCCGCCGTCGGGCCGCAGCAGGGTGGCGAGCATCTTCACGGCGGTCGTCTTGCCCGCGCCGTTGGGCCCCAGTACGCCGTAGACGGTCCCGGCCGGGACGGACAGGTCGACGCCGTCCACCGCGCGGTTCTCGCCGAAGGTCTTCACCAGACCGGCCGTCTCGATCGCCAGGCCGGTCGTCTGCTTACTCATGTCCGGTGTCCCTTCCGGGAGTTGGGTGGGTCAGGAGGTGTAGGGGCGTACGGCGCGGGCCTCGCGCAGGGCCAGGCCCCACCATCGGAGCTGGTCGAGCATGGTGCTGACCGCCTGGTCGTCGGGGTGCTGCGGCAGTTCCTCGACGAGGTTGAGACCGACCGCGTCCCGCAAACTCATCGCGTGCAGCTCGGTGAACACACAGCGCAGCTGCTCCGTCGCGTAGAGCCCGCGGCTGCCGTATCCGTAGGCGACGTAGCCGACCGGTTTGGCATGCCACTCGTCGTACGCGAAGTCGATGGCCTGCTTGAGGGCGGCCGGGAAGCTGCGGTTGTACTCCGGGGTCACCACGACGAACGCATCGGCGCGGTCGATGTGCCCGCAGAAGCGGGTCATCGCATCGGTGGCCGTGTGCGGGTAACGCGCCGGGAAGTCCGGGTAGTCGAGCAGGTCGACGACGTCGAGCACGAGGTCGTCGCGCTTGCGGGCCCGGTCCAGGAACCACTCGGCGACCTGCTCGCCGACCCTGCCCTCGCGGGTCGAACCGACGAGCACGGCGACCTGCAGTGGAGCCTCCGGCTCGGTCTCGGTCCTCTGCATGGTCGCCCCCTTCTCGGTGCGTCGTCCGCCTCTGTCCTCAAGGCGCGTGTTCCGGCCCGGCGTCCGCCAGATCGAATCTGGCGGACGCCCGGTGGCGGGGGAATGCGCCCCGTGGTAGGCGTCCGGCTCGGGTGGAGAGGGGCGTGGACGGGGTGTTTCCTTGAGTGAGGGGGACGGGGGCCACGGGAGATGGAGGCGCGACGATGCCCGCTTCTTTGACCGGCCATGGAAGGCGCGCATGGCGCGCCGGGATGGGTGGACTGACCGCGGTTCTGCTCGCGGGCGGCGGCCTTGCCGTCGGTGCGGGGCCGGCCCGGGCGGCCGGGGTTTCGGCGGTCACGGCTCCGGCGGCGGCGCCCGCGCACGACTGGGACGGAGACGGTGACGGGTCCGGCGGCGGCCGCTTCGAGATCCACTGGGAGAGCAGCTTCGACCTGCGCTGGGAGTCGGGCCGCGGCCACGACTCGGGGCGCGACTCGGGGCGGGGCCCGAACTGGGGCACGGTCATCTCCCCGTCGGACCTGAATGTGCGCGCGGCGCCCTATGTGTCGGCGCCTCGGGTGGGCACGTTGGCGCCGGGCACCCAGGACCGGGTCACCTGCCGTGCGGACGGCGGGTCGGTCCAGGGCAACACGTCCTGGTACTGGCTCGCGGGGGCGCGAGGGTGGGCATCTTCTGCGTACGTCGAGACGGATCGACGGGTGCCGCCGTGCTGAATCCAGCCTGTCCGGCGTTTGAGGACAAGGCCCGCCAGGGCCGGGCCTGTAAAACCCCCGGCCCAGGGGGCCTTGTCCTCAAACGCCGGACGGGCTGGAAATGTCCTCAAACGCCGGACGGGCTCAATCGCTACTCGTGGGTGTAAGCCCGATAGAAGACGACCGCGCCGACCGCCGTCGCGAAGATTCCCGCCATCACCGTCGACCTGAGGACGCTCGCGTCCGTGAGGCTGTACAGAAACCCGAACGCGATCCCCGCGAACGCCGCCCACACCATCGCCCGAAGCTCCCGCGGAAGCGACGGCGCAACGGCCCGCACCGCGACGAAGAGCCCCGCGGCGACCACTCCCGCGACCACTCCGAAGAGGACGTTGCCCCAGGTGATGGGGCCCGCGTCACGATCGATCCCGGCGGCCCAGAATCCGTAGACGACGGCCAGTACCGGCGCGACCCAGGTCGCCGCCCCGAGTTGGGTCCGGCCGCGAGGTGCTGCGGGTGCCGCATGTGCCATGGGGCTCTCCTCTCACCGGCCCCCGGATCGCCCCGAGGGCCACCTCACCCCCGTACCTTCAAGAGCACACCCGCCGCACCCCACCCGGCAAGTCGAAGGCCCACAAACCCGGATCCCCCTCACAGCCGCCAATCGGGCACCGCACCACCGGGGCGGTACGCACAGGTCAGCCCCGTCGACACCGCGCCCCGCAGATGCTCACCCAGCGCCGGATGCCGCGCGTCGATGCGCCGCAGTGTGTCCCGGATACGCGCCGTGACCGCCTTCCGCGCCCGCTCCGCCTCGTCCCCGAGCCGCCGCGCGCGCCCGCCGAGCCCCGCGGCGAGCCGCAGTTCGTCAAGGAGCGCCGCCCGCTCCCGGTCGTACTCGGCGGCCCGGCCGCTGTCGCCTGCCGCCGCCGCCCGGTCGATCTCCTCGTCCAGGCGCTCGAGACGCCGCCGGTACTGCCGCTTCGCCTCCTCGTCGAGCACCGCGTCCCCGCCGAGGCTGCCGGCCGCGACCACCTCCGCGCCGCCCGCAGGCGCGAGCAGCTGCACCGCCGGAATGTCCGTGCCGGGCCGGCTCAGCAGGGTCCGCAGATCCCTGAGCCCCTTGGCGTCGGGCAGATGCACCGTGGTGCCCTCGTACGTCAGATTCCACACGGGTCCGTCGGGCCGGAACTCGTAGCGGTACGAAGGGAGTTGCTCGTCGGCGACCTGCTGATGGGCCCCCGCGGGCGCCGCCGCCCGCAGCCCCGCCACCCTGCGCACGACATGGCGCATGCCGAGCTCCGCCGCCTCCCGCTCGACCTCCTCGAGCAGCTTCGCCGCGTCCGCGCCGGAGGCGATGCGCACCTCGGCGAGCCGGGAGCGTGCCTCCACCGACCAGGGCCGCGCGGTGAGCCGCTCCGCGCTGCGGTGGGCGCGCTCGAAGCCTTCCGCCGCCGCCTCCCAGTGGCCGAGCGCCGCCTCGCAGACCGCCGTCCAGTGCGCGATCGGACCGCTGACGTCCCAGCCGAACAGGGAGACCGCCCACTGGCCCTCGAAGGGCTCGAGCGCGCGCAGCGCCTCGCCGATCAGCTCCGGATCGCCGGAGGCCGCCGCGGCCTGCGCCTGGAAGCGCAGCCGCAGCGGCAGGAAGCCGCGGTCCGGCTCGGCGCCCCGGCCGAGCAGTTCACGCGCGTGCGCGACGGCCGCCTCGGTGTCCCGGGCACGCTGCACGAGCCGCTCGCCCGCGGTGTCCTCCGCGCCCGGCGGCGGGTCGAGCCGGCCGAGCCCGCGCGCCACCGCCGTACCGCTCGCCTCGATCGCGGTGATGCCGGCGAGCAGCCGCGGGCACGGATGGTGGCGCTCGACGGTACGGGCGATCCGGGCCGCGTCGTCCGCCCGGCCCTGCAGCAGGGCCAGTGTCCACCGGTGGTGCTCGAGCAGGGCGGTGAAGTGGTCGTGCAGCCCCGTCCGTTCGCCGAATGCCAGGCTCTCGGCGAGGAAGCTCTCCGACTGCGTGAAGCGTCCGAGGAGCCCGGTGACGATCGACTGGTCGATGGCCGCGCTGACCCCCGCGCGCGGCAGATCCTGCTTCTCGCAGAACGCGACATACGTGTGGTACGCGTCCAGGGTGCGCGGATCGCCCAGTTCGAGCAGGGCCACCCAGCGCAGGGCTCGGGCGAACATCTCCCCGTCGGCGTCGCCCCTGCGGCGCGCGATCAGGATCAACTCCTCGATCAGCGCCAGTCGTTCGGCCGCGGTGCCCGGCCCCCAGATGGAGTGGTGCCTGGCCCAGAGGCTGAAGCCGAGCGCCTCGTCGTCCTCGTGCCGGCGGGCCAGGACGGCGGTGCGGATGCTGAGATCCTGCGCGAGCCGCTCGGGCCTGCGGTCCGCCCCGGCCGGTCCGACCACGGCCGTGTACGCCTCGCGCAGCAATTGGATCGCGGCATCGGCGCCGGCCGGGTCGGTGTGGTGCGCATGGCCGTAACAGGTCAGGGCGACCCGGGCGAGCAGCTCGGCATCGCCCTGCTCGCGGGCCAGGGCGGTGGCTTCGTCGTACCTCGTGCGGGCCTCGGCGGACTCCCCGAAGTGGTCGCAGGCGTCCGCGAGATCGAGCAGGACGAGGACCCGCCCTGCCGGGTCCGACAGGCGCCGGGCGCAGGCCTCGGCCCGCCGCAGATGGGTCAGCTGCTCGTCGTACGCGAGCCGGCCGGCGGCGTCGCGGGCGGCCTCCTGCATGATCCGTACGGCCGCCTCCGCCGGCACCGCATCGCCTGCCAGGTGGGCGTGCCGGGCCAGGTCGCTGAGGAGCAGCTTGTCCGCGAGGGAGGGCGCGGCCTCGACGGCGGTGACGACCGCCGCGTGCCGGGCGCCTGCCTCGGTCTCGTCGAAGGCCTCCTGCAGCGTCTCGCGCACCAGGTCGTGCGCGAAGCCGAAGCGGCCGCCGCCGAGCGAGGCGACGAGCCGGGCCGTGACCGCCTGGCCGAGCAGCCGGTCCACATGCGCGACGGGGTCGCCCGCGACCGCGGCGAGGACCTGGCGGTGGAACTCCCGGCCGAGCACCGCGGCCGTGCCGAGCAGAGCGGCCACCGCGGGCGGCAGCAGATCGAGCCGGTGCCGCACGGCCTCCCGTACACCCGGGGCGATCGCGGAGACGGAGCCGCCGCCCGCCCAGAGCCGGGCGGTCTGCTCGACGAAGAACGGATTGCCGCCCGTCCTGCGCCACACCTCGGCCGCGAGCTCGGGATCGGGGGCACGGCCGGCGACGCGGGTGATCAGCTCACCGGTGCCCGCCGTGTCGAGTCCGGTGAGCGCGAGGGTGCCCGCCTTGGCGGTGAGCGGCGCGAACTCGGTGCGCAGCGGGTGCCCTTCGGTCTCCACCTCGGCGTCCCGATAGGTGCCGACGAGCAGCAGCCGCTCGAACCAGGCGTGCCCTGCGGCGAATTCGAGCAGCTTCAGGGATGCGCTGTCCGACCAGTGCAGATCGTCGAGTACGACCATCACCGGCCGGTCCTGGGAGACGGTGACGAGGGCGGTCGTCACCGCGTCGTACACCCGGAACGCGGAGCTCGGGTCGTCCAGCGGACGGGCCTCGCCGAGCAGTACGGAGAGGCTGCTGCCCGCCGCCTCCTGGGCCGCGGCGAGGGCGTCCTCGCCGAGCGCGCGGCGCAGGCCGCGCACCACCTGGACCCATGGCCAGTACCCGGGGGCGCTGCCCGAGGACCAGCAGGTGCCGGTGAGCACCAGGGCACCGAGGTCGCGGGCGGTACCCGCGGCCTCGGTGACCAGGCTGGTCTTGCCGATGCCCGCCTCGCCGGTGACGAGCACGAGACCGCCGTGGCTCTGCGTGGCGCGCTCGATGTCGGCGCGCAGCCGGGCCGCGGGGTGGTCGCGCCCGATGAGTACGGGAGTCATGCCACCCGACGATAGGCGCACCCACTGACAACCGGCGGCCGGTGACGGGTCAGCCCGGCAGCACGGCCTCGCGTCCGGCCGCCTGCCCCGCAGCTCCCTCGCCGTCGCCGGAGGCGCCGTCACCCGAGTCCCCGTCGCCGCAGTCCCCGTCGCCGCGCGCCGGACGCCGTGCGAGCCGGCCCGGCCACCAGAAGACCCGGCCCAGGTCGAGGGCGAGCGCGGGCACCAGGACCGTACGCACCAGGAAGGTGTCGAGCAGGACGCCGATGCCGACGATCACGCCCATCTGCGCCATGGTCACCAGCGGCAGACCGGCGAACACCGCGAAGGTCGCGGCGAGCACGACACCCGCCGAGGTGATCACACCGCCGGTGCTGGTGAGCCCTTCGAGGACCCCGCGCGCGTGGCCGAGCCGCCCGGCCTCCTCCCGTACCCGGTGCATCAGGAAGATGTTGTAGTCGATGCCGAGGGCGACCAGGAACACGAAGCCCATGAGCGGGATCGACCAGTCGACGCCGGCGAAGCCGAGCACGTGCTCGAAGAGCAGATTGGAGCCGCCGAGCGCCGCGAAGAAGGACAGCACGACCGTGGCGAGCAGCAGCAGCGGTGCCACGAGGGACCGCAGCAGCAGGATCAGCACGCCGAGGACGACGAGCAGGACGACGGGGATGACCGTGCGCAGGTCCCGGTCCGCGGCCCGCTGGGTGTCGAGGGTCTGTGCCGTGGTGCCGCCGACCAGGGCGTCCGCCCCGTCGACGCCGTGCACGGCGTCCCGCAGCCGGTCGACGGTGTCCTTGGCGGCCTGGCTGTCGGGTGCGTCCTGGAGCACGACGGCGTACGACACCAGGGCGCCGTCCGGAGTCCGGTCGCCGTCGCGCACCGCGGCCACGCCGTCGGTCCCCGCGGCGGCCTTTCGTACGTCCGCGGCCCGGTCGGCGCGCGCGACGATCTCGGCCGGATCGGATGCGCCGGACGGATAGTGCGCGGAGATCCGCTCCTGCGCGACCACGGACTCGGGCTTGTCCTGGAACATCTCGGCCTGGCTCAGGCCCATGGTGATACCGGTGGCGCTGAGCGCGAGCACGCCGGTGACTCCGACGGACATCAGCCAGGACCAGCGCGGCCTGCGCGCGACGGCCGCGCCGATCCGCGACCAGACCGTACGGGCCTTGCGGGCGGGCGTGCCGTGCCGCGGCACGAACGGCCAGAACACCCAGCGCCCGGCGATGACGAGCAGCGCGGGCAGCACGGTCACCATCGCGAGGAAGGCGCAGACGACGCCGACGGCACCGACCAGGCCGAGCGAGCGCGAGGAGTTGATGTCGGCGAACACCAGGCAGGCCAGGCCGACCGCGATCGTCCCCGCGGAGGCGAGCACGGCGGGTCCGGAGCGGCGCAGCGCGATGCGCATGGCGGTGTGCCGGTCCTCCTGCCGGTGCAGCTCCTCGCGGTAGCGGGCGATGAGCAGCAGCGCGTAGTCGGTACCGACGCCGAAGACGAGCACCATCAGGATGCCGGCGCTCTGCGGGTCGACGGGCAGTCCGGCGTGCTTGGCGAGCAGATACGTGCCGACCTGGGTGAGGACGGCGGCGAAGCCGACGGAGATCAGCGGGAACAGCCACAGGATCGGGCTGCGGTAGGTGATCAGGAGCAGTACGGCGACGACGCTGCCGGTGGCGATCATCAGGGTGGCGTCGAGGCTGTCGAACACGGCGACCTGGTCGGTGAGGGAGGCGGCGGGTCCGCCGACCTCCACGTCCACGCCGGGCGGCGCGTTGGCGCCCGCGACGTCGCGCAGCTCGTCGACCCGGTCGGTCAGTCCGTCGCCGCCGTCGAGGGGCACTACGGTCATCAGGGCCTTGCCGTCGTCGGACGGTACGGGCGGGGCGATCTGCTCGCCCTCGGCGGCGAAGCCGCCGAACTCGCCGCGCTCGTCCGCGGCGAGCTTCCGGGCGGCCGAGATGTCGCCGGTGTAGACGACGACTGCGGGCATCAGTTCGTCGGTACGGAACTTCTCGAGCTCCGTGTTGACCGCGGCGGACTCGGCGCCGCGCGGCAGGAAGGCGTTGGGCCCCGAGTCCTCGACCTCGCCGAGCTTGCCGGCCAGCGGGCCGAGCGCGACCGCGGCGATCAGCCAGGCGGCTAGCACCAGCCATTTGCTGCGGCGCCCCGCGGGGGCGGTGGGGAGCCGCTTGATCCAAGCGGGCATGGGTGGTCTCCTTCAGTGAGAAGTGGGTGTTCTGCGATGGGCTCGCGGGACGTGCTTCTGTTGCGCACGGCCGGGAGTTGCCGCTCCCGGCCGTGCCGCTGCGCGGGGGCCGTCCGGACCTCCTGGGCCGCCGGCTATTCGATCTCGCGCATCATCTTCTCGACCGAGGACAGCGAGATCCGGGTCTGCGTCATCTCCTCGACGGAGCGCCGCTGCATCTCGATGTTGTCCTCGAGCAGCTGCTGGTACTTGAGGGCCATCTGCTTGTACTGCTCCTCGCGGGAGGCCAGCATCCGGGCCCGCCAGGTCGCGGCGATCTGCCACACGACCACGATCAGGAAGAGGAAGACCCCGCCGGCCCCGATCGCTCCCGCCCAGTCTGCGCCGTTCATCCCGAGCTCTCCTTCACAGTTGTCTGGTGCTGCCGTTCGGCGGCCTGGTCGCCCGGGTCCGCGGGTTTCGCGTCGCGCGGGAGGGTGGGGGCGAGGGCCGCCACGAGCCCCGGCGTGAGGGTGTAGCTGAAATCCACCAGCTCGTAGTACTTCATCGCCTTGCCGCTCTCGGACAGTTCGAGCGAGCCGGTCACGAGGCCGGCGGCCTCCAGCCTCTGCAGGTGCATGTGCAGCAGGGGCCGGCCCATCCCGATCTCGCGGGCGAGCGCACTGACGTAGTTGCGCCCCTCGGTGAGGGCCGCGACGATCCGCAGCCGGTGCGGGTTGCCAAGGGCCGAGAGGATCTTCAACAGCTCGTCCCCGGTGGGTACGGAGGCCTCGCTCATGACTCCACCGTGCCCCCGCTCCTGACACCTGTCAAAGCAAACTGACACATGTCCGGGAAGACTGGGGGAGTCTCAGGGGCACCTCAGGGATTCCTCAGGGTCGCCGCCGCAGACCCGGCCCGGTGTGGCGTTTTCCGCAGGGTGGCCGCTCTCGCCTAGAAACTCCCCATGTGCCACTACTGCGGGTGCCGCGAGATCCCGCTGATCAAGGAGTTCATCGCCGAGCACGAGCGGGTCACGGATGCCGCGGGGGATGCGGTACGCGCCCTCGACCGCGGCGACCCGGACCGCGCCCGCGTCCTCGTCGACGCGATGGCGCGCGAGCTGACCAGCCACTGGCGGGGCGAGGAGGACGGTCTCTTCGCGGTGATGCGGGACGACCCGGAGTACGCCGACTACATCGATGCCCTGGTACGCGAGCACCGGGAACTGGCCGCTCTGTTGCCCCGACTGGACCTCACGGATGCCGCGGACGCGGCCACGCTGCGCGAGGCGGTGGACGAGCTGCATCACCACATCGCCAAGGAGGAGGACGGTCTCTTCCCCGCCTCCCTCACGGCCCTGTCCGGGGACGGCTGGGACCGTTCGATGGCGGCCTGGCGCACCGCCCACCCGGACTGAGCGGGGTGGTCAGCTGGTCCAGAAGTCCCACCAGCGGGTCAGGATCAGCATGCCGATGATCCCGATGTGCAGTACGGGCAGAACCCAGGCGAACTCGTCGAGGAAGGAGCGAACCCCCCGGGGCGCGGGCAGCAGACCACGGCGGACGTTGTGCGCGGTGACGTACCAGAACATGACGATCGTGGCGACCCACGCCAGACAGCACCACAGACACAGCGAGTT
>NZ_QUAK01000087.1 GCF_003429565.1 Streptomyces triticagri
GGAGCGGCCGGTGAGCCGCTCCGCCCGCCCCGTTCGCCGTACGGGTCGCGGATCACCCTCCTATTGCGGATCACCCTCCTATTCGCGTACGGCTTCCGCGATGTCGTGGGCGGTCAGGGGCTCGTCCACGGCCGGGTCCTCGGTGATGCCGTCCGAGCCGAAGCCCTGGGCGATCAGCACGTCGTCGGGGAGGACACCGCCGTCGCGCTTGCCGGTGCCGGGCTTGGTGCCCCACACATAGACCCGGTCGCCGACCTTCAGCAGCTCGTACAGCCGCTTGGCGTCGTTCGCGTACATGTTGACGCAGCCGTGCGAACCGGATTTGAAGAGGTCGGACTCGGTGCCGTGGAAGGCCTGCCCGCCGTTGAAGAACTGCGAGTGCGGCATCGGGGCGTTGTTGTAGATCGTCGAGAAGTGCCGCTCACGCTTGAGGTAGATCTTGTGCCAGCCGAGCCGGGTCTCGTAGCCGTCCTTGCCGCTGCGGATCGGCACGGGCGCGAAGACGACCTTCTTGCCCGTCTGCACCCACAGGATCTGCCGGTTGAGGTCGACGCAGGTCACCCGGTACTCGCGGACGGGACACCTGCCCTGGGCGTTGGGGTTCTTCCTGACCTCGTCGACGAGGAGCAGCCGGTAGGTCTTCAGATCGGCCTTGCCGTCGGCCGGCTCGATGCCGAGGCGCTGCTGCAGTTTGCGGATGGCGACGCAGTCCTCGGTGGTCTGGACTCCGTCCTCCTTGAGCCCGAGCTTCTTCTCGAGCTGCCACTGGTACGCACCGGAACCTGCCGTGCAGGCCTCTTCCGCGGCGCTCGGGGCACGGTCCTGCTGTGCGAGGGCGGGTGAGGCGGCCAGCAGCTGGCCGGCCAGGGCCGCGGAGCAGAGAGACAGCCCTGCGGTGGAGATACGCGACTTCACAGCGCGCACCGACCTTCCTCCCTGTCGAAGGGGGTTGGGGAGTATGACTCAGGTTCGGTTCTAAGCGCGTGCGTGCGGGTGCGCAGTGCAACTGCTCCGCATGGCCGAGCAGGGCGTCCGGCGGGGGCGGGCCGGAGCTGTTCAGGACGGGCAGGTGTCCAGCATCTCGCCGAGCTTGTTCTTCTCCTCCTGAGTGACGGTCAGCTCGTACGTCGACTTCACCGAGGTCCAGGCGCGTGCGTACAGGCACCAGTACGTCCGGGCCGGCGGCTGCCACTCGTCGGGGCCCTGGTCGCCCTTGGAGCGGTTGGAGGCGGCGGACACCGCGAGGAGTTGCGGGTGGGTCAGGTCGTTGGCGAAGGCCTTGCGCCGCTCCTGGGGCCAGTCGCGTGCTCCGGACCGCCAGGCGTTGGCGAGCGGCACCATGTGATCGATGTCGAGGTCGCCGGAGTCGGTGAACGACTTGTCGTCGTACACACTGACCCAGGTGCCGGACACGGCCCGGCACTCGTCGTTCTGCCGTACGTCCTCGCCGTCGCGCTCCAGGATCGTCTCGCGGGTGTCGCAGCGTTCGCCCTGCTCGGCCCAGTGCGGGAACTTGGCTCGGCTGTAGCCGGTCATCGAGGCCTGCTCCGCCACCCGCAGGGCGTCGAGTTGTGACCGTGCCCGCTGGGCCGAGGGCATGCCGGGCAGCGTGGTGGTGCCTTCCGCCGGGCCGCCGCCGGCGCCTTCGGCCGGAGAATCGGATGCGGACGGCTTGCCGTCGCCCGCCCCCGGTGCGGCTCCGTCCTGCCCGGCGGTGCATCCGGCCACCACCGCCAGCACGGCCGCCGCCCCCGAAATCCACTGCCAACGGACCTGCTGACGCACCATGACCTGCCGATTCCCCTCGCCCTGCGCACTGTTGCGGCCGAGGCGCACACTATCCGGCGCCGCGGAGGGGTAAACGCGCGCGGGGGTGCGGGCGGCGTCGGGCTCGTCCGGTGCGCCGGACTCGGCCCGGTGGAGGCGCAGTTGACGCCGGCCCGCCCGGCCCTCTTGATCGGCCTCGCGGCGCGTTCGATCATGGACGCGCCCCGGTGGCCGCCGGGACGGAGGGAGAGCACCGATGGCTGAGCAGGCACGTCCCGACTTCGGTCGCACGGCCGACGACTACGCCCGCCACCGCGCGGGGTTCCCGCCGGAACTGGTCACCCGGCTCGCGGAGCGGGGCGTCGCCGTGGACGGCCGGGACGTCGTCGACCTCGGCACCGGCACCGGCACCCTCGCCCGGCTCTTCGCCCTGGCGGGCGGACGCGTGACAGGCGTGGACCCGGCGGCACCCCTCTTGCAGCAGGCCGAAGCACTGGACCGCGAGGCGGGCGTGAACGTCACCCACCGGGTCGCGACGGCCGAGGACACGGGACTCGCGGGCGGCGGCTACGACGTGGTGTCGGCCGGTCAGTGCTGGCACTGGTTCGATGCGCCGCGGGCGGCCGCCGAGGTGCGCAGGCTGCTGCGCCCCGGTGGCCGTGTGGTGATCGCCCACTTCGACTGGCTGCCGCTGCCGGGCAATGCGGTGGCCGCCACCGAGGAGTTGATCACCGAGTTCAATCCGGACTGGGCGTACGGCGGCGGCACGGGCCTGTACCCGCGCTGGCTCACCGACCTCGCGGTGGCGGGCTTCGGCGGCATCGAGACCTTCTCCTTCGACCTCGACGTCCCGTACACGCCGGAGGCCTGGACCGGGCGCATCAGGGCGAGTGCGGGCGTCGGCGCGAGCCTTGCGGAGGCCGAGGTGGACCGCTTCACCGATGCGCTGGAGTCGGTGCTGCGCACCCGGTTCCCTGGGGACGTCCTCGAGATTCTGCACCGGACCTGGGCGGTCACGGCGGTACGCCGCTGAACCCCCCGTACGGTCCGACCCGCTCGCGGACCCTGGCATGATCGGGGGATGTCCGAACGCATCATCGCGGCCTGTGACGGCGCCGCGAAGAAGAATCCGGGTCCGGCCGGCTGGGGCTGGGTCGTCGCCGACGCCGCGGGCCGGCCCGAGCGCTGGGAGGCCGGGCCGCTGGGCACGGCGACCAACAACATCGCGGAGCTGACGGCTCTCGCGGAGCTGCTCGAGGCCACGGATCCCGCCGTGCCGCTCGAGGTCCGGATGGACTCCCAGTACGCCATGAACGCGGTCACGAAGTGGTTGGCCGGCTGGCGGCGCAACGGCTGGCTGACCGCGTCCAAGAAGCCGGTCGCCAACCGCGAACTGGTCATCCGCATCGACGAGTTGCTCACCGGCCGCGACGTCGAGTTCCGCTACGTACCCGCGCACCAGGTCGACGGGGATCCGCTCAACGCGATCGCGGACGCCGCGGCGAGCGACGCGGCCACCGAGCAGCGGGCCTTCGGGACCGCGCACGGCACCGCGGAGGTGCCGGGCCCGCGCCTCGACGCGATGACGGGCGGCGGTGGTTCGGGCGGTGCGGCGACCCGGCGCCGGGCGCCGCAGAAGAAGGCGGGCGCCCGCCGGGGCGGATCCGGTGTGATCAAGGCCAAGTTCGCGGGCCGTTGCTCCTGCGGACGCTCGTACGCGGCCGGGGAGCAGATTGCCAAGGGCGCCACCAGCTGGGGTCACCCGGAGTGCCGGGAGTCCTGACCGGCCGCCGGCGGGTGGGCCGCGGTCTCCCGCGGGCCCCGGTCAGTCGTTTCCCGCCCGGTCCACCGATTCCGGTGCGCCCACCTCGCCGAGCCAGCGGGCCAGTTTGCCGCGGCGGCCGACCGCGCGCAGCCGCCGTTCCGTCGCCTCGCGGGTGGCCGGTGTGGTGATCAGGAGCAGTTCGTCGCCGGTCCGCAGCACGGTGGCCGCGTCGGGGACCAGCGTCGTGCCGTCCCGGACGATCAGGGTGAGGACGGTCGGCCGCGGCAGCCTGAGCTCGAAGACGGCCACACCGGCGAGGCGTGATCCGGGTGGCACGGTGGCGGTGAGCAGATCGGCGTCGAGCACGTCGAGGGGCGCCGTCTCCACCTCGATGTCGCGCAGCTGCCCGCCGTGGGTGAGCCCGAGGCGCCGCGCGAGCGCGGCCAGGGTGGGGCCCTGGACCAGGGTGAAGACCACGACCAGTACGAAGACGATGTTCAGCAGGTCACGGGCGCCGTCCACGCCGGCCACGATGGGGAACGTGGCGAGCACGATGGGCACGGCGCCGCGCAGCCCGGCCCAGGAGATGAAGGCCTGCTCCTGCCACGGCGTACGGAACGGGATCAGGCAGAGGGCCACCGAGACGGGCCGGGCGGCGAGCAGCAGGATCAGTCCGACGCCGAGCGCGGGCAGGATGGCCGGCGGCAGTTCGCTGGGCGTGACGAGCAGCCCGAGCATCACGAAGAGCCCGATCTGGGCGAGCCATCCTGCGCCCTCGGCGAAGGAGCGGGTCGCGGCCCGGTGCGGCAGCTTGGAGTTGCCGAGCACAAGTCCGGAGAGATAGGCGGCGATGATGCCGCTCGCGCCGGCGGCGCCGCCGGCCGCGAAGGCGAGGATGCCGAAGGCGACGGTCGCGAGTGGATACAGGCCGGTGGCGGGCAGCGCGATGTGCCGGAGTGCGATGACACCGATCCACCCGATGAGCAGACCGAGCACGGCGCCCACGGACAGCTGGAAGAACACATTGCCCACGATGGCCGCCGGGCCGGGCAGATCGGCGAGCGAGGTGCTGAACACCAGGACGAGGATGATCGTCGGGGCGTCGTTGAAACCGGACTCGGCCTCCAGGAGCGCGGTGACCTTGTGCGGGAGCGGCAGCGATCTGAGCACGGCGAAGACGGCGGCGGCGTCCGTGGACGAGACGATCGCGCCGAGCAGCAGCGCGAGATGCAGGTCCATGCCGAGCAGGTAGTGGGCGCCGGCGGCCGTGACTCCGACGGAGATCGCCACCCCGGCGAGGGCGAGCACGCCGGCGGGCGCGAGGAGGCGGCGCACGTCCGCCCAGCGGGTGGTGAGACCGCCATCGACGAGAATCACGGCGAGCGCCGAGGTGCCGAGGGCCTGGGCGAGCTGGGCGTCGTCGAAGGGCAGCCCCAGGACGTCCTCGCCGATGATGACGCCGACGGCGAGGAAGAGCAGCAGGCTGGGCAGTCCGAGCCGATGGGCGGTGCGGGCGGCGGCGATGCTCGCGAGCAGCACCACGCCGGCGATGAGCAGCACCAGGTACAGCTGCTGCAGTGTCATGTCGTGGCCTCCGTCGGCTGGCGGGGCACCGGTGGGGCGTATGGCCGGTGCCCGGTGAGCAGGGTGCGGGGATCAGCCGATGTCGGGTCCTGGTCCGTGCGGTCGACGGCGCTGCGGGTCGAAGAGGTGGCCGGCGATGCCTGCGACGACGAGGCCCGTGGCCAGCAGCAGGCCGTGCCCGATGCCGATGCCGAATCCGAGGCAGCCGACCGCCACGGCAAGGACGAGCCAGGCTCGGCCCCGCCGGTACTCGCGGGGGCTGCGCGGCCGCCCGTCGGCCAGCGAACGTGCGAACTCGGGGTCCTCGCGCTCCATGCGCTTCTCGAGGTCGCCGAGACGACGGTTCTCGGACTCGGTCATGTCTCCTCCCGAAGGCCCTGTCATGTGCTCTGCCACCGTCAGGCCAGGGCGAAGTAGCGGAGCCATACGTACAGACCCGCGACGCTGACGGTGACCGCTGTGACGATCAGCCCGATACGGCTGAACTGCCAGAACGAGATGTGATGCCCCTCGCGCTCGGCGATCCCGATGACGACGACGTTCGCCGAGGAGGCGATGATCGTGGCGTTGCCGGCGAGGTCGGCGCCGAGGGCGAACGACCACCAGAGCATCTCCGCCTTCTCCATACCGCCGGCCGCCTCGACGATCTCGGTGACGATGGGGCTGACCGAGGCGACGAACGGGATGTTGTCGATGACGGCGGAGGGAATCACGGAGCCGAACACCAACGCCATGGAGGTGCCGAGCAGTTCACCCTGGGTGGCGTTGGCCGCCGCCTCGCCGATCTGGCCGATCACGCCGGTCTGCACCATCGCGCCGACCATCACGAACAGTCCGGCGAAGAACGCGAGGGTCTCCCACTCGACGTCCTTGACGACCTCGCCGGAGTCGAGGCGCGATATCGCGAGCAGGATCAGCCCGCCGCTGATCGCCACGACCGAGGGCTCCACGTGCAGGGTGGTGTGCAGGACGAAACAGGTCATGACGAGGAGCACCACGACCGAGCTCACCGCGAGCAGCCGCGGATTGGTGATCGCGTCGCGTTCGTCCATCTCCATCACGGCGTGGACCTTGTCCTCGTCCACCTGCCGGAAGGCCTTGCGGAACATGACGCGGCACATCAGACAGAAGATGACCATCAGGACGATCACGATCGGCGTCATGTGCAGCAGGAAGTCGTTGAACGACAGACCCGCACGGGAGGCGATCATGATGTTCGGCGGGTCGCCGATGAGTGTGGCGGCGCCGCCGATGTTGCAGGCCATCACCTCGGCGATGAGGTAGGGGACGACGGGCAGGCCGAGTTTGCGGCAGACGAGGATGGTGACGGGTGCGATGAGCAGCACCGTGGTGACGTTGTCCAGCCAGGCGGACAGGAAGCCGGTCGCCACGACCAGGAGCACCATCAGTCTGAAGGGTCTGCCCCGGGCCCGTTTGGCCGCCGCGATGGCGATGTACTCGAAGATGCCCGTGCGTTTCAGCACGGCCACGATCAGCATCATCCCGAGCAGCAGGAAGATGACGTTCCAGTCGATCCCGGCATGCTCGGAGTAGAAGGCGTGCTCGGGGTCGGTGGCGCCGATGACGAGCATCACCACTGCGCCGCCCAGAGCCGCCGCGACCCGGTGCACGTACTCGGTCGCGATCAGGACATAGACGGCTGCGAACACGACGACGGCCATCCAGGCGGTCAGAGTCATACCCGCCTCCCTCCTGTAGTGGGCCGCCGTCCGCAGCACTCCGCAGAAGGGACTCCTCCCGGTCCAGTTGTCCGGGTTCTACCCTCACCCGACGGGACCTGCGGGGCCATCGGGGCCGACACCCAAATGGGGCGGGGAGCGACCTGCAGAGGGGGTGGCGGATGGGTGCCGCGCCGGATGGACAGCGGCGCCGGAATCGGCGCACATTGAACGGGCGTCGTGCGCGCGGGCCATGCGGAGCACCGGCCCGCCGAGGCGCCCCCGCCTGTCCTGGACGGGCGGGGCACAGGGGACACTGAGGGCCGCCGCGATGCTGCGGTTGCGCTCCCGCTCCCGACCCCGAGGAGGCCTTGCTCCGTGTCCCTGTTCTGGCGGATCTTCCTGCTCAACGCGACGGTGCTGTTCGCCGCCGCCGGCCTGCTGCTGCTCGGCCCGGTGACCATCTCCACGCCGGTCCTGCTGACCGAGGCCCTGATCCTGGCCGGCGGGCTCGCGGCGATGCTGACGGCGAACGCCGCGCTGCTCCGAGTGGGTCTCGCTCCGCTGCAGCGGCTGACCCGGGCGATGAGCACCACGGATCTGCTGCGTCCCGGGCGGCGGCCCGTGGTGTCGGGACACGGCGAGATCGCCGGGCTCATCCAGACGTTCAACACGATGCTCGACCGCCTCGAGGCCGAACGGGCGGCGAGCAGCGGGCTCGCGCTCTCCGCCCAGGAGGCGGAGCGGCGCCGGATCGCCCAGGAGCTGCACGACGAGATCGGCCAGACGCTGACCGCGGTCCTGCTCGAGCTGAAGCGGGTCGCCGACCAGGCCCCTTCCGACCTGCGGCCACAGCTGCACCAGGTCCAGGAGACGACGCGGGCCAGCCTGGACGAGATCCGGCGCATCGCGCGGCGCCTTCGGCCCGGTGTCCTGGAGGAGCTCGGCCTGATCAGTTCGCTCAAGGCGCTGGCCAACGAGATGGCGGAGCACACCGATCTCACGGTCGAGCGCCACTTCGACTCCGATCTGCCGGCTCTGGACCACGAGACGGAGCTGGTCCTTTACCGGGTCGCGCAGGAGGGTCTGACCAATGCCGTGCGGCATTCGGAGGCCAGGCGCGCGGAGCTGACGCTGCGCACCGCGCCCGGCGGCGTCGACCTGCTCGTGGCCGACGACGGCATCGGGATCGGCGCGGCGGCCGAGGGCGCGGGGATCCGCGGCATGCGCGAGCGCGCACTCCTGGTCGGTGCCGAGCTCGTGATAGGGCCGGCTCCGGGCCGCGGTACGCGGGTACGTCTGCACGTACCCGTCAAGAACGGGGGAAGCTGACCATGGCCGAGGGATCCACGACCCGCATTCTGCTCGCGGACGACCATGCGCTGGTCCGCCGCGGGGTGCGCCTCATCCTGGACGGGGAGGACGATCTGCATGTGGTGGCCGAGGCCGGGGACGGCGCGGAGGCCATCGAGAAGGCCCGCGAGTACCAGCCCGATCTGGCCATTCTCGACATTGCGATGCCCCGGCTCACCGGACTGCAGGCGGCGCGTGAGCTGTCCCGGCTGCTGCCCGACCTGCGCATTCTGATTCTGACGATGTACGACAACGAGCAGTACTTCTTCGAGGCGCTGAAGTCCGGTGCCAGCGGCTATGTGCTGAAGTCGGTGGCCGACCGGGATCTGCTCGAGGCCTGCCGGGCCGCGATGCGGGACGAGCCGTTCATCTATCCGGGAGCGGTCGCGGCCCTGATCCGCAACTATCTGGACCGCGCGCGGCAGGGCGGTTCCATGCCGGAGAAGGCGATCACGGACCGTGAGGAGGAGATCCTCAAGCTGGTGGCCGAGGGGCACACCTCGCAGGAGATCGCCGATCTCCTGGTGATCAGCAGCAAGACCGTGGAGCGGCACCGCGCGAATCTGCTGCAGAAGCTGGGGCTTCGGGACCGCCTCGAGCTGACCCGCTATGCGATCCGGGTCGGACTCATCGAGCCGTAGTCGAACTCATCGAGCCGTAGGAGGAGTGCCGGAGCCCCCGTCGGCGGACTCCGGCGCGAAGTTCCGCACGTACCGCCGCTGCCAGGGGGTTTCGACGGCGTGCCCGTGGTAGTGCCGGCGTACGTAGGCGACGGCGTCCTCGGGTGGTACGCCGTCCAGGACGGCGAGGCAGGCGAGGGCGGTGCCGGTGCGGCCGATGCCGCCGCCGCAGGCGATCTCCACGCGCTCGGCAGGGGCGCGCCGCAGCGCTTCGGTGAGTACGGTGCGGACCTGTGCCGGATCCGCCGGCAGGCGGAAGTCCGGCCAGCGGATCCAGCGGGTCTCCCAGTCGGCTGGCGGCGGTTCCTTGCCGAGCAGCGTGACGGAGAAGGTCGGCTGCGGTCCGGTCGGCAGGGGGTGGCGCAGTCCGCGACCGCGGACCATCGCACCGGAGGGCAGCTCCATCACACCAGGCGCGTCACGGTCCCAGAGCGTAGTCATCGCGCCATCGTAGTGAGCCGCTCCCCCGTCCGGGAACGGCCCGTGCCCAGAGCCCCCTGACTCCTGCTCAGAGCCTCCCCGACTTGCGTTCGCGCAGCAGCAGCCAGGCCAGGTACACACCGCCGCCGACTCCGGACACCACCCCGACGGGGAGCAGTGCGGAGCTGGAGATGCGCTGGGTCAGCAGGTCGGCGGCGCCGACCAGGACGGCGCCCATCCAGGCCGCGGGCAGTACGTTCGGGCCGGCCGAGCGGGTCACCCGGCGGGCCAACTGCGGCGCGGCCAGGGCGATGAACGGGATCGGCCCGGCGGCCGCGACGGCCATCGCGGTGAGTCCGGTGCCGGCCGCGAGCAGCGTGACCCGGCTGCGTTCGGGGCGTACGCCGAGGGCCGCCGCCGTGTCGTCGCCCATCTCGAGCAGGGTGAGCCGGCGGGCGTTGGCCAGGATGACCGGGACGAGGACGATCAGGCCGATCGCGGCGATGGTCACATCGCTCCAGCCGCGGCCGTTGAGCGAGCCCACCATCCAGGTCGCCGCCTGTGCCGCCTTGCCGATCTCGGCGCGTACGTAGAGGAAGCTGGTCGCAGAGCCGAGTACGGCGGAGGCGCCGATGCCGACGAGCACCAGACGGTAGCCGTGCACCCCGCGCTTCCAGGCGAGCAGATAGACGGCGGCGGCGGTCAGGCAGCCGCCGACCACCGCGCCGAGCGCGGTCTGCGCGCTGCCCAGGTCGAACATGATGATGGCCACCAGCGCGCCCGCGGAGGCGCCGTTGCCGAAGCCGATGATGTCCGGGCTGCCGAGCGGGTTGCGCGACAGGGACTGGAAGACGGCACCGGACATCCCCATGGCGAATCCGACCAGGATCGCGTCGAGTGCCCGGGGAAGGCGCAGGTCGAGGACGATGAACTCGGCTCCGGGCGGCCCGCCGCCGGCCAGCGTCTCGACCACCTCGACCGGTGTCAGGGAGTACCGTCCCGTGCCGATGGCGAAGACCGTCGCCAACGCGCCGACCACGAGGAGCGCCGCGCAGACGAGGACGGCCCGGCGGTCGTACCGCATCGACCAGGTGCGGGTGCGCAGATGACTGCGGCGCACCTCCAGGCCATCGGGGGCGTGTCCGACGGGAGTCACAGCTTGGCCACCTTCCGCTGCCGCACCAGATGAATGAAGAGCAGGCCGCCGATGAAGGCCGTGACGATGCCGACCTCGATCTCGGACGGCGGCACCACGATCCGGCCCACCACGTCCGAGAACAGCAGCAGGGAGGGGGCGAAGAGCGCCGAGTACGGGAACAGCCAGCGTGGATCGGTGCCGCAGAACGGCCGTACCGCGTGCGGGATCATCAGGCCGATGAAGCCGATCGGTCCGCACACCGCGGTCGCCCCTCCGCAGAGCAGGGTGATGGCGACGATGGACAGGACGCGGGTGCGTCCGGTGTGGGCGCCGAGTGCCTTGGCGGTGTCGTCGCCGAGCGCGAGCGCACCGAGCGGTCCGGAGAGTGCGAGCGCGAGCACGGCGCCGGTGAGGAGCAACGGCAGCGCGTTGAGCAGCAGTTGGGCGTCGCGGCCGGCGAGCGAGCCGATCGACCAGTGGCGCATGGTCTCCAGTGCGCCGAGGTCGACGAGCTGCAGGCCGTTGACGTATCCGAAGAGCGCCGCGTTGACCGCCGTGCCGGCCAGGGCGAGCCGGACCGGGGTGGCCGCACGGCTGCCGCCGAGCGCATTGACCAGGGTGGCGGCCACGGCGGCGCCGGCCAGCGAGAACCAGAGGTATCCGGAGAAGGTGCCGACGCCGAACACGCTGATCGCGGTGACCACGGCGGCCGAGGCTCCCGCGTTGACCCCGAGCAGCCCCGGGTCGGCGAGCGGATTGCGGGTCAGGGTCTGCATCAGGGCGCCGGCCAGGCCGAGCGCCGCGCCCGCGGCCACCCCGATCAGCGTGCGGGGCAGCCGCAGTTCGCGCACGATCCGGTCGTTCCGGGTGCCGGAGTGGTCGACCAGGGCCGTCCAGACGTCGGAGAGCGGGATGCGCTGGGTGCCGACCGCCAGGCCGGCGGCCACCGCGACGACCAGGAGGGCGAGCCCGAGCACCAGACCGGCGATCCGTACGGACCGCCGGGTGCGGCGCTGTGGCTCCGCCTCGACCCGAGGGGGCGGTGGTGCGGTCGTGGTGGTCAACGGGATGCCTCCGGCACCGGGTGCGCCTTGTCCGTGAGCGAGTGGCGTTGCCGCAGGCACTCTTCGTACGTCGGCAGCAGACCGGCGGACTCGGCCTCGGCGAGCATCGGGGCCGCGGCGTCGCGGGGCGAGAGCACCGGGGCGATGTCGGCCGGCCAGTCGATGCCGATCTCGGGGTCGAGCGGGTGCACCCCGTGCTCGCGGCCGGGCGCGTATCCGGTGGAGCAGAGGTAGACCACGGTCGCCTCGTCGCTGAGGGCCAGGAACGCGTGCCCGATTCCCTCCGAGAGGTAGACCGCGGTGCCTTCGCGGGCGTCGAGCAGCACGGTCTCCGAACGGCCGTAGGTGGGCGATCCGGTGCGCAGGTCGACGACCGCGTCGAGCACCGAACCGGCCACGCAGGTCACGTACTTGGCCTGGCCCGGTGGCACGTCCGCGAAGTGGACGCCGCGCAGTGCGCCGCGCCGGGAGACCGAGCAGTTGGCCTGGGCGAGCTGTGCCGGATGGCCGACCGCCTGCCGGAAGGCGTCGTCGCGGAACCACTCGTGGAAGCTTCCGCGGTCGTCGTGGTGCACGGGTGGGGTGCGGACCCATGCCCCTTCGATGCTCAGCGAGTGCACGCTGCTGCTCCTTCTCGGTCGGTGGGGGACGTGGGGCTGATGGAATCGGTGAGGGTCGGCATCGCCTCGGCGAGTGCGTCGGCCCAGGAGCGCGGTGGTGCGAGGCCCACGGCCGCCCAGCGATCGTGCGACAGGACGCTGAACTCGGGTCGTACGGCGGCGCGTCGGAGTTCCGCGCTGCGCTGCGGCGAGACGAGCGCGGGATCGGCGCCGACGTGCCGGTACACGGCGCGGGCGAGCCCGTACCAGGTGGTGCGGCCGCCGGCGGTGGCGTGGAAGACACCGGGGTGCGGGGTCCCGGCGAGCTCGAGGAGCCGGCCGGCCACGTCCCTGGCCCAGGTGGGCTGGCCGTGCTGGTCGTCGACGACGCGCACCGGCTCGCCTGCGCGGGCCTTGGCGATCATCGTGCTGACGAAGTTGCGGCCGCCGCTTCCGTACAGCCAGGCGGTGCGTACGACGGTGCCGGTGTCGGGCAGTTCGTCGAGTACGGCCTGCTCGCCGGCGAGCTTGGAGCGGCCGTAGGCGGTACGGGGTGCGGTGGGGGCGCCCTCGGCGCGCGGGTCGGGGTCGTCGCCGGCGAAGACGTAGTCGGTGGAGACGTGCAGCAGGCGCGCTCCGGTGTGCGCGCAGGCGCGGGCGAGTCCGCGCACCGCGTCGCCGTTCACCCGGGTCGCCGCGTCCTCGTCGGACTCGGCGCCGTCGACGTCGGTCCAGGCCGCGCAGTTGACGACGACGTCCGGGGTGAGGGCGCGGAGGGCCGCGTGGACGGCTCGTTCGTCGGTGAGGTCGAGGTCCGGCCGGCCGAGTGCGGCGTACGACTCCCCCTCGGCGGCGAGCAGGGCGCAGAGTTCGCTGCCGAGCATGCCGGTGGCGCCGATGACCAGGTGGCGGATCACCGGGCCGTCTCCTGCCACCAGTCGCGGTGCGTGCGGTACCAGTCGACGGTCTCGGCCAGGCCGGGGGCCAGGTCGTGGTGCGGCCGGTAGCCGAGTTCGTCGCGGGCCTTGGACCAGTCGACGCTGTACCGCAGGTCGTGGCCCGGCCGGTCGGTCACGTGGTCGACGCTGTCCCAGGTGCGGCCGCAGGCCTGAAGGAGGCGCTCGGTGAGCTCGCGGTTGGTCAGTTCGGTGCCGCCGCCGATGTGGTAGATCTCGCCGGCCCGGCCCGCGTCGAGGACCAGGCGTACGGCCCGGCAGTGGTCGTCGACGTGCAGCCAGTCGCGGGAGTTCTTGCCGTCGCCGTAGAGCGGCACCCGTCCTCCGTCGAGCAGCCGGGTGGTGAACAGCGGGACGACCTTCTCGGGGTGCTGGTACGGCCCGTAGTTGTTGGAGCAGCGGGTGATGCGGACGTCCAGGCCGTGGGTGCGGTGGTAGGCGAGGGCGAGCAGGTCGGAGCCCGCCTTGGAGGCGGAGTACGGGGAGTTGGGGGCGAGCGGCTGTTCCTCGGTCCAGGAGCCGGACTCGATGGATCCGTAGACCTCGTCGGTGGAGATGTGCACGAAGCGGTCGATGCCGTGGTGCAGGGCCGATTCGAGGAGGGTCTGGGTGCCGAGGACGTTGGTGGAGACGAAGTCGGTGCCGGAGGCGATCGAGCGGTCCACGTGGGATTCGGCGGCGAAGTGCACGACCGCGTCGTGTTCGGCGAGCAGTGAGTCGACGAGCGGCCGGTCGCGGATGTCGCCGTGCACGAAGGTCAGGCGCGGGTCGTCGGCGACGGACGCCAGGTTGGCGCGGTTGCCGGCGTAGGTGAGGAGGTCGAGGACGGTGACGGTGCGGGGGTCGTCGTCCGCGAGGAGCGAGCGGACGAAGTGGGAGCCGATGAAGCCGGCTCCCCCGGTGACGAGCAGACGCATGGGGGACTCTCGGTTCGGGCTCCGGCGCGGGCGGCTTGCCGCGGCCGGGGCGGTGGTGTGGCGTCAGGCGGTGAGCTGGGCGCGGCTGTGGTCACCGAGGACCAACCGGTGGGCGCGCGGGGCGCGTTGCACCCCGGTGACCTGCACGCCACGGCCGATCAGGGAGCCCTCGATACGTCCGGCGTGCTCGATGCGGGAGCCGCCGAGCACGATGGAGAACTCCAGCTCGCTGCCGGTGATCACGCAGTCGTCGTCCACTGAGGTGGAGGGGCCGACGTACGAGTCGGTGATGACGCTGTTGCTGCCGATCACCGCGGGGCCGACGATCCTGGACCGGACGACGCTCGCGCCCGGTTCGATCCTGACCCGTCCGACGAGTTCGCTCGTCTCGTCGACCGTGCCGTGGCGGACCGGCTCGACGCCTTCGAGGACGGACCGGTTGACCTCGAGCATGTCGGTGACGTTCCCGGTGTCCTTCCAGTAGCCGGTGATCATGGTGGGGGTGACGGTGCACCCCTCGTCGACCAGCCACTGGATGGCATCGGTGATCTCGAGTTCGCCGCGCGCCGACGGCTTGATGGAGCGTACGGCCTCGTGCACGGCCGGCGAGAACAGATAGACGCCGACCAGGGCCAGGTCGCTGCGCGGCGCGGCGGGCTTCTCCTCCAGGTCCACCACCCGTCCTTCGGCGTCGAGTTCGGCGACGCCGAAGGCGGTCGGGTCGCTGACCCGGGTGAGCAGGATCTGGGCGTCGGGCCGGCTGGTGCGGAACCCGTCGACGAGTTCGGTGATGCCACCGACGACGAAGTTGTCGCCGAGATACATCACGAAGTCGTCCTCGCCGAGCCAGTCCCGGGCGATGAGTACGGCGTGCGCGAGGCCGAGCGGCTTGTCCTGGGCGAGGTAGGTGACGCGGGCGCCGAAGTCGGAGCCGTCGCCGACGGCCGCCTCGATCTCCTGGGCGGTGTCGCCGGTGACGATGCCGATGTCGGTGATGCCGGCGGCGACCAGGGACTCGATGCCGTAGAAGAGGACGGGCTTGTTGGCGACGGGGACGAGTTGCTTGGCGGAGGTGTGCGTGATCGGCCGCAGGCGGCTTCCGGTGCCACCTGCGAGGACGAGTGCCTTCACGGTCGGATCACTCCTGAGTCGTTCGGATGTGGGGGGCGTGCGCGGGTCGGCGGGTACGGGTGGGGTCAGCCGCGGACCGGGACGGCTTCGTCCGGTGCGGGCGCGGGGGTGTCGCCGGAGCCGCTGCGTCGCCAGAGGTCGGCGTAGCGGCCGTCGGCGGCGAGGAGTTCCTCGTGCGTGCCGTGTTCGGCGATGCGGCCGTCGTCGAGGACGACGATCCGGTCGGCGCGGGACGCGGTGGACATGCGGTGGGCGACCAGGACGGTGGTGCGGCGGCCGGTGGCGAGCCGGTCGCCTGCCGCGGTCACGGCGCGTTCGGTGGCCGGGTCGAGGGCGGCGGTCGCCTCGTCGAGCAACAGCAGTCCGGGGTCGACGAGTTCGGCCCGGGCGAGGGCGATCAGCTGGCGCTCGCCGGCGGACAGCGAGCGCCCGCCCTCGGCCACCGGCTGGTGGAAGCCGTACGGCCGGGCGGCCACCACCTCGTGGGCGCCGACGGCGCGGGCGGCGGCCTCCACCTCGTGGTCGCTCGCGTCGGGCCGCCCGTAGCGGATGTTGTCGGCGATGGTCCCGGTGAACAGATGCGCCTCCTGCGGCACATAGCCGATGAGCCGCCGGTACGCGGAGGGGTCCCAGCGCCGTACGTCGGTGCCGTCCACGGTGACGGACCCGGCGTCCGGGTCGTAGAACCGGGCGAGCAGTTTGACCACGGTCGACTTGCCGGCGCCGGTCTCGCCGACCAGGGCGACCGTTTCGCCGGGCTCGATGCGCAGCGAGACCTCGGCGAGCGAGGGGCGGCCGGTGTTCGGGTAGCGGTGCTCCACGGCGGTCAGTTCGACGGCGCCGGCGAGCCGGTCGGGCAGCGGCGCCGGGTCGTCGGTCCGCAGTACGGCCGGTTCGGTGCGCAGCAGTTGGACGATGCGACGCAGGCCGACGGAGGCCTGCTGGTAGCTGTCGAAGGCGAGGGACAGCTGCTGGATCGGGGAGAAGAACATGCCCAGGTAGAGCATGAAGGCGACCAGGATGCCCGAGCTGAGGTCGCCGGATGCGACCCGGTGGGCGCCGACCAACAGCACCAGGGCCTTGGAGAGTTCGGCGCACAGGTTGATCGCGGGGAAGTAGACGGAGGCGTAGCGCTGGGCCTTGAGCCGGGCGGCGCGGTAGGCGTCGGAGAGCTTGTCGAAGTCCGCGGCGGCGGCCTGTTCGCGGCCCTGCGACTGGGCGGTGCGCAGTCCGCTGACGTTCTCCTGGAGGCTGGAGTTGACCTCGCCGATGCGCCGCCTGGCCTCGTCGTACGCGGCGGAGGAGAGCCGCCAGAAGACGGCGGTGGCGACGGCGACGAGCGGGAGCAGCGCGAGGGCGGCGAGGGCGAGCGGCGGGTGGACGATCAGCATGGCGCAGACGGCGCCGGTGAGGGTGGCCGCGGAGGCGGCCGAGGTGACCAGGTTGGCCTGCAGGAACTGGGCGAGCGCGTCGATGTCGTTGACGATCCTGGTCATCACCTGGCCGCCGCGTTCGCGCTCGTAGAAGTCGAGTCCGAGGCGCTGCAGTTGGGCGAAGGTGCGCACCCGCAGTCCGTACAGGACGCGTTCGCCGGCCCGGCGGGTGACGCGGGCCTGCACATTGAAGGCGCACCAGGCGAGCGCCACGGCGACGGCGGCGAGCGCGACGTACAGGGCGAGGGTCGTTCCGTCGCCTTCGCCGACTCCGTCGTCGAGCCCGTGCCGGACGAGTAGGGGCAGGGCGGTGCCGGCCGCGGTGTCGACGGCGAGCAGGGCGAGGCCGACGAGGAGCGCGGCGCGGACCGGGCGGAGCAGGGCGCCGAGGCCGAACCGGCTGACGGGGGTGCGCAGTTCACGCTCGTCGAGTTCGGGGTCGTCGTCCGCTGCGGACGGTGTGCCCGGTGCCGGGGCGGCAGGCTGCTCCGACTCGGCGGGCCGCGGCCAGAGTTCGGCGGTCAGCCGGTCGCTGTCGGTGGCGGGCGCGATGCGCTCGTCGACGGATCCGCTGGCGCCGGCGAGGAGTTCGTTGAACAGCGGGCAGCGTTCGGTGAGTTCGGCCTCGGTGCCGATGTCGACGAGGCGGCCCTCGTCGAGTACGGCGATGCGGTCGGCGAGCGAGAGGGTGGAGCGGCGGTGCGCGATCAGGACGGTGGTGCGGCCCTCGGTGGCGGTGCGCAGGGCGTCGTGGATCTCGCTCTCGGTGGCCGGGTCGACGGCCGAGGTGGCGTCGTCGAGTACGAGGAGCCGGGGGCGGGCGACGAGGGCGCGGGCCAGGGCGATGCGCTGTCGCTGGCCGCCGGAGAGGCGGTTGCCGCGTTCGCCGGCCTCGGTGTCGTATCCGTCGGGGAGTTCGGTGATGAATCCGTGTGCGTGCGCCGCTTCGGCCGCGGCGCGCACCTCGTCGTCGGTGGCGTCGGGGCGGCCGTGGGCGATGTTCTCGCGTATCGAGCAGGAGAACAGGAACGGGTCCTCGAAGACGCTGCCCACGGTGGTGCGCAGCGAGGCCAGGCGGAGGGACTTGAGGTCGGCGGCGGCGCCGGGCGGTCCGAGGCGCACGCTGCCCGACTGGGGGTCGTAGAAGCGGCTGACGAGCAGCGAGACGGTGGACTTGCCGGAGCCGGAGGGTCCGACGACGGCGAGGGTCTCGCCGGCGCCCACGGTCAGGCTGAGGTCGCTGAGTACGGGGTCGCTGGGGGCGTAGCCGAAGGTGACGTCGCGCAGTTCGAGCTCGAGCGGGTCATCGGGGCCGCCGGGGACGTCGACGGCGTCGGGGGCGTCGGTGATGTCCGGGGTGGCGTCGATGAGTTCGTGCACCCGCTCGACGGCGGCGCGGGCCTGCTGGGCGGTGACCGTGAAGTTCGCGAGCAGTCGGGCGGGTCCGGCGAGCAGGGTCAGATAGCCGGCGAAGGCGAGGAAGGTGCCGACGTCGATGGTGCCGCGCAGGGCGAGCCAGCCGCCGAGGGCGAGCACTCCGACCTGTCCCGCGGCGGGCAGTGCGGCCATGGTGGCGGTGGCGCCCGCCTGCAGCCGGGCGACCAGGACGCGGCGGGAGAAGAGTCCGCGCGCGGTGTGCGCGAGGCGGTCGGTCTCCCGGTCCTCCTGTCCGAAGCCCTTGACGACGCGTACGCCGGTGACGGTCTCCTCCACGTGCTCGGCGACGGCGGCCGCCTGCGCCTGGGCGGCCCGGGTGGCGGGGACCAGGCGCTTGCGGCTGCGGGCGGCGACGAGCGCGAGGGACGGCACGACGGTGAGGGCGACGACGGTCAGCGGGGCGGAGAGCCACAGCATGGCGGTCACCGAGGCGATGAAGAGCGTGGTCACGCCGATCGGGATGGGGAGCATCCCGAGCATGACCTGAATCTGCTGCAGATCGCTGTTGGCGCGGGAGACCACCTGGCCGGTACGGAGCACATCCTGCTTGACTCCGTCGTAGCGCTGCACGGAGTCGAAGACCTGGGTGCGCAGCTGGTGCTGTACGGCGAGGGCGAGTTTCCCGGCGTAGAAGCGGCGGGTGAACTCGGCGCCGAACTGCACGAGGGCGAGGACGACGAGCAGGACGGCGAGTTCCACCGTACGGTGACTGCGTCCCGCGACCGCGTCGTTCACGGCCGTACCCGCGATCAGCGGCCCGAAGGCCTCGAGGCCGGTGCCGAAGACGGAACTGAGCACCACCGCGCTCAGCAGTCGGGGCTTGCTGCGGCAGGCGGCCATGAGCCGGCGCAGACCTCTGGTCCGGGGTGGGGATCCATTCACCATGCAGGTTAGCTTAGGCTAAGCTAACTTCCAGTTGTCACACCGGATCCGGAATCGGCCAAGCTTCGCGCCCGATTCCCCTTCCCGGGTGGGGAGTTGGCCCCACAAGTGCGGCTGCCCGACGGACGGACCCGCCCCGGACGTCGACCGACCCCCACCGCCATCGAAACGAGAAAGCGGGAGACGATGCGCGTCCTCTTCGCCGGTCCGCCCTTCTTCGGGCTCCTGTACCCCTTGGTTCCGCTCGCCCATGCCCTGCGGGCCGCCGGGCACGACGTCCTGCTCGGCACCTGCGGATCGGCCGTGCAGCGCACCGCCGAGGCCGGCCTGCTCGCCGTGGACTGCGCTCCCGGAATCGACCCCGATGCCCTGTATGCCCAGATGGAGCGGGACCGGCGCGGCAAGAAGCCACCGGCGCCGGGCGAGCGGGGCGCGCCACCGAAGGGCAAGGGATTCTCCTTCTTCAGCGAGGAGATGGCCGACCGGATGGTCGCCACCGCGGAGTCCTTCTCCCCCGACCTGGTCGTGCACACTCCGAACGGCGTGGTGGGCCAGCTGGTCGCCGCCCGCCTCAAGGTACCGTCCGTGCTGCACGCGGTCGGCTTCGGGCACACCTCGGCGCACGTCGGCATGATGAACGACGCCCTGGCAGCGGGGTACGAACGCCACGGTCTGGCCGGCCCCGATCCGATCTCCGCCTGGCTCGACGTGGCACCGCCCAGCATGTCCACCACCCGGGAGCCGCGCCGCTGGTTCCAGCGCTTCGTGCCGTTCAACGGCGGCGCGAACCTGCCGCACTGGCTCTACGAACAGCGCTCGAGGCCTCGCATCACGGTCACCCTCGGCACGGTGCGCCCGGTGGTCGACGGGGTGTCCCCGATGAAGTGGGTGGTGGACGCGGCACGCGAGATCAACGCCGAGTTCGTCCTCGCCCTCGGCGGCGCCGACCTCACCGACCTGGGCCGACTCCCGGAGAACGTACGCCCGGTGGACTGGCTGCCGCTGAGTTCGCTGCTCGCCGCCAGCGATGCGGTCATCCACCACGGCGGCGCCGGCACCACCCTGACCGCGCTCGATTCGGGGCTCCCGCAGATCGTGCTCGGCGAGGGCGCCGACCGGCCCGCGAACGCCGCTGCGGTCCGCGCCCGCGGCTGCGGAATCGTCCCGGACGGCCCGGACGACCTCACCCCCGACCTCGTGGAACGCCTCCTCTCGGACACCGATCTGCGGGAGGCGGCAAGCGCCGTCGCCCAGGAGATGGCCGCCACACCCAGCCCCGGCGAGACCGTGCAGCGGCTCGTCGAACTGGCCCGTACGGGAGGTGAGCTGCGGTGACGAGCCCCGCTCCCCCGCAGGACGGCACCGGCCTCGCGGCCGAAGTCCCGCGCACCCTCACCAGCCCGGCCGTCGAGCGCCTCATCGCGCGCATCGAGCACGCGAGCCCCGGTGAACGAGCCGCCGCGGTGGCCGAGTTCACCCGTCACGCCCGCGAGAACGGCACCCCGCTCGTCGAGCCGCTGCCCGACGACCCCGGCCACTGCGCGGTCACGTTCCTCTGGTTCGGCCACCGGGCCACCCGGCGCGTGCTGCTGCTCGCGAACCGGCTGATCGACCGGGACCATCTCGCGGGCTCGCTCCTGCACCGGGTGCCGGACACCGACATCTGGCATCTGTGTCTGCGGCTGCCGAGCGAGCACCGCGGCTCGTACCAGCTGGTCGCCGACATCTCACCCGGACCGCCGCCGGCCTCGGCCGACGAGGTGCAGAACCGGCTGCGCGCGCTGTCCCGCCACGGCGAGGCCGATCCGCTCAACCCGCATACGATTCCGTCCCGTTGGCGGGACGCGGCGAGCTCCGTCTTCGCCCTGCCGGACGCTCCGCCGCAACCCTGGGCCGAGCGGCGGTCGGGCATCGAGCGGGGCCGTGTGGAGCGCCACCGGCAGCGCAGCGCCGCGCTCGGAGCCGAGCGTGACGTGTGGGTCTATCTGCCGCCCGGCGCCGCGCCGGCCGGTGGACTGCCGGTGCTCGTCCTGTGCGACGGCGACATGTGGTTCGGGGAACTGGGCCTGCAGGACACCCTGGACGCGCTGATCGCCGACCGGGCGGTGCCGCCGTTCGCCGTGCTGGCGCCGGACGCGGTGGACAACCGCACCCGCTGGAGCGAACTGGGCGCACGTGACAGCTATGTGCGCTTCCTGGCCGACGAGTTGCTGCCCTGGGCAGCCGGACGCTGGGGCATCACCACCGACCCGTCCCGCACGCTCGTCTCGGGGCAGAGCCTCGGCGCCATGACCGCGCTCTACGCCGGACATGTGCGGCCCGACCGGTTCGGTCACGTACTGGCCCAGTCGGCCTCGCTGTGGTGGCGGCCCGGGCTCGCGCCCGGCGTGCCGAAGACGGCGGACGGCGCCGTCCCGTGGCTGGTCGGACTCGTCGCGGACGCGGAGCCTCGCCCCGTGACCGTACGCCTGGACGTCGGCAGGCACGAGGGCGAGATGGTCCGGCAGAGCCGTGCGCTGCGCGACGCCCTGCTCGCCAAGGGCCGGAGCGTCCGGCTCACCGAGTACCACGGCGGCCACGACTACGCCTGCTGGCGCGGCTCGCTCGCCGACGGCCTGGTCGAAGTCCTCGGGACGTACGGCTGACCGCCGCTGCACACCCCACGACCGCCACCCCCCACATCCGCTTTCCCCGAGAAGAACACCCCCCGTGCCCACGGGGCTCAACCCATCACCTAGGAGCCGAAGTTCATGTTCACCCCTCGTGCCCGTCGCGGTACCGCTCTCCTCGCCACCGCGGTGGCCGGCGTACTCGTTCTCGCCGGATGCGGCAGCGACGACGACTCCGGGTCCGACAAGGCAGCCGGTGGCTCGGACACCCGTAAGGTCAAGGACGCCAACGGCAAGAGCGTCGAGGTGCCCAAGGCTCCCAAGAAGGTCGTCACGCTCAGCGAGCCGACGCTCGACGCCGCCCTGGCGCTCGGGATCGAGCCGATCGGCGCCACCGCCGGCCGCGGCCAGGAGGGCGTCTCGACCTACCTGGCCGACAAGGCCTCCAAGGCCGACGTGGTGGCCACCGTCGCGGAGCCGGACCTGGAGAAGCTCGCCACGCTGCAGCCGGACCTGATCGTCCTCGACGAGACGGTCGGCTCCAAGCGGGTCCTGAACAAGCTGCAGGCCATCGCCCCGACCGTGCTGACCGCCAAGCTGAACGAGGACTGGAAGGTCGCCTTCAAGGCCACCGCCGACGTCCTCAACAAGTCCTCCGAGGCCGACGCACTCCTGAAGACCTTCGACGCGGACGTGGCGAAGACGAAGAAGGGTCTCGGCAAGAACGCCAAGGCCGTGACCAGTGTCATCCGCTGGCAGGACGGCGCGCCCTCGGTGGTCGGCAAGGGCGAGGGCCACGTCGGCTCCACGCTCGCCACGCTCGGCCTCGAGCGGCCCAAGGACCAGCAGGGCGAGAGCGCGGGGCGCAGCGAGCCGGTGAGCCTGGAGAAGCTCGACACCATCGACGGGGACTGGATGTTCCTCGGCGCCCTCGGCGACAAGGCGGCCGGTGAGAAGGCCTACAAGGAGGCGAAGAAGGTCCCCAACTTCTCCGGTCTGAAGGCCGAGAAGGAGGGCCACGTGGTGGTCATCGAGGGCTCCGCGTGGAACAGCGCCGGCGGACCGATCGCGGCCCGCACGGTCCTGGACGACGTGAAGAGCGCCCTGGCGGGCTGACCGCCGTAGACCTGCCGACAGGCGGTGGTGGTACGTGCTTCGGCCGTACCACCACCGCCTGTCGGGCTCTCAGGCCTCTTCCGGTGAGCGTGCCGCCCCGATGACCGTCCAGGCCGCGGTGCCCCACAGCGTGAGGGCGGCGAGCGATCCGACGGCCAGCCGCATCGTCTCGGGCGAGCCGTCGGCAAGGCCGATGCCGCAGCCCGCGGCGCCGGCGACGATCAGCAGCACACCGGGCACCCGCATGTGCGGCTGTCCGAACACGGCCGCCAACGGCAGGAAGTGCACCCCGACCACGATCGCGACCAGCGCCGGGATGAACTCCGGGACCCCTGCCCGGCCGCACACCACCACGATCACGGCGATCACGACCCACTGGACGAGGTTGATCCGCCCGAAGGCACGCCCCTGCTCCTTGGGCAGCCGACCGCCGGCGGACTCCGGAAGCAGTCTCTTCGCGGCCACCATCAGCAGCGCGCTGAGGACCACGCCCGCAACTGCCGCTACGGCAACCACCGCCGTACTGTCGAACGCACTCAGCGCGGCCGCCCACCAGGCCAGCCCGAACAACGCGAAGAATCCCACCCCGGCTTTGAACATGGTCGAACTCTAGGGGAGGCGGCGCGCCGAGAGGGGATTCGGGGAGCCGGTGAAATCCTCTGGTTCCACAGAACTCCCGCCCCGCCGCCGACCGATGCGGTCGAAGCTCCCCAAATCCCCCTGCAGCCCTGGTCACAGCGCTGTCGCGGCCGATTGTCAGACCCTCGCGCAAGACTGTGCGCAACGAATCGACTACGCGAGGGAGCACCCCATGATGAACGACCTCGAAGTGGCCGCGGCACAGGCCTATGTGAGGCTGCTTCAGACCGCCCGTTCCGCGCTTCTCGCCCCGGAGCGGGTGCCCGACTCCTGGCCATTGCTCGACGGCCCGATCGCGGAGGTCGACGCGGCCCTCGACCGCGCGGGCCTCTCGGGGAACGAGGCGCATCTGTTCGACCTCGTCACCGCCCTGTATCCCCGGGTGCCCGAGAGTGTCGACACATGACAGCGGGCGCATACGACGAACCGGCGCGGCGTCCTCGGGACACCGCGCCGGCCAGAGCCCTGATCCGGTCAGACGCCGGCGCCCGCGGGCTCCCGCTCCTGGGGTGCGGTGGGCGGGGTGTCGCCGTCGAGCGCCTTGTGCAGCTTCTCGCCCTCGACGTCGACGTTGGGCAGCGCACGGTCCAGCCACTTGGGCAGCCACCAGGCCTTGCTGCCGAGCAGCGCGAGTACGGCAGGCACGATGGCCATCCGGACGACGAAGGCGTCGAAGAGGACGGCGATCGCGAGGCCGAAGCCCATCATCTTGATCATGTCGTCGTTCTCCATGATGAAGCCGGAGAAGACGCTGATCATGATGATCGCGGCCGCGGCCACCACCCGGCCGCCGTGCGTGAAGCCGGTGATCACGGACTGCGCCGGGCTCTCGCCGTGGACGTGCGCCTCGCGCATCCGGGTCACCAGGAAGACCTCGTAGTCCATCGCCAGACCGAAGACCACGCCGATCATGAAGATCGGCATCATGCTCATGATCGGTCCGGGCTGGTCGACCCCGACCAGGTCCGCGAGCCAGCCCCACTGGAAGACGGCGACGACGGCGCCGAGCGCGGCCGCGACCGAGAGCAGGAAGCCGAGAGCGGCCTTGAGCGGGACGAGCACCGAGCGGAACACCAGCATCAGGAGGAGGAAGGCGAGGCCGACCACCAGCGCCAGATACGGGATCAGCGCGTCGTCCAGGGTCTGCGAGAAGTCGATCGTCATCGCCGTCATGCCGGTGACCAGCATCTCGGCGCCCGTGTCCGACTCGATGCCGTCGGCGAGCGAGCGGATCGACTTGACCAGGTCCTCGGTGGCCGCGTCGCTCGGGCCGGTCTTGGGCACCACCGTGAGGGTGGCGGTGTCCTTGGCCTCGTTGAACGTGGCGGGCGTGACCGCCGCCGCCTCGCCGAGGTCGGTGATGGCCTTGCCTACGGCGTCCGCCGCGCCCTGGGCGTTGTCCGCGCCACGGGCGTCGACCGTGACCATCAGCGGGCCGTTGAAGCCGGCGCCGAAGGACTCCGACAGCATGTCGTAGGCCTTGCGCTGGGTGGTGTCCGGGGCCGCGGTGCCCTCGTCCGGCAGCCCGAGCTCCATGCTGGACGCGGGCACGGCGATCACGCCGAGACCGAGTACGGCGGTGAGCAGCACGGTCACCGGGCGGCGCAGTACGAATCCGGCCCAGCGGGTGCCGAGCTTCGGACGTCCCTCGGCGGACCGGTGGCCCTCGGAGACCGCCTGGGCGGCCTTGCGGTCCTTGCGGCTGAGCGCCTTGCGTCCGGCGAAGCCGAGCAGCGCGGGCGTCATGGTCAGCGCGATGAGGACGGCGATGGCGACGGTCGCGGCCGCGGCCAGACCCATCTTGGTGAGGATCGGGATGTTGACGACGGCGAGGCCGGCGAGTGCCACGATCACGGTGAGTCCGGCGAAGACGACCGCCGATCCGGCGGTGCCGACCGCGCGGCCCGCCGCGTCCTCCGGTTCCTTGCCCTCGGCGATCTCCGCCCGATAGCGGGACACGATGAAGAGGGCGTAGTCGATCGCCACCGCCAGGCCGATCATCATGGCCAGCGTGGAGGTGGTCGCGGACAGGTCGAGCGCGCTGCCGAGGGCCCCGATGCCGGAGACCCCGATGCCGACGCCGATGATCGCGGACAGCAGCGGCATCCCGGCGGCCACCAGCGAGCCGAAGGTCAGCAGGAGGACGACTGCGGCCACACCGATGCCGATGAGTTCGGCGCTGCCGCCGATCTCCTCCTCGGCCATCACCGCGTCGCCGCCGGTCTCCACGGTGAAGCCGGCCGCACGGGCGTCGTCGGTCGCCTTGGTCAGGGCGTCCCGGGCCTCGTCGGACAGCTCCATCGCGTTGACCTTGTAGGTCACGGACGCATAGGCGGTCGTCCCGTCCTTGCTGACCGCATCGGCCTTGAACGGGTCGGCGACGCCGGCCACCTGCGGGCCGTCACCGAGCGCCGCCACCAGGCTCGACACCTCTGCCTTGCCGTCGGCGCCGGATATCTTCTCGCCGTCGGGTGCGCGGATCACGACGCGCGCCTGGGCACCCTCCGCGCTCGCCGCGGGGAAGCGTTCGTCGAGCAGGTCGAAGGCCTTCTGGGACTCGGTCCCCGGCATGGCGAACGAATCGTCGGGGGGCGCGGGCGCGGTCGATGCCGCGACGCCGGCGCCCACGAGCAGTGCCACCCAGAGCAGGGCGACGAGGCCGCGACGGCGGAATGCGCGCCGGCCCAGGCGATAAAGGAACGTAGCCACGGGAACCAAGCTTCCTGGCGAAGGGACACGGACAGGAGGGACCCGACGACCACGCAGCTCCGGCGGTCATCGAGGTGACGTTCTCCATGGTCCGGGCGGAACCGGGCCTTCTGATCCGCCCCAATGACCGGACTGCCGTACTGCGATCGCGGTACATCCGGTGCACTTCCGCCACCGAGAGGCGTAGGCCGCCCGTATACGTGTACACCGCACATCGCCCGCTGACCCTGAGACGCGGCACTCGCCGGGACGATCCTGCCGGTCAGGGGACCCGGCCTCGCCCCGCACCACCCCCATGCCACGATGGCGCACCGTGACCCGCATCGACCGAGCCGTACCGCCCGCGCGCCCCGAGCCCCCGACAGCCGCGTCCCGCGCCGCGGAGTCCGGCTGGCCCGATGTGCACGGTGACACCTCGCTGACCATCCGGGTGCCCGAGGCGGACGCGCTGGTGCACCCCGGACTGCCGCCGGCGCATGTCACCGTGCTCTATCCGTTCCTGCACCGCAGCAGGATCGACGCCGAAGTGGACCGCGAACTTCGTGAACTCTTCGGCGCCCACGCGCCGTTCGAGCTGTCCTTCACCCGTTTCCTGCGCTGGCCGGGTGTCCTGTACCTGGATCCCCAACCCTGCGCACCGGTACGGGCGTTGACCTCCGCTCTCACGACCCGCTGGCCGGAGGCCCGTCCGTACCGCGGCATCTTCGGCGAAGGGCTCGACCCCCATCTCACGCTCGCCAACCACGAGGGCCCGGCGACCTGGCGCACCGCGTACGACGCGCTCGAGTCCCGTCTCGCCCCGGCACTCCCGCTGGTCTCCCGGGTCGCCGAGATCCTGCTCGGAGTCTTCGGCCCGGACGGTTGGAGCGACGCTCGCTCGTACCGCCTGGGCTCGGCATCGGCGGACACCCCGCTCCCCCGCCCGCTTCCCGGACCGGCCGGCGTCTCCGGCAGGATGGCGGCGAGGACCGCACGCATTCCGGAGGAGAGCTGATGAGCCTGTACGACATCCCCCTGCACACCCTGTCCGGTGACCCGACGACGCTCGGCGCGTACGAGGGCAAGGCGGTGCTCCTGGTGAACGTGGCGTCCAAGTGCGGGCTCACACCGCAGTACGCGGGCCTGGAGCGGCTGCAACAGCAGTACGGGGCACGCGGGTTCACCGTGGTCGGCGTGCCCTGCAACCAGTTCGCCGGCCAGGAACCGGGCACGCCGGAGGAGATCGAGACCTTCTGTTCGACGACGTACGGCACGACCTTCCCGCTCCTGGCGAAGACCGACGTCAACGGCCCGGACCGGCACCCGCTCTACACCGAGCTGACCCGCACCCCGGATGCCGACGGCGAGGCCGGGGACGTCCAGTGGAACTTCGAGAAGTTCCTGGCGAACGGGCGCGGTGAGGTCGTGGGCCGCTTCCGCCCGCGCACCGAGCCGGAGGCCGCCGAGCTGGTCGCCGCGATCGAAGCGGTGCTGCCGGCCTGACCCACGGGGTGCGGGTGCCCCGTGGCACCCGCACCCCCGCGCCGCGCCCGTCAGCCGGCGACCGGATAGTCCGTGTAGCCCTGCTGGTCCCCGCCGAAGAACGAGGCGCGGTCAGGGGTGTTGAACGGGCCACCCGTGGCGAGCCGGGCGGGCAGGTCGGGGTTGGCGAGGAACAGCGCACCGAAGGCGACGAGGTCGGCGGTGCCGTCCTCGATCAGCGCGAGCGCGTCCGGCCCGGTGGGGTCGTCCCCGGTGAACGGGTTGAGCACGAAGGTGCCCGGCCAGGCCTTGCGCAGCCGTCCCACGAGGTCGCGTGCGCCGGCGACCTCCAGCTGGTGCAGATAGGCCAGGCCCAGCGGGGCGAGCTCGTCCACCAGGGCGGCGTAGGTGGCCTCGTAGTCGGCCGGGTCGCCCTCGTCCATGTCGTTGTACGGATTGCCGGGCGAGATGCGCAGACCGACCTTCTCCGCGCCGATCGCCTCGGCCACGGCCTTGGTGGTCTCCACCGCGAATCGGATACGGGCCTCGGGGCTGCCGCCCCAGGCGTCGGTGCGCCGATTGCTGCCCGGGGCGAGGAACTGGTGGATCAGGTAGCCGTTGGCGCCGTGCAGTTCGACACCGTCGAAGCCGGCCTCGATCGCATTGCGCGCCGCGGCCGCGAAGTCGGCGACGGTCTGCGTCACCTCGTCCGCGGTCAGCTCGCGCGGGGTGACGAAGTCGAGTGGCCCTTCATGGGTGTACACCTGCCCTGCGGGACGGACCGCGGACGGCGCCACCGGGGTGAGGCCGGTCAGGCTCGGGTGCCCGATCCGGCCGGCGTGCATGATCTGCAGGAAGATCCGGCCTCCTTCCGCATGCACGGCGTCGGTCACCTTGCGCCAGGCGGCGATCTGCTCCGCGCTGTGGATGCCGGGGGTGTCCGGATAGCCCTGGCCGACGACGGACGGCTGGGTGCCCTCGGTGACGATGAGGCCGGCACCGGCGCGCTGCGCGTAGTACTCCGCCATCAGGTCCGTCGCGGTCAGGCCGGGCCCGAAGGCGCGGCTGCGGGTCATGGGAGCCATCACCGTGCGGTTGGTGAGGGGCGTACCGGAGAGGTCGTACGGGTCGAAGGCAGTAGTCATGATCGGCTTCCTCGGTCGGCGTTACCTGCTCATTGCCTGTCCGAACAGGTAAACCGGCCGACGCATTCCTGTGCGTATGTGAGCTGAGCCACACAAGGAAGTGAACTGTCCATGGATCACAGCTACTTGCACCCCGCAATCCACCCACAGGCGAGCCGAGCGCCGCGGAGGTAGACTCCGCCTGGCCGGACAGTGAATGACGAAGGGCCACATGCGAGATGGCGAAGGAACCGGATCCCGCAGATGAGGGGAACGGCACAGCCGACTCACCCCGCACTCCGCCGCCGTCCCCGACCGGCGCGGGCGCCCTGAACCATGCGGTGTTCCGGGTGGCCCGGCTGCACCGCCTGCACGCCGCACAGCTGCTGCGCCGCGTCGGCCTCCACCCCGGGCAGGAGCTGGTCATGATGCAGCTGTGGGACCTCGGCCCGCAGCGGCAGACCGATCTCGTACGGGTCCTGGGCTCGGACGCCGCCACCATGACCCGTACGGTCAAGCGCCTGGAGAACGCCGGATTCGTCCGGAGGCGGCCGTGCGAGATGGACGGACGCGTCACGATCGTCGAGCCCACCGCCGCGAGCCTCGCGCTGCGCGAGCAGGTCGAGAGAATCTGGTCGGACCTCGAGCGCAGCACGGCCGCCGGCCTGAGCGAGGAGGAACAGCGGGCCGCGATCGGCACCTTGTCCCGGATCGCGGACAGCCTCGCCGACGCCGTCGACCGCTGCGCGCCGCCCGACTGACGCAGCGGACGGCGCCCTCCCGGAAAGCCGGGAGGGCGCCGTCACGTGCGGTCGCGCGACGGGCGCGTCAGCGGATCGGCAGTCCCGACAGGGTGCGGGCGATGACCAGGCGCTGGATCTCGCTGGTGCCTTCGAAGATCGTGTAGATCGCCGCATCCCGGTGCATGCGCTCGACCGGGTACTCGCGGGTGAAGCCGTTGCCGCCGAGGATCTGGACGGCCTGGGCGGTCACCTTCTTGGCGGTCTCGCTGGCGTAGAGCTTCGACATCGAGCCCTCGGCCGAGGTGAACTTCTTGCCGGTCGTCGCCATCCAGGAGGCGCGCCAGACCAGCAGCCGGGCCGCGTCGATCGAGGTGCGCATGTCCGCGAGCTGGAAGGCCACACCCTGGTTGTCGATGATCGGGCGGCCGAACTGGCTGCGGGTCTTGGCGTACTCGAGCGCCTCCTCGTACGCCGCCCGCGCGGTACCGACCGCCATGGCGCCGACCGCGGGGCGGGAGGCCTCGAAGGTGGCCATCGCCGCGTTCTTGACCCTCTCGCCGCCGGCCTTCGCCCGCTCACGGGCGCGGGCGAGCCGCTCGTCCAGCTTCTCCTTGCCGCCGAGCAGGCAGTGCCCCGGGATCCGGACGTCCTCGAGGACGACCTCGGCGGTGTGCGAGGCGCGGATGCCGTGCTTCTTGAACTTCTGGCCCTGGGACAGGCCGGGGGTGTTCGGCGGAACGATGAACGAGGCGTGCCCCTTGGAGCCGAGCTCGGGGTCCACGACCGCCACGACCACGTGGACATTGGCGATCCCGCCGTTGGTGGCCCAGGTCTTGGTGCCGTTGAGGACCCACTCGTCCTTGGCCTCGTCGTACACCGCGCGGGTACGCATGGACGCGACGTCGGAGCCGGCGTCGGGCTCGGACGAGCAGAAGGCCGCGACCTTCACGTCGTCGGCGTCGCCGTACATCTGCGGGACCCAGGTGCCTATCTGCTCCTCGGTGCCGTTGGCGAGGACGCCGACGGCGGCGAGGCCGGTGCCGACGATGGAGAGCGCGATGCCCGCGTCGCCCCAGAACAGCTCCTCCATCGTCATGGGGATGCCGAGCCCGGTCGGGTCGAAGAACTGCTGGGCATAGAAGTCGAGGGAGTAGATGCCGAGCTTCGCGGCCTCCTGGATGACCGGCCAGGGGGTCTCCTCGCGCTCGTCCCATTCCGAGGCCGCGGGGCGGATCACATCGGCGGCGAAACCGTGGAGCCAGTCCCGGACTTCCTTCTGCTCGTCGTTCAGCTCCATGGTGAACTCGGCCATGTCCCCTCCAACACCTGGTTACTTGCGGTAACGAGAGTATGTTACCCGCCAGTACTCACGTCAAGTCCCACGCCAAGGCACCCGCTCCTGGCCCGATGCGGAATCGGCGATGGTGTTACGTTGCGCGTGCGTCACGCAATCGCACGGGCGGGGAGACCACCATGGAGACCACTCAGCGGACCGACCAGGAACGGTCGGCCGAGCGCCGGCGCCGCGAGCTGCTCGAGGCCGCCGACCGCGTGGTCCTGAGGGACGGGCCCGGCGCCTCGATGAACGCCATCGCGGCCGAGGCCGGCATCACCAAGCCGATCCTCTACCGGCACTTCGGCGACAAGGGCGGGCTCTACCGCGCCCTCGCCGTACGGCACACCGACGCCCTCCTCGACGCCCTGCGCGCAGCACTCGACGCTCCGAACGACCGCCGTGAGCGCGTGGAGCGCACCCTCGACACATATCTCGCGGCGATCGAGGCCCGACCGCAGGTCTACCGCTTCCTGATGCACCCGCCGGAGAGCGGCAAGGACGCCGAGCAGGGCTTCGACGTCGGTCTGCACTCGGCGCCGCTGCTGCGCCGGCTCGGCGAGGAGCTCGCCCTCGTGATCGCCGAACGCGTCGATCTCGGACCGGAGGGGCAGGAGCTGGCCCGGGTCTGGGGCCACGGCATCGTCGGCATGATGCATGCCGCGGGCGACTGGTGGCTCGGCGAACGGCCCTGCTCCCGCGCCCAGTTGGTACGCAGCCTGGCGGATCTGCTGTGGGGACGGCTCGCCGAGGCGGGCGACCGGGTGGGCGGTCCGGGGTTCTAGGCCGCCCCGTTCCCCCACGGCGCACGCCGGACCGAGCGCAGCAGCTTCGCGCGGCGCCAGCCGCTGAGGCGGTCCGGGTAGATCCGCCCCTCCAGGTGGTCCGTCTCGTGCTGCAGACAGCGGGCGAAGAAGCCGGTGCCCTCCACCCGTACCGGCTCCCCGTGCAGATCGACCCCCTCGACCAGGGCGTGGTCGTGGCGCACCGTGCCGGCCTCGAGGCCCGGAAGCGAGAGGCAGCCCTCCGGCCCGCGCACCTCGACGCCGTCCGCCTCGACGAGCCGCGGATTGACCACATGGCCGAGATGGCGGCGGTCCTCGTCGTCCGGGCAGTCGTACACGAAGACGCGCAGCGGCACACCGATCTGGTTGGCGGCGAGGCCCACGCCCCGTGCCGCGTACATGGTCGCGAAGAGATCCTCGACCAGGGCGGCGAGCGAGGGGCCGAAGTCCGTCACCTCGTCGCAGGGCGAGTGCAGCGCGGATGCGCCGAACAGGGTCAGGGGCCGCACCCGTCCCGAGCTGCCCGGGATCGCACCGTGTCGCATGCGCGTAAGGGTACGTTCCCCCCTCTTCCTCTCGGTGAGCGGTGGCGCCGTTCGGGCTTGCGTGCGGAGCTCGGTAGGCTGAGCCCCGACCAGTGCCGGGGGCAGGCGCGGCGCCGGAGGCAAGGAGGAACAGGGACGATGGCAGGCAACACGGACCCGCTGTCGCCGCGGGCCAAGCTGGCCGTGACGGCGGGCAAGGCGGCCGCGGCGGTGTCGCGGGCCGCGGGGCGCGGCAGCGGATCGGTGATCGGCGGCCGCGTGGCGCTCAAGCTCGACCCCGATCTGCTGGGTCGGCTCGCCACCCACCTCGACGTGGTGCTTGTCTCCGCGACGAACGGCAAGACCACCACCACCCGGCTGATCGCCGAGGCACTCGGCGCGGCGGGACCGGTGGTGTCCAACGCCCTCGGCGCCAATATGCCGGCCGGTATCACCTCGGCCCTCGCGGGCGGCTCCGACGCCAAGTTCGGCATCATCGAGGTCGACGAGAAGTACCTCGCGGGCGTGGCCCGTGACGTCACGCCGAAGGCGATCGCGCTGCTCAACCTCTCCCGCGACCAGCTGGACCGGGCGGGCGAGACCCGGATGCTGGCCGAGCGCTGGCGCGAGGGCCTGTCCGGCTCCAAGGCGGTCGTCATCGCCAACGCGGACGACCCGCTGGTCGTCTGGGCCGCCTCCTCCTCGCCGAACGTGGTGTGGGTGGCGGCCGGCCAGGAGTGGAAGGACGACGCCTGGTCCTGCCCGTCCTGCGGCGGTGTGATGCAGCGCCCGGGCGACGACTGGTTCTGCGGCGAGTGCGGCTTCCGCCGGCCGACCGCGAGCTGGGCGCTGAACGGCGACCACGTACTCGATCCGCACGGCTCGGCCTGGCCCATCCACCTCCAGCTGCCGGGCCGGGCGAACAAGGCGAATGCCGCGACCTCGGCCGCCGTCGCCGCGGTGTTCGGCGTACCGCCGCAGGTCGCGCTCGAGCGGATGTACCAGGTGCAGGCGGTCGCCGGCCGCTACGACGTGGTGCAGTTCATGGGCCGCGACCTCAGGCTGCTGCTCGCGAAGAACCCGGCCGGCTGGCTGGAGACCTTCTCCCTGATCGATCCGCCGCCGACCCCGGTGATCCTCTCGGTGAACGCCCGCGGCGCCGACGGCACCGACACCTCCTGGCTGTGGGACGTCGACTACACCCGCCTGGCGGGGCACCCGATCTTCGTGATCGGCGACCGCCGGCTCGACCTGGCGGTCCGGCTCGAGGTGGCCGGGCTCGACTTCCGGGTGTGCGAAACGGCCGACGAGGCAGTGCAGTTGGCCCCGCCCGGACGGATCGAGGCCATCGCGAACTACACCGCGTTCCAGGACCTGCGCCGGCGCGTCGGCAACTGACGGTAAGGACGAAACAGCATGAGCGACAACAGCCTGCGCGTGATCTGGGTCTACCCGGACCTCCTGAGCACGTACGGCGACCAGGGCAACGTCCTCGTGGTCGAGCGCCGCGCGCGGCAGCGCGGTCTGCAGGTCGAGCGGTACGACGTGCGCAGCGACCAGGCCGTGCCGACCTCCGGCGACATCTATCTGATCGGTGGCGGCGAGGACCGGCCGCAGCGGCTCGCGGCGGAGCGGCTGCGTCGGGACGGCGGCCTGAACCACGCGGTGTCCAACGGCGCGATCGTGTTCTCCGTCTGCGCCGGCTACCAGATCCTGGGCCACGAGTTCGTGAACGACCTCGGTCAGCGCGAGCCCGGCCTCGGCCTGCTCGACGTGGTCTCCACGCGCGGTGAGGGCGCCCGCTGCGTGGGCGACGTCCTGGGCGACATCGACCAGCCGCTCGGGCTTCCGCAGCTGACCGGCTTCGAGAACCACCAGGGCATCACCCATCTCGGCCCGACCGCCCGTCCGTTCGCCCGGATCCGGCTCGGGCAGGGCAACGGCACCGGCGACGGCACCGAAGGCGCGTACAACGACACGGTGTTCGGCACGTACATGCACGGGCCCGTGCTCGCGCGCAACCCGCAGATCGCGGACCTGCTGCTCAAGCTGGCCCTCGATGTGAACGCACTGCCGCCGACCGACGACCGCTGGTACGAGGAGCTGCGCGCGGAGCGCATCACCGCGGCGACCACGCCGGCCTGAGGCCCGGCCGCCCACGGAGTGGACCAATTCGGCCCCGTCACCCGGCGCTAGTAAGGTGACGGGGTCTTAGCCGGACGACGTGGTCCGGTCATCCGCCCACGTTGCAAAGGTTTCTGGGCCATGCGTATTGGTGTGCTCACCTCCGGCGGCGACTGCCCCGGCCTCAACGCAGTCATCCGGTCGGTCGTGCACCGTGCCGTCGTCGACCACGGTGACGAGGTCATCGGCTTCCACGACGGGTGGAAGGGCCTCCTGGAGTGCGACTACCGCAAGCTCGACCTGGACGCCGTGAGCGGCATCCTGGCCCGCGGCGGCACCATCCTCGGCTCGTCCCGTGTCCAGCCCGCCCATCTGCGGGACGGTGTGGAGCGCGCCAAGGGCCATCTCGCGGAGCTCGGTCTCGACGCGATCATCCCGATCGGCGGCGAGGGCACGCTCAAGGCCGCGCGCCTGCTGTCCGACGGCGGACTGCCGATCGTCGGCGTCCCGAAGACCATCGACAACGACATCGCCGTCACCGATGTGACGTTCGGCTTCGACACCGCGGTGGGCGTCGCGACGGAGGCCCTCGACCGCCTCAAGACCACGGCCGAGTCCCACCAGCGTGTACTGATCGTCGAGGTCATGGGCCGGCACACCGGCTGGATCGCTCTGAACTCCGGCATGGCGGCCGGCGCGCACGCCATCGTCGTACCGGAACGCCCCTTCGACATCGAGGAGTTGACCAAGCAGGTCGGCGCCCGCTTCGAGGCCGGCAAGAAGTTCGCGATCGTGGTCGCCGCCGAGGGCGCCAAGCCCCGCGCGGGCACGATGGAGTACGACGAGGGCGGCAAGGACATCTACGGGCACGAGCGGTTCGCCGGCATCGCCCGGCAGCTGTCCATCGAGCTCGAGCAGCGCCTCGGCAAGGAGGCCCGCCCCGTCATCCTCGGCCATGTGCAGCGCGGTGGGACGCCGACGGCGTACGACAGGGTGCTCGCGACCCGCTTCGGCTGGCATGCCGTGGAGGCCGTGCACCGCGGCGAGTTCGGCATGATGACCGCCCTGCAGGGCACCGAGATCGTGATGTCCCCGCTCGCCGAGGCCGTCGAGACGCTGAAGACGGTGCCGGACGCGCGGTACGCCGAGGCCGAGTGCGTACTGTGACGCCGCTGCCCGCGACCTGACCCTCGGGGAGACGCCCCCGAGCACCGCCCCCGCCCGCAGCAGCGGCCGGGGGCGGTTCTAGTCTGGTGCGGACAACAGGCACGAATCAGGAGTGAGCGGATGGACCACAGCGGACACGGCATGACGGATCTGCCGCCGTTCACGCTTGGCCGGGCGCTGCAGCCGTCGTGGGACGGCTTCTTTCTGGTGGGCTGCGTGCTCGCCCTGGTGCTCTATCTGTGGGGGGTCGTACGGCTCACCCGCCGCGGCGACTCCTGGCCGGTGGGCCGCGCGGTGGCGTTCGTGGCCGGCGTCCTCACCATCGCCCTGGTGATGCTGACCAGGCTCAATGACTACGGCATGGTCATGTTCAGCGTGCACATGGTGCAGCACATGGTCATCAGCATGCTCTCCCCGATCCTGCTGCTCCTGGGCGCCCCGATCACGCTGACGCTGCGGGCACTGCCGGTGGCACCGCGGGGCCGCAAGGGGCCGCGCGAGCTGCTCAATCTGCTGCTGCACAGCCGCTATCTGCGGGTGATCACCCATCCGGCGTTCACCATTCCGCTGTTCATCGCGAGTCTGTACGGGCTCTACTTCACGCCGTTGTTCGACTTCCTGATGGAGTCGAAGCCGGGGCACATCGCGATGATGGTGCACTTCCTCGTGGTCGGCCTGGTCTTCTTCTGGCCGATCATGGGCGTGGACCCGGGACCGCACCGGCCGGGGTACGTGATGCGGATCCTCGAGCTGTTCGCGGGGATGCCGTTCCACGCGTTCTTCGGGATCGCACTGATGATGGCGTCGGAGCCGATGGTCGGCGCGTATCTGCATCCGCCGGCCTCGCTCGGCCTCGACGCGCTCGGCGATCAGCAGGCGGCGGGCGGCATCGCCTGGGCGTTCAGCGAGATCCCGTCCGTGGTGGTCCTGGTGGCGCTCGTCTACCAGTGGAAGCGCTCCGAGGACCGGCAGGCCCGCCGCAAGGACCGCGCCGCGGACCGGGACGGCGACCAGGAGCTGCAGGCGTACAACGCCTATCTCGCGTCCCTGCAGGCGCGCAGCCGCTAGGCGGCGTCTCCCAATCGTCTCCCGATCTTCGCGGGCAGTCGCCCGCCGGGTGCTGTCCGCTGCCTAGCGGAAAGTGGGCTGTCCGGGTGACCATGAAGTCCTGGTCGCGGTTCCCGGCTTCCGCCGGGGACCACGGGAGGAGGGTTCGAGATGCCCGGATCCACCAAGACGATGGGGGCGCTGACCGTCGGCGGTCTCGTCACCGTGACGGCGTACACCGCCGCCCTCGGGAGCAACGGCTGGCTGTGGTTCGGCTGGGTCGTGCTCGGCCTGGTCACGCTGGCCATGACCGTGTCCCGGCCCACCTGATTCCGCCCCTCGCCGGCCTGCGGCGCACCGGCACCGGTCAGAAGTCGAAGACCGGGTCGGCTGCGGCGTGCATCGCGCAGGCGTTGGGGAAGGTCTTCGACCAGTCCAGCTCCACCGGTGCCGTGCCGCGCATCCGGTATCTCCCGCGCGTCCCGTCGTAGGTGCCCTTCGCGGTGACGGTGACCGGGTCGTACTCCTTGGTGCACGGTCGCGGCTCGCCGGCCAGGGCGCCGGGGTCTCCGTCCGCATCGTGCAGCGCCGCGCAGGCCTCGGCGGCCCGAGGGTGGCTGCCGGCCGGTTCCGGTGTGCAGCGCAGCTCGACCCCGCGGATCCAGGTGCGGTCGGAGCCGGAGACGGTCAGGAACAGGCCCGCAGGCTCCTGCGGATCCGCGGCGCCCCCGTCAGCAGCCGCGGCCGGCGATACGGCCAGGGCGAGCAGAGCGGTGACGACGGCGGTGACGGCGGTGACGGCGGTGACGGCGTGCAGACGCATCCGGGCACTCCAGGGGCTTGTTGCGGGTCTTCCTTGCGGTACGGCAGGCACAGCGGATCCCGACCGGGGCGGGCCGGCAAGGCACCACACGGCGTGGTCCCTCGAACGAGTGCGCGGGACTCGTCGGCGGAAGGGGTGGCTCCGGCGGCCCGGGGGCAGGCTCACGGACACGGCCGGATCCCGGTCCGGGCTCCGGCGTACGAAGACGAACAGGACGACAGGGGGCGTGTGACGCCATGCAGGAGAGCGAGTGGCAGTTCCAGGACGACCGCGGACAGCTGTCGCGGTCGACGCATCGGCCCACGAGGGTGATCGCCTACATCCAGGCGGGTGCGACGCTGTGGGACCACGGCATACGTCCCGTGGGGATCTACGGCTCCCATCACGACGGTGCGGCGCCCGACCGCGCCAAGTCCGGTGCACTGCCGCTCGACGAGATCGGCTATCTGGGCGCGGGAAGTGACATCGACCTCGACCGACTCCTCGGCGAGCGGCCGGACTTGGTGGTGGCGGTCACGTACGGCGGCGGTCAGGTCTACGGCATCGATCCGGACACCGCCAAACATCTGGAGGAGCAGGTCCCGGTGGCGGTGATCGACGTCGGTCAGGCCCATGACCTGGATGCCGTGCGCGAGCGCTTCGCGGACCTGGCCCGCGCGCTCGGTGCCACCGATGCGGACGACTCGCTCGAACCACTGCGGCGGGCCCGGCAGCGGCTGCGGGACGCGACCGCCGCCGTGAGCCCGGGGCCGCGGGTGCTCGCCCTCTCCCCCGCGGGTGACGATCAGGCGCATCTCGCGCGTCCCGGGGCCTGGCCGGAGTTGCGGGCCCTGACGGCCTGTGGGGTCACCTTGGCGGCACCGCCCGAGGGCCCGGGTGCGAACTGGGCGACGCTCGGCCTCGACGCGGCCGAGGCGCTGCGCCCCGACATCCTGCTCGTGGACGTCCGGGCGAATGCGACGCCGCTCGCGGCCTTACGGGACAGCGCCGCCTGGCAGGCGCTCGAGGCGAGGGCCCGGATCGTGCCGTGGAATCCGGAGGCGCCGTGCAGCCCGGCCGGGCATGCCCGGCTCTTCGACCTGGCGGCCGAGGCGGTGACTGCGGCCGGATCGGCCCGGGACTGAGGACTGCGGGGCGATGAGTGCGGGTCCGGTGGGACCTGTGCTCATCGCCCGGGCGGTCCCCGTCCGCTCAGCGATCCGGCGCCTTCGGGCTAGGATCGACCGGCCATGTTCGGCCCGGCGCCCCCTGGACGCGACCGGCGAGCCGGTACCGCAGAGTGAGGAGCAAAGCCGTGTTCTACTACGTGCTCAAGTACGTGCTGCTCGGGCCGTTGTTGAGGCTGTTGTTCCGTCCGCGGATCGAGGGGCTCGAGAACATCCCCGACGAGGGCGCCGCGATCGTCGCGGGCAATCACCTGTCGTTCGCCGACCACTTCCTGATGCCGGCCATCCTGCGGCGCCGGATCACCTTCCTCGCCAAGGCCGAGTACTTCACGGGTCCGGGCATCAAGGGGCGGCTGACCGCGGCGTTCTTCCACAGTGCCGGGCAGATCCCGGTGGACCGCTCCGGCCGCGAGGCGGGCCAGGCGGCGATCCGCGAAGGCCTCGGGGTGCTGAACAAGGGCGAGTTGCTCGGCATCTACCCGGAGGGCACCCGCTCGCACGACGGGCGGCTCTACAAGGGCAAGGTGGGCGTGGCGGCGATGGCGCTCAAGGCGGGTGTGCCGGTGGTGCCGTGCGCGATGATCGGCACCTTCGAGGCGCAGCCGCCGGGCCAGAAACTGCCGCGGATGCACCGGGTGTCGATCCGCTTCGGTGAGCCGCTGGAGTTCTCCCGGTACGAGGGACTGGCGAACGAGAAGGCGGCGCTGCGGGCGGTCACGGACGAGATCATGTATGCGGTGCTCGAGCTGTCCGGCCAGGAGTACGTGGACCGGTACGCGGCCGAGGTGAAGGCCGAGGAGCAGGAGGCGGCACGGGCCGCCGAGCAGGAGCGGGGTGGCAGGTTCCCGCGGCTGCCGAAGCGCTGACGACGGACGGCCAAGTACGCGGGAGGGGCGGCCGGTTGGAACCGGCCGCCCCTCGTCGTGCCGCGCAGAGCGGGCGGGAGCGGGCTCCTGCCCACGGCCTACTGGCAGGCCGTTTCTACGACTTGCCGCCCGCTTTCTCCGGCTTCGGAGTGGCGTGCGGGTCGCACGTCACATCGTGCCGGTCGGTCTTACCGGTGAGCAGGTAGGTGTCGACCCGCTTGTTGATGCATGGGTTCTCCAGGTTGGTCACCCCGTGCGAGCCGGCGTTCTCCTCCGTGATCATGCGGGAGCCCTTGAGCCGCTTGTGCAGCTCGACGGCGCCCGCGTACGGCGTGGCCGCGTCACGGGTGGCCTGCACGATCAGTACCGGCGGCAGACCCTTGCCGGACTTGACGTTCACCGGAGTCTGCTGCTTGACGCCCCAGGTGGCGCAGGGCAGGTTCATCCAGGTGTTGGCCCACGTCATGAAGGGGTGGTCCTCGTGCAGCCGGGTGCTGTCGCGGTCCCACTTCTTCCAGTTGGAGGGCCACTTGGCGTCGGTGCACTCGACCGCCGTGTACACGGCGTTGCCGTTCTCCGCGGCCGCGTTGCCCTCGGTGTCGGACAGGTCGGGCGAGGCCGCGTCGATGAGTTCCTGCTCGTCACCGGCCAGGTACTTGCTCCACGTCTCGGCCGTGGGTACCCAGGCCGAGTCGTAGTACGGGGCGCTCTGGAAGAAGCTGATGAGCTCGTTCGGTCCGACGACGCCGCCGAGCGGCTCCTTCTTGGCCTTGGCGCGCAGCTTCAGCCACTGGTCCTCGACCTTCTCGGGGGTGTCCCCGATGCCGAAGACGTCGTCGTTCTCGGCGACCCACTTCTTCCAGTCGTCCCAGCGCATCTGGAAGGCGACGTCCTGGTCCAGGTTGGCCTGGTACCAGATCTTCTCCCGCGACGGGTTGACCACACTGTCCACGACCATGCGGCGGATGTGCCCCGGGAAGAGCGTCGCATAGACCGCGCCGAGGTACGTGCCGTAGGAGACGCCGAGGAAGTTCAGCTTCTTCTCACCGAGCGCGGCCCTGATGACGTCCAGGTCGCGTGCGGTGTTGGGCGTGGTCATGTGCGGCAGCAGTTCGCCGCTGCGCTCCTTGCAGCCGTCCGCGTACTCGGCGGCGAGCTTGCGCTGGGCGCGCTTGTCGGCCTCCGAGTCGGGGACCGGGTCGGCCTTCGGTGCCTTGACGAACTCCTGCGGGTCGATGCAGGAGATCGGTGCCGAGTGGCCGACGCCGCGCGGATCGAAGCCCACGAAGTCGTAGGCCTTGGCGGTCTTCTCCCAGAGCGGGGCCTTGTCGGGGATCCGCAGCGGGAAGCGCAGACCCGATCCGCCCGGGCCGCCCGGGTTGTAGACGAGGGAGCCCTGGCGCTCCTTCTTGGTGCCGGTGTTGCCGACCCGGTCCACGGCGAGCTTGATCTGCTTGCCGTTCGGCTTGGCGTAGTCGACCGGGACGCTGACCCAGCCGCACTGGACGGGCTTGGCGAGCCCCCAGTCCTCGGGGCAGTCCTTCCAGTCGATCCCGGTCTTGGCCGCGCGCTTCGCGGCGATGGCCGCTCCGCGCTGCTCCGGGTCCTTGTGGTGGTCGCTGTCGGCGTTCGCCGTGGGTGCGACCACCGCGCTCGCTATGAGTGCGCCCGCGAGCAGTGTGCCGGCCGAGCCGAGCACTGCTGTGCGTCTCAAGTGATACCTCCCCCTGATCATGTGCTGCGTACTTCGTACCCGGGGATCCTTGCGTCTGTGGGGTCCCTGACAACAGACGGGGAACGGCTTCTTTGCCAATCCGATAACCGGTCAGGTCAGTACCGCTCAGGAGTCAGGAACGAACCGCCTCGAAACGGTCGTTGAGCAGGTCGGACGCCGCTTCGTCGAGGATCGTGCGCAGGGTCAGGGCGTCCGGGGCGACGGCGGTGACGAGCGCCGCGGGGCCCCCGAGCGGAGTGAGTGCGGCGTACTCGCCGAGTGTCTGCGGCTGCACCGGACCGGACTCGAACTCCGGTTGCACGAGGAGCAGTTGGCCGATCGCACGGTGGCCGGCGAGCACCGCCGGGCCGTCCCATCCGGGAGGGGCGCCGGGCCCGCAGTCGAGTTCCTGGTCGAGCAGCGGGCGTCCGGCGCGGCGGACGGTGAGCCTGGTGGTGAGGCGGCCACAGGGCTCGCCGTGCCGGCCGAGCACCTGTTCCTCGCGCAGCAACAGCCGGGCGCCCGGGGCCAGTTCGGCGCACGTTGTCTGCCGCAACGCACTGCCGCACACGGAGACAAGGGGTTCGGGCAGCCAGTGCAGGGTGGCGTCTTGGCCGACGGTCAGACGGATGCGGTAGTCGGCGGGATCCGAGCCGGCTCCGGGCAGGGCGAGAGTGGCGCCGGAGGCGGTGACCCGGAGGCGGGCACCGGGCGCGACGCCGACCTCGACGGCGAGCCGGTCGCCGCCGAGCGGTGCGCTCATCGCGCCGACCAGCGTCACATGCGCCTCGCCGGGCACCGGGGCGCGGGTGCGCCGGGGGGCGAGCGGGCCGGCGCCGGCCAGGAGCGGCAGCGCGGTCCCGCCGCGGCCGTCGGGGCGGGCCTCGATACGGGCCGTTGCGCTGACCCGGGAGGTGTCGCCGGGCGGGGCGGGCGGTTCCGTACGGGATGCGCCGGAGGTGCTGGTGACCGTCACGCCGCGATCCAGGCGGCGATCCGTTCCCGTACCCAGTCCGCGACGGTCTTCACGCCGTCCTCGGAACGCAACGACTGGAACACCACGGGCAGTTCGCCGCGCTGCTCGGCGGCGTCGCGCGCCATTGCGTCCAGGTCCGAGCCCACGTGCGGCGCGAGGTCGGTCTTGTTGACGACGAGGAGGTCGGAGCCCGTCACACCGGGGCCGCCCTTGCGCGGGATGTCGTCGCCGCCCGCCACGTCGATCACGAACATCTGGGCGTCCACGAGTCCGCGCGAGAAGGTGGCCGTCAGATTGTCGCCACCGGACTCGACGAGCACGAGGTCGAGCGGGCCGACCGCGTCCTCAAGGTCCTCGACGGCCTCCAGATTGGCGGAGATGTCGTCGCGGATCGCGGTGTGCGGGCAGGCCCCGGTCTCCACCGCGGTGATCCGCTCGGGCGGCAGTACGGCTTCGCGCAGGAGGTGCTCGGCGTCCTCACGGGTGTAGATGTCATTGGTGATGACCGCGATTGACAACTCCTCGCGCAGGGCGCGGCAGAGGGCGGCGACCGTGGCGGTCTTGCCGGAGCCGACGGGCCCGCCGAGGCCGATGCGCAGCGCCCGCCTGCTGCCGTCGGAGCGCACGGGCGAGCTGTGGGTGTGACGTTGCGGGAAGGTGGTGGGGTGGTCGAGATGCATGTGAACTTCCTTGTGTGGGACCGGTGTTCGGGGGCGGTGTTCGGGGGTGGTGTTCGCAGCGGCCGGGTGTCGGGCGGCTGCGAGGGCCGTGTATGACGCGCCGTCAAGTCGTTGCCGGTCAGGATGCGAAGAGCCGGGTGGCTCGGGCGGCGTGGGTCTCGGCGCCGATGTCGAGCAGCGGGGCGCTTGCGGCGGGCAGCGCCTCGACGCCCTGTACTGCGGCCGATCGGGCTGCCGTGACGGCCCGTTCGGCCACCGTGTCGAGGTCCGGCCCCAGCCCGGCCAGTACGGCGGTGGCGTCGAACGGATCGAGGCCGAGCAGCCTGACCACCGCGGTGGCGGGGCCGCCCACGCTCTCGTACGCGGCGCAGTGGGCGGCGTCCAGCGGGCCGAGACCCCCGGCGCGCGCGGCGACACCGAGCACGACGGGCTGATGTGCACCGCGGGGCAACGCGGCTGCCAGGGCGTCGAGTTGAGGATCCGGCCAGGCCGCGTGGGCGGCTCGCATCAGCTGGCGGCCGAGCCTGCGTGATGCGGTGCGCAGCGCGGCGGACGCGGTGCGGGCGTCGGCGGCCTCGTCGAGCGCGAGCGGTTCGACGCCGTCCGCGGCCGCGGCGGCCAGCGCGGCGGCGACCAGTCCCGCCGTGTGCAACCGGCCCCGGCAGAACGCGTGCAGGCTCACGGCGTCCGTGATCCGCCCGGCGGCGACGGCCGCCTCCGCCCCGCCGGAGTGGGCATGCCCGCCGGCGGGGAAACGGCCGTCCGCGAGGATCAACAGCGCGGATCTGCTCATGGTGGTGCCTCGTGTTCACGTCGTGCCCGGCGGTCGAGCGGGGGCGCACAGCTCAGAAGAGGAAGTACCGCTGGGCCATGGGGAGTTCGGCGGCAGGCGCGGGCTCCACCTGCTCGCCGTCGATGGTGACGGCGAAGCTGTCGGGGTTCACCCGGACCTCGGGCCGTGCGTCGTTCTCCCGCATGTCGGCCTTGGTGACGCCGCGGGTGCTGCTGATCGCGGTGAACTCCTTGTCGAGGCCGAGTCGTTCGGGCAGGCCGTCCTCGATCGCGGCGGCGGAGACGAAGTTCAGCGAGTTCACTCCGGGCGCCTTGCCGTGTGCGCCGAACATGGGCCGGGGCAGTACGGGTTGAGGGGTGGGGATGGAGGCGTTCGCGTCGCCCATCTGTGCGTAGGCGATCTGCCCGCCCTTGAGGACGAGTTGGGGTTTGACGCCGAAGAACGCCGGGTTCCACAGCACCAGATCGGCGAGCTTGCCGGTCTCGACCGAGCCGATCTCGGCGTCGATGCCCTGGGCGATCGCGGGGTTGATCGTGTACTTGGCGACGTAGCGGCGTACGCGGTGGTTGTCGGCGCGGGTGTCGCCGGGCAGCGCTCCCCTGCGGCGTTTCATCACGTGCGCGGTCTGCCAGGTGCGCAGCACCACTTCACCGATGCGCCCCATGGCCTGCGAGTCGGAGGAGATGATCGAGATGGCGCCGAGGTCGTGCAGGATGTCCTCGGCGGCGATGGTGGTCGGCCGGATGCGGGACTCGGCGAAGGCGAGGTCCTCGGGCACGGCCGGGTTGAGATGGTGACAGACCATCAGCATGTCGAGATGTTCCTCGACGGTGTTGCGGGTGTGCGGCCGGGTCGGGTTGGTGGAGCTCGGCAGCACATGAGGTTCGGACACCACGGTGATGATGTCGGGGGCGTGACCGCCGCCCGCACCTTCGGTGTGGTACGCGTGGATGGTGCGGCCGTCGATCGCGGCGAGGGTGTCGGCGACGAATCCTGCCTCGTTCAGCGTGTCCGTGTGGATCGCCAGCTGAGCGCCCGTCTCCTCGCAGACGCTCAGGCAGGCGTCGATCACGGCGGGCGTCGCTCCCCAGTCCTCGTGAATCTTGAACCCGAGTGCTCCGCCCCGCAGTTGGGCGTGCATCGCCTCGCGGGACATGGTGTTGCCACGGCCGAGCAGACCGATGTTCAGGGGTACGGAGTCGAGCGCGCGGAACATCCGGTCCAGGTGCCAGGAGCCGGGTGTGATCGTGGTGGCCTTGGTGCCCTCGGCGGGTCCGGTGCCGCCGCCGACCAGGGTGGTGACTCCCGAGGCGAGTGCGGTGTCGGCCAGTGTCGGCGAGATGAAGTGGACATGGGCGTCGACGGCACCGGCCGTGACGATGCGCCCGTTGCCCGCGATGATCTCGGTCTCGGGCCCGATGACCAGGTCCGGGTGGACGCCGTCCATGGTGTCCGGGTTGCCGGCCTTCCCGATCCCGGTGATCCGGCCGTCCCGGATGCCGATGTCCGCCTTGACGATCCCCCAGTGGTCCAGGATCACCGCCCCGGTGATCACCGTGTCCGGTGCGCCTTCGGCCCGGGTGACGGCGGACTGGCCCATGGATTCCCGGATCACCTTGCCCCCGCCGAACACCGCCTCGTCACCGGCCCGGCCGGGCCCGCCCGAGCGGTCCTCCTCGATCTCGACGAGGAGATCGGTGTCGGCGAGACGGATCCGGTCGCCGGTGGTCGGGCCGAACAGGTCGGCGTAGGCGGCGCGGGTCAGCTCAGCCATCGAGGGCACCTCCGGTTTCGCCCCGCAGGCCGGGTACGAGGCGGTGTCCGCCGATGGGCACCAGGTCGACCTCCACGGGGATGCCGGGTTCGAAGCGGACGGCGGTGCCCGCGGCGATGCCGAGCCGCCTGCCGTGCGCTGCCGCGCGGTCGAAGCTCAGGCCGGGGTTGGCCTCGGCGAAGTGGTAGTGGGAGCCGACCTGGACGGGCCGGTCGGCGGAGTTGAGCACGGTGAGGCGGGTGACCGGACGGCCCTCGTTGAGCGGCACGGGCTCTTCGGCGTACAGGATCTCTCCGGGGATCATGGCGCGCTCCCCGTCAGACGATCGGGTCGTGGACGGTGACCAGCTTGGTGCCGTCCGGGAAGGTGGCCTCCACCTGGACGTCGTGCAGCATCTCCGGGATGCCGTCCATGACCTCGTCGCGGGTGAGCACCGTACGGCCGGAGGCCATGAGTTCGGCGACGGTGCGGCCGTCGCGTGCGCCCTCCAGCAGGTGCGAGGTGATCAGGGCGATCGCCTCGGGGTGGTTGAGCCGGAGCCCGCGCGCCCTGCGCCGTTCCGCCACGTCCGCGGCCACATGGATGAGCAGGCGTTCCTGCTCGTGCGGGGTCAGTTGCACGCGTGCCACCTCATTGTCCGTCGGTGCCCGCCCGATGGCGGATCCGCGGATCGTGCCGGTCGCTCCGATGCCGTACCGGGGCATGGCTCTGTCGTCATGTCGGTACGTCGATCCAGCGGCGAAACGGCTCGTCCCGCGGGAGGGGTTGCACGCTAATGCCGAAGTTTTTCCGGCACGTTAACTGTCCGGCCGGCCAATCAGTCCCCCGCCGGCGCCTCAGCCGGCTCCCGCCGTGCCGGCGCACCGTCGGCGTCCATCGACATCAGCGCCCGCAGTCCGTCCTGCAGCACGGTCACGGGCACCTCCCCGAACAGCGCACGCTGCGCCGCGAACCCCTGCGCCATGGCGATCATCGTCCGGGCGACATGCTCCGCCGGCACATCACTGCGCATGACTCCGGCTTCCTGGTACGCCACGACGGTGCGCACCCAGGCCCCGCGCACGGCGTCGTACCCCTCGTGCATCAACCGGGCGAGCTTCTCGTCGCGCAGCGTCTCGGTCCACACCTGGACCATCAGGCGCGGGAAGGCCGACTCGTCACCGGCGCCCATCCGCCTGCCCATGCCGAGCACCATCGTCAGCACCTGCGGGACGAGGACGTCCGGGGGCGGCGGCGGAGTCTGCCCCGCCGCCTCCTCGAAGGCCTCGCGGATCGCGCCGAGCACCTCGCCGACGATCGCGCCGATGAGCTCCTCCTTGCCGCTGAAATAGCGGTAGACCGCACCGGCGGACAGGTCCACCTCGCGCAGCACGTCCTGCATGGACGTGGCGTGGAAGCCGTTGCGCGCGAAGCAGCGCGCCGCCCCGTCGAGGATCTGCCTGCGGCGGGCGTCGAGGTGTGCCTGGGATACGCGGGCCATGACCTCAACCTAAAACGAACATTCATTCTTGACAAGCGACGCCTCTGCGCGGACAGTGAGGGCAGAACAAAAAACGAACGATCATTCTCTATACACCGAAGCGAGGCCCGGCCATGTCCGCCACATCCGCTACCCCCGCAGGCTCCCCGGCCCCGGCCCCGGACGGCCCCCGCCTGACCGGCAACGGCCGCCGGACGGCGGCAGTGATCGTCCTGGTCCCGATGATCGTCGCGCTCGCCCTGTGGGCCTTCGCCTGGCCCGCGGCACGGACCGCGCCGCACGAGCTGCCGGTCGGCGTCGCCGGACCGGCGGCGGCAGCGGACGGCGCGGCGAAGCAACTCGAGGCGCGGGACGGGGCGTTCGAGGTCCACCGGTACGCGGACGAGGCCGCCGCCCGGGACGCGATCGAGGACCGGACCGTATACGGCGCGGTCGTGGTGACCCCGAGCGGCCCGAAGCTCCTGACCGCCTCCGCCGCCGGACCCGTGGTGGCCCAGCTGCTGACGGAGGCGGTGACCGCAGGGGCCCCCGAAGGCACCCAGGTGCAGACCGACGACGTGGTCGCGGCCCCGGCCGCCGACCCGCGCGGCGCGGCCCTCGGCGCGAGTGTGCTGCCGATGTCGATCGCAGGTGTGGCCGCCGGTGCGGTCGTGACCGTGCTCGGACTCCGAGGCGTACGGGCCGCTCTGGCACTGGTCGCCACGGCCGCGGCGACCGGTGCCGTCGCGGCGGCCCTGACGCACAGCTGGCTCGGCGTGGTCGCGGGCAACTGGTGGGCGGAAGCAGGGGCGTTCGGGCTCGCCGCGCTGGCCGTCAGTGCGACGGTGGCCGGATTCGCGGCACTGGCCGGACCGGCCGGCATCGGCGTGGGTGCGCTCCTCATGGTGCTGCTCGGCAATCCTTTCTCCGGTGTGTCCTCCGCTCCCGAACTCCTCCCCGAGCCGGCCGGCCTGATCGGCCAGTGGCTGCCGCCCGGCGCCGGTGGCACGCTGATGCGTTCGGTGGCGTTCTTCGACGGCGCGGGCGGCGCCGGAGCGGCTGTCACCCTCGGTATCTGGGCCGCCGTCGGCCTCGCGGCCGTACTCATCGGCGCCCGTACGCGTCGCAGCGGGCCCACGTCGCTCGCCGCGGAGTCACCCGAGGCCGCCGTTCGAGGCACGCAGCAGGGCGTATCGGTGTCCTGACCGGACCCGCCCCGCCGCATTCCGACCGCAGGACTCGACACCAGCCGGCCGTGTGCCCCCGCTGTAGCGGACGGGGGCGCACGGTCTCGTCGTACGGGACGGACCGCACGGGCCGGCACCCGGCGGCCGGATTCGCACGCACAGCGGTCACCAGCTGTCCGCATTGCCTGCGACGGTGACCTCCCGTCCGCGTCCGGCAGCCGCACCGGCCACCGGGCACGACCCGAAGGGCCCACCGGCAGCATGAGCAACGCACCAGCGCACGCCCTCGACACCCGAGCCCTCAACCGGGCGACCCTCGCCCGGCAGTTGCTGCTCGAGCCGTCCGACGTCCCGGTGCACGACGCCGTACGGCTGCTCGGCGGGCTGCAGGCACAGGAGCCGCAGGAGCCCTTCGTCGCGCTCTTCTCGCGACTGCGCTCCTTCGCTCCCGCGACCCTGTCGGATCTCCTGGTCGAGCGGCGCCTGGTGCGGACCCATCTGATGCGCCGCACCGTCCATCTGGTCACGGCCGACGACGCGCTCGCCTGGCGAGCCCGCCATGAACCGATGCTGCGGCAGCGCGTCCTCGCGACGTACCGCGACGAACTGCGCGGCGCGGACCTGGAGCAACTCGCGGCCGACGGACGGGAATTGATGTCCGACGGCGAGCCGCGCACGATGTCGGAACTGGTGCGCGAGGTGACCGGGAGCCGTCCGGCACCGCATCCGCGCGCGCTCGGCGAACTGCTCGTACCGGCCCTGGTCCCGGTCGCCCAGATCCCGCCCCGGGGCCTGTGGCGTACCAAGGCAGGCGTGCGCAACGTCCTGCTGACGTCGTGGCTCGGACGCCCCATCGACCCGGCGGACCCGACCGGTACGGACGGCGGCGACCCTGTCGGCCGGGCGTTGGTGCTGCGCTACCTCGCCGCGTTCGGGCCTGCCGCCACCGCCGACCTGCGTGCCTGGTCCGGTCTGGCCGGACTGCCCGCCGCGGTGGCGGGCGCCCGGGACGAGCTGGTGAGCTTCCGCGACGAGCGGGGCCGCGAACTGCTCGATCTGCCCGACGCACCGCGCCCCGATCCGGACACCCCGGCCCCGGTGCGGTTCCTGCCGGCCTTCGACAATGCGCTGCTCGGCTACCAGGACCGGCGCCGGATCGTGGACGACGCGCACCGCGGCCTCTCGGTGGCCGGTGAGCGGGTGGTACTGCTCGACGGCCGGGTCGCCGCGACGTGGACCACGGAGGGCGGCACGGTCACGGTCACCCCGCTGCGCCGCTTCTCGCGGGCCGACCGTACGGCCGTGGGCGAGGCGGGCCGGTCGATGGCCGGCTTCCTCTCCGACGGCGAGCACCACCGCACCCGCGTACTGGCCTCACCTCGCTGAGCGAACCGGGGCACGGTCACACGTCCGCGCGCGCTACGTGGCGCCCGGCCCCCGGTGCTCGGCCGTGATGCCGAAGCGCTGCTGTTCGCCGGCGGCAGAGCCCGAGGTGTCCACGGCCGACACCGAGCGGACCACCACTTCCTCCGCCGGTCCCGGCAGCTCCTCGAGTTTCTCCAGGTCGGCGGCCGATACGAGGGCGACGAGCGGCTTGCCGTGGCGGGTCACGACGACGCGTTCACCGCCGTACACGACGCGATTGATGAGGTCGGCGAGCTCCGCCCGGGCTTGCGTCACCGGAATCTCGTAGGCCATGCTCCCCATCATAACGTCACGTACGTCCTGTACATTTTTTACAGAAACCCGGGGCTGCGACCGGATCCGGTCGCAGCCCGGCACCGACGGAGGAGGCACCTCGCCATGAACCGACCGTCCGCCCGCCACGTCCTGCCCGAGTTCACCGAGCGCACCAGCTCGGGCACGCGGACCAGGGACCCGTACTCCAAGCTGCTCGAGGAGCGCATCGTGTTTCTCGGCACCGCGATCGACGACACCTCGGCCAACGATGTGATGGCCCAGTTCATGCACCTGGAGCACGCCGCGCCGGATCAGGACATCTCGCTGTACATCAACTCGCCGGGCGGCTCGTTCAGCGCGATGACCGCGATCTACGACACCATCCGGTTCGTCGGCTGCGACGTGGAGACGGTGTGCCTGGGGCAGGCCGGATCGGCCGCCGCGGTCCTGCTCGCGGCCGGAACCGAGGGCAAACGACTGGCACTTCCGAGTGCGCGCGTCCTCATCCATCAGCCGTCGTTCAGCGAACCGATCGAGGGCCAGACCTCCGATCTGGCCATCCAGGCCGACGAACTCCAGCGCACCAGGCGGCAGCTGGAGGAGATGCTCGCCCGGCACAGCGGCCGCAGCACCGAGCAGATCTCCGCAGACATCGAGCGGGACAAGATCCTCGATGCGCCGGCGGCCCTGGAGTACGGACTGGTCGACCGGATCGTCGAGAACCGTTCCGCCCAACTCGCCGGTCCGGGCCGGGGGTGACGCCGCCGTGCTGCCACCGGAGCCGCCCGCGCTGCCCGCACTGACGCGTGCCGAGGGTGAGTTGATCGACCGCTATCTCGAAGTCCTCGACCTGATCGGGCGGATCAACCCGGCGCGCGGCCGCGACACCTACAGCGGACTGCGTGCGGCACAGGCCCTGGTCACGAAGTCCGTCGCGCTGCGCGAGGCGCTGGATCGGATGCACACACGCGGCGAAACCGAGATCCACGCCGCCACGCTCGCCCGGGCCTTGCGCATCCTCGACGGTGAACGGCGGTCAGGGCGGGTCGCGGTGCCGCCCAAGCCGCCCAACTGACGTCCGCCGCAGGCCGGAACACGGGCGAACGCGCCTGCGACGGCGAGACGGGTACCCCCGAGGCCGGTTTGAGCGCTCGTCAGGCGGCCGCGCCACCAACCGGTTCGGCCAGACGGGCTCACCCGCACGACGTATTCCTGTCCCGTCCGGAGCGACCAGACGATTTGCGACCCGCAGGAGACGGCGGACCGGAATCTCACATTCCGCCGCAGGTCGAGGCCTCCCCCGACGAACACCGAAGATCAACAAAGCGCTGCTGTCCACCCGTTCAGGCCATCGGTGAGGAGCTTCACATACCGCCGTTTCAACCGGGAATCGGACCGGTTGATGCGCCAGGATCCCTTCCGACGACAAGCCCCCGCCATCAGCGGCGGGGCGGTCCGGGCGGACGCCGAGTCCTGCCGCCGCCCGGATGTCAGGTCGACAGCAGTGGACCGGCAGGAGTGGAGGACCCGAGCAACACGGAGCGTCCAGCTCCTCGGGGTGAAGCCGCACAGCGGCCGGGCATCTTCGTTGGCCCGAATCCGACAGGTCATCCTTCACAGGCGGCTGACGAAGGGTTGCGCATGACTGCGCGTCACCGTGTTCCTTCCCTGCTCACCCGGGCCGGCACCGCCTCGGCCCTCACTCTCGCCGCCATCGGCGGCACCGTCGCGGTACCGGGAGCCGCGACCGAGGCCGAGGCCGCCTCGCACGCCACCAAGGCCCTCCAGATCGCCGCCTCGAAGAAGGGCTCCCCCTACCGCTACGGAGCCGCCGGCCCCCGCCGCTTCGACTGCTCCGGGCTCACGCTGTACGCCTTCAAGCGGGCCGGCAAGAAGCTGCCGCGGACCGCAGCCCAGCAGTACAACCACACCCGGCAGATCTCCGCCGGCCAGCGCCAACGCGGCGACCTGGTGTTCTTCCACTCCGGCCGCAGCGTGTACCACGTGGGCATCTACGCCGGGAAGGGACGGATCTGGCACTCGCCGAAGACCGGCGACGTGGTGCGCAAGCAGAAGATCTGGACCAAGGGCGTCTGGTACGGCCGGGTCCGCTGACCGGGGCGCGCGGGTCCCGCGCTCCGGCATCCGTACGCCGGTGACGGCGGCGTACGCGAGGCGCTCGCGGGCGGGCGGATCGGGTCCGTCGACTCGACTGCCCGCTCCCGGGCGGCCCCTTCGACAGCCGGGCCGCGTACGGGACTTCTCGGGCCCCGCCTTCAGCGCAGGCCGAAGCGCGCGGCCCAGGTGCTCACATCGGCGGTGGTCGCATTGCCTCCGCAGACCACCAGGCCGAGCCGGGCGTCCGGTCCGACCAGCTGCAGGATCTGCCGGGCGGCCGGGAGCAGGCATCCGGCGGCCGGCTCGGCCCAGACCTTGGCGTGTTCGGCGAGATCGAGCACTCCCTGCACCGCGTCGGCGTCGCTGACCGTGAGGACGTCCTCGACCAGTGCGCGGACGTGTTCGTAGGTGAGCTGCGAGGCGCTCGGGGCGCTCAACGTCGAGACGATCGAGGACAGTTCGACCGGGACCGGCCCTTCTGCAGCAAGGGCCTCGGTCATGGCCAGTGCACCTTCCGTCTCGACGCCCCAGACCCGCAGGCCGGGGCGTCGTGCCCGCAGGGCGGTGGCCACACCGGCGATCAGGCCTCCGCCGCCGATGCTGACCACGACGTCGGTCAGTTCGCCTGCGTCCTCGGCGAACTCCAGGCCCACCGTGCCCTGTCCGGCGACGACCACGGGGTCGTCGAAGGGATGGACCAGGGTGAGCCCCTTGGTACGCAGCTCCTCGACGAGGGCGAAGGCGCCGTCCATGGTGTCGGCGAGGATCACACTCGCGCCGGCGCCCTCGGCGGTCTCGACGGCACGGGTGGGCGCGGACCGGGGCATCACCACGGTCGCCTCGATGCCGAGTGCTCCGGCCATGACGGCGATCGCGATGCCGTGGTTGCCGCCGCTGACGGCGACCACTCCGGCGGCCCGCTCGCTCTCGTCGAGTGTCAGCAGGCGGGACGTCGCGCCGCGCGCCTTGAACGAGCCGGTGCGCTGCAGGAGTTCGAGCTTGGTGGTGACGGGAGCGCCGAGCAGATCGGACAGCCCGGGACTCGGCACGGTCGGCGTGCGCACCACATGCCCCGCGATCCGCTCGGCCGCAGCTTCCACATCCGCGACAGTGATCAACACATCCGCCTCCGCTACACGTTCGAAGCCGCGCGACCTGTCCCGCACACGAGGCCCCGGCGGCGTACCGATGCGGGTCCGCACGACAGATTGATCATCCTACGCCGGTGCGCTCAGGGGGCACGCCCGGCGCCCCCTGGCCTCGTTCAGCCCTTGACGGGGGCCGTCCAGGGGAGGGCGATCCAGATGGTCTTGCCGCCGTCGGGAGTGGGGGTCACGGAGAGCCGGCCGCCGCATTCCGCGGTGAGCCACCGGATGATCACCATGCCGCGGCCGTTGTCCTGCTGGACGGCGGCGGGCAGTCGCTGGGGCCAGCGCGGGTGGCTGTCGGTGACGCCGATGCGCAGTTGTTCGTCCCGCTCGAGTTGGAGATCGACGGTGAAGGTGGGCGACTTGCCGAAGGTGTGCTGGACCGCGTTCGTCGCCAGCTCCGAGACGATCAGGCGGACCGTGTCGAGGACGTCGGATTCGGTGGGCAGGCCCCATTCGGCGAGGACGGCCGACACGTGCTTGCGGGCCGCGGACACCGAGGCCGGATCGCTCGGCAGAGTGACGGATGCTTCCTGGAGATCTGCCATGGCGACGCTGTCCCTTTCCCACCGGAGCCGGCTCTCGGCGCGCAGCGGAGTTGCGCCGGAACGGCACCGGACTGGTGCTTCGCGCCAGACTCCCACTCCGGGGCGGTCGGGGGCGACGATCCGCCAGGATATGCATATATCTGTCGCTCGAAGCGGTGAACTCTGCGACGGAAGACCGTATTTGGCCGCCGGACTGACGCAGCGGCGGACGAGCGGGAGACTGACGTCCCAGAAGCGCCGCCCGGAATGCGGATCGAGCGGCCGGAAGGAGTCGGGCATGCACTACGGTCCGGCGGTGCGCCGCCGCAAGCTGGGCGCCGAACTGCGCACCCTGCGCGACCGCGCCGGTCTCACCAGCGGAGCGGCCGCCCGGCTCGTCGGCTGGCACCAGTCGAAGGTCAGCCGGATCGAGACCGGCCGCAGTGCCGCCAAGCCCGCGGACGTACGACTGCTGCTCGACGTCTATGAGGTGACGGATCCTCAGGAACGGGCGCTGCTCGAGGCCTTGGCCGGTTCGGACGACGAGCGTGGCACCCGGCACCAGTGGTGGCACGCATACAAGGGGCTGCTGCCGCCCGAGTACCGGGACTTCATCAGCCTGGAGGCGCAGGCCTACCGCATCAGCACGCTGGAGACCTCGGTGGTGCCGGGCCTGCTCCAGACACCCGACTATGCGCGGGCGGTCACCCGTGCTGCGCTCGACGGGGTGGCGCAGAGCCGGATCGACAAGTTCGTCGAGGTGCGCCTGGCGCGGCAAGAGGTGCTGAACGGGGATCCGCCGCTGGAGCTGAGCGCCGTCCTCGACGAGGCCGTGCTCCGCCGACCGGTGGGCGGCTATCAAGTGATGACCCGTCAACTGGAGTGGCTGGTGGAGGTGGCGCAGCGCCCTCATGTCCGACTGCAGGTGCTGCCGTTCGCCGCGGGCGCCCATATCGGCCTCACCGGCCCTTTCGTCATCTTCTCCTTTCCGAACATCGCCGACCTTGACGTCGTGGTTCTCGACCACTTGACGAGTAGCCTCTACCTCGAGCGGAAAGAAGACCTCAGGGCCTATTCCGAGGCCTTCAACTCCCTGCAGGAGCACGCACTTTCGGCAGAGGACACGTTGGACTTCATCGCCGGCACGGGTGGTGGCGCGTAAGGAGGCACGATGACCAAGCCGCCTCGGCACGTACTCTCCAGCACGGTTCTGAACAGCGCGACACACGGTGCGCGGTGGCAGCGCAGCAGCCGCAGCACCGGCATGAACAACTGCATCGAGACCGCCGGTCTCGAGCGCGGTCCGCTGAGCGGGATGCTCGCGGTGCGCGACTCCAAGCACATCGAGGGTCCCGCGCTGCTGTTCTCCCCGACGACCTGGGACACCTTCCTCGGCGCCGTCCGGGGCGAGGCTTTCCGTACGTACGACTGAACCGGCCCCTGCACAGAGTGAGATCGGTGCCACCGGCGCCCGCACCTTCCGCGGTGCGGGCGTCTCGTCGTCTCGCGTCCTACACGTCGCGTGCGCCTTCGGGGGCGGTTTCGGTGACCACGGTGAGGACGCGATCGATCGCCTCGTCCGTGAGGTCGGCGCGGGCAGTGAGGCGCAGCCGGGAGATGCCGTCCGGCACCGACGGCGGCCGGAAGCAGCCGACCAGCAGGCCCATGGCTCGGCAGTCCGCAGCCCAACGGACCGCGGCCGCGGGTGAAGGGGCCCGCACCGACACGACGGCGGCGTCCGGGCGGGCCGAGTCGAATCCCGCGCCGGTGAGCCGGGTGTACAGGGTGTGCGCCACCTGCCGGGCTCGCTCGGCCCGTGCCGGCTCGGCGCGGAGCACGCCGAGGGCGGCCCGGGCGGCTCCCGCGGCGGCCGGCGCGAGGCCGGTGTCGAAGATGAACGTCCGTGCCGTGTTGAGCAGATGGGCGATGACCCGGGCGGGGCCGAGCACGGCACCGCCCTGGCTGCCGAGCGACTTGGACAGGGTGACGGTGGCGACCACGTCCGGTGCGCCGGCGAGCCCTGCCGCCTGCGCCGCACCGCGGCCGCCGGTGCCGAGCACGCCGAGCCCGTGCGCGTCGTCGAGCAGCAGCCCGGCACCGAACTCGCGGCAGACTCCGGCCGTTTCGGCGAGCGGGGCGGCGTCGCCGTCGACCGAGAACACCGAGTCCGTGACCACCAGGCCCGCGCCGGTGTGGGTGGCCAGGGCCTTGCGTACGGCTTCCGGGGTGGCGTGCGGGACGACCGATGTGGTGCCGCGGGCCAGGCGGCAACCGTCGATCAGGGAGGCGTGATTGCCGGCGTCGGAGACGATCAGGGTGCCGTGCGGGGCGAGTGCGGTCACCGCGGCGAGATTGGCCGCGTAACCGGAGGACAGCACCAGAGCCGACTCGAAGCCGCAGAACTCGGCCAGTTCCGCCTCGAGTTCGGCGTGCAGTTCCGTCGACCCCGTCACCAGTCGCGAACCCGTCGCGCCGCCGCCCCAGACGCGCGCGGCGTCCGCGGCCGCGTCGACCACGGCCGGATGGCGGGTGAGTCCGAGGTAGTCGTTGCCCGCCAGATCCAGGAGGTCGCTGCGGGGCGGGCGCGGGCGCAGCACGCGTTCGAGGCCCGCGCTGCGGCGCCGGTCGGCCTGCCCGTCGATCCAGTCGAACGGTGTGGGCGGCGTGATCGCGTCCCTTGGCATGGGCCGTTCCTCGTGTCGGGGGCGGTCGGGCGCCCGGTCGCCGTGGGTCGTTCCACGGTCGTCGGCCTGCGGTGTGTTTGTCAGCAGTCAACAGACACTAGCGGGAGATTCGCCAGGTCAGGGTGTGGTAATACCCACACCTCCGGGGACGTCGATTGTGTGGTTCCTACTTGGCCGTGAGTGGCTCGGTGAGCCAGGATCGTTCCCCATGGACCTGCTGAACACGCTGGTGGACAAGGGGCTTCGGCGCGAGCTGCCGACCCGAGACGAGGCGCTCGCCGTACTGGCGACGACGGACGACGAACTCCTGGACGTGGTGGCCGCGGCGGGCCGGGTGCGCCGTCAGTGGTTCGGCCGCCGGGTCAAACTCAACTACCTGGTGAACCTCAAGTCGGGCCTGTGCCCCGAGGACTGCTCGTACTGCTCGCAGCGGCTCGGGTCCAACGCCGACATCCTCAAGTACACCTGGCTGAAGCCCGAAGAGGCCTCGCAGGCGGCGGCCGCCGGAGTCGCCGGCGGCGCCAAGCGGGTCTGTCTGGTGGCCAGCGGCCGGGGACCGACCGACCGGGACGTCGACCGGGTCTCGCGCACCATCGAGGCCATCAAGTCGGAGAACGAGGACGTGGAGGTGTGCGCCTGCCTCGGGCTGCTCTCCGACGGCCAGGCCGACCGGCTGCGCACGGCGGGCGCCGACGCGTACAACCACAATCTGAACACCTCCGAGGGCACCTACGGGGAGATCACCACCACCCACACGTACCAGGACCGGGTGGACACCGTGCAGCAGGCGCAGGCCGCGGGCCTGTCCGCCTGCTCGGGGCTGATCGCGGGCATGGGCGAGAGCGACGCCGACCTGGTCGATGTCGTCTTCTCGCTGCGTGAACTCGACCCGGACTCGGTGCCGGTGAACTTCCTGATCCCGTTCGAGGGCACTCCGCTGGGCAAGGAGTGGAACCTCACGCCGCAGCGTGCGCTGCGGATTCTCGCCATGGTGCGGTTCGTCTGCCCCGATGTGGAGGTACGTCTCGCCGGCGGGCGCGAGGTGCATCTGCGCACGCTGCAGCCGCTGGCCCTGCATCTCGCCAACTCGATCTTCCTGGGCGACTATCTGACCAGCGAGGGCCAGGCCGGTGCGGCGGATCTCGAGATGATCGCCGACGCCGGATTCGAGGTGGAGGGCGCGGACACGGTGACGCTGCCCGAGCACCGGGCCCATGTCGCTGCCGCCGGGGGCTGTGGTTCACCGGGCGGTGGGTGCGGGTCGCACGATGCGGAGGACACGGCAGCGCAGGGCGCGCAGGGCTGCGGTCCGTGCGGCTCCGCGGATCAGCCGGCGGGGCCCGCCGAGGAGCCGGCCACGGCCGCCGACGCCCGCACCGACCTGGTCGCGGTGCGCCGGCGCGGCGCCGGAACGGATCTCGCGCCCAATGCCTGAACTGTCCACGCCCGAACTGCTCGCCCTCGACCGGCAGCACGTCTGGCATCCCTACGGGCCGATGCCCGGCCGGCAGGAGCCGCTGGTCGTCGAGTCGGCCTCCGGGGTACGGCTGCGGCTCGCCGACTCGGGCGGCGAACTGGTCGACGGCATGTCCTCGTGGTGGTCGGCGATCCACGGCTACAACCACCCGGTCCTGAACGAGGCGGTGCGTGGTCAGCTCGACCGGATGAGCCATGTGATGTTCGGCGGCCTCACTCATGAGCCCGCCGTCCGGCTCACCAAGCGTCTTGTCGACATGTCGCCCGATGGTCTGGAGCATGTGTTCCTCGCCGACTCGGGCTCCGTGTCGGTCGAGGTCGCCCTCAAGATGTGTCTGCAGTACTGGCGTTCGCGCGGCAAGCCCGCCAAGCACCGGCTCGCCACCTGGCGCGGCGGGTACCACGGGGACACCTGGCAGCCGATGTCGGTCTGCGATCCGGACGGCGGGATGCACGAACTCTGGTCCGGGGCGCTGCCCCGGCAGGTCTTCGCCGACGCCCCGCCCGCCGAGTACGACGAGACGTACGCGGACCATCTGCGGGCGACCGTGGAGCGCCACGCGGACGAGCTGGCGGCCGTGGTGGTGGAGCCGGTGGTGCAGGGCGCGGGCGGAATGCGGTTCCACTCCCCCTCGTATCTGCGGGTGCTTCGGGAGGCCTGCGACGCCCATGGTGTGCTGCTCGTGTTCGACGAGATCGCGACCGGATTCGGGCGTACGGGCGCGCTGTTCGCGGCGGATCACGCCGGTGTCACACCCGATGTGATGTGCGTCGGCAAGGCCCTGACCGGCGGCTATATGACGCTCGCCGCGACCCTGTGCACGCCACGCGTTGCCGAGGGGATCTCCCGGGGCGAGGTGCCCGTGCTCGCGCACGGGCCGACGTTCATGGGCAATCCGCTGGCGGCCGCGGTCGCCGACGCCTCGCTCGGACTGCTCACCGGACAGGACTGGGCGACCGAGGTGAAGCGGGTGGAGAGCGGACTGCGCGAAGGGCTCGCGGCGGCCTCGGAGCTGCCGGGTGTCCGGGACGTCCGGGTGCTCGGCGCGATCGGCGTGGTCCAGCTCGACCACGAGGTGGACATGGCGGCCGCCACCCGGGCCGCGGTGGCGGAGGGGGTCTGGCTGCGCCCGTTCCGCGACCTGGTGTACACGATGCCGCCGTACATCACGGGAGACGAGGACGTCGCGCGGATCTGCCGCGCGGTGTGCGCTGCGGCGGCTGCCGGGCGGGACGCGCGATGACCAGGACGGTGCCGGTCGGCCGGTCGGCGGCCGGGAAGGTGAGGGCGGTCGTATGACGGTCGTGGTGGTGACGGGGACCGGCACGGAGATCGGCAAGACCGTGACGACGGCGGCGCTCGCGGCCGTCGCGGTCGCCGAGGGGCGTTCGGTCGCGGTCCTGAAGCCCGCGCAGACCGGGGTCGCGGCCGGTGCGGACGGCGATGTGGCGGAGGTGCTCCGCCTCGCGGGCCCGGCCGTGACGGGTGCCGAACTGGCCCGCTATCCCGAGCCGTTGGCTCCGGCGACGGCGGCCGCGCGAGCGGGGCTGCCTGCGCTGCGGCCCGCGGAGATCGCCGAGGCGGCGGAGAAGCTGGCCGCCTCGCACGACCTGGTCCTGGTCGAGGGCGCAGGAGGTCTGCTCGTACGTTTCGACGCCGAAGGCGGGACGCTCGCGGACGCGGCGTCGCTCCTCGACGCGCCTGTCCTGGTCGTGGCGGCGGCCGGGCTCGGGACGCTGAACGCGACCGCCCTGACGACGGAGGCACTGCGGTCCCGGTCGCTCACCCCGCTCGGCGTGGTGGTCGGCAGTCTGCCGGCGCTGCCGGACCTCGCCGTGCGCTGCAATCTGACCGATCTGCCGGAGGTCGCCGGGGTTCCGCTGCTCGGGGCGGTGCCGGAGGGAGCGGGGGCGCTGGAAGGGCCGGACTTCCGGGCGAGGGCCGGGAGTTGGCTGGCGGAGCCGCTGGGCGGGTCCTGGGACGTCGAGGCGGCGCGGAGCCGGTTCGGGGTGATGTGACGTACGGGGTGGAGTGACGTGCGGGTGACCCGGTGGAGGGCTCGTCCGGCGGACTCCACCCCAGGGTAGAGGCGCAAGGTCCACCCTCGGGCCGAGGCCGATCCCGTGCCCGCGGAGCAGAATGGGGGCATCGCCCGAAGCCGGAGGGATCTCCATGGCACTGCTTCGTTCCAAGCGTTCCGCGGCGTCGACCGACGCCGTTCACCACCCTGTGTTCGCGCGGGTCTACGCCCGCCAGAGCGTCGCTTCCGAGCGCATAGTGGCGCGGTACCGCAGGGAGCTCCTGAGCGGTCTGTCCGGTCGGATCATCGAGATCGGCGCGGGGAACGGCCTCAATTTCTCCCACTACCCGAGTTCCGTCTCGGAGGTGGTGGCGATCGAGCCGGAGCGCCTGCTGCGGGAGTACGCACTGACGGCGGCGCGGCGGGCCGAGGTGCCGGTGGACGTGGTGCCGGGTACGGCGGAGGCGCTGCCGGTCAAGAGCGAGGCGTTCGACGGCGCGGTGCTGTCGCTCGTGCTGTGCAGCGTGCGGGACGTCCGGCGGGCCCTGGCCGAGGTGCACCGGGTGGTGCGCCCCGGCGGTGAGGTGCGGTTCTTCGAGCACGAGCTCAGTCCGCGGGGACGGGCCATGCCGGTGCTGCAGAAGGGCCTGGACCGGTCCCGGGTGTGGGGGATGTTCACCGGCGGCTGTCATGTCTCGCGTACGCCGGTCACCTCGCTCCGGGAAGCGGGCTTCGGCGAGCTCGAGCAGCATCGGATGCTGATCCCCGAGCGCGGGCCGCGCACCCCCGTCTCGTACTTCGTCCTGGGTTCCGCGCGCCGTCCGGTGACGGGGTGAGTCCGGTGCGCGCGGACTGCCCGGTGGCGCCGTGTGTCCGCGATCGGCCCGGCCCCGGACGGATACCGACGGTCGGTGCGGGGCGACTACTCTCGCCCCCGGTAAGGGAGTTGGGACCGATACGCCCTCTGGGAGGCTGCCTTGTCCGCATCTGAAGGAGCACAGGAGACCGGCCTGGACGGACCCGCCGCCCGGGCCAGGAGTCTGACCAAGGCCTACGGCTCCGGCGAGACCACGGTCCTCGCTCTGGACGCGGTCGACGTGGACATCGCCGCCGGGCGTTTCACCGCGGTGATGGGGCCCTCCGGGTCCGGCAAGTCCACCTTGATGCACTGCCTTGCGGGACTCGACTCCGTCTCCGCCGGCCAGGTCTGGCTCGGGTCCACCGAGATCACCGGTCTGAAGGACCGGGAGCTCACCAGGCTGCGGCGCGACCGCATCGGGTTCATGTTCCAGGCCTTCAATCTGCTGCCCACGCTCAACGCCCGGGAGAACATCACGCTGCCGATGGACATCGCCGGCCGGCGCCCCGACCGGGAGTGGGTCGACCGCGTGATCGACACGCTGGCGCTGCGTGACCGGCTGGGTCACCGACCGGCTCAGCTCTCCGGCGGCCAGCAGCAGCGGGTCGCCTGTGCGCGGGCGCTGGCCGCCCGCCCCGAGCTGATCTTCGCCGACGAACCGACGGGGAACTTGGACTCGAGGGCCGGTGCCGAGGTGCTCGGCTTCCTGCGCGAGGCGGTCGACGAGCTGGACCAGACGGTGGTCATGGTCACCCACGACCCGAACGCCGCCGCGTACTCCGACCTCGTGCTGTTCCTCGCGGACGGCCGGATCGTGGACGAGATGCCGCAGCCCACCTCGGAGAAGGTCCTCGAGCGCATGAAGCGCTTCGACAGCGGCCGGCCGGAGGACCCCGACACCGGCCGCACCACGGACGGGAGTTGAGGCGCGGTGCTGAAGGCGACGCTGCGGAGCTTCTTCGCGCACAAGGGCCGGCTGCTGCTGTCCGCGCTCGCGGTGGTGCTGTCCGTGGCCTTCGTGGCGGGCAGTCTGATCTTCTCGGACACGGTCACCCGTACCTTCGACCGACTGTTCGCCTCCACCTCGGCGGATGTCACCGTGGGGCCCAAGGAGGGCGTCGGGAGCGCTCTGCCGTCCGGGGCGACCCCGACCGTGCCGGCCTCACTTGCCGAGCGCGTCAAGGGCGTGGACGGTGTGGCCAAGGCCGAGATCGACGCCGCGGTGGAGAACATCACGGTCGTCGACGAGCACAACGACCCGGTGGGCCCCACCACCGGAGCCCCCACCATCGCGACCAACTGGTACGCGGCCGAGCGCAGCCCGGTCGAGCTCACCGACGGGCGGGCGCCGCGCGGTGCCGGTGAGGCCCTTCTGGACGCCGACACCGCGGACAACAAGGACCTGGCCATCGGCGACACCCTGAAGGTGCTGGCGCGGCCCGGTTCGTTCGAGGTCGAGATCGTCGGGATCGCGACGTTCACCACCACCAACCCGGGTGCGGCACTGGTCTTCCTCGACACCCCGACCGCACAGGAGAAGCTCCTCGGCGACAAGGACCTGGCCACCTCCATCGGCGTGGAGGCCGCGGACGGGACCACGGACGCGCAGCTCAAGCGCAGCCTCGCCGCCGAGCTGGGCTCGGCCTACGAGCTCAAGACCGCCGACGAGCAGGCGGAGTCGGCGGCCGCGGACTTCGGCAGCTTCCTCGACGTCATCAAGTACGTGATGCTGGGCTTCGCCGGGATCGCGGTCCTCGTCGGCATCTTCCTGATCGTCAACACCTTCTCGATGCTCATCGCCCAGCGCACCCGGGAGCTCGGCCTGATGCGGGCGTTGGGTGCGGACCGCCGCCAGGTCAGGCGCTCGGTGCTCACCGAGGCGCTGCTGCTCGGCCTGGTCGGTTCGACCCTCGGTCTGCTCACCGGAATCGGTCTGGCCGCCGGGCTCATCGAGTTGATGGGCCTGCTCGGGATGAATCTGGACACCACCGAGATGGTGATCGGCTGGGTCACCCCGGTCGCGGCGTATGTGGTCGGCGTCGGTGTCACCTTCGTCTCGGCGTATCTGCCGGCCAGGCGTGCCGCCCGGGTGTCCCCGATGGCTGCACTCTCCGATGTCGAAGTCACCGGTGTGGGGCGGCCGTTGACGGTCCGGGCGATCGTCGGCGGGGTGACCGGAGCGGCCGGAGTGGCGGCTCTCGCCGGGTGCGCGGCGGCGGACAGGACCGGGACGGCCGCACCGCTACTCGGTCTCGGGGTCGTGCTGACCCTGATCGCCATGGTGATCGCAGGACCGCTCCTGGTCCGGCCGGTGATCCGGGTGCTCGGCTCCGCCTTCCCCGCGGTCTTCGGCTCGGTGGGCCGGATGAGCCAGCGCAACGCCCTGCGCAATCCCCGGCGTACCGGTGCCACGGCAGCCGCCCTGATGGTGGGGCTCGCCCTGGTCGGCGGGCTCTCGGTGGCGAGCGAGTCGATGAGCGCGTCCTTCGACCGCGAGATCGACCGCACCCTCGGCGCCGACTTCATCGTGCAGAACACCAACTTCATGCCGTTCCCCGACGAGATCCGTGAGCGGGTGCAGGAGGCGGACGGCTCCGGTCTGGTGGTCCGTCAGCGCTTCGTACCGCTGGAGCTGCGCCTGCCCGACGGCAAGCGCGTGGAGTCGACCGCGGGGGCGTACGAGTCGGGGCTCGACGAGGTGGCCAAGATCGACTATGCCCAGGGTGACAGCGCCGCGGTGCTCGCTCCCGACCGGATCGCCATGGACGTGGAGTTCGCCAAGGACCACGGCGTGCGGCTGAACGGCAAGATCCCGGTGGAGTTCCCCGGCGGACGCAAGGCCTCACTGACCGTGGGCGCCTTCACGGACCTCGGCTCGACGACGGGTCCAGGCTCCGAGGGCGGTCTGGTGATGGGCTTCGACACCGCCCAGAAGTATCTGCCGGACGGCCAGGACTCGGCGCTCTATGTCAACGCCTCGAAGGGCGGCGACAAGGACGCGCTCCGCGCCGAGCTCGAGAAGGCACTCGACCCGTATCCCCAGGTCCAGGTGCGCGACCAGGCTGACTACAAGGAGCTGGTGCGGGGACAGATCGCGGTGATGCTCTATCTGGTGTACGCACTCCTCGGCCTCGCGATCATCATCGCGGTGCTCGGAGTGGTGAACACCCTGGCGCTGTCGGTCGTCGAGCGCACCCGGGAGATCGGACTGCTCCGCGCGATCGGCCTGGGGCGGCGGCAGCTTCGCCGGATGATCCGCCTCGAGTCCGTGGTGATCGCCGTGTTCGGCGCCGTGCTCGGTCTGGGCCTCGGTCTTGTCTGGGGGCTTGCGATACAGCAGGTGCTCGCCTTGGAGGGCATGACCGAACTCGCCCTGCCCTGGGGCACGATCGTCGCCGTCCTGATCGGGTCGATCGTGGTCGGCCTGACCGCCGCGCTGCTGCCGGCTCTGCGCGCCTCCCGGATGAACGTCCTGGCGGCGATCGCACACGAGTAGCGCCCATCGCCCCGCACGCAGGCTCCTGCCCGATGCCACCCGCCCCCGTACACAGGAGAGTTGATGCCACGTCCCTTCCGTTTCGGCGTGAATCTGATGGATCAGGCGGACGGCAGCAGCTGGCGTGCGAAGTGCCGTCGCGCAGAGGAGCTGGGGTACGACGTGATCCTGGTGCCCGATCATCTGGGCATGCCGGCGCCGTTCCCCGCCCTGGTCGCGGCCGCCGAGGTGACCGAGCGTCCGCGCCTCGGCACCTTCGTGCTCAATACCGGCTTCTGGAATCCGACACTGCTGGCCAGGGAGATCGCCGGTACGGACGCACTCGCCGGCGGCCGTCTGGAGATCGGTCTGGGTGCGGGATATGTGCGCGAGGAGCACGAGCGGGCGGGTCTCGAGTTCCCGTCTCCTGGCGCCCGGGTGCGTCATCTTCGGCGCACCGTCGAGGAGTTGGACCGGCTGCTGGGAGACGAGGAGCATCTGCCGCGTACGGTGCAGCGGCCCCGGCCGCCGCTCCTCATCGGTGGGAACGGCGACCGCGTCCTGGACCTGGCGGCCGAGCGGGCCGAGACGGTGGCCTTCTCCGGCGGCCGCGAGACCAAGGAGGGCATCAAGGCGCACACGGCCGACGCCCTCGAGGAGCGGGTGGCCGCGTTCCGTGCGCGAGCGGCCCGGCACGGGACTGATCCCGAGCTGAATCTGCTGCTGCAGCTCGTCGCCGTGACCGACGACCGGGCAGCGGAAGCCGGCGCGCTCGGCCCGCTCGCGCCCGATCTCACCGAGGACGAGCTTCTGGCCCTGCCCATCCTGGCGCTCGGCACCGTGCCGGAGATCTGCGGCCAGCTGCGGGCGCGGCGCGAGCGGTTCGGCTTCAGCTATTTCACCGTGCTCGAGCCTCATCTGGAGGCTTTCGCGCCGGTCGTACGGGAGTTGAGCGGCGAGTGACGGACCGGTGCAGCGGCCGGACGGCCGTTCCGGCATGCGGACGATCGGCTGGTGCGCGAGCGGCAGCAGGTGATGGGATACCGCCATGGCAGAACCGCACCCCGCCCAGTCGGCAGCACGGCACACAACGACACAGGCAGCCACGGCCGACGCAGCCGAAGCTGCCGACGTGGCCGGCGCAGCCGACAAGACAGCACCGCGCCTTTCGCCGAAGGCAACCCAGCACCTTGCACCGGCGGACAGCCCCCGGATACGGACAGCGACCCCCGAGGACGTCGCCGCGGTGCTCGACTTCTGGCGGACGGCCGCCGAGGGCACCAGCATCAGTGACGATCAGGACGGCGTGCGGCGTCTCGTGGCCCGCGATCCCGATGCGCTGATCCTCGCCGAGCTGGACGGCCGGCTCGTCGGCACGGTGATCGCCGGCTTCGACGGCTGGCGCTGCCACCTCTACCGGCTCGCCGTCCACCCGGAGCAGCGCCGACGCGGTATCGGCAGTGCGCTGCTGCGCGCCGCCGAGCAGCGTTTCACCGCATTGGGCGGCCGCCGCGGCGATGCCATGGTCCTGGTGGCCAATGAGACCGCACACCCGGCCTGGCAGTCGGCGGGCTACCGGCCCGAAGAGCAGTGGCGGCGCTGGACCAAGCCGCTCACCGCGTGAGCCGCCCGAACCGCACGGACGGGTGACCGAGCCGAGCCCGCACCCGCGCCGGTTCGCCGTCGCGCGGGCGGTCGCATCCGTCATCGCGCGGTCCCCCGACAGCTGGCCGATCATGGTACGGAGGTGACCCGATGACCGAACTGCTCCTGCTCGCCGTGGCCGTCCTGCTCTGTCTGACCTGCGGCGTCTTCGTCGCCGCGGAGTTCTCGCTGACCACGGTCGAGCGCAGTGACCTGGAGCGGGCCGTGGAGCGCGGCGACCGCGGTGCCGCGAGCGCACTGAAGGCGGTGCGCAGTCTGACGTTCCAGCTGTCGGGCGCCCAGCTGGGCATCACCGTCACCAACCTGGTCGTCGGCATGCTCTCCGAGCCGTCGATCGCGAAGCTGATCGCCGGTCCGCTGCGGTCGGTGGGGGTGCCGGAGTCGGCGACCTCGTCGATCGCCCTCATCATCGGTACGGCCCTGTCGACGGTCTTCCTGATGGTGGTCGGCGAGCTGGTGCCGAAGAACTGGGCGATCTCCTCGCCGCTCGCGGTGGCCCGCCGGGTGGCGACGGCACAGCGCTGGTTCAGCGCGGCGTTCAAGCCGTTCATCACCCATCTCAACAACACGGCGAACCGCTCGGTGCGCCGCTTCGGCATGGAGCCCGCCGAGGAGCTGGCCTCGGCCCGCAGCCCCCAGGAACTGGTCGCCCTGGCCAGGCACTCGGCCCAGCGGGGCGCGCTCGAGGCGGACACCGCGGAGCTGTTCGTCCGCACGCTGAACCTCGCCGACCTGACCGCGGAGAACGTGATGACGCCCCGGGTCCAGGTGATGGCCCTCGATGTACGCGCCACCGCCGAGGACGTCGCGTCCGCCACCCGCGCGACGGGGCTGTCCCGCTTCCCCGTCTACCGCTCGAGCCTCGACTCCGTGGTCGGGGTGGCGCACATCAAGGACGTCCTCGCCGTCCCGGCCGAGCGCCGCGCCCGCCACCCGGTCGCCGAGCTGATGCGCGAGCCGCTCCTCGTCCCGGAGACGCTCACCGTGGACCGGCTCCTCGACCGGCTGTCGGGGCGCCGGACCATGGCCGTCGTGATCGACGAGTACGGCGGCACGGCGGGCGTCGCCACCATCGAGGACATCGTCGAGGAGGTGGTGGGCGAGGTGCGGGACGAGCACGACCCGCACGAGACCCCCGATCTCGCACCCGCGGGCGAGGACGAGGACGGTCGCAGGCTGTACTCGGCGGACGGCTCGGCCCGTACCGACCAGCTGCTCAAGATCGGCCTGCGTGCCCCGGACGGACCGTACGAGACGCTGGCGGGCCTGGTGGCCCACGAGCTGGGCCAGATCCCGAAGGTGGGCGACACCCTTCGGGTGCACGACTGGCAGCTCAATGTCGTCGACGCCACGGGGCATCGCGCCGCACGCGTGCAGCTGCGCGCCCCGGCCGCCACCGCGGCCGAAACCGAGACCGGGCGGCCCGAGGAGGAGCAGCGATGATCGTCCTGCAACTGCTGATCGGTGTGGCGACGCTGGTGGTGAACGCCTTCTTCGTGGGCGCCGAGTTCGCGGTGATCTCGGTCCGCCGGAGCCAGATCGAGCCGCGCGCCGAAGCGGGCGACCGGCGGGCCCGCAGCGTCCTGTGGGGCCTGCAGCACGTCTCCCAGCTGCTTGCCGCGGCCCAGCTCGGGATCACGCTGTGCACCCTGGTCCTGGGTGTGGTGGCCGAGCCGGCGATCGCGCATCTCCTCGAGCCGATCTTCGACGCGGTGGGAGTGCCGCATGGTCTCGTGCACCCGATCTCGTTCGTGATCGCCCTGACCGTGGCCACGTACTTGCACATGCTGCTGGGCGAGATGATCCCGAAGAACGTCGCACTCGCCGAGCCGGTCCGTACCGTCCTGCTGCTCGGTCCGCCGCTGGTCGCCCTGACCCGCGCCCTGCGCCCGGTCATCTTCACGGTCAACGCCTTTGCGAACGGGCTGCTCAAACTGCTCCGTGTGGAGCCGAAGGACGAGGTCGAGTCGACGTTCTCGGACGACGAACTGGCGCGCCTGGTCAAGGACTCGGGCGATGCGGGCCTGCTCGACGACCGTGCCCAGGAGCGGCTGCACGACGCGCTCGAACTGGGCCGCCGTCCGGTACGGGACGTGGTGCTGCCCCTGGAGCGCCTGGTGTACGCGGAGGTCGGGGTGACGCCGGAGCAGCTGGAGGAGCTCTCGGCGCAGTCCGGCTTCTCGCGGTTCCCGGTGGTCGACGAGGGGCGCCGGATCGTCGGCTATCTGCACGTCAAGGACGCACTCGACGCGATGCCGCGGGATCTGCCGTTCCCGGTGCGGGACATGCGCTCGATCGCCCGGGTCCGCGCGGACACTCCGCTCGACGACGTACTGACCGCGATGCGGCGCAGCCGGACACATCTGGCGGCCGTCCTCGGCGACGACGGCCGGCTCGCGGGTCTGGTGACGATGGAGGACGTACTGCGGGAGCTGTTCGGCCAGCCGGTCTGAGAGCGGGTTAGCATCGATCCCGCCATGGAGATCAATGCCACCTACACCAGTCTGGTCGCCGTCGGCGACTCGTTCACCGAGGGCATGTCGGACCGGCTGCCCGACGGCAGCTATCGCGGCTGGGCCGATCTGCTCGCCGCACGTCTCGCGACACGGCAGCCCGGCTTCCGGTACGCCAATCTCGCCGTACGCGGCAAGCTGATCGGCCAGATCGTGGCGGAGCAGGTCGAGGTCGCCGCGGCGATGCGTGCGGATGTGGTGACGCTCGTCGGTGGTCTGAACGACACCCTGCGGCCCAAGTGCGACATGGGCAGGGTCCGGTCGCTGCTCGACGAGGCGGTCGAACGGCTGGCCCCTTCCTGCAAGCAGCTCGTCCTCATGCGCAGCCCCGGCCGGCAGGGCCCGGTCCTGACCCGTTTCCGGCCGCGCATGGAGGAGCTGTTCGCCCACATCGACGAGCTGGCCGGCCGGCACGATGCCCTGGTCGTCGATCTGTACGGCAGCCCGGTGCTCGCCGATCAGCGCATGTGGGACGTCGACCGGCTGCATCTCACCGCGGACGGACACCGCAGGGTGGCCGCGGCCGTCGGCGAGAGCCTCCGCCTCGACCCCGAGTTCGACTGGCGCGCCCCGCTCCCGCCGGCCGTGCCGCCGCGCTGGGCGAGCCGACGCATCGACGACGCGCGTTTCGCCCGCGAGCATCTGCTGCCGTGGATCGGCCGCCGTCTCACCGGCCGTTCCTCGGGCGACGGCCGCGACCCCAAGCGCGCCGAGCTGCTCCCGTACGAGCCGCCGCCGTCCGCATAGCCGCACCTCCCGTCCTGTGGGTTCCTACAGGTCAGGGATGGTCGGGAGGCTGTACGGACGCCCGGTAAACTCCGTGCACGTGACTGCGAAGCCCCGTATCCCCAACGTCCTGGCCGGCCGCTATGCCTCCGCGGAGCTGGCCGACCTCTGGTCCCCCGAGCAGAAGGTGCGCCTCGAGCGGCAGCTCTGGCTGGCTGTCCTGCGTGCTCAGAAGGATCTCGGGATCGAGGTGCCGGACGCCGCGCTCGAGGACTACGCCCGGGTGCTCGACACCGTGGACCTCGCCTCGATCGCGGAGCGCGAGAAGGTCACCCGGCACGATGTGAAGGCGCGTATCGAGGAGTTCAACGCCCTCGCCGGGCATGAGCACATCCACAAGGGCATGACCTCGCGCGACCTCACGGAGAACGTGGAGCAGCTGCAGGTCCGCCGTTCCCTCGAGCTGGTGCGGGACCGCTCGGTGGCCGTGCTCGCGCGGCTCGGCAGGCTGGCGGGCGAGTACGGGGAACTGGTGATGGCCGGCCGCTCGCACAATGTCGCGGCCCAGGCCACCACGCTCGGCAAGCGCTTCGCGACCGCGGCCGACGAGCTGCTTGTCGCGCACGGCCGGATCGAGGAGCTGCTCGGCCGCTATCCGCTGCGCGGCATCAAGGGCCCGGTCGGCACCGCCCAGGACATGCTCGACCTGCTCGGCGGGGACGCGGCGAAGCTGGCGGACCTGGAGCAGCGGGTGGCGGCGCACCTCGGCTTCGCGCGGTCGTTCACCTCGGTCGGGCAGGTGTATCCGCGCTCGCTCGATTACGAGGTCGTCACCTCTCTGGTGCAGCTCGCCGGGGCCCCGTCGTCGCTGGCGAAGACGATCCGGCTGATGGCGGGCCACGAGCTGGTCACCGAGGGCTTCAAGCCCGGCCAGGTCGGCTCCTCGGCGATGCCGCACAAGATGAACACCCGTTCCTGCGAGCGGGTCAACGGCCTGATGGTGATCCTGCGCGGCTACGCCTCGATGACGGGCGAGCTCGCGGGCGACCAGTGGAACGAGGGCGATGTGTCGTGCTCGGTGGTCCGCCGGGTCGCGCTGCCGGACGCGTTCTTCGCGCTCGACGGTCTGCTCGAGACGTTCCTGACGGTGCTCGACGAGTTCGGCGCCTTCCCCGCGGTGGTCGCCCGTGAGCTCGACCGGTATCTGCCGTTCCTCGCCACCACCAAGGTGCTGATGGGTGCGGTGCGCGGCGGCGTCGGCCGCGAGCTCGCGCACGAGGCGATCAAGGAGCACGCGGTCGCCTCGGCGCTCGCGATGCGTGAGCAGGGCGCGGAGCGCAACGAGCTGCTCGACCGGCTCGCCGCCGACGAGCGCATCCCGCTCGACCGTGCGGGTCTCGACGCCCTGATGGCCGACAAGCTGTCCTTCACCGGCGCCGCGGGCGACCAGGTGGCGACGGTGGTGGCCCGCGTCGAGGAGCTGGTGAAGCACCATCCGGAGGCCGCCGGTTACGCGCCGGGAGCGATCCTCTGAGCCGGTTCACTCCGCAGGAGCTCGAGTCCGCCCGCGGCCGCATCGTCCCCGATGTGGTCGCGGGCGGACTGCGTGTGCTGTTCTGCGGCATCAATCCGAGCCTGATGACGGCGGCGACCGGTCACCACTTCGCCCGTCCGGGCAATCGGTTCTGGCCGGTGCTGCACGCCGCGGGTTTCACCCCGCGCCGGCTGCTCCCGGCCGAGCAGGACGAACTCCTCTCGTACGGTCTGGGCATCACGAATGTGGTGGCGCGGGCGACGGCACGGGCCGATGAGCTGGCGCCGGACGAGTTCGTTGCCGGTGGCAGCGTGCTCGCCGCCAAGGTGGAGCGGCTGCGGCCGGGGTGGCTCGCGGTGGTCGGAGTCACGGCGTACCGGGCGGCGTTCGGCGACCGGACGGCGCGGATCGGGCCGCAGCGGGAGCGGATCGGCGGCAGCCGGGTCTGGGTGCTGCCCAACCCCAGTGGCCTGAACGCCCGTTGGTCGCTCGACGCGATGGCCGAGGAGTACGGGCGGCTGCGGGAGGCGGCCGAGGCGCGCTGAGCGCCGACCCGCGCCCGGCCCTCCTCAGGCGTCCCGGCGCCGGAACGCCCACCAGCCGGCGAGCACCGCGGCCAGGGCCCACAGCGCGCTGATGCCGAGACCCTGCCAGGGCCCGATGCCGCTGGGCGCGTCCTGGTAGAGGACGACCTGTCCCGCGCGGTCGGGCAGCAGGTCGGCCGCGGTCGACGACATGTCGCCGATCACGAACGACACGATCAGTGTGAACGGGATGAGCAGGCCCAGCGTGCCCGCGCCGCTGCGCAGCAGCACCGTGACGCCCGCCGCGAAGAGTGCCATCAGGCCGAGGTAGATGCCGCCGCCGGTGCAGGCCCGGAGCGCCCCGGGTTCGTCGAGCCCGATGGCGTACTCGCCCATGAAGGCCTGGCCGACGGCGAAGCTCGCGTACGCGGTGAGGATTCCGGCTGCGATGCCGAGCGCCCCGATCACGGTCATCTTGGACGCGTACAGGAGTCCGCGGCGCGGTACGGCGCTCAGGGAGACCCGCAGTGCGCCGTCCCGGTACTCGGACGAGACCGCGGTCGCGCCGAAGCAGATGGCTGCGATCTGGGCGAAGTTGAGGGCGTAGAAGGCGTTGAAGAGGAGGTCGGCGCCCGGGTTGTCGGCCTCGGCCTGGCCGACCGTGGGGAACACGAGGAGGGTGACCGTGAGTGTCACGGCCACGATGCAGACCAGGGAGATCAGGCTGGCCCGCACCGATCTGACCTTGATCCACTCGGATCGGATGACGGCGGGTGCTGCCGGACGCGGGGAGGTGGTCGGCTCGGCGGCGGTGGACATGGCGGTGGCGCCTCCTGGGGTCATGTGCGGGCCTCGCGACGGCCGGCGGTGGCGGGTCGGGCGGCGAACTCCGCGTCGTCCGCGGTGAGCGCGCAGTAGGCCTTCTCCAACGAGCCCTCTTGGTCGGCGAGTTCGAGTACGGGGACGCCCTCGCGGGCGGCGATCGCGCCGACCTGTTCGGCGCGGACCCCTTCGACGAGCAGCCGTCCGTCGTCCGCGCGCTCGGTGGGGTGTCCGGCCCGGGTCAGCGCGGCCTCGAGCCGGGAGCTCTCCAGTGCGCGTACGCGTACGCGTGGGTTGCTGTGTGCGTCGATGAAGTCCCGCATCGGGGTGTCCGCGAGCAGCCGCCCCCGGCCGAGCACGACCAACTGGTCCGCGAAGGTGGCGGTCTCGTTCATCAGATGGCTGGAGACCAGGACGGTGCGGCCTTCGGCGGCGAGGCGGCGCAGCAGCTCGCGGATCCAGATGATGCCTTCCGGGTCGAGGCCGTTGGACGGTTCGTCGAGCATGACGACCTGCGGGTCGCCGAGCAGCGCGGCCGCGATGCCGAGGCGCTGGCGCATGCCGAGCGAGTACGTCCGCACCCGGTGCCGGGCGACCTCGGCGAGTCCCGCCTCCTCGAGGACCTCGTCCACGCGTGCGGCCGGGATCCGGTTGGCGGTGGCGAGGGCGAGGAGGTGGTTGCGTGCGGTGCGTGACCCGTGTGCCGCACCGGCGTCGAGCAACGCGCCCACCACACGCAGGGGTTCGGGGATCGACCGGTAGTCCAGGTCACCGACCGTCGCCGTGCCCGAGGTGGGGGTGTCGGTGCCGAGCACCATGCGCATGGTGGTGGACTTGCCGGCGCCGTTGGGGCCGAGGAACCCGGTGACCTGCCCGGGCCGCACGGTGAACGTCAGGCCGTCCACGGCGCGTCTGGCCCCGTAGTCCTTGGTGAGGTCCTGTACGTGGATGCTGGTCATGGGAATCATGCTGGTGGTCGGGGGCGGCCCGGCACTTCCCCCGCCGGTGGGGTCCGTCTCCCCCGCCAGGGGGAACTGTCCCGTGGCGGGGCGCTGGCAGGATGGCGGCATGCCCGCACTTCTCGCCCCGCTGACCCGGGCCGTGACCTACACACGCTGGCTGCACATGGTCCTCGGGTCGCTGATCGCGATCATCACCACGTTCGTCTATCCCGGCTGGATCGATCCGACGGCCGGTGACTGGGCGGTCGTTCCGCTGGTGCCGGTCCCGCTGCTCCTGGTGGCGGCGCTGATCCCGTCGATACGGCTCGCGGAAGGGCTGCAGGCGCAGGTCATGCTGCTGCCCGGTCCGCATGCGCGGGTGCGCGGGGGCGGCGCCACCGAGCGGGTGGACGACATCGTGGCGGCCCCGTCGGCCTCCTGGCGGGATCGTGGGCGTACCGCGGTGTGGCTGGTGCTGCGCCTCGAGGTGGGGTGTGCGGTGGCGGCGGCGACCACCCAGATGCTCGCGATGAGCCTGGATCTCGTCACCGCGGCGACGGGCGCCCCGCCGAGTCAGGCGGCGGTGCTGCACCTTGAGGGCGGGCACTGGACGTACGGCTTGCTCTCACCCGTACCGGCGATCGTGCTGGTGTATCTGATGGCCGGGGCCGGTGTACTGATGACGACCGCGGCCCGCCGGCTGCTCGGTCCGTCGCCCGCGGAGCGCCTCGCGGCGCTCGAAGCGCGTACCGAGCTGCTTCTGGAGCGCAACCGCATCGCGCGCGAGCTGCACGACTCGATCGGGCACGCGCTGACCGTCGCGGTGGTGCAGGCGGGTGCGGCGCGTGCGGCGGGCAGCTCGGAGTTCACCGACCGGGCGCTGGACGCGATCGAGGGCACGGGCCGTGCGGCGCTGGAGGATCTGGACCGGGTGCTGCGCGTCCTGCGGGACCCGTCGCCGCCGGCGAGCGGGCAGCCGACGCTCGCCGACGCGCACGGGCTCCTCGACTCGGCCCGTGCGGCGGGCACCGATGTGCAGGCAGCCATCACGGGGCCGCTCGGCGGGATTCCTGCCCCGGTCTCGCGCGAGGGGTACCGGATCCTGCAGGAGTCCCTCACCAATGTGCTGCGTCATGCCCGCGGTGCGCCGGTACGGCTCCGCATGACCGTCGACGACGCCCTCCTGGAGATCGACGTACGCAATCCGCTGCCCGTCCCGTCCGGTGTCCGGGACGTCGGTGCCGGCAGCGGTCTGCGCGGCATCCGCGAGCGGGCGGCACTGCTCGGCGGCCGCGCGACGGCCGGCCCCGAGGACAGCGAGTGGCGGGTACGTGTGGAGCTGCCGCTCGGCCAGGGCTTGGTGCGGGGCCCCGTGGGTGCCGGGAGGGATCGCGACCTTGGCCCGGGCGACCCGCCCGGCTAGTGCCTGTTCGGCGCCGCGTCCCTGCTGGCGGGTCTGGCCCCCACGTTCGCGTTCCTGGTGATCGCGCGCCTCCTGCAGGGCGCCGGTGAGGCCGTCGCGCTGCCCGCGGCCATGGCCACCATCGTCCTGATGTTCCCCGAAGGGCCGCGCCGGTCGAGGGCGTTGAGCGTATGGGCGGCGGTGGCCAGCTGTGGCCTCGTCGTCGGATTCGTGCTCTCCGGAGTCGTCACGGCCCATCTGGGCTGGCGGTGGATCTTCCTGATCTCGGTCCCGTTCATCCTGATCGTGCTGCTGGCAGCCGTCGTCCTGGTCGAGGGGGAACGACCCGTGTCCGAGGACGCCCCGGCGCTGGACCTTCCCGGCGCACTGGGGATCGGCCCGCTCGGTGCCGGTCTGGCGATGGTGCCGCTCGCGCTCTCGCTGATCGTGTTCTCCATGCTTGTGCCCCGGCTGCTCGGCCGTTGGGGAGCACGCGCGTGCGTGCTCGCCGGCATCGGGTGCACCGCGGCCGCGATGGCCGCCATCGCGGCCGTCGCGGCTGTGCGGGCAGACGGTGTGACGATGGTCCCCGCCATGATTCTGCTCGCGGCCGGGATGGCGTTCGGCCTGGTGGGGCTGCAGTACCTCGCGGTCAGCGGCGTGGGTGAGGACGACGCCGGGACCGCCTCGGGCGTCCAGCGCGCCGCCGACCAACTGGGCGGTGCGACCGGGGTGGCGCTCTTCGTCGGGATCGGGTTCGCTCCGTCCGTGCACTCCTTCGATCCGTTCCTGGCCGCCACCGTGCCGGCCGCCGTGGGACTTGTGGCCGGTGCGGCAGTGACCTGGCGCATGGTCGTGTGCCCGTCCTCCTCCCGGGGCCTCTAAGCTCTCCGACGTGTCGGTGACTGTGCTGCTCGTGGACGATGAGCCTCTCGTACGTGCCGGACTGCGTGCGGTGCTCGAGGCGCAGGACGGCATCGAGGTGGTGGGCGAGGCCGCGGACGGGGCGTCGGTGGTGCCGATGGTGCGGCAACTGCGGCCCGATGTGGTGGCGATGGATGTGCGGATGCCGCTGCTCGACGGGATCGAGGCCACCCGCGCGGTGCTGCGGACGGTGTCCGATCCCCCGCGCATCCTGGTGATCACGACCTTCGAGAACGACGAGTACGTGTACCGGGCGCTGCGGGCGGGCGCCGACGGCTTTCTGCTCAAGCGGTCACGGCCGGAGGAGATCGTGCACGCCGTCCGCCTGGTGGCCCTCGGTGATTCGCTGCTCTTCCCGGCCGCGGTGCGCTCGCTCGCCGCTGAGTACGGGAACGCCGAGGCCCGCGCGGCCCTCGACCGTGCGGCGCTCACCGAACGAGAGTCGGCGGTGCTGCGCCTGATGGCGCGGGGCCTGTCCAATGCGGAGATCGCCGCCGAGCTCTTGGTGGGCGGCGAGACGGTCAAGTCGCATGTGAGTTCCGTACTGGCGAAGCTGGGGGCACGCGACCGCACCCAGGCGGTGATCGCGGCCTATGAGTCCGGTTTCGTCGCACCGGGCTGAGGGCCGGGTTCCGTTCGCCGCCACCCGGCCCTCGCCCGGGCACCGGGCTACGAGTACGATCCGGCCATCACGCGGACAAGCTGGGAGGACGACCTTGGCGGGCCTGACCGGCGGAGATCCCTCGTTGCTGCGGCGGATCAATTCGGCCGTGGTACTGCATGCGCTGCGCGGCGCCGAGTCCGCGTCGCTGACCGAGATCACCCGCAGCACCGGCCTTTCCCGGCCGACGGTCGAGGGTGTGGTGGACGGGCTGATGGCGGCCGCGCTGGTGGTGGAGGTGCCCGCCGAGGACGGTACGGCCCGCCGCCAGGGCCGGCCGGCGCGGCGGTTCCGTTTCCGCGCCGAGGCGGGTCATCTGCTGGGCCTGGAGATCGGTTCGCACCGGGTCGCCGCCGTGGTGTCCGATCTGGACGGACGGGTGGTCGGCGCGGGGCAGAAGTCCGTGGACGCGACGGCCTCGGCGGACGAGCGGCTCGACCGGCTACGTGCGGCGATCGCCGATGTGCTGCGCAGGACCGGGGTGTCGCGTGATTCGCTGCGCGCGGTCGGCGCGGGCAGTCCGGGGATCGTGGAGGCCGACGGGACGGTGCGGCTGGGCACGGCGCTGCCCGGCTGGACGGGGTTGCAGCTGGGCGATCGGCTGCGGCGTTCGTTCGCCTGCCCGGTGCTGGTCGAGAACGACGCCAACGCGGCCGCTGTCGCGGAGCATTGGAAGGGTTCGGCGCGGGACTGCGACGACGTGGTCTTCGTGCTCGCCGGGCTCAGTCCGGGAGCGGGATCGCTGATCGGCGGCCGGCTGCACCGGGGGTTCGGTGGGGCGGCGGGCGAGATCGGCGCACTGCATCTGCTCGGCCGTGAGGTGACGCCGGAGACGCTGCTTTCGACGACGGACGAGCCGCTGCATCCGCTGGACGAGCAGGCCGTGACCGAGGTGTTCGCGCATGCCCGTCAGGGCGACGACCGGGCCGCGGCGGCGGTCGAGCGCTACATCCAGCGCCTGGTGCACGATGTCGCCGCGCTGGTCCTGGCGCTCGACCCCGAACTCGTGGTGATCGGCGGCTGGGCGGCCGGTCTGGACGGTGTACTGGAGCCGCTGCGGCGGGAGTTGGCGCGATACTGCCTGCGCAGCCCCCGCGTCACGCTGTCCCTGCTGGGTGAGGCGGCCGTCGCCACGGGGGCGCTGCGGCTTGCGCTCGATCATGTGGAGGAGGAGCTGTTCGCCGTGGAGGGCACGGTGACGGCGCGGCGCTGAGCGGGGCGGCCGTGTGCCGGGAGACGGGCTGGTCGGTCGAGGCCGGGGTCAAGAGGCCTGGGCCTGGCGCTCCGCACCGTGGTGTATCTCGACGTCACCCGTGTCGCCGAAGGTGAGGCGGCAGGTGTCGGCACGGTAGGTGGCCATGGACACGGCTGCGGTACGCCCCTGGGCGAAGTAGCGGGTGGTGACCAGGAGGACGGGGGCGCCGGGGAGGCGGTCGAGTTCCTTGGCGTCGTCCGCGCGGGCGGAGGCCAGCTCCACCGAGCGGTCCTCGCCCTCCAGGTCGAGCCGGTGCAGTTCGCGCAGCACGGCGCGCGCACGGGCCGGTCCCGCGGGTGCGTCGATGCCGGAGAGCTCGGGCACGGCGGACTCGGTGACGTACAGGAGCTCGGCGGCGACGGGCTGACCGCCGCTGACCCGGGACCTGCGCACCAGGTGCACGGTGCGCGCGGGGTCCTGGTCGAGGAGGCGTGCGACGGCGACGGGGGCCAGGGTCTGCATGCAGTCGACGGTGCGCCAGTCGTCGTCGTTGCCCGGCCAGTTCTGCCGGGGTGACCCCACGGCGACACCCATACGGGGCGGGGCGACGGTGGTGCCGACTCCTCGGCGGCGCTGCAGCCGGCCCTCCAGCTCGAGCTGCTCGAGCGCCTGACGCAGGGTGGCGCGGGCGACGCCGAATCGGGCTGCGAGGTCACGCTCGTTGGGCAGGATCTCGCCGATCGAGAACTCGGAGTCGAGTGCTTCCCCGATGACGTTCTTGAGGTGCCAGTACTTCGGCTCCGGCACCGTCTCCAGCTGCGTGGTCCCCACCCTGATCCTCCGCAATCGCCGTGGCCCGGCGGTTTTTCGTGCCCTTGTTTATTAAAGGTTCCTGCACTATCCGCCGACGATAGGCCGGGCCTCTGACTTGGTCAAGACCAATCCTGGGTCCGTTACAGAGCGCGGGGCGGGCGTAGCCCGATGTGTTCATGAGTTGTTGGTCGAGCGCCGGAACTCGGGCGCCTGGCCCTCGATCGCCGGATTGCCTCGACGGGCTGGACGGGCTGGACGGGCTCGATCCGTGGGCTCTCAGGCGGTGAACGACGTCAGCTTGTCGGGGTTGCGGATCACGTACACGCAGCTCACGCGGCCGTCGAGGACGTCGAGCTGGAACACCGAGTCGGGCTTGCCGTCGATCAGCATGAGTACGGCGGGGCCGCCGTTGATCTCGACCGCACGTACCTCGAAGTCGCCCGTCTCCAGGGTCTGCTGGGCGGCACCGCGCAGGAAGCGCCCGACCTTGTCGGCGGATTCGATGACCCGCAGCGGCGCCTTGTGCTTGCCGCCCGCGTCCCCGACGAGCCGCGCGTCCGGGGCGAGCAGCGCCATGAGGCCGTCCAGGTCCCCCTCGACGGCGGCGGTCAGGAATCGTTCGGTCAGATCGCGTCGCTCCGCCGGGTTCACGTCGAAGCGCGGCTTGCGCTCCTGCACGTGTCTACGGGCCCGGCCCGCGAGTTGGCGTACCGCGGCCTCGGTCCGGTCCAGGGTGGTGGCGATCTCGGCGTACGGGAAGCCGAAGGCCTCGCGCAGCACGAACACCGCGCGCTCGAGCGGCGAGAGCGACTCGAGTACGACGAGGACGGCGAGGGACACCGAGTCCGCGAGCACCGCGCGCTCCGCGGAGTCCTGCACGGTGGGCCCGAAGTCGGTGACCAGGGGCTCGGGCAGCCAGGGTCCGATGTATGTCTCGCGCCGTGCGGTGACCTGGCGGAGCCGGTCGATGGCGAGGCGCGTGGTCATCCGCACCAGGAACGCACGCGGCTCCCGTACGTCCGCGCGGTCGGCCGACGACCAGCGCAGCCAGGCGTCCTGTACGACGTCCTCCGCGTCGGCCACCCGGCCGAGCATGCGGTAGGCGACGCCCGTCAGGGTGGGGCGGTGCTCTTCGAAGACGTCGGTCAGGGTGTCCGTTGCCACGGTTACATCCAAAGCCGCCGCAGTCCCGCTGTCCAGGCACCACGGGTGCGACACCGCGCACAATCGGCCGCGGGGCACCGTGTGGCGTGCGGCCGCCGAGGTGTCCGCGCCCGAACTCCGCCGTCCGGCGGGCGGGTTGACGGGTGCGCCGATACGACTGGGGGTATACCCGCGGGTAACGGTTGCTGACAAACTGTCCACAAGAGCGCCGTCCACGTCGAGGAGCAGCATGTCCGCCACCGCCTTCCTGAGCATCGACACTCCGCACGGCCCCGAGACGGTGTCCGTCGCGTATCACCGGGAGGGCGCGGGCGAACCGCTGCTCCTGCTGCACGGCATCGGGCACCACTGGCAGGCCTGGGAGCCGGTCCTACGCATCCTGGCCGCGGAGCGGGACGTGATCGCGGTCGATCTGCCGGGCTTCGGGGAGTCCCCCGCGCTGCCGGCGGCCGTGCCGTACGGACTGCCGGAGGTCAGCGCGGTCCTGGGCGCGTTCTGCGCCGAACTCGGGCTCGACCGGCCGCATGTGGCGGGCAATTCGCTCGGCGGCATGCTGAGCCTGGAGATGGCGCGCAGGAAGCTGGTCCGCAGCGCCACGGTGCTCTCACCGGGCGGTTTCTGGACGCCGGGTGAACGACGGTACGCGTTCGCGACCCTGCTCGCGATGCGCCATGGCGCCCGGTTGCTCCCGGTGCCGGTGATCGAGCGGCTGTCCCGTACCGCGGCCGGGCGCACCGCCCTGACGGGCACCATCTACGCACGGCCGTGGCGGCGTTCACCCGAGGCGGTGGTGGGCGAGACCCTCGCGCTGCGGAACGCGACCGGCTTCGATCTCACTCTCGCCGCCGGACGCGAGGGCGCCGGGGCGGCGACCGCCGAGGACGTCCCGGACGTGCCGGTCACCGTCGCGTGGGGCGAGCGGGACCGGCTGCTCCCCCGCCGGCAGGGGGTCAGGGCCAAGCACGTCGTCCCGTCCGCCCGGCTGATACGGCTCCCCGGCTGCGGGCACGTCCCGATGAACGACGACCCGGCCCTGGTCGCCCGCGTCCTGCTCGACGCCACGGCGGCCGCGCCGCTTGCGATCCCGGCGGGTGAACGCGCCTGAGCCCAGGGCCACTCCGGCCCCGACGAGCACGCTGCCGACGGCCGGGATCGCGCTGCGCCCGCTGAGCAGCTGCACCGCCGAGCCGGTCCGGGATGCGGGGTGGGTCAGGCGTTGGACCACGCTCGTGTGCACAGCACCAGGCGGTAGCCGTCGGGGTCCTGCACCGTGACGCCCCATTCGTTCCAGTAGGGGTTCGGGGACTTGACCCTGGTGCCGCCGTGCTCCTCGAGCCGGGTCACCAGGTCCTCGGGCACCGGGCCGTCGAAGTACAGGACCAGGAGGTCCTCCTCGGTCGGCCGAGGTGCGACCGGGGCGTGTTCCTGGTGGGTGAGTTCGATGTGCCAGTCGGCGTCCGGTGCGCCGACCATCAGGAGGTCGTGCGCGTCCGGGTCGCCGGCTGCGGTGGCCCGGTACACGACGTGCAGGCCGAGGCCGCCGACCCAATAGCGCTCGGCGGCCTCGATGTCGCGGGTCGGGCGGGCGATGCGCAGATGACGCTGTCCGATGTCGTACATGGGCTCCCGTTCCTTGCGGTTGTGCCGGGTGGCTGTCCGCGGGGCGGCTGTGGTGCCGGCGCGTGCTGTTCACCGAGCGTAGGCAGCGCACGGGGAGCGGGGACATCGGCCGTTCGTCCTGGTCCCGAAGTCCGGTGCCGGCCGCAGGAAGCCGGTGTGCGCAGGCCGGTGCCCGCAGGCCGGTCCGTGCAGTACGGTGCGCCGGGTTCCCCTGACGGCACGCCAGTTGTTCACTTGGGGTTCGCACGAAGGCTGTGAGGCACGAGTAGGTGTGTGACCGCACACCAGCCGGTTGAAGTCTCTGGAGGCGCATCGATGTCAGACCGTCTGCCCCGCTCGGCCCCGGGCCGCCGTTCCGTACTGCGTGGTTCCGTCGCCGCTTCCGCCGCGGTCGCGCTGCCCGCACTCGGCGGCGCGGCCGCCCCGGCGCTCGCCCGCTCGGGCCGTCCCGGCGCCGACTGGGGAGTACAGGCAGGTGACATCACCGCGCACTCGGGCCTGGTCTGGGTCCGCTCGGACCGGCCCGCCCGGATGATCGTGGAGACGTCCGCAACCGAATCGTTCGCCAGGCCCACCACCTGGCGCGGGCCGCTGCTCGGCCCCGGCACCGACTTCGCGGGGACGACCCGGCTGCGCGGGCTGCCGGCCGGTGAGCAGATCCACTACCGGGTGGTGCTCGCCGACCCGGACGATCCGCGGCGCACCGGCCGCCCCGTCACGGGCACCTTCCGCACCGCGGAGCGCGGGCGCGGCAAGGGCGCGAGATTCGTGTGGTCCGGAGACATCGCGGGCCAGGGCTGGGGCATCAATCCGGACCTCGGCGGCTACCGGCTCTTCGAGGACATGCGGCGCCTGGACCCCGACTTCTTCCTGTGCAGCGGCGACACGATCTACGCGGACGGGCCGATCGAGCCCAGCGTCACACTGCCCGACGGACGGGTGTGGCGGAACGTCACGACGGACGAGAAGGCCAAGGTCGCGGAGACGCTCGCCGAGTTCCGGGGCAACTTCCGCTACAACCTGCTCGACGAGAATCTGCGCCGGTTCAACGCCCAGGTCCCCGGCATCGTCCAGTGGGACGACCACGAGGTGTGCAACAACTGGTATCCGGGCGAGATCCTGGACGACGACCGCTACACGGTGAAGGACGTCGACGTGCTCGCGGCCCGTTCGCTGCGCGCCTTCAGCGAGTACTTCCCGGTGTCGTCGCTGTCCCCCGGCAAGGGCGGCCAGGACACCGACGGGCGGATGTACCGGGTGGTGCGGCACGGCCCGCTGCTCGACGTCTTCGTCCTGGACATGCGCACGTACCGCAACGCGAACTCGCCGGGCCGCCAGACGGACGATCCGCAGGGCATCCTCGGAGCGCGGCAACTCGACTGGCTGAAGCGGGAGTTGAGCCGGTCGCGTGCGGTGTGGAAGGTGATCGCCTCCGATATGCCGCTCGGCCTCGTGGTCCCGGACGGCGACACCGACTTCGAGGCCGTGGCGCAGGGCGATCCCGGCGAACCGCTCGGCCGTGAGCTGCAGATCGCGGAGCTGCTGCGGCACATCAAGCGGCGGCGGATCACCGGCACCCTGTGGCTGACGACGGATGTGCACTACACCTCGGCCCAGTACTACGACCCGGAGCGGGCAGCGTTCCAGGACTTCGAGCCGTTCTGGGAGTTCGTCTCTGGGCCGTTGGCGGCCGGCGGTTTCCAGGCGCTGAAGCTGGACGGGACGTTCGGGCCGCAGCAGAAGTTCATCAAGGCGCCGGACCGTGCGAACACCTCTCCCATGGAGACTCCGCAGTACTTCGGCGAGGTCGACATCGACGGCTCGAGCGGCGAACTCACCGTCCGGCTGCGGCAGGACGGCGGCGAGGTGCTGTTCAGCAAGACCCTGGAGCCGGGGCGGGTGGGCCAGTAGGCGCATACGGGACGCGGGACCTGTCCGTACGCAAATGGGGCGCGTGGTTCATTGGTCGACGGAAGGGTCAGACGGGCTCTTAACCGATCAGACACAAGGCGTTTGTGATCACGCAACACCGGTCGTCCAGAGTGCTGGCATGACCCGAAAAATCGACAACGCCCAGGCGCGCAACGCGAAGCGGGCGCGCCGCACCCACCACCACTGGCGGCGCGATCTGGTGGAGCTCGCCGCGCTGTTCACCGCGGTCGCGGTCGCGGACACCATCGCGAAGACGATCGTGAACGGTCCAGACGGGCCCGTTCTGCTGGTCGCCTCCGCACTCACCCTGCTCGCCACGGCCGGCTTCCACACCTGGTGGTCACGACGCCACGGTCACGCACCGCCGCCGGTCGATACCGGCGCCCCGCGAGCCGCGGGGACCGAGGGCGGCGGCGCGGCCGGGGCACCGGGCGCGGCGGTCGGCGTGCCAAGCGCTCCTGCCGGCGACCGGGGCTCCGATCTGCCCGAGTCCACCCTGTGGCGGATGCGGACCACGGTCCGGGACGAGCCGGGCTCCCTGGCTGCACTGTGCGCGGCGCTCGCCTCGATCGAGGTGGACATCCTCAGCCTGCAGACGCATCCGCTCGCCGAGGGCACGGTCGACGAGTTCCTGCTGCGGGCACCGGGGCACCGCGGGGCCGCCGAACTGACCGCCGTGGTGTCCCGGGCGGGCGGTGCGGAGACCTGGATCGAGCGCGCCGACGCCCACGATCTGGTGGACGCCCCCACCAGGGTGCTCTCCCTTGCCACCCGCACCGCCTTGGACGCGGCCGAACTGCCGCTGGCACTGCGCCAGTTGCTGGGGCGCTGCAGCATCAGGTCGATCCCCGCCAAGTCACTCGCCGGCACCCGCTCGACCGGCGACCCCGCGCCCGTGGAGGGCGTGCTCGACGGCACCCTGATGCGGCTGCGCGACCCGGCGGGCGGCACCCTGACCGTGGAGCGGGCCCATCTCCCCTTCACCCCCACGGAGTTCGCGCGGGCCCGCGCCCTGGTGGAGCTTGACGCCCGTCTCGGCCCGCGCATCCCCCGCAGCCAGGACGTGCTCACCCTGCCCGAGGGCAACTCGATCACCGTGCAGCGGGCCGACACCGACGACCTGGACGATGCGCGGGCGCTGCACGAGCGCTGCTCGAAGCGGACTCTGAGCCTGCGCTACCACGGCCCCGTCGGGGACGCGGACCGCTACCTCAACCACCTGCTCAGCCCCCGCTTCGGCCGCACCCTGGCAGTCCGTACCGCCTCCGGCCGGATGGTCGCCCTCGGCCATCTGCTCTGGGACGGCGACGAGACGGAGGTGGCACTGCTCGTCGAGGACGACTGGCAGCGGCGCGGCATCGGCAGGGAGCTCCTCGGCCGGCTGGTGGCCCTGGCCGTCGAAGCGGGCAGTACGAGCGTGTACGCGGTGACGCAGGCGCAGAACACCGCCATGGTCGCCGCGATGCGCGCGCTCGGACTGCCGCTCGACTACCAGGTGGAGGAGGGCACGCTGGTGATCACGGCCCGCCTGCGACCGGTCACGGCGGACGCGGAGCCGGTCTCCGTCAGCCGGCAGCCCGGCTTCGAGGACGCGGGGCCTGGTCCGGGGCCGACTCCGCCGCGCTGAGCGCCCGGTCCAGGTCGTCCCACAGGTCGTCGGCGTCCTCGAGACCGACCGACATGCGAAGCAGCCGGTCCCCCACGCCGGACGACCTGCGGTCGTCTGCGTCGACGATGCGATGGCTGATCGAGGCGGGGTGCTGGATGAGCGTGTCGACGCTGCCGAGGCTGACCGCCGGGGTGATCAGGCGCACCGCCGCGATCACCTCGTGCGGGTCGCCCAGCGGCTCGAAGGCGACCATGGCGCCGCCGATCCGCGGGTAGTGCACCGCACCCACCCGCGGGTCGTCGGTCAGCCGCCGGACCAGTCGGGCGGCGGTCGCGGATGCGGCCCGCATCCGTACCGGCAGGGTGGCGAGGCCGCGCAGCAGCAGATAGCCGGCCAGCGGATGCAGCACACCGCCGGTCGCGAACCGCACCTGCCGCAGCCGCCGCGCGAACTCCTCGGTGCAGGCGACCACTCCGCCCAGTACGTCGCCGTGGCCGCCGAGGTACTTGGTGGCGCTGTGCAGGACCAGGCCGGCGCCGCTCTCGGCCGGGCGCTGCAGCACGGGTGTGGCGAAGGTGTTGTCGGCGAGCAGCGGTACGGAGCCGCAGGAGTGCGCCAGGGCCCGCAGATCGACCTCGGCGAGGGTGGGATTGGCCGGTGACTCCACGACGACGAGGCCGGTGTCCGGCCGGATGGCGTCGGCGACGCCGGCCGGGTCCACCCAGGTCACCTCGGTGCCGAGCAGACCGGCGTCCAGGAGATGGTCGCTGCAGCCGTAGAGGGGTCGTACCGCGACGACGTGCCGCAGCCCCATCGACGCCCTGACCAGGAGCACCGCGCTCAGCGCCGCCATACCGCTGGCGAAGGCGACGGCGCTCTCGGTGCCCTCCAGACGGGCGAGCGCGGTCTCGAAGCGGCCGACGGTGGGATTGCCGAGCCTGGCGTAGACCGGCGGCCCGTCGTCGAGCGCGCCCTCGGCGGCGAAGGCGTCGATCCGGGCGGCCTCCGCCCTGCTGTCGTACGAGGGGTATGTGGTGGACAGGTCGAGCGGCGGGGCGTGCAGGCCGAGGCCGGCGAGGTCTTCGCGGCCGGCGTGCACGGCTTCGGTGGCCAGGGCCCTGGGTGTGGGCGAGGTCAGGTCGGCGGTGTGGTCCGTGTCCATCTCCATGCGCAGTACGGTGAACGCCGTCCGGTGCGGTCGGGCCGCGTCCCGCGCTATGTTCGATGGATGAGCGAATCCGTCGTACTGGACCCGGTGGATCTGCAGATTCTCAGTCTTCTGCAGAACGACGCCCGGACCACCTACCGGGACCTCGCCGCGCAGGCGGGCGTCGCGCCGTCGACCTGTCTGGACCGGGTGGCGCGGCTGCGCCGCTCCGGAGTGATCCTCGGGCATCGGCTTCGCCTGGATCCGGCGAAGCTCGGCCGCGGCCTCGAGGCCTTCCTCTCGGTCCAGGTACGGCCGCACCGCCGGGAGCTCATCGGCCCGTTCGTGGAGCGGATCAGGGCGCTGCCGGAGTCCCGTGCACTGTTCCATCTCACCGGTCCCGACGACTACTTGGTGCATGTGGCGGTGACCGGCACCGCCGATCTGCAGCGTCTGGTGATCGACGAGTTCACCTCGCAGCGCGAGGTGGCACGGGTGGAGACCCGGCTGATATTCCAGCAGTGGGACTGCGGTCCCCTGCTGCCGCCGGCTGCCCCGGATCACCCCGGGACGAAGGATTCCGGGAGCGTAATCCGGTGACGCGAGCGACCCGCTCGTAAGAGGATGTCCGCATGTCAGACACCACTCAGAGCCCACTGCCCCGCCAGGTGGCCGACGCCTACGTCGACGACCTGATCGCCCTCGATCCCATCACCGGTACGTTCCTCGGAGTCGCGGAGAGCTCGTCACGGCTGCCCGACCTCTCGCCGGCGGGTGCGCGTCGGTGGGCCGAGCTGGCCCGTACGACGCTGGCGCGCCTCGCGACGGCGGAGCGGGCGCCCGGCGGCGACAGCGACGTGGAGCGCCGCTGCGCCCGGCTGCTGCGCGAGCGTCTGACTGCCGAACTCGCCGTGCACGAGGCGGACGAACACCTGCGTACGGTGGGCAATCTGTCCTCGCCCGTGCACGCGGTGCGGGAGGTCTTCACCGTCACCCCGACCGCGACCGACGAGGACTGGGCGGCCGTGGCCGAGCGGCTGCGGGCGGTGCCCGCGGCACTCGAGGGCTACCGACAGTCCCTCGCCCTCGGCCTGGAGCGCAAGCTGTACGGCGGCCCACGGGCCACGGCGACCTTCGTGGGCCAGCTGACCGAGTGGAGCGGTACCGGCCGGGGGTGGTTCGACGAATTCGCGGCCGCCGGCCCCGACGCGCTGCGCGGGGAACTCGACGCGGCCGCCGCGCAGGCGACCGAGTCCGTGCGCGCGCTGCGCGACTGGATGCGGGACGTGTACGCACCGGCCGTCGAGGGCGAGCCGGACACCGTGGGCCGCGAGCGCTACGCCCGCTGGTCCCGCTACTACAACGGCACCGACCTGGACCTGGACGAGGCCTACGCGTACGGCTGGTCCGAGTACCACCGCATCCTCGGCGAGATGCGCACCGAGGCGGAGAAGGTGTTGCCCGGCGCGGCCACCCCCTGGGAGGCCCTGAAGCACCTGGACGAGCACGGCACGCACATCGAGGGCGTGGACGCGGTCCAGGAGTGGCTGCAGGGCCTGATGGACGAGGCGATCGAGGCCCTGGACGGCGAGCACTTCGAACTGGCGGACCGGGTACGGCAGGTGGAGTCCCGGATCGCACCGGCCGGCGGCGCCGCGGCGCCGTACTACACCCCGCCGTCGGAGGACTTCTCACGGCCGGGCCGCACCTGGCTGCCCACGATGGGCGACACCCGTTTCCCGGTGTACGACCTGGTGTCGACCTGGTACCACGAGGGCGTCCCCGGGCACCATCTGCAGCTTGCGCAGTGGGTGCACGTCGCCGACGACCTGTCCCGCTACCAGGCCTCGATCGGCATGGTGTCGGCGAACGCCGAGGGCTGGGCGCTCTACGCGGAGCGCCTGATGGACGAGTTGGGCTTCCTCACGGACGCGGAGCGGCGCCTGGGCTATCTGGACGCGCAGATGATGCGGGCGGTCCGGGTGATCGTCGACATCGGCATGCATCTGGAGCTTGACATCCCGGCGGACTCGCCGTTCCACCCGGGCGAGCGCTGGACTCCGGAGCTGGCCCAGGAGTTCTTCGGCCGGCACAGCGGCCGGCCGGCCGACTTCGTGGAGAGCGAACTGACCCGCTATCTGTCGATGGCGGGCCAGGCCATCGGCTACAAGCTGGGTGAGCGGGCCTGGCTGCTCGGCCGGGAGAACGCCCGGCGGGCGCACGGCGAGGCGTTCGACGCCAAGGCTTGGCACATGGCCGCCCTCTCCCAGGGTTCCCTCGGCCTCGACGACCTGGTCGACGAGCTGTCGAAGCTGTGATCGGCGCGCCCGCCGGCCGGTCACCGACTTCGGCCGGCGGGCGCCCGTGGTCACCTGCGCGGTGGCGTGCGGTCAGCTCGTCGCCGTACGGTGCCGCAGCGAGGAGCCGTCGCGCTCCTTGACCACCTCGAGCTGGGTGTGCACGCGCCGCCGCAGATCGGGCACATGGCTGACGATGCCGACACTNGTGCGGTCAGCTCGTCGCCGTACGGTGCCGCAGCGAGGAGCCGTCGCGCTCCTTGACCACCTCGAGCTGGGTGTGCACGCGCCGCCGCAGATCGGGCACATGGCTGACGATGCCGACACTGCGGTCGCGTTCGCGCAGCGAGTCCAGTACGTCGAGGACCTCGTCCAGGGTCTGGTCGTCGAGGCTGCCGAAGCCCTCGTCGATGAAGAGGGTGTCGAGGCGCACACCGCCGGTCTCGTCGGTCACCACGTCCGCGAGGCCGAGTGCCAGGGCGAGCGAGGCGAAGAAGGTCTCGCCGCCGGAGAGGGTCGCGGTGTCCCGCTCGCGTCCGGTCCAGGCGTCGACGACATGCAGACCGAGGCCCGAACGGCCGCGTCCTGCGCGGTCGTCGGAGTGCACCAGGGTGTAGCGGCCCGCGGACATCCGCTGCAGTCGTGCGGTCGCCGCGGCCGCGACCTGTTCGAGCCGGGCGGCCAGCACATAGGACTCCAGGCGCATCCGCCGTTCGTTCTCGCTGGAGGTGCCGGCCGCGAGGCTCGCGAGGCGGGCCACCCGGTCGTACTCGGCGCGCAGCGGCCCGAGTTGGCGTGCCTCGGTGTGTGCGCGGGCGGAGAGCCGGTCGAGTTCGGTGCAGCGGCGGGCGGCCGCGTCGTCGGCCGAGACCGTGTCGCGCAGGATCCGGTCGGCGGTGTCGGCCCGGGACCTGGCGGTCGCCGGGTCGGCGGGCGGGCGGGCCTCGGCGGCGAGCGTCTCGTCCTCGGCGAGCACCGCGCGGATCGCGGCCTCCTCCTGCTGTCTGCGGTCGATGCGGTGCTGGAGTTCGCGGTGCGTGGCGTCGTCGAGTGCGGCGTCGGCGGCGTCCCGCGGGGTGTCGAAGCCGGCCCGGTAGGCGGCGTCGGCGAGCCGGGCGTCGGCGTCCTTGAGCCGCTGCGCGGCGTCGGCGGCGGCGCGTACCGCGTCGGCTGCGGCGGTGAGCAGCTCCGCACGGCGCTCCAGCTGGCCGGCCCGGGACGCGACGCTGTCCGCCTCGCCGCGGGCGTCGGCCAACTCGGCGCTCAGCTCGGCGCGTTCACGGTCCAGGCGGTCGGCTCCGGCCTGCCGGGAGGCGATCCGGGTGCGGGTCTGTTCGCGTTCGGTGAGGCGGCGGGTGTGTTCGTCACCGGCGTGTGCGAGGGCTTCCTGCGCGGAGTGCAGTCCTGCCGCACGCTCCCGTACGCCGGCGTGCTCGCGCCGCAACTGCTCGACGCCCGCTGCGAGTTCGGCCGTGGTGTCGTCGCCGGCCGCCTCCGTGGCGGCGGCCAGGGAGGCCTGCACCGCGCTGAGTTCGCGCTCGGCCTCCTGCCGGCGTGCGTCGGCGTCGCGGTGGGCGGCGAGCGCGGCCTCCTCGGTCGCCCGGTCCACATGTCCGGCGACCTTCGTCGCGGGGTCGGGGTGTGCGGTGGAGCCGCAGACCGCGCAGGCCTTGCCCGGCTCGAGGCTCCCGGCGAGCTCGGCGGCGATGCCCAGCAGCCGCTGCTCCTTCAGGCCGAGCCAGTGCTCGTGCGCGGCGAGGGCCGACTCCCGTGCCCCGAGCGCCGCTTGCTCACCGCGCTCGGCCCGACCGGCGAGTTCGTCGCGGCGGGTGGCGGCGGCGAGGCGGTCCTGCGCGGCGGCGAGATCGGCGGCGAGGTGTTCGGCTCGGGCGACCGCGTCCCGGGCGGTCTCGACCGCGGCGCGCAGGGTGTGGTGGGTGGCGTCGGAGTGCTCGAGCCATTCGGTGACGTCGCGGAGAGCCTCCTCGTCGGCGCGTTCCTCGCGGTCCAGTTCGGCGCGTTCGGCGGTGAGGGCGGCCAGGCGCTGTTCGGCCCTGCGGGCCGACTCGAGGCTGCCGAGTTCTTCCAGGGTGCCGCGGGCCGCCGAGGCGAGCGTGACCGCGTCGGCGCCGGTCAGTTCGGCGGGCAGGGCCGCACGGGCGTGGTCCTCGGCCGTGCTGCGTTCGAGGAGTTCGCGCTCGGCGTCCGCGCGCAGGCGCAGGGCCGGTGCGACGGTCCCGGCCCTGCGGCCCCGCTCCATCCGGGCGCGCAGTTCGGCGTACGCGCGGTCGTCCGCGGCGAGGGCGGCGGCACGGGTGCGGGCATCGGCGGCGCGCTGCTGGAGCCGGTGGGTGGCGAGTTCGGCGTCCAGGGTGCGGCGGGCGGCGGCCTGGGCGCGTTCGGCCTCGGTGACTCGGGACCGGGCGAGCGCCCTGCGTTCCCGCGCGCCGGCGCGGGCGACGGCGGCGAAGCCGAGTACGTCGTCGGAGAGGCCCGGTTCGCCGGGTGCGGTGTCGGGCAGCGGCAGTTCGGCGGCGGGACCTGCGGCCTGCTCGATGCGGTGCGCGACGGCGAGCAGCCGGTCGTCGCCGGACTGGACACGGGCCTGGCCCGCGCGGCGCAGCTCGGCGAGCTTCTCCTCGACGGCGGCGAAGCGGCGGGTGTCGAAGAGCCGGCCGAGGAGCCGGCCGCGGGCCTCGGCGTCGGCGCGCAGGAACCGGGCGAACTCCCCCTGCGGGAGCAGCACCACCTGGCAGAACTGCTCCTTGCTCATGCCGAGCAGCTGCCCGATCTCCTCACCGATCTCCTGGTGGGACCGGCTCAGGTCCTGCCAGTCGCCGCTCGCGGCGTCCCGGCCCCGCAGCCAGGTCTGCGCCTTGTCCACGGTGGTGCCGGTGCCGCGCTTCTTGGGGCGTACCCGCGCGGGCTGCCGGGTGATCTCCAACCGGCGTCCGGCGACGGTGAGTTCGAGAGTGACGGAGGTACGGGTGTCGGCCGGCGCGTGGTCGCTGCGCAGGGCGGCGGACTGACTCTGCCGGGCGCCCGGCACGGATCCGTACAGCGCGTAGCAGACCGCGTCCAGGACGGAGGTCTTGCCGGCGCCGGTCGGCCCGTGCAGCAGGAAGAGGCCGGCCTCGGACAGTGCGTCGAAGTCGATCTCCTGGGTGCCGCCGAAGGGGCCGAAGGCACTGACCGACAGCCGGTGCAGCCTCATCGGGCGACCTCGCGCAGGGTGTCGTCGGTGCGCACGGTGTCGATGGCGTCGCGCAGCACCGCGCGCTCCGCGGCGTCGGGGTCGGTGCCGCGGACGTGTGCCACGAAGTCCTCGGCGATCTCCTGGTCGCTGCGCCCGTCGAGCCGGCGGGCGTACGACCCGGTCTCGTCGCCCGGGGCCCGCTCGGGTGCGAAGACGAGACTGAGGGTGTGCGGGAAGCGTGCACAGAGCGCGGCCATCGGCTCGGCGGGCCGTACCGCGTCGGTGAGTGTCGCCTCGACCCAGGACTCGATGTGGGTCTCGAGGCCGGGATCGGCCAGCAGCTCCTCCAGGGTGCCGCTGATCCTGGCGAGGCGGCGCGGCACGGGACAGTCGAGCCGCTCGGCGGCGACATCGCCGTCCGCGTCGAGGTCGAGCAGCCACATGCTCTTGCGGTGGTGCTCCTCGGAGAAGGAGTACGCGAGCGGGGAGCCGGAGTAGCGCACCCTTTCCGAGAGCGTCTGGCTGCCGTGCAGGTGCCCGAGCGCCACATAGTCCACGCCGTCGAAGAGGCCGGCCGGCACCGAGTCGACGCCGCCGACGGTGATGTCCCGTTCGCTGTCGCTGGCCTCGCCGCCGGTGACGAAGGCATGCGCGAGGACGACCGAGCGGGTGCCGGCGGGCCGGTCGGCGAGATCGGCCCGTACCCGGTCCATGGCGGCCCCGAGCACGGCCTCGTGCCCGGCCCGCTCGACCGCGAACTCGTCCTTGACCAGGGCCGGTTCGAGATACGGCAGTCCGTAGAAGGCGACGTCGCCGTGCTCGTCGGCCAGCACCACGGGCGTCCCGCAGGAGGCGGCCGAGGTCCGCAGATGGATGCCCGCCCGGCCGATGAGACCCGCGCCGACACCGAGTCGTCGCGCCGAGTCGTGGTTGCCGGAGATCATCACGGTGGGCACCCCGAGATCGGCGAGCCGGTGCAGCGCGGAGTCGAACAGCTCCACGGCCGCGAGCGGCGGCACGGCCCGGTCGTAGATGTCCCCGGCGACGACGACGGCATCCACCTGCCGCTCGCGGGCGGTGGACACCAGGTGCTCGATGAACGCGGCCTGCGCATCCAGCATGCTCACCCGGTGGAAGGACCGCCCCAGGTGCCAGTCGGAGGTGTGCAGGATCCTCACGACGCGACTCCGGCCCGCATGCTCCCTGCTCCACCCCTCGCTCCGGCGCCCCTACGGACACGTACGTTCCCCGGCCCTCTCCGGGCCGCAGGCACGGATCACGTTAACGCCGCGGCATCCCGGATTCCCCACGGACCCCGCTTTTCCACCCGTGTCAAGATCCGCCCGACGGCGTCGGCTCAGGCGTCGCCGTAGGCCTCGCCGCCGAGTTCGCAGTGTGCGCTGCCGGCGGTGGCGTCGGCGAGCCAGCGGCGGAAGGCGTCGACGTCGGCGTCCGGCAGGGCGACCTCGAGGGTGACGGCCTCGCCGTAGCGGACGTCGCGCACCGTGCGGCCGGTGGAGCGCAGATCGTTCTCGAGCTTGCCCGCGCGCTGGTGGTCGACGGTGACGGTGGCGAGGCGGAAGCGCTGTCTGGTGACCGTGCCGAGGGCGTCGAGCGCCTCGCCGACGGCCCCGCCGTACGCCCGGATGAGCCCGCCCGCGCCGAGCTTGACGCCACCGAAGTAGCGGGTGACGACGGCGACCGTGTACCGCATGTCGCGGCGCAGCAGCATCTGCAGCATGGGCACGCCCGCGGTCCCGCCGGGTTCGCCGTCGTCGCTCGCCTTCTGCACCGAGGCGTCGGTGCCGATGACGTACGCCCAGCAGTTGTGGTTGGCGCCCGGGTGCTCGGCCCGGATCCTCGCGATGAAGTCCTGTGCCTCGGACTCGGTGGCCGCGGGGGCGAGCGCGCAGCGGAAGCGCGAGCGGTTGATCTCGGTCTCGTGCACGCCCTCGTGGGGCACGGTGCGGTACGCGTCCTGCATCCGCCCAGCGTATGCGCCGGCCGGGGACGGGCCGGCGGTAGGGAATCGGTCGTGCGGTGCGGCTGTTGTGGTACGCAGCGGATGCGACGGGCGAATCCGCACGAAGCTGCACAGGAGGCCGGACGTGTACGGCGACCCCGCGACCATCGGCAGGATCCTCGACGAGTCGGGCGACACATGGGCCGTGGTCGGCCTCTCGGCGAACCAGGAGCGGGCGGCGTACGGCGTGGCCCAGGTGCTGCAGCGCTACGGCAAGCGGATCGTGCCGGTGCATCCGAAGGCGGAGACGGTGCACGGGGAGCAGGGCTACGCCTCGCTCGAGGAGATCCCCTTCCCCGTCGATGTGGTCGACGTGTTCGTGAACAGCGCACTGGCCGGCCCCGTCGCGGATCAGGCGGTGGCCATCGGCGCGAAGGCGGTCTGGTTCCAGCTCGGTGTCGTCGACGAGGACGCGTACGCCCGGACCCGGGAGGCCGGCCTCGAGATGGTGATGGACCGCTGCCCGGCGATCGAGATCAACGCACGCCGATAGCCCCGAGCCCGCCGCGACGGCGCCGCACCGATACGCCTTCGTGGGCCCCGCACCGGCACGGGGCCCACGAAAGGGGCGGAGTCAGCGCGGCAGGCTGTCCGGTGCCGTGGCCCACTCCTTGTTCGGCTGCCCGGCGAGGCGGAAGTCGAGCCGGCCGCCGTCGGTGACCAGCTTGCCGGCGTCCCAGGAGCGGTCGCTGCTGCGGCCGTTCACCCGTACCGCGTCGATGTACGGGCGGTCGTCACCGGCGCCCGGCGCGTTGATCACCAGATCCCGGCCGTGCCGCCGGTCCACGGTGATCCGCTCGAAGGACGGGGTGCCGTAGAGCATGGCGGCGCTGCCCGGCTCCTGCGGGAAGAGGCCCATCGAGGCGAAGACGTACCAGGCGGACATGGTGCCGAGGTCGTCGTTGCCCGGCAGTCCGCCGGGCCCGGTGCCATAGACGGTGTCGGAGATCTCGCGGACGGTCTCCTGGGTCTTCCAGGGCTGCCCGAGCGCGTTGTACAGCCACGGGGTGTGGATGCCGGGCTCGTTGGTCGGGTCGTAGCGCAGCGGGTCGCCGCCGGAGACGGACCAGTTGCCGTCCTCGTCGTGGAAGAAGCCGTCCAGCCGCTCGGCGGCGGTGTCGCGGCCGCCCATGGCGTCGGCGAGTCCGGGCACGTCCTGCGGCACCATCCAGGTGTACGTGGAGCTGTTGCCCTGGGCGAAGCCGAGGTCGCCGGCCGGGTCGAAGGGGGTGACCCAGGAGCCGTCCAGATTGCGCGCCTGGATGTAGCCGGCCTCGTCGGTGGCCTTCGGGTTGAAGACATTGCGCCAGTAGTCGGCCCGCTCACCGAAGCGGCGCGCGTCCGCCTTGCGGCCGAGCTGCTTCGCCCACTGTGCGAGCGCCGAGTCGGCGACCGCGGCCTCCAGGGTCTCGGCGGCGCCGCCCCAGCAGTGGCAGTCGTCCTGCGCCGCGTACTTGCTGCTCAAGTACTGCTCGAGGTTGGGGCGTTGGCCCTCGCACTGGCCGGGGCAGCCGGCGTCCGAGAGCCCGTCCGGGTGCGGCACGGTGGCCTGCTTCGCCAGTGAGGCGAAGGCGCCCTCGGCGTCGAAGTTCCGTACCCCCATGGCGTAGAAGGTGGCGAGGGTGGCGGCGGAGGGGTCGCCGGTCATCACATGGGTGGGGCCGTTGATGTGCACCCAGCGGTCCCAGACCCCGCCGTTCTGCCGGGCGAAGTTGTACAGGGACTGGGCGAAGTCGCCCGCGACGTCCGGCTTCAGGAGGGCGAGCAGCTGGATCTGTGCGCGGTACTGGTCCCAGCCGGAGAAGTTCGTGTACTGGGCGCGCTGGCCCTTGGCGAGACGGTGCGGCTTGCCGTCCATGCCCGGGTAGCGGCCGTCGGTGTCGCTGACCAGGTTGGGCTGCAGGAGCGAGTGGTAGAGGGCGGTGTAGAACGCGGTGCGGCGGTCCTCGGTGCCGCCGCGGGCGGCGACGGCGCCGAGTTCGCGGTTCCACGCCTTGTAGCCCTCGGCGGCCACGTCGTCGACGCTCGCGCGGCGCGGGATCTCGGCGCGCAGATTGGCCTCGGCGCCTGCCTGGCTCACGTACGAGATGCCCAGACGCATCGAGACGGTGCGGTCCTTGCCGGTGTCGAAGCCGACGTATCCGCCGGAGCCGCGGCCGCGCCGGTCGTCGCCGGTGGCGTAGCCCTCGCCGCCGGAGGCCGAGGTGGAGCCGGGCGACAGCTTGTCGTCCTGCCAGGTGCCGTGGTCGGCGAAGTCGCGGTCGAAGGTGGCGCTGAAGTGCAGCTTGTAGTAGCTCTTGCGGTTGTTCTCACCGCCGTTGGCGCGGCGTCCGCAGAAGGCGCCGGTGTGCACCCAGCCGGTGACCTTGCGGGCGGCCCGGTCGATCTCGATGTGGGCGTCCTCGCTGCCGTTGAGCGAGTTCGAGGTCCGGAAGAGCAGGTTGGCGGGTTTGTCGGCCGGGAAGATGAAGTCGGCGACCCCGGCGCGTTCGCTGACCGCGAGGTCGCTGGTGACGCCGGAGTCCAGGCCGAGGGTGTAACGGCCGGGCACGGCCCGCTCGTTGTCGTGTGAGAAGTCGGAGGCGTACACCTTGTCCTCGGTGTCCGCGGAGGGCGAGGAGTCGACCTCGCCGGCGAACGGCATCACGGGGATGTCGCCCGCGGCGCCCGGGTGGCAGCCCGCGCCGTTCACATGCGTGAGGCTGAATCCGCGGGTCCGGGTGGTGTCGTACGAGTAGCCGTTGGCGGCGCCGGTGTCGGTCTGGTCGCCCTTGGTGCTGGTCGGCGACCACGACATCATTCCGTACGGCCGGACGGCGCCGGGGTAGGTGTTGCCGCCGTTCGCCGAGCCGATCAACGGGTCGACGGATGCGGCCGGTTCGGCCTTCGCGGCGGCCGCCGCCGGGTCGGCGGAGGAGGTGGCGCCCGGCAGGCAGGTGAGGAGCACCGCGACTCCGGTGCCGAGGGCCGCGGATGCGGCGAGGCGGGTTCTGCGCCTCACGCGTGGGGACAACACTTCTTCTGGAGACACGGCTCACCACTCTCCGGGCGGGCAAGGGAGGCCGCACGCTGCCTGGCTGCCGACCCTTGACATCGATGTCAGACGGGGCTCGAATCCTGCAGCACGCGAGGGCCCTGGACAAGCCCCCTTCCGTACCTTGGCGAGTCGTTCGTCGTCCGTTCACGGGTGTGGGGCCGTTCGGCGCACGGGTGCGGAGGCTTTCCGCTCAGTGGTGCGGAGCCGTTCGGCGAGGTCAGGCGGACGGCAGGCCGAGGCCCTCGACGACCACCGCTCCGGGGAGCTCCGCGAAGGCCTTGCCGGGCACGATCAGCTTGCCGCGCCGACTCCCGCTGCCGATCAGCACGTGCGGCACGTCGAGCACGGCGGCGTCCACCAGGATCCGCCAGTCCCCCGGCAGGCCGACGGGTGTGATGCCGCCGTACTCCATCCCCGTCTCGCCGGTCGCCGTGTCCATCGGGGCGAACGAGGCCTTGCGGGCGCCGAGTTGCTTGCGTACCGCGCCGTTCACATCGACGCGCGAGGAGGACAGCACCAGACATGCGGCCAGGGTCGACTCGCCGCCGCGCTTGCCGGCCACGACCACGCAGTTCGCCGACTGCTCGAGGAGCTCGGCGCCGTGGTGCTCGACGAACACGGCGGTGTCGGCGATCGCCGGGTCGGTGTCCACGTACAGGAACTGCTCGGCGGGCACCGTGCCGCGCCACCGCCGTACCGCGTCGGCGACGGGCGCGGCGAGCAGGTCCAGGCAGTCCGGGGCGGGCCGGGCTTCGTCGAAGTTGCCGATGGGTGCACGCATGACCGCAAGCTAACAGGGGCCGGCGGCCGGATGCGGGGCGTCTCAGCCCGCGGGCGGAATGGACACCGCCATCGTGAGCTCCAGCGGCTCCCGGCCGCGATTGTGATACCCGTGCGGGGCGTTCGCCTCGAAGGTCACCGAGCCGCCCGCCGGTACGCGGTGCTCGACGCCGTCCACGACGAGGGTCAGTTCGCCCGCGGTGACATGGAGCAGTTCCACGGTGTCCTTGAGGTGGGCGTCGGAGTCGCTGCCCTCGCCCGGTTCGAAGTGCAGGGACCACAGCTCGAACGGCCCGCGCGCCCAGGCGCTGACCAGGAGCCGGGACCAACTCCCCTGTTCCGTGGACCACATCCGGACCGCCTGCTCGGCCGGCACCACCCGGACCTCGGCCTCCTGCTCGTGGTCGAGCAGGGTCGTGATGCTCACCCCGAGTGCGTCGGCGAGCTTCACCGTGGTGCCCACGCTGGGGTTGGTCCTGGCCTGCTCGATCTGGATGATCATGCCTCGGCTGACGCCCGAGCGGGCGGCCAGCGCGTCCAGGGTGTAGCCGCGCTCGCCGCGCCAGTACCGGAGGTTGCGGGCGAGCGACCGGGTCAGCTGATCGAGGTCCGACACGCGTCCGTCCCGTCGTCTCCGAGTCCGTGGCCGCTCGGTGCGGACCACGGTGCCTTGTCCTTTGCCGTGCACCGCACTGTACTGCCGTACGGCGCGCACCACGCAGCGCGGCGGCCCGGAGCGCGCTCCGTTCCTCCTGGTCACCGGCCTCACCGGGGCGCGCGCGGAGGGCGCGACCACGGGCTGCCCGCAGCTTCCGGCGCCGGCCCGGATCAGCCGGCGGCCGATCGCAGTCGCCGGGTCAGGAACTCCTCGAACGTCGACAGGCCGGGGTGCAGCGCACGCAGGGCCGGGATGTCCGCCCGGTAGCCCCCCTCGGCGAACCACTCGAACATGCGCTCCTCGATCGGCAGCGGCACGAGCCGCGTCGGGGTCCCGGTCACTCGCTGGTAGACCTCGGCGATCTGCGGGAAGGTCAGCTCGTCACCGGCCAGTTCGATCTGCCGTCCCCGGTGGTGGCCGGGGTCCGCGAAGGCGTCCGCGGCGAAGTGTCCGATGTCCTCGGACGCCACGAGCTGCATCGGCCGCGCCGGATCGACCGGCAGCTCGAGGACCCGCTCCTCGCCCGCCTCGGCGTAGTGCAGCAGGTTGTCCATGAAGAACACCGGGCGCAGGACGGTGGCGGGCAGGCCGAGCGCGCCGATGTGCCGTTCGATCTCGGCCTTGGTCTCGAAGTGGTCGATTCCGGTGCCTCGTTCGGCGCCGCCGACGGAGCTGTACACCAGGTGCGGCACGCCGGTCTCCAGGACCGCGTCGGCGACTGCCTTGCCCTGCCGCACCTCCGCGGCGAGCGTCTCGGGTTCGTACGCGAGCGCCTGGACGCTGAACACCCCGCTCGCTCCGGACATCGCCGTCCGCAGCGATGCCGGGTCGTTCAGATCGCCGCGCACCAGGACCGCGCCCTGTTCCTTCAGCTCCCGGGCCGCGGGCTTGTCCGGGTCTCGCACCAGGGCGTGCACGTCACGGCCGCGGGCGAGCAGTTCTCGGGCGGTGGCGCCGCCCTGGTTGCCGGTGGCGCCGACGACCAGGACGAATCCGGTGTCGTTCACGGGGCACTCCTCGGATGTCGGGCGCGGACGTCCGATGTCCGCGCCGGGAGTGCCAGGCTCTTTGCTCAACCGCGGTTGAGGTCAACGGCCTCGGACGAGGTCGGCAGCACCGGGTGAGGTCAGCACCCGCCGGGCGGGTCCGGGAGTTCCGCGAGCGCCACCAGGGCCTCGGGAGTCATGTGCTCGGGGATCGGCACCGGGGCGGGCGTACGCAGCGGCGGCTGCCAGCCCTGCTCGGCGTCCCAGCGCCGGACGACGCGGGCCGGCGTACCGGCGACCACACAGTGGTCGGGCACCTCGCCGCGGACGACGGCGCCGGCCGCCACCACCACGTTCCGGCCGAGGCGTGTGCCGGGCAGCACGACCGCGTTGGTGCCGATCCAGCAGCCGGGGCCGATGTGCACCGGCTCCATGCGCGGCCACTGCTTGCCGACGGGCTGCTCGGGGTCGTCGTAGCTGTGGTTGGTCGAGGTGATGTACACGTACGGGCCGAAGTAGCAGTCGTCGCCGATGGTCACCGTGGTGTCGGCGATGACATGGCTGCCGCGGCCGAGCACCACGCCGTTCCCGAGCGTGAGGATCGGGTCGGGTCCGAGGTCCAGATCGGGCATCAGTCCGGCGGTGAGTGTCACCTGCTCGGCGACGATGCAGTGGTCGCCGATCTCGATCCACGGCTCGCCGAAGACGGTGCCCTGCGGGAAGGCGAGCCGGGTGCCGTGCCCGATCGCGCGGAACCGCAGCCGGCCGGGCCGCTCGGCCGTCACGGCACCCTGGCGCTGCACCCAGCGCCAAGCCGCGTGGACCGCGCGGCTGGTGACCTTGCGGCGGCGCGCGGTGAGCGAGGAGAACGTGTTCCGGTTCTTCGGCACACGCACACCGTACTCAGCGGTAGTGACCGCGGCAGCGGGCCTGACCTGTGATCTTCGACCCACCCCCGCGCGGCTCCCGGTGGCCGTCGCCTACGGTTCCGGGTGAGCGCGACGGCGCGGTCACAGGAGAGCAGGAGCAGAAGATGGCGAACGAAGCACTGATCGCCCCGGTGGGCGGCCGGACCCCCGAGGTGCATCCCGAGGCCTTCACGGCCCCGACCTCCGTCGTACTCGGCGAGGTGACCCTGCACGCGGGGTCGAGCGTCTGGTACCAGGCGGTGCTGCGCGCCGACGGCGGCCCGATCGTGCTCGGCGCGGACAGCAACATCCAGGACAATTGCACGCTACACGTGGACGTCGGCTTCCCGCTGACGGTGGGCGAGCGGGTGTCGGTGGGCCACAACGCCACACTGCACGGCTGCACCGTGGAGGACGACTGCCTGGTCGGCATGGGGGCGACGGTGCTCAACGGCGCGGTGATCGGGGCCGGTTCGCTGGTGGCGGCCCAGGCGCTCGTGCCGCAGGGCATGCAGGTGCCGCCCGGTTCGCTGGTGGCCGGGGTGCCCGCCAAGGTACGGCGCCCGCTCACGGACGAGGAGCGCGCGGGGCTCCTCCTCAATGCCGAGGTGTACTGCGATCTGGCGAAGACCCACCGCGCGGCGCACGAGTCCTGACCCCCGCGGCCCCAGGGCCTACACCCGGACCTGCCCCCACAGCCGTACGTCCTCGGCGGAGGCCGCGACGCGCACGGTGCGCAGTCCGGTGCCGAGCACCCAGCCGTGCCGGCCCGCGTCCCAGGAGGAGAGCGAGCGCCTGGTCACCCGCACCGCGACCCGGCGCCGCTCCCCGGCGTCCAGAGTGAGCCGGCGGTATCCGGCGAGCGCGGTCTCCGGCTGGTCGAGCCGGAGGCCGGGCGCCGGTCCGACGTAGACCTGCGGCACGGTGATGCCTTGCCTGGCACCGGTGTTGCGCACGGTGAAGGTCACATCGAGTCCCCCGTCCGCGGCCCGCACATCGAGGTCCTGGTAGGCGAATTGCGTGTACGAGAGGCCGTGGCCGAAGGGGAAGAGGGCACGCAGTCCGCGTGCCGCGTACCAGCGGTGGCCGATGTGGATGCCCTCGGTGTACTCCTCCCGTCCGTCGACTCCGGGGTAGCGGCGCGGGTCGCCGGCGGTCGGGTGGGTGCGTTCGTCCGCCGGGAAGCTCTGGGTGAGCCGGCCGCCGGGGTCGGTGTCGCCGAACAGCACGGCCGCGGTGGCGGCGGCGCCCTCCTGGCCCGGGTAGTACATCTGCAGCACCGCGCCGGTGCGCCGCAGCCAGGGCATCGAGGTGGCCGACGAGGTGTTGAGGACCACGGTGGTACGGGAGTTGACCGCGGTGACGGCCTCGATCAGGGCCTCCTGGTGACCGGGCAGTGCGAGGCCGGTGCGGTCCTGCCCCTCGGTTGCGTCCTCGTAGGCGAACAGTACGACGGAGTGCGCCGCGCGGGCGGCGGCCACCGCCGCGGCCACGTCCTCGGCCCGGGTGGCTCCGGTGATGTGCCGGAGCCGGAAGAGCTGCCCCTCGTCCCCGCCCTTCGCGGTGATCCTCAACCGGTGCTCGCCCGCGGCGAGTTGCAGAGTCGCCCGCCGTACGCTCAGGCCGTCCGGCGCGGTGCTGACGAAACCGCCGGCGAAGTACTCGGCGGTGCCTTCGCGCACGGGGTACAGCTCGCGGTCGCCGAGGTGCACCACGGGCCGCTCCCCGGTGTAGTGCAGGACGAGCGTCCATGTGTCGTCCTCGGCGACCCGGAGGGTTCCGTCGTAGCGCCACTCCTCGCCGGCGTCCACGCCCTGGCCCTCGGCGTCGAAGCCGCGGGTGAGCACACCCTGGGGAAGGGCGCGCCCGAAGACGTCCTCGCCGAGCGCATGGCCGACCCGTGCTCCGTCGCCCGCGCGGCTGCGGATCGCGTCGAGCGGGCTTCTCGCACGATCGGGTACGACATGGGCGCTGCCGCCGCCGCTGACGAACGGCACAAGCCCGGTGGGCCCGATCACGGCGAGGCTGCGGGCTGCTTCGCCGGTCAGGGGCAGGGTGGCGTCCTCGTTGCGCAGCAGCGTGGCTCCCGCCTTCGCCACTTCGAGGGCCACGCGCGCGCCGGCCTCCGCGTCGCGAACGGGCCGCGCGGGCGGGTCGGTGTCGAGCAGTCCGAAGCGGTCGAGCACGCCGAGCAGTCTGCGCACCGAGCGGTCCACGGCGGACTGCGGCACGCTGCCGTCGCGTACGGCATCGGCGAGGGGAGCCCCGAAGCGGGTGCCGCCGGGCATCTCCATGTCGAGCCCCGCCCCGATCGAGGCGGCCGTGCTGCGCGCGGCGTCCCAGTCGGTCATCACCCAGCCGGGGAAGTCCCAGCGCCCGCGCAGGACGGTGTCCAGGAGGGCTTCGCTCTCGCTCGCGAAGCGCCCGTTGACCTTGTTGTACGCGGCCATCACGGCGCCGCAGCCGGCCGTCACCGCGGACTCGAATCCGCGCAACTCCGTTTCGTGCAGGGTCTGTTCGTCGATCCGTACGTCGACGGACATCCGGTCCTGCTCCTGGTTGTTGCCCGCGAAGTGCTTGACGGTGGCGATGAGGCCCTCGCCCTGGATGCCGCGGATCTCCTCGGCGACCAGGTCGGCGGCGAGCAGCGGGTCCTCGCCGAAGGTCTCGAAGTTCCGTCCGGCGTACGGGGTGCGGATCAGATTGACCATCGGTGAGAGCAGGACGTCCTGGCCGAGCGCACGGCCCTCGCGCCCGATCACCCGGCCGTAGGCCCGCGCGAGCTGCGGGTCGAAGGCGGCGGCGAGCAGGATCGGCGCGGGCAGCGCGGTGGCGTGCGCCTTCACCCGTACGCCGGCGGGTCCGTCGGCGAGGCGCAGCGGCGGGATCCCGAGTCGCGGGACGCCGGGGACGTATCCGGCCTGACCGAGGTCGTCGGGGTCCTGCGCGCCGTGCAGGAGCGAGACTTTCTCGTCGAGGGTGAGGCGGCCGATCAGGGCTTCGACGCGGGGCAGCGGGCGGGGTCCGGTGCGGTGCCGGGCGGCGGACGCCCGCCCGGTCAGGGCGTGGGCGGGACTGCCGGTCGCGGCCGCGGCGGCGACCAGGGCGCAGCCGCCGAGCAGGCGCAGTGTGGACCGCCGGGACACGGTGTCGGACATGGTCCGTCACTCCTCGATGTGCGCGGGAATCGTCTGACATCCCCCGGAGCGCACTATGCGACACAAGGGACATGACGGACCGTCGGACACCGCGGACGCCGGGCAGGACGACGCGTCTGGCCCCGTGGCACCACGCGAGCGGCGGGTGTGCGTGACCGGATCGGGAAGAACGGTCACGGGCACACCCGCCGCGTCGGCCGGGCCGGTTCAGCTGTTCGGGCGCAGGGTCCAGACGACCGTCATCTCGCTGGTCACGGCGCCGTCCTCGCGCTGCACGGCGACGGCGACGGGGAACTCGGGGCGCTCGCCCGCGTCCAGTTCGGCGATGACGTCGGCCACCGGGCGGCCGAGCGTGGCGGTGGCGGTCACCGGGCCCATGGCCAGCTTCTTGAACGCGATGTCGGCCGTGACCGGCAGCGGCACGGCACGCGAGAGCTGGTCGCCGAAGGCGGCCAGAACGACCGCGCCGCTCGCCGACTCGCCGAGGGTGAACATCGCACCGGCGTGCGGGCCGCCGACGTGGTTGCGGTACTCCGGCTCGTCCGGCAGGTGCACCACCGCACGCTCGGGGGTGACCTCGCCGTAGGACAGCCCCAGGGTCTTCACCATCGGCACGGTGGCGGACAGCATCTCGCCGATCGACATCTCGTCAGTACTCATGAAGGCGATGTTACTCGCTGGTATCCATCTGCGGCCAGCCTCTTCTCCCGGCGAACTCGTCCCCTTTGTCCGGCCGTACGGCATCAGCACGGTCACAGTCGCATCAGCACGGTCACATTCAGGGGGCGGCCGTGGCACCCTCCGACCGGCGCCGTCTATCGTTGACCGCCATGTGGCCAGGACAGCAGCCGCCCGGGGGCGAGCAGAACCCGCAGGACCAGAGTCAGAACCCGTACCAGCAGCCGGGTTACCAGACACCGAACCCGTATCAGCAGCCGGGATACCAGGCGCCGAATCCGTACCAGCAGCAGCAACAGCCGGGCGGCGCACCGCAGTGGAACACTCCGGCCCCGATCGGCGCGCCGGAGCCGCCGCAGGGGGACGACCGCAAGAAGACGACGATCATCGCGATCGTCGCCGCGACCGCGGTCGTGGTCGCAGCGGGCGTCACGGGCTTCCTCGTGCTCGGCGGGGACGACAAGGACGACGACAAGAAGGACCAGGCCAAGGGCGGCGACAAGTCGTCGTCCGCGCCGAAGGCCCCGAAGCCGACCCCGACGGAGGAGGACAACCCGCGGGACGGCAGCGGCGGTGAGAAGGCGACCATTCCGGGCTGGAAGGTCGTGGTGAACCCGAAGTGGGGCACCGCCTTCGAGGTCCCCGCCGAGTGGAACGTCATGTCGCCGGGCACCTCGATCGGCTTCGAGGACCCGGACAGCAAGGACATGAAGCCGCTGATCACCATGTCGGCGCCCGCCGAGTACAAGGGCGAATGGTGCTCGGAGGACGACGACAAGGACGGCAAGGAAGACCACACGAGGCTCGCCGCAGCCGGCACCAAGGGTGCGAACGGCGCGAAGAACGAGGACGAGGTCGCGGTCAACTCGGTGCCGTGGTGGGTCTTCGGCGGCTACACCCAGCCCGACAAGAAGAGTCTCACGGTCCCGAAGGCCGGCTCGGGCAAGTCCTTCACCACGAAGGCCGGCATCAAGGGCAAGTACGCCTGGTCCCGTTCCACGAACTCGCCGCAGATCGGCAAGTCGAAGTGCGCCACCGACGGCAAGGCGATCTCCTTCGGCTTCAAGAACGCCAAGGGTGACTTCGTGTCCTGGCACTTCTACGGCGCCAAGGGCGTCAAGGACGAGGTCAAGGACGAGACGATCATGAAGATCCTCTCCACTCTGCGTCTCGCCAAGGACGCCCCGACGGGCTGACACCGCGCCGCGGAGTCCATCGCCACATCGACCGCGCCAGGTCCGCCCCGATCGCCGGGGCGGACCTGGC
>NZ_QUAK01000081.1 GCF_003429565.1 Streptomyces triticagri
GAGCAGCAGCCAGGAGGCGCCGGACTCGGCACCCGAGAGGAGTTCGGCGGCCGGGCCCTCGGCGCCGCCCGCGGCCCTGGCGAGCGAGGCGCCGACGTCGCCGCCGCACAGCACGTCGAAGCCGAGGGAGCGCAGCGGGCCGGCGACGGGGCCGCCGGCCTGGCCGTAGCAGACGTGCTGACCGGTGGTGAGCACGGTGTCCGCGGCCAGTTCGAGCGGGACGAGCAGGGCGGCGATGTGCCAGTACCCGCGCTCGCGACCGGCAAGGGCGAAGGCGAGCAGGAAGACCGCACCGGCCACCGCGGCGAAGGTGCCGATCGGCAGCGGGGCGCGGGAGAGCAGCACATGGGAACCGGCGGACAGCGTCACGACGAGTGCCGTGAACAGCAGTGCCCGCACCGCCCTCGGTGCCGTCGCCGCGATCTTCACTGGTCCTTGCCGGTCCTTCTCCGTGTCGTACGTCGACCGATTGCGTGCAGTGTCGCCCGCGAGTGTCCCACGGGTGCGAGTAAGCACGACCTCAAGGGTTCCTGTGAACGCCGCCCCGAGGAAGCCCTCGTACGGGAAGCGTCACAGTCCCGGGATGCGGCCGTTGCGGAAGAGGTCCACGAAGATCTGGTGGTCCTCGCGGGCCCGCGCGCCGTACGCATGCGCGAACTCGACGAGCAGCGGGGCGAATCCGTCCTCGTCCCCCGCGATCGCCGCGTCGATGGCGCGCTCGGTGGAGAACGGCACGAGCTCCGAGTGCCCGCTCTCGTCGTCCGCCGCGGCGTGCATCGCCGCCGTGGCCCGGCCGAGGTCGGCGACCACCGCGGTGATCTCCTCCGGGTCGTCGATGTCCGACCAGTCCAGATCCACCGCGTACGGCGAGACCTCGGCGACGAGCTGGCCCGCGCCGTCCAGCTCGGTCCAGCCGAGCCACGGGTCGGCGTGCGCCTGCAGCGCGCGCTGCGAGAGCACCGTGCGATGGCCCTCGTGCTGGAAGTACCCGCGGATCGCCGGGTCCGTGACATGCCCGGAGACCGCCGGGGTCTGGGCCTGCTTGAGGTAGATCACCACGTCGTTCTCCAGGGCGTCGCTCGGGCCCTCCAGGAGGATGTTGTACGACGGGAGACCGGCAGAGCCGATACCGATGCCGCGGCGGCCGACGACGTCCTTCACGCGGTAGGAGTCGGGGCGGCTCAGGCTCGACTCGGGCAGGGTCTCCAAGTACCCGTCGAAGGCGGCCAGGACCTTGTACCGGGTGGCCGCGTCCAGCTCGATCGCACCGCCGTCCGGGCTGAAGCGGCGCTCGAAGTCGCGGATCTCCGTCATCGAGTCGAGCAGCCCGAAGCGGGTCAGCGAGCGGGCCGTGCGCAGCGCGCCGAGCAGCGGGCCCTCGGCGGTGTCCAGGGTGAAGGGCGGCACCTCGTCGTCCTTGGCGCCGGTGGCCAGGGCGTGGATGCGCTCCCGGTACGCCGTGGCGTAGGTGCGGACCAGGTCGGTGATCTGCTCGTCGCTGAGCGCCTTCGCGTAGCCGATCAGGGCGATGGAGGCGGCGAAGCGCTTGAGGTCCCAGGTGAAGGGGCCGACGTAGGCCTCGTCGAAGTCGTTCACATTGAACGTCAGGCGGCCCTGGGAGTCCATGTACGTGCCGAAGTTCTCCGCGTGCAGGTCGCCGTGGATCCAGACCCGGCCGGTGCGGTCGTCCAGGAACGGTCCGCCGTGCTGCTCGCGCTCCAGGTCCTGGTAGAACAGGCAGGCCGTGCCGCGGTAGAAGGCGAAGGCGGAGGCCGCCATCTTCCGGAATTTGACCCGGAAGGCGGCCGGATCGGCGGCGAGGAGCTCGCCGAACGCGGTGTCGAAAATGCCGAGGATCTGCTCGCCGCGCTGCGCTGCGCCGGGCTGCGGGACCGACATCGCTGGGTGCCTCCTGGGAACGTGCCATCCGGATACGGGTGTGGCTCTCGTGGTCGGCGGACGCGCCGTCGCGTCCCCTCGGGAACAACGCACGACCGTACCGATGAGTGCCCGCCCGCGTGACCCGTATCCGTCCGAACTGTCGGTGGCGAGTCGTAGACTTCGTGGCCGAAACCCGAGTACGCCGCTGGAGGTCTCCCACCGTGTCCAAGCCGCCCTTCACGCACTTGCACGTGCACACGCAGTACTCGCTCCTGGACGGTGCCGCGCGGCTGAAGGACATGTTCAAGGCGTGCAACGAGATGGGCATGTCGCACATCGCGATGACCGACCACGGGAATCTGCACGGGGCGTACGACTTCTTCCACTCCGCCCAGAGCGCCGGTGTCACGCCGATCATCGGTATCGAGGCGTATGTGGCGCCCGAGTCGCGGCGCACCAAGCGGAAGATCCAGTGGGGCCAGCCGCACCAGAAGCGCGACGACGTCTCCGGTTCGGGCGGTTACACCCACAAGACGATCTGGGCGGCGAGCAGCACGGGGCTGCACAATCTCTTCAAGCTCTCCTCCGACGCGTACGCGGAGGGCTGGCTGCAGAAGTGGCCGCGGATGGACAAGGAGACCCTCGCCCAGTATTCCGAGGGCCTGATCGCCTCCACCGGCTGCCCCTCGGGCGAGCTGCAGACCCGGCTGCGTCTCGGCCAGTTCGACGAGGCCCTCAAGGCGGCCTCCGAATACCAGGACATCTTCGGCAAGGACCGCTATTTCCTGGAACTGATGGACCACGGCATCGAGATCGAGCGCCGGGTCCGCGACGGACTTCTCGAGGTCGGCAAGAAGCTCGGAATTCCACCCCTGGTGACGAACGACTCGCATTACACCTATGCCCACGAGTCGACCGCCCACGACGCACTCCTGTGCATTCAGACGGGAAAGAACCTCTCGGACCCGGACCGCTTCCGCTTCGACGGCACGGGTTATTACCTGAAGACGACCGACGAGATGTATGCGATCGACTCCTCGGACGCCTGGCAGGAGGGCTGTGCGAACACCCTCCTGGTCGCCGAGCAGATCGACACCACGGGCATGTTCGAGAAGCGCGACCTGATGCCCAAGTTCGAGATCCCGGAGGGCTTCACGGAGGTCACGTGGTTCCAGGAGGAGGTCCGGGTGGGCATGGCCCGCCGGTACCCGGGCGGTGTCCCCGAGGACCGCCAGAAGCAGGCCGAGTACGAGATGGACACCATCATCTCGATGGGCTTCCCCGGATACTTCCTGGTCGTCGCGGACTTCATCATGTGGGCCAAGAAGCAGGGCATCGCGGTCGGCCCCGGCCGAGGCTCCGCGGCCGGCTCGATCGTCGCGTACGCGATGGGCATCACCGACCTCGACCCCATCACCCACGGCCTGATCTTCGAGCGCTTCCTGAACCCGGAGCGCATCTCCATGCCCGACGTCGACATCGACTTCGACGAGCGCAGGCGCGTCGAAGTCATCCGGTACGTCACGGAGAAGTACGGCTCGGACAAGGTCGCCATGATCGGCACCTACGGCAAGATCAAGGCCAAGAACGCCATCAAGGACTCGGCCCGCGTGCTCGGTTACCCGTACGCGATGGGCGACCGCCTCACCAAGGCGATGCCTGCGGACGTCCTCGGCAAGGGCATCGACCTGGACGGCATCACCAACCCGGAGCACCCGCGCTACAGCGAGGCGGGCGAGATCCGCGGGATGTACGAGAACGAGCCGGACGTCAAGAAGGTCATCGACACCGCCAAGGGCGTCGAGGGCCTGGTCCGTCAGATGGGTGTGCACGCGGCCGGCGTGATCATGTCCAGCGAGCCCATCGTGGACCACGCACCGCTGTGGACCCGGCACACCGACGGCGTCACCATCACGCAGTGGGACTACCCGCAGTGCGAGTCGCTCGGCCTGTTGAAGATGGACTTCCTCGGCCTGCGCAACCTGACCATCATGGACGACGCCATCAAGATGGTGCAGGCCAACAAGGGCGTCGACCTGGAGATGCTCGAGCTCCCGCTCGACGACCCGAAGACCTTCGAACTGCTCTGCCGCGGCGACACCCTCGGCGTCTTCCAGTTCGACGGCGGCCCGATGCGCTCCCTGCTCCGCCAGATGCAGCCCGACAACTTCGAGGACATTTCCGCCGTCTCGGCCCTGTACCGCCCGGGCCCGATGGGCATGAACTCGCACATCAACTACGCGGAGCGGAAGAACGGCCGCCAGGAGATCACCCCGATCCACCCGGAGCTCGAGGAGCCGCTGAAGGAGACCCTCGGTCTGACCTACGGCCTCATCGTGTACCAGGAGCAGGTGCAGAAGGCCGCGCAGATCATCGCCGGTTACTCGCTCGGCGAGGCCGATGTGCTGCGCCGCGTGATGGGCAAGAAGAAGCCCGAGGAACTGGCGAAGAACTTCGTCCTGTTCCAGGAGGGCGCCCGCAAGAAGGGCTTCTCCGACGCGGCGATCCAGGCACTCTGGGACGTCCTGGTCCCCTTCGCCGGATACGCGTTCAACAAGGCGCACTCCTCCGCGTACGGCCTGGTCACCTACTGGACCGCCTACCTCAAGGCCAATTACCCGGCCGAGTACATGGCGGCCCTGCTCACTTCGGTCAAGGACGACAAGGACAAGTCCGCGGTCTACTTGAACGAGTGCCGCCGCATGGGCATCAAGGTCCTCCCTCCGAACGTCAACGAATCGGAGCAGAACTTCGCCGCCCAGGGCGACGACGTCATCCTCTTCGGCCTCTCCGCAGTGCGGAACGTGGGGACGAACGTGGTGGATTCGATCATCCGCAGCCGCAAGGCCAAGGGCCGCTACGCCTCGTTCCCCGACTACCTCGACAAGGTCGAGGCCACCGCGTGCAACAAGCGCACCACCGAATCGCTGATCAAGGCCGGCGCCTTCGACACGATGGGGCACACCCGCAAGGGCCTCACCGCCCACTACGAACCGATGATCGACAACGTGGTGGCGGTGAAACGCAAGGAGGCCGAGGGCCAGTTCGACCTCTTCGGCGGCATGGGCGACGATGCGGCCGACGAGCCGGGCTTCGGGCTCGACGTGGAATTCACGGACGAGGAGTGGGAGAAGACGTATCTCCTCGCCCAGGAGCGCGAGATGCTCGGCCTGTACGTCTCCGACCACCCGCTCTTCGGTCTGGAGCACGTCCTGTCCGACAAGGCGGACGCCGGCATCGGACAGCTCACCGGGGGCGACTTCGGGGACGGCGCGGTGGTGACGATCGGCGGCATCATCTCGGGCCTGCAGCGCAAGATGACCAAGCAGGGCAACGCCTGGGCGATCGCCACCGTCGAGGATCTGGCCGGCTCCATCGAGTGCATGTTCTTCCCGGCGACCTACCAGCTGGTCTCGACCCAACTCGTCGAGGACGCCGTGGTGTTCGTCAAGGGCCGGCTCGACAAGCGCGAGGACGTACCGCGCCTGGTCGCCATGGAACTGATGGTCCCGGACCTGAGCAACGCGGGTACGAACGCCCCGGTGACCATCACCATCCCCACCCTCAAGGTCACCCCGCCCATGGTCAGCCGCCTCGGCGAGATCCTCAGCCACCACCGGGGCAACTCGGAGGTACGGATCAGACTGCAGGGAGCGCAGAAGACCACGGTCCTGCGCCTCGACCGGCACCGGGTGCAGCCGGACCCGGCACTCTTCGGCGATCTCAAGGTGCTGCTCGGACCGTCCTGCCTGGCGGGCTGAGCCCGGGCCGCGTACGCAGACATGCGCGAGGGGCGCGTCCGGTGACGGACGCGCCCCTCGTCAGTGTCGGTGCGGTGCTGAGCCCTGGAGGCCTCTAGTTGTGGCCGAACTTCTTCTGCCGCTTGCTGCCGCCGGGAGCGAAGTCGGCAGGGCTCGCCTGGACCTCGGACTGCGCACCCTGCTGGGCGTCCGGGCGCTGCTGCTCGGTGCCGCGCTGCGACTGCTGCTGAGCGCGCTCCTGCGGACTGCCCTGCTTGCGATTCTTGTTCTTGGCCATGGTGATCTGCCTCCTGAGGGGGATCTAGGGGCCAGGGCCGGGACCAGATTCACATACGCCGGCATAGCGCGCATTTCAGAGAATTACCGTGCGTAATAAGGGCTGTCGGAGGGCGAGGAGGCGATACGCCACGCCGAAGATCGAGTTCCGGCCGTTAACCCTCGCGCAGTCGGGCAGACTCGAAGGTAACCCGGAGCAACCCGCCCCCGATTTCTGTATTCGGGGAGCCTTCAGGGAAAGAGGGTGGAACGCGTGGACCGCTGCGTCGTCCTGGTGGACGCCGGATATCTTCTCGGCGCCGCCGCCAGTCTCCTCGCCGGAGAACCCTCGAGATCCCGTATCACCGTCGACCACACCGCCCTCATCCACGGTCTGCGCGAGCGCGCCGAATCGGACACCGGGCGGCCGCTGCTGCGGATCTACTGGTTCGACGGCGCCCCCGACCGGGTGCCCCAGCCGGAACACCGCAGGCTGCGCGTCATGCCCCGGGTCACCGTCCGGCTCGGCGCTCTGACCAGGAGCGACGGGCGCTGGGCGCAGAAGGGCGTGGACGCCGCGATGCACGCGGAGCTCACCGAACTCGCCCGCAACCGCGCCTGCTCGGACGTGGTCCTGGTGACCGGCGACGGCGATCTGCTGCCCGGCCTGATGTCCGCGAAGGAACACGGAGTCGCCGTCCACCTGTGGGCCGTGCAGGCCGCCGACGGCGACTACAACCAGTCCGAGGACCTGGTCGCCGAGGCCGACGAGCGCCGCGTCCTCGACCGCGCCTGGATCACCCAGGCAGTCCGCGCCAAGGAGTTCGGCGGCGTCTGCGCCCCGACCACCGCCCCGCGCCCCGAGATCGCCGCGATCCTCTCCGCACCACTGCCCGAGTCCGCCCTCGCCGCCTCGGCCGAGCGGGCCACCGAGGAGCCGGCCGCCGCACAGAACGGCATCGCGCAGAACGGCCACGCGGCACCGCCCGGCGACCACTCGACCGCCGACCGCGCCACCCCGGCCAAGGGCGTCCCCACCCCCAAGGACCTCGCCGCCCTGCGCGGCCCCGGCCAGCACGGGCAGGCCGCACCCCACCCCGCCAACGCCACTCTGCGCTGGTCGTCCGAGAAGGGCTGGGTCGAGCGCTCCGGAGCACCGGGCGAGCCGGCCGACATCGCCGCGCTGCCCACCCTCGCCCAGCTCACCACCGCCGAGCAGCGCTGGGCGGACCGCGAGGAGGACATCACCACCGTCGGCGGCGACCCCTACGAGGTGGGGCAGGTCTTCGCCCGGCGCTGGATCGCCCGGCTGCCCGAGCCCGGATCCGTACAGAAGCTGTCCGGTATGTACCCGCGCATCCCGCATCGGATCGACGGTGAACTCCTGCGGTACGCGGCCCGGTTCGGGCTCCTTGCGCACAAGGACGACCAGATCGACGAGCACGACCGGTACGCGATCCGGGCCGGCTTCTGGCGCGAGATCGACGTCCCCACCACCGCCGAGCACGCTCCCGCGAGCGAATGACAGGTCCCGGGGCGGGGCACGCCCGTGCCCGGAGGGCGTATAGGCTCCCTCCTCGTGAGTACGCGCACGGGACCGGCGGAACACGACAGCGACGTCGTGTGCGCGGTGCGTGATCTGGTCAAGATCTACCCGGCCACCAAGGGCCGGCGCGGCGCACCGGGGCACCCCGAGGTGCGCGCCACCGACGGCATCGGCCTCGACGTACGGCGCGGCGAGATCTTCGGTCTGCTCGGTCCGAACGGCGCCGGCAAGTCCACCCTCGTACGCCAGCTCACCGGACTGATGCGTCCCGACGCGGGCAGCGTCCGGATCCTCGGCCACGACATCGTCCGGCACCCCGAGCGGGCCGCGCGGATCCTCGCCTATCTGGGCCAGGAGTCCACCGCGCTCGACGAACTCACCGTCTCGCTCGCCGCCGAGACCACCGGCCGGCTCCGCGGTCTCGACCTGCCCACCGCGCGCGCCGAGAGCCGCGCGGTCCTAGACGAACTGGGTCTGACACCGCTCGCCGGGCGGCCCCTGAAGAAGCTCTCCGGCGGACAGCGCCGCCTTGCCTGCTTCGCCACCGCCCTGGTCGGCGAGCGCACCCTGCTGGTGCTCGACGAGCCGACCACCGGCATGGACCCGGTGGCGCGCCGGGCGGTCTGGAGCGCCGTCGACCGGCGCCGGGCCGATCGCGGCACGACAGTCCTGCTCGTCACGCACAACGTCATCGAGGCCGAGACCGTCCTGGACCGGGTCGCCGTGCTCGAGGCGGGCCGCGTCATCGCCTGCGACAGCCCGGCCGGCCTGAAGGCGGGGATCGCCGGCGAGGTGCGGCTCGAACTCGTCTGGCGGGAGCACGCCCCGCTCGATGTGCCCGAGGTCGCCGCGCTGCGGGCATCTGCCCAGGAGTCCGGCCGCCGCTGGGTGTTGCGGTGCACGCCGGACGAGGCCCGTGCGGCGGTCGCCGCGGTGACCGGCGGGCGTGCCTTCGCCGCGCTCGACGACTTCACCCTGTCGACGCCGAGCCTGGAGGATGTCTATCTCGCGCTCGGCGGCGCTGCGAAGGGTCTGGTGAAGGCGTGACGGTCTACGACGGCGCGGGACGGCGCGGGGGCGAGGTGTCGGTGCTCGGCACCCGGGACGCCGTGGACGGCAGCGTCGTGGATCCGGCCGGATCGGCGGCCGCCGCTCTCGCCCCGCGCGCCCGCTTCGGGCCCGCGCTCGCCGCGGTCTACCGGGCGCAGCTGTCCCGGGCCCGGGTGGCCCGTATCCCGCTGCTCTTCGTNCGCTTCGGGCCCGCGCTCGCCGCGGTCTACCGGGCGCAGCTGTCCCGGGCCCGGGTGGCCCGTATCCCGCTGCTCTTCGTCGCGACCTTCCAGTCGATCGGGATCATGATCCTGATGCGCGGCGTCGTCGACGGCGGGGGAGAGGCGCGGGCCGTGGTGGCCGGTTCCGCCGTCCTGGTGGTCGCCTTCGTGGCGCTCAATCTGCTGGCCCAGTACTTCGGGCAGCTACGGGCCGCCGGTGGGCTCGACCACTATGCGACGCTGCCGGTGCCGCCCGCGTCGGTGGTGCTGGGGGCGGCCGGTGCGTACGCCTCGTTCACCGTGCCCGGCACTCTGGTGACGGCCGTCGTCGGCAGTCTGCTCTTCGGTCTGCCGCTCACGCATCTGTGGGTGCTGCTCGCGGTGATCCCGCTCGCCGGAGCGGCGCTCGCCGGACTGGGAGCGGCGCTGGGACTGCTCGCGCCGCGGCCCGAACTTGCCACCCTGCTGGGCCAGTTGGGCATGAGCGCGGCTCTGCTCCTCGGAGTGCTGCCGGCCGAACGGATGCCGGCCCTGATCGCCTTCGCACGCGATCTGCTGCCCTCGACGTACGGCGTCGAGGCCTTCGCGCGCACCTTCGACCGCAGCCCGGACTGGGGTGCCGTCGTCCTCGACCTGGGTGTCTGCGCGGCCGTCGGCGTGCTCTCGCTGACCGTCGCCACCTGGGCCTACCGGCGGGCCGCGGTGCGCTGAGCGGGCCCCGCGGCCACGATCGGCGGTCCCACCCCGTCCCGTCGGGCGGGTGCCTGGCACGATGGCAGGGTGACCGCACCGTTGACTCCTCCGCACCAGCCGCCCCCGAACGACCCGTGGGGCGCCCCGCCGCCCGGCGGCGCCGTACCGCCGTGGGCGCCGCAGGACCACGACGACCGGGACACGGCGGACGAGGTGCGCGACGGCGTGCTCGTCGCGCTCGGCGTGACCGTCAGCGGGGTGCTGCTCGGGCTGCTCTGGCTGTGGCTGGCGCCCCGGGTGCCGCTGGTGTCCAACAGCGAGGGTGTGTATCTGCAGGACATCGAGGGCGAGCAGGCGATCGGCGCCGACGGAACCTTCCTGCTCTGCGGCCTCCTGCTCGGCGCGATCAGCGGGGCGGTGGTCTTCCTGCTCCGCAAGAAGGGCGGCATCGCGGTCGCGGTGGGCCTTGCGGTCGGCGGACTCCTCGCCTCGGTGGTCGCCTGGCGGTTCGGCATCTGGCTCGGCCCCGGCAGCGATGTGGTGGCCCGTGCGAAGGAGGCCGGCATCGGCGAGGCCTTCGACGCCCCGCTCAAGCTCAACGCCAAGGGCGCGCTGCTCGCCTGGCCGGTGGCGGCGCTCGCCGTCCACCTCGGCGTCACGGCCCTGTTCGGCCCCCGCGACCCCGAGCTGATCCCCGGGATCCCGTACCCGGCGTACGGGCAGCAGGGCTGGGCGGCGTCCATGGGACACGGGCACCCCGGCGCGGGGCAGCCGCCGGCCGGGCAGCAGGCGGAGCCGGGCGATCGCAGTGCTGCGGGAGGCGACACGGGGGAGCGGGGCAAGGGCTGGCAGCGGCCTCCGGGATAGCGCCGCCCGGCTTCTCCGAGCGTCACCCGGCTGCGAAGGGCTGCCGGGTAACGCTCCGGTAACGGCGCCAGGTGCTGGGGCACCTACCGAGCTTCCTGGTCAGTACGACCGTTACCCCCGCAAGAAGGTTGCACCATCAATCTATTGAACCTTCGGAAATGACCTTCCTAGCGTGAGGTGAACATGTACTGAACCCAGAAAGATGGTCGGCGCCATGCCCCGAGAGATACCTCCGCTCAGTGAGGTACGAAGCATCACCCACAAGAAGCGCGACGCCTGGTGGACCGTGATGCTGGTCGATCCGGTCGCCACGCCGCTGGTGCGGCTGACGGTCCGATGGACACGCATCACTCCCAACCAGATCACCTGGGGCGCGCTGCTCCTCGGCCTGGTGTCGGCGGCCTGCTTCGCGATGGGGGAGTGGCGGTGGCTGATCGCCGGAGCCGTCCTCTACCACCTGAGCTTCATCCTGGACTGCATGGACGGCAAGGTCGCCCGTCTGACCGGACAGGGTTCCGTCTTCGGCGCCTGGCTCGACTACATCTTCGACCGCATCCGTGTGATGGCCTGCGCCGTGGCCCTGATGGCCGGGCAGTACCACCGCACCGAGGACATCGTCTACCTCTGGCTCGCGGTCGCCGTCGTCTTCCTGGACGGCCTGCGGTACATCAACTCGCTGGAGATCTTCAAGACCCGGCACACCATGCGCAAGCAGATCAAGGCCCGGATGCGGGCGGCACGACGGGCCGAGAACGAGGCGGGCATCGCCTTCATGGAGGACCTGCTGCGGGCCAACCCCGAGGCGGACGTCGAGCAGGATCTGCGCGGGGCCTCCGCCGCTGCGCGCAGCGCCGAGTACGACGGTCCGGAGGGCGCACAGCCGGAGCACTCGCCGGAGCCGGGTGAACCGACCGGGGACGCGACGCCGAGGCAGACCAAGGCCCAGGTCGTCGATCTGCACCAGGAGTTCCGCAGCCGCTTCCCGATCTATCTGCGCTTCCGCTCCTTCCTGCTGCGGCACCGCATCCGTACGCACCTGATCAGCGGCATCGAGTTCCAGATGGCCGTCTTCATCGTCGGACCGCTGATCGGCCAGGTGATCGGGGCGACCGTGGTGGCGGGCGCACTGCTGCTCGTCTTCGAACTCGCCATCATCTACAAGCTGTTGCTGTCCACCCGGGACTTCGGCCGTACGCTCGACTCCTTCGAGAGCGAGGAGCAGCAGCGGGGCGATCTCTCCGCCGCCGCCTGACCTCAGGTCCGTCCGATCGGCGCGAGCACCGCGCCGGTCAGGCGGACCAGGTCGCCGGGCGCCAGTTCGACCTCCAGGCCGCGCCGGCCCGCGGACACCCAGACCGTCGTATGGGCCGCGGCCGAGTCGTCGACGACCGTGCGCAGCTGCTTGCGCTGGCCGAGCGGTGAGATCCCGCCCCGCACATAGCCGGTGGTCCGCTCGGCCGCCGCCGGATCGGCCATCGTGGCGCGCTTGCCGCGCACCGCCGAGGCCAGCGCCTTCAGATCGAGCGAACCGGCGACGGGCACGACCGCCACGGTCAGCTCGCCGTCCACGTCCGCCACCAGGGTCTTGAAGATCCGCTCCGGTGACACCCCCGTGGCCTCGGCGGCCTCTTCCCCGTACGAAGGGTGCGCGGGGTCGTGCTCGTACTGGTGGAGGGTGAAGGCGGTGCCGGCGGCGCTGAGGGCCACCGTGGCCGGTGTCCCGCCGGCCTGCTGCTGCTTCTTCTTCGACTTCTTCGCCAACTCGATGGATCCCTGTGTCAGTTGAGGCTGGTGGGCGAGCGGGTCAGCTCGACCGCGGGCAGCGAGGGCAGATGACGGAGCACGGCCGTCTCGCCGCGCAGCAGCTTCAGCTCGTCGCGCAGCCGCGAGGCGGTGTCCGGCGCCTGCAGGAGCCGCTGCTTGGCCGGCACGTCGAGCACCGCGGCGGCGGCCACCAGATACGACACCACGGACGGGTCGTCGGGCAGTTCGGCGCCGGTCGCGAGCGAGCGCTCGCGGGCTCCGGCGAGCCGCTTCTGGTACGCGCGGAAGGCACGCAGCACCCCTTCCGCGAGCGCCTCGGCGTCGTCGCCCGGCTCCTCCGGCAGCTCCTCGAGCTCCGCGGTCAGATACGGACCGGAGGCGTCCACGGACAGCAGCTGGACCCGGCTCGTCCCCGTGGCGAGCACCTCGAAACTGCCGTCGGCGCGCTCGCGCACGGTGGCCGCGTCCGCGATGCAGCCGGTGCGGTGGAAGGCGCTCAGCGGATCGTCGCCGAATCCGGCGGCCGGGCCCTGCTCGGGTGTCGCGGTGGGGTCGGGAAGTCCGGGCGCGGAGCGGGCGACCTCGTGGCCGTCCCGGATCGCCACGACGGCGAAGCGGCGGGGGTCGCCGGAGCCGTCGGGGTCGTCGGGGTCCCTGGGGTGGGCCTTCACGAGGTCGCGCATCATGGCGCGATAACGCTCCTCGAACACATTGAGGGGCAGTACGAGACCCGGGAACAGGACGGTGTTCAGCGGGAAGAGCGGAAGCCGGACGGTGGTCACGACCCTCAAGAGTAATGGCCGTCCCCGGCGTTCGAGCGGTCCCGTCCGCCGGGGCCGTTCCGGCCGCGCAGCGGGGTGGCGGAGGCCACCTGGAGGCGGACCCCGTCGCGGAGTTCCAGGAACTGGCCGAGCGGGTCGTCCGAGACCCGGTCCCACGGGAACGAGGTGGCCTGCGGCCCGATCAGCCGCAGTTGCTCCAGCGCCTCCGTCCAGCGGCCGAGCCTGACCAGGACGTAGGTGAGGACATTGCGGACCTCGGCGGGGTGCGGGTCGCCCGCGTCGTACGCGAAGGAGAGTGCGATCGCCAGATCGGCGGCGGCCTCCAGGCGGTCCCGGCCGACGGGGGACCGCGCGGGCAGCTCGCCGGCCCGGCCGGTGCCCGGGTCGGTGTCCAGGAGCAGAGCGAAGGCGGCCCGCACCGGCAGCGCCTGGACCAGCGACCCGGGCAGCGCGTCGGCCGCGGCGCGCTCGGCGAAGCGGAAGCACTCGCGATGCGATCCGTACCAGGCGGCGGAGAGGTACTGCAGGGCCGCGGTGTGGCAGCCGTAGTGGTGCGGCGAGCGGCGTACGGCCTGCTCCCAGATGCGGACGAAGTTCTCGTGCGGGGCGCCGGTGCCGCGTGCGTGGTCCAGGGCCACCCGCCACGGGACCGGGTCGCCGGGATCGCCCTCGGCGGCGACGGCGACCAACGGGGCGACCTCGCGCAGGAGTTCGGCGCGGGCCGGTGACTCCCAGCCGCGCCGGACCGCGAGTTCGGCCTGGACGAGCGCGACGTCCGGGTCGCCCGGTGAGGCCGAGCGCCACAGCTCGAACCACTCGGGGCGGCTGCGGGCGAAGGCGGCGAGCCGGACCGTGTAGCGGTCCCGGTTCTCCCATTCGGCGGCCTCCCGGCCGGCGGCGAGCAGCTTCGCCGCCGGCCCGTGGTCGCCGCGGCCCGCCGCCACGAGTGCGGGCGCGAGCCGTTCGTCGGGCGCGTCGAGAAGCACCTCGTCGTCGGGGGTCAGACCGGCGGCGAGCTGCGGGGCGTGTCTGAGCATCCGGGCGGTGGCCAGGAGGGCGCGCGGCAGAGGCATAGTGCCGACCATTGAAAACCGCAGGTGGGGCGCGGGCCAGGGGGCGGTCGGTGACGCTTTCGTATCGGCCTTGTGGGTTGCTTCGAGGATGGTCAAGAGCGGGCAAAGTCTGGCCCGGAGTGGCCGGATCTCAGCCCCGCCGCAGCAGCCGGGACGCGCCCGCGGCCACCGTGGTGGCCAGGATCCAGCCGAGCAGCACCAGGATCGCGCCGAGCCACTGCCACTGGTCCTCGAGGCGCCAATAGCCGCTCTGGCCCAGGTCGATGACCGGCAGGAGCAGGTCGAGGGCGAACAGCGCGGCGTTCCACTGCGGACTCTCGCCGTCCTTGATCTCGGGCGGCTGGTGCTGCGCGAAGACCAGCGCGCCGACCGCCCACAGGAACGCCATCCACACGGCCGCCCGGCCCGGCCGGTAGCCGTAGGCCACCGTCCAGTCCTGCACATGACCCCAGATCCTGCCCGGCACGGTCAGCGTCTCGCGGCGGCGGCGCTGCTTCGCGAGCAGCACCTCGCGGGCGTCCGCGTCCTCCCCGCTGTTGCGCAGCACGGAGGCCAGCATCTCGTACGGCTCCGGGCTGTACTCCGGAGTGGCCGCGGCGACCCAGCCGATGCGCCGGACCAGCGGAAAGCTGCCACTGGGGATGAGGTTCTCGTACGAGAAACCGGCGACGCTCAGCCCGCCGGGGCCCGGCCAACTCGTCGATTTGTCGACCAGATTGACCACCTTGGCGCCCGACAGGACCACCTTGCCGCGCTGTGGCCGCTCACCGAGGAAGCGGAGCTCCGGCACCTGGATGCGGCGCAGCGAGACCTCCTGCTCGTTCTCCATCACGAAGCGGGCCTTCTCCAGATCGACCGCGTCGCCGAACCGCCCGTCGTTCAGGCGTATCCCGCCCTGGCACTCGAAGCGCTGCACCCGTACCCCGCGCGCGGGCGTCGCGCCGCCGGTCACCTGCGGATTGCTGAGCGCCGCCGGCGTCATGTAGAGGGTGCGCTCCACGGTCAGCTGCGGGGCGTTCAGCGCCATGCTCCCGTACGGATTGCTCAGGGTGCTGCCGCGCAGGCTCAGCGAGACACCCACCTGGGCGCCGCGCAGGCTGATCTCCCCGTGCGACTCCATCAGTTCGGCCTGCAGGTCCTGGGCGACGGTGAGGCCGTCACCCATCACCGAGCGGCCGCGCCGGTCGCGGTGCACCACGGCCTGATTGAGCAGCAGATCGGTGCCGATGTGGGCGTCGGTGAGGCGGATCCCGCGGTGCACATGGCAGCGCGGCAGATGCAGATCGCCCTCGGTGTGCAGCCGGGCCGCCTCCAGACGCGGGATCGAGCAGTTCAGCAGGCGCAGTGTGCCGAAGCGGCTCTCCGGGAGCAGTACCTCGTTCTCGAAGCGGCAGCCCTCCATCTCCACGTACGGCGTGACCGAGCCGCCCGCCACATCGAGGGTGCCGGTGATCTGGATGCCCCTGAGCTTGATCGAGGACACCCGGCCGTGCAGCGCGGGCGGACCGTCCAGCATCAGCAGGCAGACCACCCGGGCCCGGACGCTGCGCTCCGCTCCCCAGGGGCGCCCGCCGTGCGGATCGTCGATCTCCGGGTCGCCGACCGTGCCGTCGAAGCGGCTGCCGTTGCGGAACGCCTGCCACATGTACATCTCGGCCGCGGTGAATCCCAGACTGTCCGGCGGGTCGCCGCCCTGCCCGTCGTCGTCCACTGCCGCATGACCTCCCCGTGCTGCTGCTTCCCGCGGCCCGCGCCCGCGGCTGCTCCGACCCCGTTCATGCCCGCTCGGTGACCGCCTGAACGCTAGTGGTGAACTGTGACGGCAGGGAATACGTGGGGATGGATCAAGCCGCCTGCCGGTATCCGCGTACGGACGGTGCGCGGCTACCGGCAGGCGGCCCGCGTCACCGCACGTATCAGCGGCCGTATCAGCCCGTGATACCGGCGACCGGCGGCCGCGCCAGGTCTGCGAGAATTGGCCGCGTGATCTCCCGAATCGATCTGCGCGGCGACGCCCTCCCCGAGGGCGCGGCCCTGCGCGACCTGCTGCCCCGAGCCGACTTCGACGTGGCCGCCGCCCTGGACAAGGTGCGGCCGATCTGCGAGGACGTACATCATCGGGGAGACGCGGCGCTGATCGACCTCGCGGCGAAGTTCGACGGGGTGACCCTGGACGCGGTGCGCGTCCCCGCGGCCGCGCTCACCGAGGCACTGGCCGGAATCGACCCCCGGGTGCGCGCCGCGCTCGAGGAGTCCATCCGGCGCGCCCGCCTCGTGCACGCCGAGCAGCGCCGCGACCCGAAGACCGTCCGGGTCGTCCCGGGCGGCGAGGTCACCGAGAAGTGGGTGCCGGTCGACCGCGTGGGCCTCTACGCCCCTGGCGGCCGCTCCGTCTACCCCTCGTCCGTGATCATGAACGCGGTCCCGGCGCAGGAGGCCGGCGTCCCGTCCATCGCGCTCGCCTCCCCGCCGCAGGCGGAGTTCGGCGGCCTCCCGCACCCGACGATCCTCGCGGCCTGCGCCCTCCTCGGCATCGACGAGGTGTACGCGGCGGGCGGCGCGCACGCCGTGGCGATGTTCGCGTACGGCACCGAGTCCTGCCCGCCGGCCAACATGGTCACGGGACCGGGCAACATCTGGGTCGCCGCCGCCAAGCGCTACTTCACCGGCCGTATCGGCATCGACGCGGAGGCAGGACCGACCGAGATCGCGGTGCTCGCCGACGACACCGCAGACCCGGCGCATGTCGCCTCCGACCTGATCAGCCAGGCCGAGCACGACCCGCTGGCCGCGGCCGTCCTGGTCACCGATTCGCTCGCCCTCGCCGACGCGGTCGAGAAGGAACTTCAGCCGCAGGTCGCCGCCACCAAGCACGTCGAGGACCGGATCGCCCCGGCCCTCGCCGGCCGGCAGTCCGCGATCGTCCTGGTCGACGGACTCGAGGAGGGCCTGAAAGTCGTCGACGCGTACGGCGCCGAGCACCTGGAGATCCAGACCGCCGACGCCACCGCCGTGGCCGGCCGGGTGCGCAACGCGGGCGCGATCTTCGTCGGTCCCTGGGCGCCCGTCTCGCTCGGCGACTACTGCGCCGGCTCGAACCACGTGCTGCCCACCGGCGGCTGCGCCTGCCATTCCTCCGGCCTGTCCGTGCAGTCGTTCCTGCGCGGCATCCACATCGTGGACTACTCGCGGGACGCGCTCGCCGAGGTCGCGCCGTACGTGGTGACGCTCGCCGAGGCCGAGGACCTGCCCGCGCACGGCGCCGCGATCAAGGCCCGATTCGGCTGGAAGGTGCCCGGACAGTGAGCAGTGCACGACCCGTCGGCATCGACGATCTCCCGATCCGCGACGAGCTGCGCGGCAAGTCCCCCTACGGCGCACCCCAGCTCGACGTCCCCGTACGCCTGAACACCAACGAGAACCCGTACCCGCTGCCCGAGCCGCTCGTCGAGCGGATCGCCGAGCGGGTCCGCGAGGCCGCGCGCACCCTCAACCGCTACCCGGACCGGGACGCGGTCGAGCTGCGCACCGAACTGGCCCGCTACCTCACCCGCACCGGCAAGCACCCCCTCGAGGCGGCGAACGTCTGGGCGGCGAACGGCTCCAACGAGGTCCTGCAGCAGCTCCTGCAGACCTTCGGCGGCCCCGGCCGCACCGCGATCGGCTTCGAGCCCTCGTACTCGATGCACTCACTGATCTCCCGCGGCACCGGCACCGCCTGGATCTCCGGACCCCGACGCGACGACTTCACCATCGACGTGGAGCTCGCCGAGAAGGCGATCGCGGAGAACCGGCCGGACGTCGTCTTCATCACCTCGCCCAACAACCCGACCGGTACGGCCGTGGAACCCGAGACCGTCCTCGCGCTCTACGAGGCCGCGCAGGCGGCGAAGCCGTCGATGGTGGTGCTCGACGAGGCCTACGTCGAATTCAGCCACGGCGACTCGCTGCTGCCGCTGCTCGAGGGCCGGCCGCAGCTCGTCGTCTCGCGCACCATGTCCAAGGCCTTCGGCGCCGCCGGACTGCGCCTCGGCTATCTCGCCGCCGACCCCGCGGTGGTGGACGCGGTCCAGCTGGTGCGCCTGCCGTACCACCTCTCCGCCGTCACCCAGGCCACCGCACTCGCCGCGCTCGAGCACACCGACACCCTCCTCGGGTACGTCGACCAGCTCAAGCAGGAACGCGACCGGGTGGTCGCCGGACTGCGCGAGGCGGGCTACGAAGTGACCACCTCCGACGCCAACTTCATCCAGTTCGGCCGCTTCGAGGACAGCCACACCGTGTGGCAGCAGATCCTCGACCGCGGCGTCCTGGTCCGTGACAACGGCGTGCCCGGTTGGCTGCGGGTCACCGCCGGCACCCCCGCAGAGAACGACGCATTCCTCGATGCGGTACGTGAACTCAAGAAGGAGCAGCGCGCATGAGCCGCAAGGGCCGCGTGGAACGCACGACCAAGGAGACCGGAGTCCTCGTCGAGATCGACCTGGACGGCACCGGAAAGGTCGATGTGTCGACCGGAGTGGGCTTCTACGACCACATGCTGGACCAGCTCGGCCGGCACGGTCTGTTCGACCTCACCGTGAAGACCGAGGGCGATCTGCACATCGACTCGCACCACACCATCGAGGACACCGCCCTCGCTCTCGGCGCCGCCTTCAAGCAGGCGCTCGGCGACAAGGTGGGCATCTACCGCTTCGGCAACTGCACGGTGCCGCTCGACGAGTCCCTCGCCCAGGTCACCGTGGACCTCTCCGGCCGCCCGTATCTGGTGCACACCGAGCCGGAGAACATCGCGCCGATGATCGGCTCCTACGACACCACGATGACCCGGCACATCCTGGAGTCCTTCGTCGCCCAGGCCCAGATCGCCCTGCACGTGCACGTCCCCTACGGGCGCAATGCGCACCACATCGTCGAGTGCCAGTTCAAGGCCCTCGCCCGTGCGCTGCGCTACGCCAGCGAGCGCGACCCGCGCGCGGCCGGCATCCTCCCGTCCACCAAGGGCGCGCTGTGAACGGCCTGTCGACCGTCCTGATCGTCGTCGGTCTCTTCCTGGTCGGCGGCATCGTCTCCTTCGCCAAGCAGAAGATGCCGACCGGTCTGATCGTGCTGCTCTCCATCGGTGCCGCGATGTGCCTGCTCGCCGGCATTCTCCGTCTGGAGGTGTGGAATTGACCTCCGCTCCCGCCAAGAAGGTCGTCGTCCTCGACTACGGCTTCGGCAACGTACGCTCAGCCGAGCGTGCGCTCGCCCGGGCCGGCGCCGAGGTCGAGATCACCCGTGACTACGACCGGGCGATGAACGCCGACGGGCTCCTCGTCCCCGGCGTCGGCGCCTTCGCCGCCTGCATGGAGGGCCTCAAGTCCGTCCGCGGCGACTGGATCGTGGGCCGTCGCCTGGCCGGCGGCCGTCCGGTCATGGGCATCTGCGTCGGCATGCAGATCCTCTTCGCCCGCGGCATCGAGCACGGCGTCGAGGCCGAGGGCCTGGACGAATGGCCCGGCACCGTGGGCCCGTTGAAGGCCGACGTCGTCCCGCACATGGGCTGGAACACGGTCGAGGCACCGCCCGGCTCCCAGCTCTTCGCCGGGCTCGACGCCGACGCCCGCTACTACTTCGTGCACTCCTACGCCGTGCACGACTGGTCCCTGGAGACCGGCAACCCCGCGATGCGGGCGCCCATGGTCACCTGGGCCACGCACGGCGAACGCTTCGTGGCGGCCGTGGAGAACGGCGCGCTGTGGGCCACCCAGTTCCACCCCGAGAAGTCCGGCGACGCCGGTTCCCAGCTCCTGACCAACTGGATCGAGACCCTCTGATGGCCAAGCTCGAACTTCTGCCCGCCGTCGACGTCCGCGACGGCCAGGCCGTCCGCCTGGTGCACGGCGAGTCCGGCACCGAGACCTCCTACGGTTCGCCCCTCGACGCGGCCCTCGCCTGGCAGTCGTCCGGCGCCGAGTGGCTCCATCTCGTAGACCTGGACGCGGCGTTCGGCACCGGGGACAACAGGGCGCTGATCGCCGAGGTCGCCGAGAGCGTCGCGGGCAACGGCATCAAGGTCGAGCTCTCCGGCGGCATCCGCGACGACGACACGCTCGCCGCCGCCCTGGCCACCGGCTGCACCCGGGTCAACCTCGGCACCGCCGCCCTGGAGACCCCCGAGTGGGTCGCCAAGGTCATCGCCGAGCACGGCGACAGGATCGCCGTCGGCCTGGACGTGCGCGGCACCACCCTGCGCGGCCGCGGCTGGACCCGCGACGGCGGCGACCTCTACGAGACGCTGTCCCGTCTCGACTCCGAGGGCTGCGCCCGCTACGTCGTCACCGACATCGCCAAGGACGGCACCCTCAAGGGCCCCAACCTGGAGCTCCTGCGCGGTGTCTGCGCCGCCACCGACCGCCCGGTCGTCGCCTCCGGCGGCGTCTCCTCGCTCGACGACCTGCGGGCCATCGCGGAGCTCGTACCGCTCGGCGTGGAGGGCGCGATCGTCGGCAAGGCGCTGTACGCCAAGGCCTTCACCCTCGAGGAGGCACTGGAGGCCGTGGCCGCATGAGCGACGTACGACGCGTGCAGAGCGGCAGCCCCTGGGAGGACGCCTACGGGTTCGCGCGCGCCGTGGCGGCGGGGGACCGCGTCGTGGTCGGCGGCACCACGTCCTTCAAGGGCAAGGTGCTGCACGGCGAGGGCGACCCGTACGAGCAGGCGCGGGTCGCCATCGCCAACGGCCTCGAAGCGATCGGGGAGTTCGGGATCGGCGCCGAGTCGGTGATCCGGACCCGCATCTTCCTGACCCATGCCCGGGACGTCGACGCGGTGGGCCGCGCGCACCGCGAGGCCTTCGACACCGTACGGCCGGTGACGACCTTCGCGGTCGTGAGCGGCTTCGTCGACTCGCGCATCCTGGTCGAAGTCGAGCTGGAAGCCTTCCGGGCACCTGCCGCGGGCGGTCTTGAGGAGCACGAGGAGATCGAGCAGTCATGACCCTGGCGGTCCGAGTCATCCCCTGCCTGGACGTGGACAACGGCCGGGTCGTCAAGGGCGTCAACTTCCAGAACCTGCGGGACGCCGGCGACCCGGTCGAGATGGCCAAGGTCTACGACGCCGAGGGCGCCGACGAGTTGACGTTCCTGGACATCACCGCCTCGTCCGGTGACCGCGAGACGACGTACGACGTGGTCCGCCGCACCGCCGAGCAGGTGTTCATCCCGCTCACCGTGGGCGGCGGCGTACGCACCACCGAGGACGTGGACAAACTCCTGCGCGCGGGCGCGGACAAGGTCGGGGTCAACACCGCCGCCATCGCGCGGCCCGACCTGATCCGCGAGATCGCCGAGCGCTTCGGCCGGCAGGTGCTCGTCCTGTCCGTGGACGCGCGCCGCACCGAGTCCGGATCGTTCGAGGTCACCACGCACGGCGGCCGCCGCTCCGCGGGCATCGACGCGGTCGAATGGGCCCAGCAGGCGGCCGAGTTGGGCGCGGGCGAGATCCTGCTCAACTCGATGGACGCGGACGGCACCAAGGACGGCTACGACCTGGAGATGATCCGGGCGGTACGACGGCACGTCACCGTCCCGGTCATCGCGAGCGGCGGCGCGGGCCGGCTCACCGACTTCCCGCCGGCCGTCGACGCCGGCGCGGACGCGGTGCTCGCCGCGTCGGTGTTCCACTTCGGCGATCTGCGGATCGGCGAGGTCAAGCAGACGCTGCGCGAGGCGGGACGCCCCGTCCGCTGAACGGCGCACGGGCGGGCGCGAGGTGCGCCCGCCCCAGCCCGTCACTCCTTGCTCAGCGCCGCCACCAGGCCCGCCGCCACCGGTACCGCGATCCCGTGCCGGTCCGCCGCCCGCAGCAGCGCACCCCCGATCGCATCCAGCTCGAGCGGCCGCCCGGCCTCCGCGTCCTTCTGCATCGACGAGCGCATCCCGGACGGGGCGGCGTCGAACTGGCCGATCAGGGCCGTGGTGTCGATCTCCGCACCCTCGGCGGCCGCCACCCGCGCCAACTCCTCGACCAGCGCGAGCAGTTCGTCCCGCCGCTCGGCACGTACCGCCCCGACGGTCCCCCGGTACCGGGTGGTCAGCAGGGCCATCGGCAGCAGGAACGACAGCTTGCTCCACAGCATCGCCGTCTCGTCCTCGCGCACCCGCGCCGCGAATCCGGCCGCCCGCAGCACGTCACCGAGCGCCGCCACCCGCTCGGCCGGAGCGGTCGCACCGGCCAGCTCGATCATCGCGAAGGGGCTGGAGTGCTCGATCACCCCGGGTGCCGTACGCGTGGACTCCACCCGGATCGTCGCGGCCGCCACCTGCTCGGGCGGGTAGGTCGCACGCAGTACGTCCACGTGCTCGACACCGTTCAGGAGCGGCACCACCAGGGCGTCCCCGAGTGCCTCCCGCGGCATCCGCTCGAGCGCGGACCGCAGACCGGTCTCCTTCGGCGTCACGAGTACCGCGTCGACCCGCTCACGCAGCAGCGTGTCCGCCGCCACCGGCACCTCGAAGTCCCCGAACTGCCCACTGCGCACGGTCAGTCCGCCCGATCCGAGCGCCGCGGCCGTCTCCTCGCGGGCCAGGCAGATCACCCGGTGCCCCGCCCTGGCGAGCAGTCCCGCGGCAAGCCCGCCGACACCGCCCGGGCCGAGCACGGCCACCGTCCATGGTCCTGAAGTCGTCGTCATGGCGGCACCCTGTCACGGGCTCGCGCACAGGCCGCCGTCAGGTCCGGTCCTCGGACCCCTGTACGTCAGCCGACCTGGATCAACTGGACGAGATTGCCCACCGTGTCATCGAGCACCGTCGTCAGCACCGGGCCTTCCTGGTGGGGCTCCTGGGCGAACTGCACGCCGAGCCCGGTGAGGCGCTCGTACTCGCCCCTGACGTCGTCCACCGACAGGACGATGCAGGGCAGTCCGGCATTGCGCAGGGCGGTCGTGTACGTCCGCGCGACGGTGCTGTCCCCGGGCTCGAGCAGCAGCTCCAGATCCCGCTGGGCGCCCGCCGCGCCGACCGTCACGAACGGTGTCCCGTCGCCCATGTCCAGATGGTTGCGCGTCTCGAAGCCGAGGACCTCGGTGTAGAAGGCGTGCGCCTTGCCGACGTCCTTGACGTACACGCTGGTCATGGCGACCTTGATCATGGTTCGGCGTCCGGGTCGGGGTGTCAGAGTCCGAGCTGCTTGGCGGCGCCCAGCTTGTCCACGGCCTCCTTGTCGCCCTCGATCTCCACCCGGGCGACGTCCTGCCGTCCGAAGGCGAACATCGTCAGCTCGCCGGGCTCCCCGGTCACGGTCACCACGGGAGCGCCGCGGTGGGCGACCGCGGTCTGCCCGTCCGGCCGGCGCAGCACCAGGCCCACCGGCGCCTTGCGGCCGAGCACCCGCGCGGACTTCTCCAGGCGGGACCAGAGGGCGTCGGCGAAGACCTGGTCGAGCTCGCGCGGCGTCCAGTCGGGCTGCGCCCGGCGGACGTCCTCGGCGTGCACATAGAACTCCACCGCGTTCGCCGCCTCGTCGACCTGCTTGAGGGACAGCGGCGAGAAACGGGGCGGACCGGTGCGGATGAGCTGGATCAGCTCCTCGTACGGCTTCGCGGCGAACTCCGCCTGCACCCGCTCCAGGCGGCTCTCCAGGGCCTTGATCAGGATCCCGCCCGCGGCGTCCGCCCGTCGCTCCCTGACCACCACATGGGCGGCCAGGTCCCGGGTGTTCCACCCCTCGCAGAGCGTCGGGGCGTCCGGTCCGGCCGCCTCCAACAGATCGGCGAGCAGGAGTCGTTCACGCTTCGCATGGGTCGACATGCCAGCCAGCCTACGGCGCGGCGGCCCGCACTGCCATGTCGCGCGTCCAGGTGCCGCCCGCCGCCATGGTGCCCGCCCCGCTGTCCGCCCGCTGTCCGCCGTGCGGACGGGACACCGCGCTGTCGTACCCATCACGCACAATGGGCCGCATGACCAGCACGCCCCGCAGTGACCTCGATCCCGCCGTTGCCGCCCGCCTCAAGCGCGGCGCGGACGGCCTGCTGCCCGCCATCGCCCAGCAGTACGACACCGGCGAGGTGCTGATGCTCGGCTGGATGGACGACGAGGCGCTGCACCGCACCCTGACCACCGGCCGCTGCACCTACTGGTCGCGCAGCCGCGGGGAGTACTGGGTCAAGGGGGACACGTCCGGCCACTACCAGTTCGTGAAGTCGGTCGCCCTCGACTGCGACGCGGACACCGTCCTGGTCAAGGTCGACCAGGTCGGCGCCGCCTGCCACACCGGCGACCGCACCTGCTTCGACGCGGACGAACTCCCGGTCAGCGCCCCCGCGGACATGGCCTAGGGTCGGCGGCCATGGATCTCGAGACCTTCCGCAAGCTGGCGGCCGACCGCCGCGTCATCCCCGTCAGCCGCCGGCTCCTCGCGGACGGCGACACCCCCGTCGGCCTGTACCGCAAGCTCGCCGCCGAGCGCCCGGGCACCTTCCTCCTGGAGTCCGCGGAGAACGGCCGGTCCTGGTCCCGGTACTCCTTCGTCGGCGTCCGCAGCCACGCCACCCTCACCGAGCGCGACGGCCGGGCGCACTGGCTCGGCACCCCGCCCGTCGGCGTCCCGCTCGACGGCGACCCGCTCGCCGCCCTGCGCGCCACGGTCGAGACCCTCCACACGCCGCGTGACCTAGGGGGTCTTCGGCGAGTTCCGCACGGCCCCCACGGCGCCCGGCACGCTCCCCCAGCCTCCGGCCGGGGGTACCCCCACTCGCCGCACCAGCCGAAGGCCCAAGTAGCTCCGCTACGAGAGCCTTCGTCCGGCACGCCGAGGGCACGCACCGAACACCGCGGGCACCGCACGGAACTCGCCGAAGACCCCCTGGGCGCCGAAGGCCTGCCGCCCTTCACCGGCGGCATGGTCGGTTATCTCGGGTACGACATCGTGCGCCGCCTGGAGAAGGTCGGCCCCGGCGAGCGCGACGACCTGAAGCTGCCCGAGCTGACCATGCTGCTCACCAGCGACCTCGCCGTACTCGACCACTGGGACGGCTCGGTCCTCCTGATCGCCAACGCGATCAACCACAACGACCTGGAGACGGGCGTCGACGAGGCGCACGCCGACGCCGTGGCCCGACTCGACGCGATGGAGGCCGACCTCGCCCGCCCGGTCCACTCGCCGCCCACTGCGCTGCCGCGCTCCGAGGTCCCCGAGTTCACCGCACGCTGGGGCGGCCCCGACTTCCGGGACGCGGTCGAGGACATCAAGGAGCGCATCCGGGCGGGCGAGGCCTTCCAGGTCGTGCCGTCACAGCGCTTCGAGACCCCCTGCGAGGCGAGCGCCCTCGACGTCTACCGCGTCCTGCGGGCCACCAACCCGTCGCCGTACATGTACCTCTTCCGCTTCGACGGCTTCGACGTCGTCGGATCCAGCCCGGAAGCACTGGTCAAGGTCGAGGACGGGCGGGCCATGGTGCACCCCATCGCGGGCACCCGGCCGCGCGGCGCAACCCCGCAGGAGGACACCGCACTCGGCGACGAACTGCTCGCCGACCCCAAGGAGCGCGCCGAGCACCTGATGCTGGTGGACCTGGGGCGCAACGACCTGGGGCGGGTCTGCCGCCCCGGCAGCGTAGAGGTCGTCGACTTCATGTCGGTCGAGCGGTACTCGCATGTGATGCACATCGTGTCGACGGTCACCGGGCAGGTCGCCGAGGACCGCACGGCCTTCGACGTACTGACCGCCTGCTTCCCCGCCGGCACCCTGTCCGGCGCCCCCAAGCCGCGCGCACTGCAGATCATCGACGAACTGGAGCCGAGCCGCCGCGGCCTGTACGGCGGCTGCGTCGGCTATCTGGACTTCGCGGGCGACTCCGACACCGCCATCGCCATCCGCACCGCGCTGCTGCGCGACGGCACGGCGTACGTGCAGGCCGGGGCCGGTGTCGTCGCCGACTCCGACCCGGTCGCGGAGGACACCGAATGCCGCAACAAGGCCGCCGCGGTCCTGCGCGCCGTGCACACCGCGAACCGCCTGACGTCCACGGCGGGCCGTGAGGGATAGTGGAGGGCGTGACTGCCGTACCGAACCCCCGTACCACCGCGACCGCCGTCGACCCCGACGCGCCGAGCGCTGCGGACGACGCGGCCGCCCCCACCTCCTCCGGCCGGCGCAGCCTGGCCGTGGCACTGTTCTCCGGCGCGCTCGGCGCCGCCGTGGTGCTGCTCGCCTCCCGGCAGACCTGGTCGGAAGGCGAGGCCGCCACGGCGGGCGGCGCGCTCCACCAGATCGTCAAGGGCAGTGATGTCACCGGTGCCCCGGCCGCGCTCGCCGTCGTCGGGCTCGCCGCCCTGGTCGCCGTCTTCGCGGTGCGCCGCACCGGCCGGATCCTGGTCTCCGCGCTGCTCGCGCTGAGCGGGCTCGGCACCGTCGCGGCCGCCCTGGCAGGCGCCGGCGACGACGCGGCCCTGGACGAGAAGGCCGCCACCGCCACCGGAGACGCGGCCGCCGGCATCGCCTCCGTCACCCACACCGCCTGGCCGTACGCGGCCGTCGCGGGCGGCGCCCTGCTGCTGCTCGCCGGCCTCCTCGCGCTGCGCTTCGGCGGCCGCTGGCCCGCGATGTCCGGCCGGTACGAGCGGGACGGCAGCCCGCGCCCGCGCATGGCACCGGCCCGGGTGGACCCCGACCGCCCCGAGGACCTGTGGAAGGCCCTCGACCGCGGCGAGGACCCGACGGGCTGACCGCTCCGGCCCACGCCGATCCGAGCGACAAGCCCCGGATGAGACGTCCGCCACCCCGGCGTCGATCCGCCGTTCGGGTACGGGACAATGGACGCGGGCCCCGTCCGGAACGACCGAGGACGCGGGCCTTCGGCGGGCCGGTACCGGCCCTGGATCAACCGGATCAACGAGGAGCAGAGTCATGGCGGATGCAGGCCACGGACACACCCCGGCCGCCTGGACCGGCGTCATCATCGCGTTCATCGGTTTCTGTGTCTCCGGCGCCTTCATGGTGATGGCCAACCCGGTCGGGTTCTGGGCCGGCATGGCGCTCATCGGCATCGGCACGATCGCCGGCGGCATCATGAGCGCCGCGGGCATGGGCAAGCCCGAGGGCCACGTGGTCCGCTCGGAGAGCTGACTCTTCTTTTGAAGCCCCTCTGGGGGTCCCCCCCCCGGACGGAGTCTGGGGGAGTTTGAGGAGGCCCGTCCGGCAGGACTTTCGGGAAGGGGCGGGTCGGGGAACGTCCAACGGGCGCCCCCGGCCCCCCACCGGCACAATGACCGACGTGACCGCCGACCCCACCCTGGCCCCCGGCAGGACCGGTGCGGCCCGCCGACTCCTCGTACCCACCGGAGTACTCGCCTCCGTGGCCGCCGCGTTCGCCTTCGTCGGCGCCGTCGACCCCAATGAACCGGGCCACTACCCCGCCTGCCCGCTCCTGCAGTACACCGGCGTCTTCTGCCCCGGCTGCGGCGGCCTGCGCTGCGCCCACGCCCTCGTGCACGGCGATCTGCCCGCCGCCCTGACCGCGAACGCCCTCGCCGTCGCCGGCTTCGCGCTCTTCGCCGTCGGATGGGTCTGCTGGGCGGTGGCCGCCGCCCGCGGCCGGCCGCTCCGCCTCGATCTCCGGTCCGCACACCTGTGGGTCGCCGGCGGCGTGGTGCTCGCCTTCACGGTCGTACGCAATCTTCCGTTCGGCGCCTGGCTGCATCCCTGAGCCCGGGCCCGCCGGGCGCTTCCGTGCCCGTCCGGTCGCCGATCGCCGCAACCCGGCGGATCATGCGAAGTGTCCAGGTCGTGGGACCGCGCTCCACCGGATGCGGGTCCTGCGCCCCACGACGGATACCATCGCCATGCCCCATCGGACAGCCGGATGGGACGAGAACCGAACCTCAGCCGTACCGGAAGGGGGCCGCTCGCGTGAGTGTGCTCGACGAGATCATCGAAGGCGTGCGTGAGGACCTCGCCGAACGGCAGGCGCGCGTCACCCTCGACGAGCTCAAGGAGCGTGCGGAGAAGGCACCCCCGGCCAGGGACGGAGTCGCCGCCCTGCGCGGCGACGGCGTCAAGGTGATCTGCGAGGTCAAGCGCTCCAGCCCGTCCAAGGGCGCGCTCGCCGCGATCGCCGACCCGGCGGCCCTCGCCGCGGACTACGAGGCCGGTGGCGCCTCGGTCATCTCCGTACTCACCGAGCAGCGCCGCTTCGGCGGCTCGCTCGCCGACCTCGAGGCCGTCCGCGCCAAGGTCGACATCCCCGTCCTGCGCAAGGACTTCATCGTCACCTCCTACCAGCTGTGGGAGGCACGTGCGTACGGCGCGGACCTGGTACTGCTGATCGTCGCCGCGCTCGAACAGCCCGCCCTGGTCTCCCTCGTGGAGCGCGCCGAGTCCATCGGGCTCACCCCGCTCGTCGAGGTGCACGACGAGGAGGAGGCGGAGCGGGCGGTGGACGCCGGCGCGAAGATCATCGGCGTAAATGCGCGCAATCTGAAGACCCTCAAGGTGGACCGCTCGACCTTCACCCGGGTCGCCCCCGAGCTGCCCGCCGGTGTGGTCCGGATCGCCGAGTCGGGCGTACGCGGACCGCACGACCTGATCGCCTACGCGAACGACGGGGCCGACGCGGTGCTGGTCGGCGAATCCCTGGTCACGGGCAAGGACCCGAAGGCGGCGGTCGTCGATCTGGTGGCCGCGGGGGCGCATCCCGCGCTGCGGCACGGGCGGGGCTGAGTCCTCCCGTGGCCCTCACCGTCCGTCTTGCGCCCGGGTGCCGGCCCCGTGGGTGTCGTGCGCCTGCGCGCCGTGTGCACGGGCGGCGGGTCCGGTACGTGATCGGCTCCGAGCCGGGCCAGGTCAACGGGATGCGATGGCGCCCCGCCACGGGTTCCGGCTGCGGCTGAGGCGATTGTCCCCAGCCCCGCCCCTTCCCGAAAGTCCTCAATCGCCGGACGGGCTCCCATGGAGCCCCTCCGGCGATTGAGGAGGAATCGGTGAAAGGGCGGGGCTGGGGAAACCTCCCGCCCGCAGGCGGACCCGTACCGTGGTCATCGTAGGAACGGACACCCGGGGCCGAGGCGCCCCGAACAGGAGCATGTCGCACATGTCCAGTGAGTTCTTCATCCCCGACCCGGAGGGTCAAGTCCCCAGCGCCGAAGGGTACTTCGGCGCCTTCGGCGGAAAGTTCATCCCCGAGGCCCTCGTCGCCGCCGTCGACGAGGTCGCCGTCGAGTACGACAAGGCCAAGCAGGACCCCGAGTTCGCCCGCGAACTCGACGCCCTCCTGGTCGACTACACGGGCCGCCCCAGCGCCCTCACCGAGGTCCCCCGCTTCGCCGAACACGCCGGCGGCGCACGGATCTTCCTCAAGCGCGAGGACCTCAACCACACCGGATCGCACAAGATCAACAACGTGCTCGGCCAGGCCCTGCTCACCCGCCGCATGGGCAAGACCCGCGTCATCGCCGAGACCGGCGCAGGACAGCACGGCGTGGCCACCGCCACCGCCTGCGCCCTGTTCGGCCTCGAGTGCACCATCTACATGGGCGAGATCGACACCGAGCGCCAGGCCCTGAACGTGGCCCGGATGCGGATGCTCGGCGCCGAGGTGATCGCCGTCAAGTCCGGTTCACGCACCCTCAAGGACGCCATCAACGAGGCGTTCCGCGACTGGGTCGCCAACGTGGACCGTACGCACTACCTCTTCGGCACGGTCGCAGGACCGCACCCGTTCCCGGCGATGGTGCGCGACTTCCACCGCGTCATCGGTGTGGAGGCCAGGCGCCAGGTCCTGGAGCGGTCCGGCCGGCTCCCGGACGCCGCGGTCGCCTGCGTGGGCGGCGGCTCCAACGCCATCGGCCTCTTCCACGCCTTCGTGCCGGACACCGGCGTACGCCTGATCGGCTGCGAGCCCGCGGGGCACGGCGTCGAGACCGGCGAGCACGCCGCCACCCTCACCGCCGGCGAGCCCGGCATCCTGCACGGCTCCCGGAGCTATGTGCTGCAGGACGAGGAGGGCCAGATCACCGAGCCGTACTCGATCTCCGCGGGCCTCGACTACCCGGGCATCGGCCCCGAGCACGCGTACCTCAAGGACAGCGGCCGCGGCGAGTACCGGGCCGTCACCGACGACGCGGCGATGCAGGCCCTGCGCCTGCTCTCACGCACCGAGGGCATCATCCCGGCCATCGAGAGCGCGCACGCCCTCGCCGGCGCGCTCGACGTGGGCAAGGAGCTCGGCAAGGACGGGCTGCTCGTCGTGAACCTCTCCGGACGCGGCGACAAGGACATGGACACGGCCGCGCGCTACTTCGGCCTGTACGACGAGGAGGCCTCGAAGTGAGCGGCAACATCCAGCTGTTGAACGAGGCGCTCGCCACCGCGAAGTCCGAGGACCGGGCCGCCCTGATCGCCTACCTGCCGGCCGGCTTCCCGACCGTCGACGGTGGCATCGAGGCGGTCAAGGCCGTACTGGAGTCCGGCGCCGACGTCGTCGAGGTCGGCCTTCCGCACAGTGACCCGGTGCTCGACGGTCCCGTCATCCAGACCGCCGACGACATCGCGCTGAAGGCCGGCCTGAAGATCGCCGATGTGCTCCGTACGGTCCGTGAGGCGCACGCCGCGACGGGCAAGCCGATCCTGGTGATGACGTACTGGAACCCCATCGACCGCTACGGCGTGGAGCGCTTCACGGCGGAGCTCGCCGAGGCGGGCGGCGCGGGCTGCATCCTGCCCGACCTGCCGGTCGAGGAGTCCGCGCTGTGGCGGGAGCACGCGGCCAAGCACGGGCTCGCCACGGTCTTCGTGGTCGCCCCGAGCAGCCGCGACGAACGGCTTGCGAAGATCACCGCGGCCGGCTCCGGATTCGTCTACGCCGCCTCCCTGATGGGCGTCACCGGCACCCGCGCCTCGGTCGGCGAGCAGGCCGCGGACCTGGTGCGCCGCACCCGCGCGGCCACCGAACTCCCGGTGTGCGTCGGGCTCGGCGTCTCCAATGCCGAACAGGCCGCCGAGGTGGCCGGATTCGCCGACGGAGTCATCGTCGGCTCCGCCTTCGTCAAGGCCATGCTGGACACCGCGGACGAGGCCGCGGGCGTCGAGGCCGTACGCGCCCTGGCCGCCGAACTCGCCGCGGGTGTGCGAAAGCGCGGGTAGCTCGAACGGGTGGACCTGAACCGGGGAGGCACGCTGCGGCCTCCCCGGTTCGTTTGCGGGATGTGAGTGAGAACAACCGTGAGGGAAAGCGCACAGCCCGCGACCGCCTTGCAGCGGAGCGCGAGCGCGAGAAGGGCCGCGAGCGGCGCCGCCGGACACTGATTGTCGCCTCGGCCGTGGTGTGTGTCCTCGGCCTGGCCGCCGTGGTCGGCATCGTCGCGGCGAATTCGGGGGACGACAAGGAGTCCGCGGGGCCGGTGGTGGAGCCGAAGGGCGCGGCGGGCAAGGACAATCTGGCGATCCCGGTCGGCAAGCCCGAGGCGAAGTCCACCCTGACGATCTGGGAGGACTTCCGCTGCCCGGCCTGCGCCCAGTTCGAGGCGCAGTACAGCCCGACGATCAACGAGCTCGCCGGCAAGGGCCTCCTCAAGGTCGAGTACCACCTCGCCACCATCATCGACGGCAACATGGGCGGCACCGGCTCGCGGAACGCGGCGAACGCCGCGGTCTGCGCCCAGGACGCGGGCAGGTTCACCGAGTACCACGACGTCCTCTACAAGAACCAGCCGCAGGAATCGGACGACGCCTTCGCCGAGAACGACCATCTGCTCGACCTGGCGGGCAAGGTCGACGGCCTGGACAGCGGGACCTTCAAGAAGTGCGTCGAGGACGGCACGTACGAGGGCTGGGTCGGCGAATCCAACAAGGCCTTCCAGAACGGCGGCTTCCGCGGCACGCCCACCGTGCTCCTCGACGGCAAGGACATCTTCGCGGACGAGAAGAACCCGGTCACGCCGCAGCAGCTGAAGCAGCAGGTCGAGGCGAAATGAGGCCCCGGCGCGTGCGCCGGGCCGCGCCCCGTCCCGGCCCCGTTATGGAGCCGTTAGGCCGGGTGGATTGCCCGGGGACGGGCAGGGCGCGGTAGCGTCGACCTCGCCATGGAACTCCTTGCCTTCATTCCGAGTCCGTCCCAGGGTGAGATCGACGCCTTCGGCGTCCCCCTGCGCGGCTACGCGTTCTGCATCATCATCGGCGTCTTCGTAGCCGTCTGGCTCGGTGGCAGGCGGTGGGTCGCCCGCGGCGGCCGCGCCGGCACCGTCGCCGACATCGCCGTCTGGGCCGTGCCCTTCGGCCTGGTCGGCGGCCGGCTCTACCACGTGATCACGGACTACCAGCTGTACTTCAGCGAGGGCCGTGACTGGGTGGACGCCTTCAAGATCTGGGAGGGCGGCCTCGGTATCTGGGGCGCCATCGCGCTCGGCGCGGTGGGCGCCTGGATCGGCTGCCGCCGCCGGGGCATCCCGCTGCCCGCCTACGCGGACGCGGTCGCCCCCGGCATCGCCTTCGCCCAGGCGATCGGCCGCTGGGGCAACTGGTTCAACCAGGAGCTGTACGGCAAGTCCACCGACCTGCCCTGGGCCCTCGAGATCACCCGCGCCGACGACGGCCGCGTCCCCGGCACGTACCACCCGACCTTCCTGTACGAGTCGCTGTGGTGCATCGGTGTCGCGCTCCTGGTGATCTGGGCGGACCGCCGCTTCAAGCTCGGACACGGCCGGGCGTTCGCCCTGTACGTCGCCGCGTACTGCGCGGGGCGCGGCTGGATCGAGTACATGCGGGTGGACGCGGCACACGAATGGTTCGGACTGCGGCTCAACGTCTGGACCGCCATCGCCGTGTTCCTCCTCGCGGTCGTGTACATCGTGGTGTCCGGCCGGATGCGCCCCGGGCGCGAGGAGATCGTCGACCGGGATCCGGACGCGAAGCCGGAGCCGAAGCAGGACTCCGAGCCGGCCTCGGATGCCGACGGCAAGACCGGTGACGGCGAGTCCGGCGACGACAGGACCGGCGACGGCGAGAGCAAGTCCGAGGGCGATTCCGAGGACGATTCCGCGCCGGCGAAGAAGAGCTGAGCCGGCAAGCAGCGCACTGACGGGTTCGGGGCGCCCCTCACCAAGGGGCGCCCCGAACCCGTCTTCTC
>NZ_QUAK01000088.1 GCF_003429565.1 Streptomyces triticagri
CGGCCGACTCGGCCGCTGCGGCCGCCGGGCTCTGGCCGACGGCGACGGCCGCGGCGCCGCCTGCGCCGGCGGCGAGCAGGGTGCGTCTGGAGGTGCTCACGGGGCTGTGCTGCACGGGCGCTCCCGGGGATGGAGGAGTGAAGTGAAGGAAACTTCCAAGGAGTTACGGATATCCGGAAAGTTATTGCCGGTCAAGGGGGTGGGGGTGGCGGAGCCGCCGTGTCCGGCCGTGCGGATGGCTGGACGGGCGGAACCGAAACGCCGTACCGCCCGTCCGATCGGCGGGCTGCCGGGGAGTCACCGTCGCGCGGCGTCGGCGTCGCTGCTGGCTGCGACCGCCGACCACCCTCCTTCAGCCGCGCCCCGGCCGGCAGCCCGCCGTCACCGGCGCGCCCCCTCCAGAGCGCCGGTGACGGTCCCTTCGGCCCCGGTCGGCCGGCGCTCGCCCGGCCCGCGGCCTCAGGCCGAGTCGTTGAGCAGCCGTGACAGGTGGTCGCGGCCGGCGGCGAGCAGCCCGGGCAGGGGCGCGGCCTGCGGGTACCAGCGGGCCTCGTACTCCCAGCAGAGCCAGCCGTCCCAGCCCGCGCGGCTGAGTACGTCCAGGCACTCGGCGAGCGGCAGCACACCCGCGCCGAGTGCGAGCGGAGTCGTGTCGTCGGCCGAGGCGATGTCCTTGACCTGCACATAGCCGAGATACGGGGCGAGTTCGGCGTAGCTGTCGGCGGGCTCCTCGCCGCCCAGCCAGGTGTGCATCACATCCCACAGGACGCCCACACCGCCGTGCCCCGCCGGGCCGAGCACCCGGGCCGCGTCCGCCCCGGTCCGGTGCGAGTCGTGCGTCTCGAGCAGGACACGGACGCCGAGTTCGGCCGCAGGGCCGGCCGCGGCCGCGAGCCGGCGGATCGCGTTGGCGTCCGCCTCCCCGGGGCTCGGCGCGTCGCCGCCGCCGGGGAAGACCCGGACGTATCCGGCGCCGAGGTCGCGGGCGAGCTCGGTGAGCGCACGGATCTCCGCGAGCACGGCCGCGTCGTCGCCCGGCGCGGCCACCCGCGGATAGCCGGCGACCCCCACGATCTCCAGGCCGGCGTCCTTGAACAGGGCCACGGCGTCGTCCCGTTCACCCTGGCCCGCCCCCGGGTGCAGCGGCTCCTCGGCATGCGCCCGCAGCTCCACCCCGTGGTACCCGTTCTCCGCGGCCAGCCGTACGACCTCCGGCAGCGCGAGCCCGGGCACCCCGAGCGTGGAAAAGGCCAGCTTCATGAGGGGCTCCCGACTGCCATACCGAGGGATGCAGCTACTGCGCGAACCGTATGACCGGTCGCGGCCCGCGGGAAACCGCCTGGCCGCAGGATCCTCCAGGTCTCTCCGTTCCGCTCGCTCCGTTCTGCTCTCTCCGTTCCGCTCTCCCCGTTCCGCATCGGGGAACTCCTCTGCCTGTACACGACAACCTGTTGTACGTTGCTGCCTCGTCGGGCGGGAACTTCGGGGGGCGGTACGTGAACTCGCAGGACTGGCTACGGCCTTGGGTGGCGGCGCGGCGCGTGCAGCAGCCCGGTGAACCCAGTGCGTGGGAGGAGCGGTTCCGGGAGCTGCAGAAGTGGCGCGCAGGACTCGGTCTGGTCATCAGCCTCGGCCTGTACACGCTCGTCCCCGGCATCCCCTTCGAGTTCACCGGCGACCCGCTCACCCACGGGATCATCACCGCCGCCGTGATCACCCTGCTGGTGCCGTTCGTCTTCGGCGCGGCGTTGCTGGCCGCGCACGACCGGGACGACCGGGCGCTGCGGCCCTTGCTGCGCAAGTGTGCGGCGGCCTGGGGGAGTTTCGTCGGTGCGGTCGCGGTGGTGGCCGTACTCGCCGTGCTGATCAGCAGGTCCGGCAGTCCGTGGCTGCTCCTGGCGGTGCCGGTCATCGTCTGGCTCGTGATCTTCTGGGCGGTCTCGGTCTTCCACGTCAACCGCTGGTTCTTCGGCACCGGCCGTGTGCACGCGATGCTGCCGCCGATCATCCTGATCGTGATCGTGTGGATCTCCAAGCTGCTGCACTCCACCGGTGGTTCCGCGCTCGGGGAGGAGGGCCCGGGCATCGCCGGGATCGTCGTGGAGTACGGCGGTGCCCTCGCCGTGACCGCACTGGCCGGCGCGGAGATCGTGCTGCTGCGCCGCCACGGCCTGCGCTTCCGCACCCGCCTGCCGATGCCGCCCCCGACTCTCCCGCCGGGCCGACCGCCCACCCCGGCGCCGCAGCCCGGCCCGTACCGCCCGTACTGAACGGTTCGACCGCCGACTCGCCCGGCCGCCCGCCGAACGTCAGCCCAGCTCCCCGGCCTTGGGGAACTCGTCGGTCGAGATGACGATCTTGCGGTCGTCCGACAGCGGCAGCACGAGATCGCCCCCGAACGCCACGTCCTCGGCGTCCTTGTAGCCGCCCGTGCGCTCCGGCTGCTGGTGCACCGTGCAGACGGCGTCCTCGGGGTCGACCGTGACGTACACCGGGATCCCGCACTCCGCGTACAGCCGGAACTTCTTCGCGAAGTCGTTGTCACGGCTGCTGCGGGAGACGACCTCGATGACGGCGTCCAGGCTGTGCCACTCGAATCGCCCGCGGGAGTTGCGGTCGGAGCCGGGCGAGCCTCCGTATGCCGATACGTACAACGATAGCCAAGCCTCACCCGCGCGGCGCCGCCGTCGACCCCCGCACCATCAGCTCGCCGTGCACCGTCGCGACCCCGCCCGGCGGCTCCTTCTCGCGGGACATCGCGATACGCCCCGCCCGCGCCCCGGCCTCGTACAGCGGCAGCCGTACGGTCGTCAGGGCCGGGACCGTGTCGATGCTGAACGGCAGATCGTCGAAACCGGCCACCGAGACGTCGTCCGGGATACGGCGCCCCGCATCGCGCAGCGCCGCGCACGCGCCGAGTGCGACCGAGTCGTTCGCCGCCACGATCGCGGTCAACGACGGGTCGCGGCGCAGCAGTTCGAGCGCGGCGTCGTAGCCGGAGCTGCGGTCGTAAGGGCCGTGCACGGTCTCGCCGTCGGGCAGCCCGGCGGCGGCGAGCGCGGCGCGGTGGCCCTCGAGCCGGTGGCGGGTGGTGGTGCGCTCCTCGGGGCCCGCGATGTAGCCGATGGCGCGGTGTCCGAGCCCGAGCAGATGCTCGGTGAGGCGCCGGCCGCCGCCACGGTTGTCGAAGGTCAGCGCGACCGCGCCGGTGTCCGGCGCGGGCGGGCGGCCGCACAGCACCACACGGGTGCCCGCGTCGGTGAGCCGCTCCATCTTCGCGGCAAGCGCGTTCATGTGCTCGGCGTCCTCGATCGCGCCGCCGGTGATGACGACCGCGTCGGCGCGCTGGCGCTGCAGCAGCGTGAGGTAGGTCAGCTCGCGCTCCGGTGAGCCGCCGGTGTTGCAGACGACGGCGAGGCGTTCGCCGCCGGCCCGGCCGCCGGGGCCGATCTCGGACTGCACGGCCCCGGCCATGATGCCGAAGAACGGGTCGGCGATGTCGTTGACCAGAATCCCGACCAGGTCCGACGCGGAGGCGGCGAGCGAACTGGCCGGCCCGTTCAGGACGTAGTCCAGTTCGTCGACCGCGCGCAGCACCCGCTCGCGGGTGCCGGCCGCCACCGGGTAGTTGCCGTTCAGGACACGGGAGACGGTGGCGGGGGAGACCTGCGCGCGCGCCGCCACATCCGCGAGGGTCACCGTCATCTCGTCCTCCGCGCTTCCATGCCCGTCATCGCGCCGCCCTCCGGCACCGCACCGTCGTCATCGCGCCGCCGCCTCCGGATCATGCATCGCCTCCGAGCCATTCGTCGTCTCCGAGCCATCGGGAAACCGGTCCCCACGCCCCCTTGTACAGGGCTCGGCCCGCAGGCTAGCTTTCTTGAGCGTAGAAAGCGCTTGCTATGAGGTTCGGTGAAGTATCCGGCGGCCGGACCCGGGTGAGCCGAACCGCGTTCGGAGGACTTCTGTGACACGCAAGACGGTGCGCATCGCCATGAACGGTGTGACGGGGCGGATGGGCCACCGCCAGCATCTGGTCCGCTCGATCCTCGCGCTCCGCGAGCAGGGCGGCCTCGATCTCGGGGACGGCACGGTCCTGTGGCCCGAGCCGGTCCTGGTCGGCCGCCGCGAGCACGCGCTCCGTGCCCTCGCCGACCGGCACGGTCTGGAGCACATCGCCACGGACCTCGACGCGGTGCTCGCCGACGACAGCATCGACATCTACTTCGACGCCCAGGTCACCTCGGCCCGCGAGGAGGCACTGAAGAAAGCGATCTCCGCCGGCAAGCACATCTACACCGAGAAGCCCAGCGCCACCGGCCTGGACGGCGCCCTCGAGCTCGCCCGGCTCGCACACGCCGCCGGCATCAAGCACGGCGTCGTCCAGGACAAGATCTTCCTGCCGGGCCTGCTCAAGCTGAAGCGCCTGATCGACGGCGGCTTCTTCGGCCGCATCCTGTCCGTACGCGGCGAGTTCGGCTACTGGGTCTTCGAGGGCGACTGGCAGGAGGCGCAGCGCCCGTCCTGGAACTACCGCTCGGAGGACGGCGGCGGCATCGTCGTCGACATGTTCCCGCACTGGGAGTACGTGCTGCACGAGCTGTTCGGCCGGGTCACCGCCGTCACCGCGCACGCCGCCACCCACATCCCGGAGCGCTTCGACGAGCAGGGCAAGCCGTACCAGGCGACCGCCGACGACGCCGCGTACGGCATCTTCGAGCTGGACGGCGGCGCGATCGCCCAGATCAACTCCTCCTGGACGGTCCGGGTCAACCGCGACGAACTCGTCGAGTTCCAGGTCGACGGCACCGAGGGCTCCGCCGTCGCCGGACTGCGCAACTGCCGCGCCCAGCACCGCTCTTCGACCCCGAAGCCGGTGTGGAACCCGGACCTGCCCGCCACCGAGGCGTTCCGCGAGCAGTGGCAGGAGATCCCCGACAACCAGCCCGAGGGCGGCGACTTCGCCAACGGCTTCAAGGCGCAGTGGGAGCTGTTCCTGCGCCATGTGTACGCGGACGCGCCCTACCACTGGGACCTGCTGGCCGGCGCCCGCGGCGTCCAGCTCGCCGAGCTCGGTCTCAAGTCGTCCGCCGAGGGCCGCCGCCACGAGGTCCCGGAGCTGACGCTGTGACCGTCGTACTGCCCCGCCCGGACGGCACCACCGCCCGCTACGAGCCGCGCACCGAGCCGCTGTCCCTCACCCCGGGCGCCCCGCTCGTCTCGCGCACCGTCTTCTCGGCCGCGCACGTCGTCGCCGACCCGCTCGCGGACGTCTCGCCCGACGATCCGGCCGCGGTCGACTGGGACGCCACGCTCGCCTTCCGCCGGCATCTGTGGGCGCAGGGCCTCGGCGTCGCGGAGGCCATGGACACCGCGCAGCGCGGCATGGGCCTGGACTGGGCGGGCGCGGCCGAACTGATCCGCCGCTCCTCGGCCGAGGCACGGGCCGTCGGCGGCCGCATCGCCTGCGGCGTCGGCACCGACCAGCTCCCGCCCGCCGCGCAGGACCGCACCGAGCACGCCCTGAAGGCCGTACGGGCCGCCTACGAGGAGCAGTTGGCCGTCGTCGAGGAAGCGGGCTCGCAGTCGATCCTGATGGCCTCGCGCGCCCTCGCGGCCGCCGCCCGCGGACCCGAGGACTACCTGGAGACGTACGGACATCTGCTGCGGCAGGCCGCCGAACCGGTGATCCTGCACTGGCTGGGCCCGATGTTCGACCCCGCCCTGGAGGGCTACTGGGGCTCCTCGGACCTGGACGCCGCCACCGAGACCTTCCTCGAGGTGATCGCCGCCCACCCCGACAAGGTCGACGGCATCAAGGTCTCGCTGCTCGACGCCGAGCGCGAGATCGACATCCGGCGCCGGCTCCCGGAGGGCGTGCGCTGCTACACCGGCGACGACTTCAACTACCCGGAGCTGATCGCTGGCGACGAGCCCGGCACCGGCGGCCGCTTCAGCCATGCCCTGCTCGGCATCTTCGACCCGCTCGCGCCGATCGCCGCCGAGGCCGTACGCGTACTGGACACCGGGGACCGGCAGGGCTTCCGCGCGCTGCTCGACCCCACCGTCGAGCTGTCCCGGCACCTGTTCGAGGACCCGACCCGCTACTACAAGACCGGTGTGGTGCTGCTCGCCTGGCTGGCCGGGCACCAGTCGCACTTCACCATGGTCGGCGGGCTGCAGTCGGCGCGCTCGCTGCCGCATCTGGCGCGCGCGTACGAACTCGCGGACGGGCTCGGCCTGTTCCCCGACCCCGCCCTCGCCGAGAGCCGCATCTCGTCCCTGCTGCACGTCCACGGAGTCGCCCAGTGACCTCACACGGCCTCACCCGCTTCAGCATCAACCAGATGACCGTGAAGAAGCTGTCCCTGCCCGAACTCGCCGAGGCCTGCGCGCGCGTGGGCGTCGGCCAGGTGGGCCTGTGGCGCGAGCCGGTGCAGGAGTACGGCGTGGAGTCGGCCGCCAAGCTGATGCGGGACGCCGGGCTCGCGGTGACGACCCTGTGCCGCGGTGGTTTCCTCACCGACATCGACGCCCACGCGCGCGTGGCGGCCGTCGACGACAACAAGAGGGCGGTCGACGAGGCGGCGGTGCTCGGCACCGACACCCTGGTCCTCGTCTCGGGCGGCCTGCCCGCCGGCAGCCGGGACCTGACCGGCGCGCGCGAGCGCATCGCCGACGCCCTGGCCGAACTCGGTCCCTACGCCGCCGATCGGGGCGTACGCCTGGCCATCGAACCGCTGCATCCGATGTACGCCGCGGACCGCTGCGTGGTCTCCACCCTGAAGCAGGCCAACGACCTGGCGGAACGCTTCCCGGCCGACCAGGTCGGCGTCTGCGTGGACACGTACCACGTCTGGTGGGACGACACCGCACCCGCCGAGCTGGCCAGGGCCGGCGCGCACGGCCGGCTGCACGCCTTCCAACTGGCGGACTGGGTCACCCCGTTGCCCGAGGGAGTGCTCACGGGCCGCGGACAGCTCGGGGACGGCTCGGTCGACCTGGCCGCCTGGTGCGGCCTCGCCCGGGACGCCGGGCACACCGGCCCGATCGAGGTGGAGCTCTTCAACGCAGGCCTCTGGGCACGCGACGGGGGCGAGGTCCTGGCCGAGACGGCGGAGCGGTACCTGCGGCACACGACGTGAGGCGACGGCGGGCCGCTCCTGACCGCGGCCCGCCGTCGCTCACTTCGGCCGCTTGCCGAGCACGCTGCCCAGTAGATCGCCGAGGTCCGGGGACGAGCCGCCGGACGCGGCGGGCCCCGCCTTCGCCGACTTGCTGCGTTTCGACAGGACGGCGAGGAGCACCGGGATCAGCAGCTCGATCGCCCGCATCACCGCGGGTACCGGAAGCCCGGTCTTCTTCGCCACGGCCGTGGCCACCGGCTTGCTGACCTTGGCCAGGACGCCCGCCATCATGCCGCCGCCCAGCAGCCCGCCGAGACCGCCGCCGAGGCCGCCGAGGGTGGCCACGCCCTGCAGCGGCGCCTCGCCGGCCTGCTCGGCGGATTCGGCGGCCTCGGCGGATTCGTCGAGTGCCTGCCGCACCTCGTCCGCGTCCTCGGGCGGACCCGCCGCCTTCTCCTGCAGCCCGCCGGACAGCGCCGACACGGCGGTCCGTACGACGTCCTCGGCGGCGCCGCGGTCCGTGCCGAGGGCGTCGGCGATCTCACCGAGCCGCTCGTCGCCCAGCTCCGCGAGTACGTCCGTCTCGAGCTTCGCCGGCTCGGCCGGCCCTTCGGGGGAGTCGTCGCTCATGTCCGAAACGCTACGGCCGGTGCTCCGCTTCGGCACCCGGAGAAATTCTTCGAGGAATCCTGTTCCAGCCGTACAACCCTTTGCAGGGGACGTGGGTCGTACTTGGCATCAGGGCTTCCTGGAGGGGGATCCGGGGGGATACGGAGGAGTCCTGACAGGGAGGGGAACCCCGAGGGGGCTCGGTCCACGGACCGGGCCCCCTCGAAGTGTCCACAGCAGGTTTCCAGCCGCTTCCAGTCCCGCTCTCCGACCGGGCTCCCCGGCTGTCGTACCCCGGCGGTAGCGTCGGATCATGGCGAATATGGCGGTGGTCGAGGGCGTCCTCGAGCGGATCACGTATGCCAATGAGGAGAACGGCTACACGGTCGCCCGAGTGGACACCGGCCGCGGCGCGGGGGACCTGCTCACGGTGGTCGGCTCACTGCTCGGCGCACAGGCCGGCGAATCGCTGCGCATGGAGGGCCGCTGGGGCTCCCACCCGCAGTACGGCAAGCAGTTCACGGTGGAGAACTACACGACGGTCCTCCCCGCCACCATCCAGGGCATCCGCCGCTATCTGGGCTCCGGCCTCATCAAGGGCATCGGCCCCCGTATCGCCGAGCGCATCGTGGCCCACTTCGGCACCGACACCCTGGACGTCATCGAGCAGGACCCCGGCCGCCTCATCGAGGTCGAGGGCCTCGGCCCCAAGCGCACCAAGCTGATCGGCGCCGCCTGGGAGGAGCAGAAGGCCATCAAGGAGGTCATGGTCTTCCTGCAGGGCGTCGGCGTCTCCACCTCCATCGCGGTCCGCATCTACAAGAAGTACGCGGACGCCTCGATCTCCGTGGTGAAGAACCAGCCGTATCGCCTGGCCGCCGACGTCTGGGGCATCGGCTTCCTGACCGCCGACCGCATCGCGCAGTCCGTCGGCATCCCGCACGACAGCCCGGACCGGGTCAAGGCAGGCCTGCAGTACGCCCTTTCGCAGTCCAGCGACCAGGGGCACTGCTTCCTGCCCGAGCAGCAGCTGATCGGCGACGCGGTCAAGCTCCTCCAGGTCGACACCGGCCTGGTCATCGACTGCCTCGGCGAGCTCGCGGGCGAGGAGGAGGGCGTCGTAAGGGAGCAGGTGCCGGGCCCGGACGGGGGCGATCCGGTCACCGCGGTCTATCTGGTGCCGTTCCACCGCGCCGAGTTGTCGCTGTCCGGGCAGCTGCTGCGGCTGCTGCGCAGCGAGGAGGACCGGATGCCGGCCTTCCGTGACGTCGACTGGGAGCGGGCGCTCGGCTGGCTGCGTGGCCGCACCGGCGCCGAACTCGCCCCGGAGCAGGAGGAGGCGGTCAAGCTCGCGCTGACCCGCAAGGCGGCCGTACTCACCGGCGGCCCCGGCTGCGGCAAGTCGTTCACCGTCCGCTCGATCGTCGAACTGGCCCGTGCCAAGGGCGCGAAGGTGATCCTCGCAGCCCCCACCGGCCGCGCCGCGAAGCGTCTCGCCGAGCTCACCGGAGCCGAAGCCTCCACCGTGCACCGGCTCCTGGAGCTGAAGCCGGGCGGGGACGCGGCGTACGACAGGGAGCGCCCGCTCGACGCCGATCTGATCGTCGTCGACGAGGCCTCGATGCTGGACCTGCTGCTTGCCAACAAACTGGTGAAGGCCGTCCCGCCCGGCGCCCATCTGCTCTTCGTCGGGGACGTGGACCAACTGCCGAGCGTCGGCGCGGGCGAGGTCCTCAGGGACCTGCTCGCGGAGGGCGGCCCGGTGCCGGCGGTCCGCCTCACCCGCATCTTCCGGCAGGCGCAGCAGTCCGGCGTGGTGACCAACGCCCACCGGATCAACTCGGGGACGCCGCCGCTCACTCAGGGCCTGAAGGACTTCTTCCTCTTCGTCGAGGACGACACCGAGGAGGCGGGCCGGCTCACGGTGGACGTCGCGGCCCGCCGGGTCCCCGCGAAGTTCGGCCTCGATCCGCGGCGCGACGTCCAGGTGCTCGCCCCGATGCACCGCGGCCCGGCGGGCGCCGGCACGCTCAACGGCCTGCTGCAGCAGGCGATCACCCCGGCCCGCCCGGACCTTCCCGAGAAGCGCTTCGGCGGCCGTACGTTCCGCGTGGGGGACAAGGTCACCCAGATCAGGAACAATTACGACAAGGGCGCCAATGGCGTCTTCAACGGCACGGTCGGTGTCGTCACCGCACTCGATCCCGACGACCAGCGCCTGACCGTCCGTACCGACGAGGACGAGGAGGTGGGCTACGACTTCGACGAACTCGACGAGCTGGCCCACGCCTACGCGGTCACCATCCACCGCTCCCAGGGCAGCGAGTACCCGGCCGTCGTGATCCCGGTGACCACCAGCGCCTGGATGATGCTCCAGCGCAACCTCCTCTACACCGCGGTCACTCGGGCCAAGAAGCTGGTCGTGCTTGTGGGTTCGCGCAAGGCTCTGGGGCAAGCTGTCCGTACGGTTTCCGCGGGCCGGCGGTGCACGGCTCTGGATCACCGGCTGCGTGGCCACCGACCCCCGCAATTTTGATCGATCATTTTGGTGGGATGTGTCACGCAGGTCTTCCCGCGCGGGGTCCGAGCGGGCAGGATGAGTAGGTTGGCGGCACTCAGTGCCGCCATTGGGCCCATTGGTCGACCCCGAGTGCACCTTTCAGGTCCAAATGGGGGATGGTAGAGACAGTCAGGGCACCTCGAAGAAGAGGCACAACGTCGGTGAGGGATGACGTGAGCGAGCACAACGACAACGCGGTAGTACTGCGGTACGGCGACGGCGAGTACACCTACCCGGTGGTCGACAGCACCGTCGGTGACAAGGGCTTCGATATCGGCAAGCTCCGCGCCCAGACCGGTCTGGTGACCCTGGACAGCGGCTACGGCAACACTGCCGCCTACAAATCCGGGATCACCTATCTGGACGGCGAGCAGGGCATCCTGCGCTACCGCGGCTACCCGATCGAGCAGCTCGCCGAGCGCTCGACCTTCGTCGAGGTCGCGTACCTGCTGATCAACGGCGAGCTGCCGACGGTCGACGAGCTCGCGACCTTCCGTGACGAGATCACCCAGCACACCCTGCTGCACGAGGACGTCAAGCGCTTCTACGACGGCTTCCCGCGTGACGCCCACCCGATGGCGATGCTGTCCTCGGTGGTCAGCGCCCTGTCGACGTTCTACCAGGACAGCCACAACCCGTTCGACGAGAAGCAGCGCCACCTCTCCACGATCCGGCTGCTCGCCAAGCTTCCGACGATCGCGGCCTACGCGTACAAGAAGTCGGTCGGCCACCCGGTGGTCTACCCGAGCAACAACCTGGGCTACGTCGAGAACTTCCTGCGCATGACGTTCTCCGTGCCGGCCGCCGAGTACGACCTCGACCCGACCGTGGTCTCCGCGCTCGACAAGCTGCTCATCCTGCACGCGGACCACGAGCAGAACTGCTCGACCTCCACCGTGCGTCTCGTCGGCTCCTCGCAGGCGAACATGTTCGCCTCGATCTCCGCCGGCATCTCCGCGCTCTGGGGCCCGCTGCACGGCGGCGCCAACCAGTCCGTCCTGGAGATGCTCGAGGGCATCCGCGACTCGGGCAACGACGTGGACACCTTCATCCGCAAGGTGAAGGACAAGGAGGACGGCGTCCGCCTGATGGGCTTCGGCCACCGGGTCTACAAGAACTTCGACCCGCGCGCGAAGATCATCAAGGCCGCCGCGCACGACGTCCTCTCCGCGCTCGGCAAGTCCGACGAACTCCTCGACATCGCCCTCAAGCTCGAGGAGCACGCGCTGAACGACGAGTACTTCGTCGAGCGCAAGCTCTACCCGAACGTGGACTTCTACACCGGTCTGATCTACCGGGCGATGGGCTTCCCCACCGAGATGTTCACCGTGCTCTTCGCGCTCGGCCGGCTGCCCGGCTGGATCGCCCAGTGGCACGAGATGATCAAGGAGCCCGGCTCCCGCATCGGCCGTCCGCGGCAGATCTACACGGGCATCGTCGAGCGGGACTTCGTGCCCGTCGAGGCCCGCTGACCCTGGAGCCCGGCCGCTTCGCGGTCACTCCGGTCGACTCAAGAGAAGCGCCCCGCCGCCGGTCCCCCCACGGGCCGACGGTCGGGGCGCTTCCATGTTCCCGGTGCGGATTCCCCCCACGGGATCCGGCCGGGCGTTCTGGGTGGTGCCGGGGTGCACCTGTTGAGCCGCGTATCTGCCGGGACGCGTACGTACGGGGTGGGCCGCTCAAGCTCCCCGGTGCACGTGCCCCGGCAACGCTCCCTCGCGACCGTGCGGGCCCGCAAGGTACCTCGGACTGGAACGTCCCCCAAGACGTCCCCGAATGCCCGAAACGCCCCCCAAGACGTCTCGGCCATCGCAGATTTAGACCTACGAGACCCCTCAATGGTTACGTTCGGATTGCTGTGATCTACGTCTCTTGCTTATGTCTCGAACGTGCGCAAGGGCCCCGAATCGTCGATCTGGAGCCAAGAGTAAGGGAGTTGTGGCCGCTATGTGAAGGTCTTCAGGCGAAGGCTGTTCGTCACAACGAAGACCGAGGAGAAGGCCATCGCCGCTCCGGCGATCATCGGGTTGAGCAGGCCTGCCGCGGCGAGGGGAAGTGCGGCCACGTTGTAGCCGAAGGCCCAGCACAGGTTCCCCTTGATCGTGGAGAGCGTTCTGCGGGACAGGCGGATCGCCACCGGGGCCGTCCGCAGGTCGCCGCGCACCAGGGTGAGGTCGCCGGCCTCGATCGCGGCGTCCGTCCCCGTACCCATCGCGAGGCCGAGATCGGAGGTGGCGAGCGCGGCCGCGTCATTGACCCCGTCGCCGACCATCGCCACCGTACGGCCCTCCGCCTGCAGCCGTTCGACGACTGCCACCTTGTCCTCCGGCAGCACCTCCGCGTACACCTGCTCGGGGTCGATGCCCACCTCGGCGGCGACGGCCTCGGCGACGGTGTGGTGGTCTCCGGTGAGGAGCACCGGGGTCAGGCCGAGCGCGCGCAGTTCGGCGACGGCCTCGGCGCTGGTCTCCTTGACCGCGTCCGAGACGGTCAGGATGCCGCGTGCGGTGTCGTCCACGGCGACGGCCACGGCGGTGCGGCCCTGCCGGCGGGCCGCCGCGAGCGCCTCGGTGAGCGCTTCCGGCAGGACGATCCCGGCGTCGGTCAGGAGGCGTTCGCGGCCCGCGAGGACACGATGGCCCTCGACCGTGCCGCGGACGCCGAGCCCGGGCACGTTCTCGAAGTCGGTGACGGGCGGCAGGGTGGTGCCGAGCTGCTCTGCCGCGCCGGCGGCGACGGCTTGCGCGATGGGGTGTTCGGAGGCGTGCTCCAGGGCGCCTGCGAGCCGTAGGACGTCGCCGACCGTGGTGGTGTCGGTGGTGTGGGTGGTGAGGAGGGTCATGCGGCCGGTGGTGACGGTGCCGGTCTTGTCGAGGACGACGGTGTCGGCGCGGCGGGTGGATTCGAGTACTTCGGGTCCCTTGATGAGGATGCCGAGTTGGGCGCCGCGTCCGGTGCCGACCATGAGGGCGGTGGGGGTGGCGAGTCCGAGGGCGCAGGGGCAGGCGATGATCAGTACGGCGACGGCGGCGGTGAAGGCGGCGGTCGGGCCGGATCCGGAGCCGAGCCAGAAGCCGAGCGTGCAGGCCGCGACCAGCAGCACCACCGGTACGAACACGGCGGACACTCGGTCGGCGAGGCGCTGCACCTCGGCCTTGCCGTTCTGTGCGTCCTCCACCAGGCGGGCCATCCGGGCGAGTCGGGTGTCGGCGCCGACCCGGGTCGCCTCCACGACCAGGCGGCCCGAGAGATTCACACAGCCGCCGGTCACCTGGTCGCCCGAGGCGGCGTCCCGGGGTGCGGATTCGCCGGTGAGCATGGCGGTGTCCACGGCGGACATGCCCGATACGACGGTGCCGTCGGTGGCGATCGTCTCGCCGGGTCGTACGACGAACCGGTCGCCGATCGCCAGCCGGGACACCGGGACGCGCACCTCGGTGCCGCCGCGCAGCAGGGCGGCGTCCTTGGCGCCCAGGTCGAGCAGGGCATGCAGGGCGGCCCCTGCGCGGCGCTTGGCGCGGGCCTCGAGCCAGCGGCCGAGCAGGATGAAGGTGACGACGCCGGCGGCGACCTCGAGGTAGATGGTCCCGGCGGCATCGCCCCGGGACACGGTGAGGTCGAAGCCGTGCCGCATCCCCGGCATCCCCGCGTCACCGAGGAACAGCGCCCACAGGGACCAGCCGAACGCGGCGAGCGTGCCGATCGAGACCAGGGTGTCCATGGTGGCGGCGCCGTGCCGTGCGTTGGTCCAGGCCGCGCGGTGGAACGGCAGTCCGCCCCAGACCACGACGGGCGCGGCCAGCGTCAGGGACAGCCACTGCCAGTTGTCGAACTGCAGCGACGGGATCATCGCGAGCAGTACGACGGGCAGGGCGAGTACGGCGGAGACGGTGAAGCGGCGGCGCAGCGCGTCGGCCTCGCTCTCACCGTCGTCGGCGGCCGCGGTGGCTTCCGGGGTGTCCGGGTCCGGCGGGCGCAGTTCCTCGGCGGTGTAGCCGAGCTTCTCGACGGTGGCGATCAGCTCGGCGAGCTCGCGGCCCTCGGAGTACGAGACATGGGCCCGCTCGGTGGCGAGATTGACCGAGGCCGTCACGCCCTCCAGGCGGTTCAGCTTCTTCTCGATGCGCGAGGAGCAGGAGGCGCAGGTCATCCCGCCGATGGCGAGCTCGGCCTCGGTGCCGGGCAGCGGCGGGGCGTCGGGGACGGCCGTGTGGGACATGGGCGGTTCTTTCCGGCTCTGGCCGTGGGCGGTGGACTCCAGGGCGACGGAACCCGGGCGACGGAATCCGGGCGACGGATCCCAGGGTATTTCCGCCGGGGCGCGGTGCGTGCGCCGGTCGGGCGGTGCGTGCGCCGGGGTGCGGTGCGTGCCCGCCGCCCGGTGGTGCGAGGGCGCGCACCGCCGGGGCGGTCAGGCGCGGCCGGTCAGCTCGTATCCGGCCTCGTCGACCGCGGCGCGGACGGCCTCGTCGTCGAGCGCGGACTCGGAGACGACGGTGACCTGACCGGAGGCGGCCACCGCCTTGACCGAGGTGACGCCCGCCAGCTCCGAGATCTCGCTCGACACGGCGCCCTCGCAGTGACCGCAGGTCATGCCCGTGACCTGGTAGACGGTGGTGACTGCGCCGCCCTGCTCGGCCGCGCCGCCGTCGTGGCAGGAGCCGGTGGGCGAGCAGCAGGAGCCGGTGGCGGCGGTCTCGGTGGTCGCTGCGGTCTCGGTCTTGGCGGTCATGTCGGTCTCCTCGTCGCGAAGTGCGGGTGGCCGGACGGCGGGCGGCCGTCCGCGGGGGAGCCGGGCCCGCGGTGGCGGGTCCAGAGCTTCGCCGCACCCCCGACTCTATACCCCTAGGGGGTACTTTCCAAATGGTCGCGCGATGACCCGGCCGGCGCGGCACGATCGCCGATCAGCGGATCCAGGTAGCGGAACATGGCCGTCTTCAACTCCTGTATGTACGCCTCCCGTTCGGCGCCCTCGTGCGTCTGGATCAGGTCGAGACCCGCCTTGAAGAGGGCCAGGGTCATGTTCGCCGTACGGGCGACCTCGGCTTCGGGAGCGTCGGGCAGATAGCCGGACATCAGCTCCTCGATCCGGTGGAGCACGGCCGTGTGCACGCTCTCGATCTCCCGGGTGATCCGGCCCGGTGTGTCCGGGCCGTGCATCAGGACGCCGAACGCGGGGTTCTCGAAGTTGAACGAGATCAGCGGATCGAGGACGGCGTCGAGCATCTCGGGCAGCGGCAGGGTCGCGTGCTCGTCGCGCAGGGCCTGGCCCTGCGAGTCGCGCCAGCGGTGCAGCAGGCGGTCGCCCAACTCGACGGCGATCGCCTCCTTGTTGGGGAAGAACTGGTACAGCGTGCCGGGGGAGACGCCGGCCTCGCGGGCGATCGCATTGGTGCTCGCCGCGGTGTATCCGGTGTGGCTGAAGACCACGCCGGCGGCCTCGAGCAGCTGCTCGATGCGGCGCTCGCCGCGCGCCTGGCGGCGGCGGGGCTTCGTGGGCTGCTCGCCCGGTGCGGGGTCCTCGCCGGCCGGTCGGTCCGGGGTGGCTGCCGGCTCCTCGGGTGCGTTGTCCACAGCTTTCCTGCTCCGGTCTTGATCCGCTTGACAAACACGAGCGGCCACTCGCATTCTTGACGAATGCGAGTGGTGACTCGCGTTTGCCAGTCTATGGCAATGGACGACCTCCACCGCCTGCCTGCTTCTTGCGCTGCTGCCCGCTCCTTGCGCGGGACCTCCGGTGTCTGTACAGGCGGCGGCCGGGTCACGGTGAAGGGGACACCGCATCATGTCCGAAGTCAACGGCCCGTCGGGGGACGGCCTGCCGGGCCGCGGCACGCACGGAGCGGACGGCAGGGAGTACGGCGCCTGGACCCGCTGGGTGACCGCCCGCCCGAGGCTCTCGCTCCTGGTGGCCTTGGTGATCACCGCGCTCGCGGTGGTCGTGGGCGGCTCGGTCGCGGACCGGATGGGCAGCGGCGGCTGGGCGGATCCGGCGGCCGAATCGACCTATGCGACCGAGGCCCTCGCCCGGGAGTTCCCGCAGTCGCAGCCGAATCTCCTGCTGTTGGTGGACGTGCGGGACGCTGCCGCACCAGCCGGAGGCGCGGCGGCCGTCGACGATCCGGCGGTCGCCGCCCAGGCCGCCCGCCTCACCGAGCGCCTCGCCGCCGAGGACGGCGTCACGGGCGTCGGCTCGTACTGGGCGACCGAGTCGCCCGCCCTGCGCGCCGACGACGGCAGCCAGGCGCTGATCGCCGCCCGGATCGAAGGGGACGAGACCACGGCGGCCAAGACCCTCGACCGCATCGCACCGGACCTCCGTGGCGAGCACGGCCCGGTCGAGGTCTCGATCGGCGGCCCGGTGGCCGTGGCGCACGAGATGACCTCGATCATCCAGGAGGACCTGCTGCGGGCCGAGATGATCGCCCTGCCCATCACGCTCGTCCTGCTCGTGATGGTCTTCGGCAGCGCCGTCGCCGCACTGCTGCCGCTCGGCGTCGGCATCGTGGCGATCCTGGGGACGAATGCCGTGCTGCGCGGCATCACCGAGGTGGCCGACGTCTCGGTCTTCGCACAGAATCTGACCACCGCCCTGGGCCTCGGACTCGCCATCGACTACGCCCTGTTCATCGTCCGCCGCTTCCGCGAGGAGCTGGCCGCCGGGGCCGAGGTCAGGGACGCGGTCGCCATCACGCTGCGCACGGCGGGGCGCACGGTGCTGTTCTCCGCCCTGACCGTGGCCGTGTCGCTCTCCGCGATGCTGCTCTTCCCGCAGTACTTCCTGCGCTCCTTCGCGTACGCGGGCGTGGCCGTGGTGCTGCTCGCGGCCGCGGCGGCCCTGATCCTGCTCCCCGCGGCCCTGCTGCTCCTGGGCGAGCGGGTCAATGCCCTGGATCTACGACGACTGTGGCGCCGCCGGCGCCGCGACAGCGAAGTGGCGAAGGACGGCGCCGGAAGTGTGCCGAAGCCGCGACCGGCAGGCTGGGCGCGGACCGCGACCCTCGTGATGCGCCGTGCGCCGTTCTTCGCACTCGCCACGACCGCCGCGCTGGTCCTGCTCGGACTGCCCTTCCTCGGCGTCAAGTTCGGCACCCCGGACGACCGCCAGCTGCCTTCGGGTGCCGAGTCGCACGTGGTGCAGCAGGACATCCGGGACGGCTTCCCGGGCAGCCCGGACGGCGCGCTCGAGATCTTCACGGAAGGCGGCGGCAGCCGGGCGCAGTTCGCCGACTACCGCCGGCAGATCGAGGCGCTGCCGGGCGTGCTGCGAGTCGACGGCCCGGTCACCGAGGACGGCCACGGGTACTTCACGGTGACCCCCGAGGGCGAGTCCGTTGGCGCGGGCGCCCAGCGTCTGGTGCACGATCTGCGCGCGGAGCCCGCTCCGTTCGAGACCTCGGTCACCGGCCGCGCGGCCGTGCTGGAGGACTCCAAGTCGGCCATCGCCGACCGGCTGCCGCTCGCCCTGGCGATCATCGCCGTGATCACCCTGCTCCTGGTGTTCCTGCTCACCGGCAGCGTGCTCATCCCCCTGCAGGCCGTCCTGCTCAACGGCCTGAGTCTCACCGCGATGTTCGGAGCCGTGGTCTGGGTCTTCCAGGAGGGTCACCTGTCGGGACTGCTCGGCTTCACGGTGACGGGGGACATCGAGACCACCCTGCCGGTCCTGATGTTCTGCGTGGCCTTCGGCCTCTCCATGGACTACGGCGTGTTCCTGCTCTCCAGAATCAAGGAGGAGTACGACAGGACGGGGGACAACGACCACGCGGTGCGGTTCGGCCTCCAGCGCACCGGTGGGCTGATCACCGCCGCCGCGCTGATCCTCGCCGTGGTGATGGTCGCCATCGGCACCTCCCGCGTCACCAACACCAAGATGCTGGGCCTCGGTATCGCCCTCGCCGTCCTGATGGATGCCATGGTCGTACGCAGCCTCCTGGTCCCCGCCGCCCTCAAGCTGACCGGCCGCTGGACCTGGTGGGCGCCGCGGCCGCTGCGGGCCCTGCACGACCGCTTCGGCATCAGCGAATCCGGTGCGCCGGGGCCGGCTTCTGCACCACCTGCCGCCGAAGCCGAAGCCGAAGCGGGAAGCGTCGGTGCGGGTGAGCGCGCGCCCGATTCCGGGTCTGCCGACCGGACCGACGGACGAATACCGGGGGCAGGCAAGGCCCCAGTGGGCCGTTAGCGTGCGGTGACGCCCGTATCGGTCGCCCGGTGAGCGCAGTGAGCCCGGTTGCCCGGATGCCCGGTCGGGTCTCGTCCGGTGCGATGAAGGGTGGCAGGGATGCGGGCAGTGGTGTTCGAGCAGTTCGGCCGGGAGGCGCGGGTGCGGACCGTGCCCGATCCTGCGCCGGCCCCGGCGGGCGCGGTGGTCAGGGTGGAGGCGACGGGCCTGTGCCGCAGCGACTGGCACGGCTGGATGGGCCACGACCCGGACATCACCCTGCCGCACGTCCCGGGACATGAACTGGCCGGAGTGATCGAGGCGTTGGGCCCCGAGGTGACCCGCTGGCGGGTCGGGGACCGGGTGACGGTGCCGTTCGTCTGCGCCTGCGGACACTGCGACGCGTGCGCCGCAGGACAGCAGCAGGTGTGCGACCGGCAGACCCAGCCGGGCTTCACCCACTGGGGTTCCTTCGCCGAGTACGTGGCGCTCGAGCACGCCGATGTGAATCTGGTGGCCGTCCCGCGCGAGCTGTCGTATGCGACCGCGGCAGGTCTCGGCTGCCGGTTCGCCACCGCGTTCCGTGCGGTCGTCGCACAGGGCAGGGTGGCGCCCGGCGAGTGGGTCGCCGTGCACGGCTGCGGTGGCGTGGGGCTCTCCGCGGTGATGATCGCCGCGGCCTCCGGTGCCCGGGTGGTGGCCGTCGACGTCTCGCCGGCGGCCCTGGAGATGGCGCGGCGGTTCGGGGCGGCGGAGTGCGTCGACGCGTCCGGGGTGCCCGGCGGCGCGGCCGCCGTGGTCCGTGATCTCACGGGCGGCGGTGCCCAGTTGTCCCTGGACGCGCTCGGGTCGCCGGAGACCTGTGCGAGCTCCGTGCAGTGCCTGCGCCGTCGCGGGCGCCATGTGCAGGTGGGCCTGCTGCCGTCGGCAGCCGGTGACCCGGGGGTGCCGATGTCCCGGGTGATCGCCCTTGAGTTGGAGATCCTGGGCAGCCACGGCATGGCGGCCCACGCCTACCCGCCGATGATGGAGCTCGTCCGTTCCGGGCTCCTGCGTCCCGACCTCCTGGTCACCTCCGCCATCACCTTGGACGAGGCCCCGTCCGCGCTCGCCGCACTGGGGCAGCGGGCGTCGGGCGCGGGGGTCACGGTGGTCGAGCCGTGGCGTACGGAGGACTGAAGGTACGGAGGACTGAAGGGTCGAGGTCGTCATGCCCCGGCCCCGGCGCCCGGGTGAAGGGCGGCGGGGCCGAAGAGGACGAGGGAGAAAGGGAGTTGAGACAGAAAGGGGGCGAGAGGCTGGAAGCCGTGTGGTCAGTTCGCGCGGCCGCGGTTGCGGGGGCGGCGGGCGACCCAGGCTCGTACGGTGTCCGCGTACCAGTAGGGCTTGCCCCGTTCCACATGGTCGGGAGGCGGCAGCAGCCCGTGCTTGCGGTAGGAGCGCACAGTGTCCGGCTGGACCTTGATGTGCGCGGCGATCTCCTTGTACGACCAGAGCCGTCGGTCGGTCATCTTCGGTGGCACCTCCTGCTACGCGCCACGGCCTCGGCCGGGAGGGCCGTCGGGGGAGCCGCGGCGCGGACGCATCGCAATCACTCGGCCTGTGCCCGGTGAACGAGGCCTATCGACCGCGAGCGAGCGCTTGTCGACAGGGCGTGACGGGGAACCCGCGTGATCGAGACATATGTGACAGGAGGGGGACTTCGGTGACGGAGTGGTTGCAGGGGTGACAGGACGGCCGGGGCCGGAGGGACGGGGGTGTGGCGCCGCCGCGGGCGCCGCCCCGCTCAGGCCCCGCAGCCGCGCAGGTACTGGCGGGTGCGGCGGGCGATCGGCAGCGGCCGGTCGGGCGGGCACGGATACATGTCCTGCTCGACGATGGCGAAGAGCTCCACGCCGAGCGCCTGCGCCGCCTCGAGCACCGGAGGCAGTTCGGGTACGCCCAGAGGCGGTTCGCACATCACGCCACGTGCCACGGCGGGACCGAACGGCAGATCCTCGGCGCGCACCTCGGCCAGTACGCCCGGGGCGACCTGCTTGAGGTGCAGATAGCCGATGCGCTCGCCGTAGGTCTCGATCAGGCGGACGCTGTCGCCGCCGCAGTACGCGTAGTGGCCGGTGTCCAGGCAGAGTTGGACCAGCTCGGGGTCGGTCGCGTCGAGGAAGCGGGTGACGTTCTCCTCGGTGTCGACATGGGTGTCGGCGTGCGGGTGGACCACGATGCGCAGTCCGTACCGGTCGCCGACCTCGCGGGCGAGGCGCTCGGTCCCCGTGGTCAGGTGCCGCCACTGCTCCGCGGTCAGTTCGCGGTCCTCGAGGACCTTGCCCGTCTTGTCGTCACGCCAGAAGGAGGGGATCACCACGAGGTGCCCGGCGCCGGTGGCCCGGGTCAGTTCGGCGACCCGTGCGACGTGCTCCCAGGTCGCGTCCCAGACCTCGGGCCCGTGATGCAGACCGGTGAAGACGGTGCCCGCGGAGACGCGCAGTTCGCGGCGCTCGGTCTCCGCGCGGAGCCGGTCGGGGTCGGTGGGGAGATAGCCGTACGGGCCGAGTTCGATCCACGCGTAACCGGAGTCGGAGACCTCGTCGAGGAAGCGTTGCCAGGGGATCTGCTGGGGGTCGTCGGGGAACCACACGCCCCAGGAGTCGGGCGCCGAACCGATGCGGATGCGCGACAGCGTCATGGCCGCCAGCCTCGCGGCGGCCGGAGAGGAGTGTCAAGCAGTGGTCCGAATGTAAGGACAAAATGTTGACAGTGCTCGGGAGCGGGACTAGACCTGGGGACACGCGGGACCCGGGAGGCGCGATGCCGGGCTCCGGCCGACGCGTGCGTACCGAAGGGACGTGGACGGTGACCGATCCGCAGGACGCGACCCCACCGCCTCCGGACGAGCCTGCCGCGCCACCCGCGTACGACGAACCCGACCCGTACGACGTCATCACCATGGGCCGGATCGGTGTCGATCTGTATCCGCTGCAGGGCGGGGTGCCGTTGGAGCGGGTCGAGACGTTCGGGAAGTTCCTCGGCGGGTCGCCGAGCAATGTCGCGGTGGCCGCGGCACGGCTCGGCCGGCGCACGGCCGTGGTGACCCGGACCGGGCAGGACCCGTTCGGCAGGTATCTCCACGAGGCGCTGCGGGAGTTCGGGGTGGACGACCGCTGGGTGAGCGGGGTGCCGGGCCTGCCGACACCGGTGACGTTCTGCGAGATCTTCCCGCCGGACGACTTCCCGCTCTACTTCTACCGACAGCCCAAGGCCCCCGATCTGGAGATCCGCACCGGGGAGCTGGACCTGGACGCGATCCGTGCCGCCCGCATCTTCTGGGCGACCGGCACCGGCCTGAGCGAGGAGCCCAGCCGTACGGCGACTCTGGACGCGCTCCGCCACCGCGCGAAGTCCGGGACCACGGTGCTCGATCTGGACTGGCGGCCGATGTTCTGGCCGGACCCGGACACCGCACGCCCCGTGTACGAGGAGGCGCTCGCGCACGCCACGGTCGCCGTGGGGAACCTGGAGGAGTGCCGGGTCGCCACCGGCGCGGACGAACCACACGCCGCAGCAAGGGCGTTGCTCGGCGCAGGCGTCGAACTGGCCGTGGTCAAACAGGGACCGAAGGGCGTACTCGCCGTGGCCGCCGACGGCCGGAGCGCCGAAGTGCCGCCCGTCCCGGTGGAGGTGGTGAACGGCCTGGGCGCCGGCGACGCCTTCGGCGGAGCCCTCTGCCACGGGCTGCTCGCCGGCCTGGCCCTGGACGAGACCGTACGGTTCGCGAACGCGGCCGGCGCCATCGTCGCCTCCCGCCTCGCCTGTTCCTCGGCGATGCCGTATCCGCACGAGGTGGCCGCGGTGCTGGGCCTGGAAGGGGGCCGGGCGTGAGCGCAGTCAGCCCCGGCGAACTGGCCCGGGTGCGGGCCAGACACCCCGAGGCCTTCGCCGAGGCGGCCGCCCGCCGCAAGCGCCGCCCCCTTGTCGGCCCCGGCGGCCGACTGATGATCATCGCCGCGGATCATCCGGCACGCGGCGCGCTCTCCGTCGGCGGGCGCCGCATGGCCATGGCCAACCGCCGCGACCTCCTCGAGCGTCTCTGCCTCGCGCTCGCCCGCCCCGGTGTGGACGGCGTCCTCGCCACCGCCGACATCGTCGAGGACCTGCTGCTGCTCGGCGCGCTCGACGACAAGGTGGTGATGGGGTCGATGAACCGCGGCGGCCTTGCCGGTTCGGCCTTCGAGCTGGACGACCGGTTCACCGGGTACCGCCCCGAGGACATCGCCCGTCTCGGCCTCGACGCGGGCAAGCTGCTGCTGCGCATCGACTACACCGACCCCGGCTCGCTCGCCACGCTCGACGCCGGTGCGCGGGTGATCGACGCGATGGCGGAGCGGGGCCTTCCGGTGTTCGTCGAGCCCTTCCTGTCCCGCCGGATCGACGGCCGGCTGCGCAACGACCTCAGTCCCGAGGCCGTCACCACCTCCATCGCGGTGGCCTCAGGCCTCGCCGGCACCTCCGCGTACACCTGGCTGAAGGTGCCGGTCACCGATGATGCGGACGGTACGGCGCGGGCGCTCGAGGCCACCACGTTGCCGGTGGTGCTGCTCGGCGGCGACACCGGCCGCACCCCCGCGGAGCAGGACGCGGTGTACGAAAAATGGCGGGCCGCGCTGCGTCTTCCGACGGTTCAGGGACTCGTGGTGGGACGGTCGTTGTTGTATCCGGCGGATGACGATGTGACGGCGGCCGTGGACACCGCCGTCGCCCTGGTGGGGGAGGCGTGATGCACGTACCGGCGGGCTCGGCGGCCGAGGGACCGTACGCGCTGCGGATCGACGCGGGCGAGGAAGCGCCGGGCGGCGCAGGACCGGCCGGCGAAGGGCCTGCCGGCCCCGGGAAGTACGGCCTCGCGCACAGCGCACTGCGCATCGCCGAACTGCCGCCCGGCGGCTCGCTCTCCCTGCACACCGGCGACTGCGAGTGGATCGTGCTCCCGCTGTCCGGCGGATGTACGGTGCACGCGAGCGGCGAGTTCTTCGAACTCATGGGACGCGAGAGCGTGTTCAGCGGGGCGAGCGACTTCGTCCGCGTACCGCGCGACGCCCATGTCCAGATCGCCTCCGGCGCGGGAGGCCGCTTCGCCCTGGCAGGAGCGAAGTGCGAGCGTCGACTCCCCGCCCGCTACGGCCCCGCGCCGGAGGTACCGCTCGAACAGCGCGGCAGCGGGAACTGCACGCGCGAGGTGCGCGGGTTCGCCGCCGCCGACGCGTTCGACTGCGACCGCCTGATCGCGGTCGAGGTGGTCACCCCCGGCGGCAACTGGTCCTCGTACCCGCCGCACAAGCACGACGAGCAGGTGCCGGGCGAGGAGAGCGAACTCGAGGAGATCTACTACTTCGAGATCGAGGGACCGGGCGGCCTCGGCTATCAGCGGGTGTCGCCGTCGCGCCCGGGCGGTACGGACGTACTCGCCGAAGTCCGCACCGGGGACGTGGTCCTGGTGCCGGACGGCTGGCACGGACCGTCGATCGCACAGCCCGGCCACCGGATGTACTACCTGAATGTGATGGCCGGACCCGGTGACGAACGGGAGTGGAAGATCCGCTTCCATCCGGATCACGCGGAGGGATACCGATGACCACCCGCCGACCGACCGGCGCGCGATCCGCCGCCGAACGAGCTGCCACCCGCCGGCTCACCACCGCACAGGCCCTGCTCACCTTCCTGACCCGCCAGTTCACCGAACGGGACGGCATCCGGCAGCGTCTGATCGCCGCCACCTGGGGCATCTTCGGCCATGGGAACGTCGCGGGCATCGGCCAGGCCCTCCTCGAACCGGGCGTGTACGGCGCCCCCGGCACAGGTGGCGGTGGCGGTGGCGACCACACCATGCCGTACCACCAGGGCCGCAACGAGCAGGCCATGGTGCACGCCGCCGTCGGCTACGCCCGCCAGTCCGGCAGGCTCTCCGCCCACGCCGTCACCACCTCCATCGGCCCCGGCGCGACCAACCTCGTCACCGGCGCCGCCCTCGCCACCATCAACCGCCTCCCGGTGCTGCTGCTCCCCGGCGACATCTTCGCCACCCGCCCCGCCGACCCCGTACTCCAGCAGCTCGAAGTCCCGTACGCGGGCGACGTGTCGGTCAACGACTGTCTGCGCCCCGTCTCCCGCTACTTCGACCGGATCACCCGCCCCGAGGCCCTGATCCCGGCCGCGCTCGCCGCGATGCGGGTGCTCGCGGACCCGGCCGAGACCGGCGCGGTCACCCTCGCGCTGCCGCAGGACGTGCAGGCGGAGGCGTACGACTGGCCCGAGGACTTCTTCGCCGAGCGGGTGTGGCGAGTGCCGCGCCAGGGACCCGAACAGCGTGACGTGCACGAGGCGTCGGCCCTGATCCGGTCCGCCGAACGCCCCCTGATCATCGCCGGCGGCGGCGTGCACCACAGCGCCGCCGAGCCCGCCCTGCGCGCGCTCGCCGACTCGACCGGCATCCCGGTCGCCTCCACCCAGGCCGGCAAGGGCAGCCTCGACCACGACCATCCCTCGGACGTCGGCGGCATCGGCTCCACCGGCACCGCGACCGCCAACCAACTCGCCCGCACCGCCGACCTGATCCTCGGCGTCGGCACCCGCTACACGGACTTCACGACGGCCTCCGGCACCCTCTTCCAGAACCCGGACGTCCGCTTCGTCAACCTCAACGTCACCGGCTTCGACAGCCACAAGATGGGTGCGGTGTCCCTGGTGGGTGATGCGCGGACCGGACTCCAGTGGCTGCACGGCGAGTTGCGCGAGCGCGTGCTGGACGGCGAACGCACCCCCGCCCACCACGTCTCCGAGGCCTACGAGCAGGAGTACCGGCGCGTCAAGACCGACTGGGAGCAGCAGGTCACCCGCGCCTTCACCGCACCCGACGAGCACGCACGCCCCACCCAGATCCAGGTCGTCGGCGCCCTGGACGCCCTCTTCACCGCCGACGACGTACTGATCAACGCGGCCGGCTCGCTCCCCGGCGACCTGCACAAACTGTGGCGCGCCCGCGACCCTCGGCAGTACCACGTCGAGTACGGCTACTCCTGCATGGGCTACGAGATCCCCGCGGCGATCGGTGTCCAACTCGCCGCCCCCGAGCGGAAGGTGTGGGCGGTCGTCGGGGACGGCACGTATCTGATGATGCCCACGGAGATCGTCACGGCCGTCCAGGAGGGCCTCCCGATCAAGGTCGTCGTCCTGCAGAACCACGGCTACGCCTCCATCGGCGGCCTCTCGGGGACGGTCGGCGCCGAGGGCTTCGGCACGGCGTACCGTCACCGCGCCGCGGACGGCACGTACACCGGCGCCCCGCTGCCCGTCGACCTCGCCGCGAACGCCGCCTCCCTCGGCATGCGCGTCCTCACCGCCGACACGGTGCGTGGTCTCGACAAGGTCCTGCGTGAGGCGCGAGCCTCGGACGTACCCACATGTGTCTATGTGGAGACCGAAACGGCAGACACAGTGTCGGGCGTGCCCTCGGGTCAGGCGTGGTGGGATGTGCCCGTGGCCGAGACCGCGACCCGCCCGTCCGCGATCTCGGCCCGTGAGGAGTACGAACGGCAGGTGGCCGCCCGACGCCGCCATCTCTGACCGAGCTGCCGCACACGCTCGACGAGCTGCTGCACGGGCTCGACGAGCTGCCGCCATCTGTGAAGGAGCTGTCGACATGACCGGCACGACGAAGACCGTCCACCACTGGATCGGCGGCAAGTCCGTCGAGGGCACCTCGGGCAACCAGGGCCCGGTCACCGACCCGGCGACCGGCGAGGTCACCACCCGGGTCGCCTTCGCCTCGGTCGACGAGGTCGACGCGGCCGTCGCCGCCGCCAAGGACGCGTATGCGAGCTGGGGTCTGTCCTCGCTGTCGAAGCGTACGGCGGTGCTGTTCAAGTTCCGTGCGCTGCTCGACGCGCATCGCGACGAGATCGCCGAGCTGATCACCGCCGAGCACGGCAAGGTCCACTCGGACGCGCTCGGCGAGGTCGCCCGCGGACTGGAGATCGTGGACCTGGCCTGCGGGATCACCGTCCAGCTCAAGGGCGAGCTGTCGACCGAGGTGGCCTCCCGCGTCGACGTGTCGTCGATCCGGCAGCCGCTGGGTGTGGTCGCCGGCATCACGCCGTTCAACTTCCCTGCCATGGTGCCGATGTGGATGTTCCCGATCGCCATCGCCTGCGGCAACACCTTTGTGCTCAAGCCCTCCGAGAAGGACCCGTCCGCTTCTCTGAAGCTGGCCGAACTCCTCGCCGAGGCGGGCCTCCCGGACGGCGTCTTCAATGTCGTGCACGGTGACAAGGTCGCCGTCGACCGCCTCCTGGAGCACCCGGACGTCGCGGCGGTCTCCTTCGTCGGCTCCACCCCGATCGCCCGCTACATCCACACCACCGCCTCCGCCAACGGCAAGCGCGTGCAGGCGCTCGGTGGCGCCAAGAACCACATGCTCGTGCTGCCCGACGCCGACCTGGACGCCGCCGCCGACGCCGCGGTCTCGGCGGCCTACGGCTCGGCGGGCGAGCGCTGCATGGCGATCTCCGCGGTGGTCGCGGTCGGTGCGGTCGGCGACGAACTCGTCGCGAAGATCAAGGACCGCGCCGAGAAGATCAAGATCGGTCCGGGTAACGACCCGTCCTCCGAGATGGGCCCGCTGATCACCGCCGCGCACCGCGACAAGGTCGCCTCGTACGTCCACGGCGCCGCGGCCGACGGCTGCGAGGTCGTCCTCGACGGCACCGGCCACACCGTCGAGGGCTTCGACGGCGGCCACTGGATCGGCCTCTCCCTCCTCGACCACGTCCCCACCAGCGCCCAGGCCTACCGGGACGAGATCTTCGGCCCGGTCCTCTCCGTCCTGCGCGTGGACACGTACGAGGAGGGCGTGGCCCTGATCAACGCCTCGCCGTTCGGCAACGGCACCGCGATCTTCACCCGCGACGGTGGCGCGGCCCGCCGCTTCCAGCTGGAGGTCGAGGCCGGCATGGTCGGCGTCAACGTCCCGATCCCGGTCCCCGTCGGCTACCACAGCTTCGGCGGCTGGAAGGACTCCCTCTTCGGCGACCACCACATCTACGGCAACGACGGCACGCACTTCTACACCCGCGGCAAGGTCGTCACCACCCGCTGGCCTGACCCCTCCGACACCCCCGCCGGCGTCGACCTGGGCTTCCCGCGCAACCACTGACGCCTGGCCTGTCCGTCCTGCCCCCCGTCTCGCTCACTCTCCGGGAGGCGGGGCGGCCCGTGCGTGGATACGGGCCGTGCCCAGTGTGTAGGGCTCGATGGGGAAAGTCGTCGAGAATGCCCTCGACGAAAACACGACGCCGCTCCGCGTGGGCCGGGGTGGCGAGTCGGACGCCCACGAGGAGCTCAGAGGCGGTCACCGCGGAGATTGCTGCGTCGTCATCATCGGCGAGCACGTCGTCCCACTGCAGACGTCCGCGGTCCACGGCCGCGATCACTCCGGTGTCGAGGATCAGTCGTCCCATGCGTCACGGTCCTCGGTCAGCAATTCCCGGGCTGCGCGGACGTCGGCATACCAGTCGTCCGTGTTGGCGGCGCGGGGGAGGCGCCGCAGGGACTCCTTCAGCGGTTCTGGGGTGACATCGTGCGCGGTCAACTGGACGAGTTCTGGAGTGGATTCGAGAGCCATGCGGGGCAGCGTGCCAAAGGGGTCTGACATCCCGCGCCGGGCGTGTGGAGGGACCGTCCGGGTCACCTTGTGTGTTGGACGACTTGGATGAGGTGGCCGTCGGGGTCCTCGGCCCAGGCGATCAGTAGATCGCTCAACCATGGTTCAGGGGCCTTGACCGGTGTGGCGCCCAGTTCGAGCAGACGGGCATAGGCCTGTGACGTGTCGTCGGTCCACAGGATCACCGCTGCGCGTTGGCCGGCGACGATCGGGGCCAGGCCGTGATCGTCGCGTGTCGATGTCTCGCCGGCGAATCCGATGCGGTAGCCGTCGAGAGTCAGGTCGACGTGAATGGGCACGCCCTCGGCCGGAGTTCGAAAGACCTCGATGAAGCCGATGTCCTTGTAGAAGTCCGCAGTCCGCTCCACGTCCTGGCTGAACAGCACGATCTGGGGATTCTTGAAGGTCGCCATGACGGTCAGGACTGAATGACCTGGGCGATTTCCCAGGTGTTGCCGGAGGGGTCGCTGAAGGCGGCGGTGCGGCGGCCCCAGGGGCGGTCGATCGGGCCGTTGAGGAGAGTTACACCGTGCCGTTCGAGGTCGGCGCAGGTGGCGTTTGCGTCCGGGACTTCGATGGTCAGGAGGGCGCGGGGGCCGGTGTCGGGGGCACCGACGGGGGAAGGGGTGATGAGTTCGGGGGCGTTGGCTGCGGTGAGGATGTTGATCATGAGGTTGTCGAGCTTGACGACGGCGGAGTCTTCGTTCTCGTAGACCACTTCGAGGCCGAAGATGTCGGTGTAGAAGGCCTTGGTGGCGGCCAGGTCCTCGGCGAAGAGGGTGATGACGTCGAGCTTGTTCAGGCCTTTGATCATGGCGGTCTTCCTCGTTCTGTTTCTGGCGGCGAGGTACGGGACTCGGGTCTTGGGGCGTGAGGTCCGAGGGTCGAGCGGCCTTTGTGGGGAAGGGGTGGGAGTTTTTCCCGCCCTCCCTGCCCGCGATCCTGGAGATGCTTACCACTTCAACTACCTTGCCGGGCAAGGGATATGACATTTCGTGATCAGGTCGCGATGGTGTGGCAGATGTGTGTAGCGTTTGCCAAAAGAAACGACCCCCGCCAGGTGCTACCAACACCTCCGGGGGTCTGACCAGCGAGATCCAAGGATTAGGAACGATCCCAATGGCTGCCGCCAAGCTTATCTTTGTTGCGCCCTCCTCCGCCCACCCCATGGCCGCATCCGGCTTCGGGAAGCAGAGCGTGCCTGGTCAGGGGCCGCGTCGCGCGACTGACTTCGAGGGGCTCAGCCCGGTCGCGGGGGCCGTTGCCGCGTACGTAGACCGATTGCCCGAGGGCGCCGACATCTCGATCAAGGGACTTGCTGCCCAACTGCCGCGCGGGCAGGCCGCGATCGGTACGGCGTTGCGGGACCTGGCGCGGGTCGGGCATCTGCGGCGCGTGCGGGAGTGGGTCGTCGCGGACGGGGCCAGCCGGTGGGTGACGCGTACGCACTTCTCGCGTACGGCTCACGGTGACGGCTGGTGGGCCGCGTATGTCGAGGGCCAGGACATGGACCTGTGGGTGGATGAAGGTGCCGGGCCGCCCGGGGGCGCGTCCGAGCCGCAATCCGGCGTGGCTGCCCCCGAAAGCGGTCGCCGCGAGGCCTACTCGCTGCTGGCCGAACTCGGCCTGGCCGACGCCCGGATGAGCCTCTCCGCGGCCGACTGCACCGCACTCGCACCCCTCGTCGAGGAGTGGCTGCGGCGTGGCGCGACGCGCGAACGGTTCGTGCAGGCGCTGACCTCCGGCCTGCCGCCCGAGGTCCACTCCCCCCCCGGCGCATGGCCGAGGTCCGCCTGACGGAGAAGCTGCCGCCCGTCCTTCCGCCGCGGCGACCCGTCGTACGCACGCTGGAGTGCATCACCTGCCGCGCGCCGGGGCGGCCGGAGGCGCTTCCCGGCGGTGAATGCGCCGAGTGCCGCGGCGGCGAGCGGCGTCCGGCTCAACTGCCCACGTCCTTGCGGCCCGAGGCGGTCAGGCGGTACGCCGACGAAGCCCGCCGCGCCGCGAAGTCACCGGCACTCAGTCCCTGAGCGGGCTGCCCGGCACCCGCGCCCGCACCGTCTTCCCGGCGTGCGGCCGCAGGAACCACTCGACTCCGCTGCTCAGCGTTCGCACGATGCCGAGGCCGCGGCCGCACTCCGGCGCTGCAGCGCCGGTCGGACCGAGGCCGGCGACCGGGTCGGAGACGTCGACGAGGAGGGTGCCGTCCTCCAGTACGGCGAGGCGGAGGACCAGTACGCGTCCGGGGCGCGCGGCATGCCGTACGGCGTTGGTGACCAGTTCCGACACGATGAGGACGGCGTCCTCCACGTCACCGGACCAGCGCCAGACGGTGAGCAGCAGCCGGGCCCGGGCCCGGGCCTCGCGCACGGAGGTGCCGCGCGGCGCGTAGCCGCCGGACCATTCGGTGACCACGGTTGGGGCTGGGCCCTTTGTTCGGTTCGCCATTGCCATCGCCGGTACGTCCTCGCTCTTCGCTGAGTGTTGTTGTTCGTCACCCAGCGTGGCGGCCCCCGGGCTACGCTCGCCATGGGTTGCCGCCCAACATCCCCACTGTTGGAACGGAGTTGGCCATGACCGAGCCCCGCAGTCTCGACCCGTCGGCGTCCCCGCGTGCGCTTCTCGGCGCGGAGTTGCGCCACCGCCGCGAGGCATCCGGGCACTCCCAGGGCTCCCTGGGGCAGCTGCTGTTCGTGAGCGGCTCGTTCATCGGCCAGCTCGAAGCCGGTACGCGCAGGCTTCTGCCGGACATCGCCGAGCGGCTCGACGACGCCCTCACGACTGGTGGCTTCTTCGTGCGCAACGTGCGGGCGTCCAGCAAGTCCAAGCACCCGAAGCACTTCGCCGAGGCGGCGGAGGCGGAGGCAGTGGCTACGGAGATCCGGGAGTACGACCCCCTGTTGATTCCCGGTCTGCTGCAGAGCGAGCGATACGCGCACGCGGTGTTCCGGGCTCATCGACCGACGGTCGGACGGGAGGAGATCGATGAGCTGGTCGCCGTGCGGACGGAGCGCGCGAAGTTGCTTGACGATCCAACAGGCCCGTTGTTGTGGGTGGTTCTCGATGAGGCGGCGTTACGTAGACCTGTCGGCGGGCCGACCGTGATGGCGGAGGCGCTGCGCCACGTGGCGGACTTGGCGGGGCGGCCGCGGATCGTCGTCCAGGTGGTGCCGTTCGCTGCGCAAGGGCACTCGTGCATGGCAGGTGCGGTGCGGCTCATGTCCTTCGCGGACTCCCCGACTCTCGCCTATCTCCAAGGGTTCGGGATCGGCATCCTGGAGGATGATCCGGCGACGGTCGCCGGCCAACAGCTGGCCTACCAACTGCTGGGCGCCAGTGCGTTGTCACCACGTGAATCCCTGGCTCTGATCAACGCCGTGGCAGAGGATTACTCCCATGAAGCGAACCAACAGCCCTGAGAACTGGCGGAAGTCGAGCTACAGCAGTGGCGACGGCGGCAACTGCCTGGAGGTCTCCGATCATCTCCTTGCTGCCCGCGCCGTCGTCCCGGTCCGCGATTCCAAGATCGTGGCAGAGGACGCAGCCGTCCTCACCTTCTCCGCCCCGGCATGGCGCGCCTTCATCGCATCGCTCGGGCCCGTCGCGCCCTGACCTGGTCAACTCGGTCGGCCCTGTGGAAGTCTCAGGCCTCGTGACGGTGAACCCGGGGAGGGCGTATGGCCGTTGTGGGGCAGGGTGGAGGGGCGGCGAGACGTGGGCCGCTGTGGTATCTGGTGAATGAAGTGCTGGCGTTCGTGATCGAGCTCGCGGCAGTCGCGTCGCTGGCGTGGTGGGATTCGCCACGGGGGACGGGCCCCTGGTGAGCGCGGTGTCGGGGATCGGGACGCCGGCCGTCGCCGTGCTGCTGTGGGGGATGTTCGCGGCGCCGCGGGCGAAGTACAAGGTCGGGGTGCCGGTCGTGCTGGTCGTGAAGGCGCTGGTGTTGGGCGGGGGTGCGCTGGCGCTGTACGGGGTCGGGCACGCCGGCCTCGCGATCGGGATGGGCGTCGTGGTGGTCGTGAACACCACGGTGGTGGAGGTCTGCCGGCGGCTCAGGCCCGAGTGGGCGATTCCGGCAGGCCCCGGAGCAGGGAATCCCGTAGCTGGCAGGTGACTCAGCCCTCCGTGTCCTCCTCGCCCTCCGGGGCGAAGACGCAGAACTCGTTGCCCTCCGGGTCCGCCAGCACGTGCCAGAAGACGTCGTCGTCCGGCTCCCGGAGCAGCGTCGCGCCCAGTGACACGAGCCGGGCAGGGTCGCCCCATACGTCGAGGTGCATGCGGTTCTTCGCGGTATTGGTCTCGGGGACCGGGTTGATCCAGATCAGCGGGCCGGCCCCGGACGGGTCCTCGATGGGGACCGGCCAGGCGCGCGGGCGTCCGGTGCCGTCGCCCGGGTCCCTCCGTACGTAGCCGAGCGTCTCGCACCACCAGTCGGCGAGCGCGTGGTGGTCCCGGGCGTCGAGGGCGAGATCCTTGAAACGGGCGGGAGCCCGGTGCGTGTCAGGCATGACCCTGATCTGCCCCCGCCGTGCGCGTCAACACCCGGGCTCAGTGCTGGATCAGGCCACCGACCGGGACCGGAGTCACATGGCCGGTCGGCGGGAGGGTCCGGGCCAGGGCAAGGCCCGTGTCGACCAGCGACGAGCGGTGCAGGCGGGCGACATCGGGGACGGGAGTCCACGCCACCTCGGCGATGTCGTCGTCCGGGTCCGGCCGCAGCGGACGGCTGCCGGTGATGCGTACCCGGTAGAAGATGCCGACGTTCTGATGGTCGGGGCCGCCCGGGACGGCGCGTTCGGCCGCGGGGATCAGCCGGGAGTCCACGCCGAGGAGACGCTCGACCACCGCCTCGCGGCCCGTCTCCTCCGCGACCTCCCGGACGACCGCGTCGAACGGATCCTCTGCGTGCTCGACCCGACCGCCCGGCAGGGTCCAGGTGCTTGTGCCCGTCGCGGGCGCGTGACGGGCGAGCAGCACCTGTCCGTCCGCGATGCACACGGCGTACGCAGCCAGCCGGAAACTCATCCCGCCAATTCCCACACAAGCACCGCGCACACCCCGTCCTCCTCCGCGCCCGTGCCGCGGTAGGCCCTCAGCGCAGGGTCGTTGTCGCGTTCGACGCCGACCCACATGTCGTAGCAGTCGAGGTCGCGGGAGAGGGCGAGGAGGGTGTGGATGAGGGCGGTGGCGAGGCCGCGGCGGCGGTACGGCTCGGCGACGCCCAGTTCGTAGAGGCACATCTCGACGCCCTTGTCGGGATGCAGCATCTCGATGCCCGTGATGAAACCGACCGGGATGCCGGGCGGTGCGTCCGGCGCGTACGCGAGGAACATGTGGTGGCCCGGCGCCGCCAGGAAGCGCCGGGTGGCCTCCGGGTACGGAGTGGAGTCGAAGAGCTCCGGCGCCGCGAGCACCTCCTCGACGGTCGTGGCCCGGCGGATGTCGTGCTCCTGGCGACCGGTCCCGTGCTCGGGGCGACCGCTGTCGTGACCCGTTTCACTCTCAGGATTCACAGGGTTCATGGCCGTGTTCGTACCACGGGTGCGGTACGCGAGGCAGGTCATATACGCCTCCGGGAGGTGGACGGGTTCCGCCCGGCGGGGGCAGTGGATGTCCGAGGTCGCCCGTACGGTTGAGCGCATGGATCTCCGATTGCCCCGGCCGCCGGCCGCCTGGCTGCACGGACGGCGGCTCGTCGCGACGCTCGCCGTCCTGCTCGTGCTGATCGGCGCCGGCACCTGGACGGCCGTCGCCACCGGCGGTGAGCCCGAGGTGCGGCGCACCGACCAGCTGCTGCGACACGACGGGGTGCGCATCGACACCTCGTACTTCACCTCGGGCCCCGCGGGCGAGAAGCGGCCGGCGGTCCTGCTCGGGCACGGCTTCGGCGGCAGCAAGGACGACGTGCGGGAGCAGGCCGAGCAGCTCGCCCGCGAGGGGTACGCGGTGCTGACCTGGTCGGCCCGCGGCTTCGGCCGCACCACGGGGAAGATCGGGCTGAACGACCCGAAGGCCGAGGTCGCCGACGCCTCCCGGCTCATCGACTGGCTGGCGAAGCGCCCCGAGGTGCAGCTCGACAAGGGCGGTGACCCGCGGGTCGGCATGAGCGGCGCCTCGTACGGCGGCGCGGTCGCCCTGCTGGCCGCGGGGTACGACAAGCGGGTGGACGCGATCGCCCCGCAGATCACCTACTGGAATCTGGCGGACGCACTGTTCCCCGACGGGGTGTTCAAGAAACTGTGGGCCGGGACGTTCTTCTCGGCCGGCGGCGGCTGCAAGAACTTCGAGAAACAGCTCTGCGAGATGTACGAGCGGGTCGCGGTCTCCGGGAAGCCCGACGACAAGGCGCGCGACCTGCTCGAAGCGCGCAGCCCGTCCGCGGTCGGCAGCAAGATCAATGTGCCCAGCCTGATCGTGCAGGGCCAGACCGACTCGCTGTTCCCGCTCGGCCAGGCGGACACCATGGCCAAGACCATCGGGGACAACGGCGCACCGGTCGCCGTCGACTGGATCTCCGGCGGCCACGACGGCGGGGACGGCGAGCAGGACCGGATCACCGGTCGCGTCGGCGCCTGGTTCGACCGCTATCTGAAGGAGGACACCTCCGCCGACACCGGGCCGGCCTTCCGCGTCAGCCGGGCCGGAGGCGTCGACTCCACGGACGGCAGGACACAGCTGCGGGGCGCCACGGACTCCGCGTACCCGGGTCTGGACAGCGGCGATCGGGCGATCGCACTCGGCGGCGGCACGCGGACCTTCGAGAATCCGGCCGGCGCGGGGCCGCCGGCGATCTCGGGAGTCCCCGGAATCACCGGCGGTATGACGCAGCTCAGCGCGCTCGGCATCGGCGGTCTGTCGATGGACTTCCCCGGCCAGCACGCCCGTTTCGACTCCCAGCCGCTCGACCGCGACCTGCGGATCACCGGCTCGCCGACGGTCACCGTGCGGGTCGAGTCGAGCCGCGAGGACGCCGTGCTGTTCGGCAAGGTGTACGACGTGGGGCCGAAGGGCACCGAGCAGGTGCTGCCCTCCCAACTCGTCACGCCCGTGCGGGTGGCGGACGCCGGGAAGGGCAAGGACGTCGAGCTGACGCTGCCCGCGATCGACCACGAGGTGCAGGCCGGTCACCGGCTGCGGTTCGTCGTCTCGGCCACCGACCTCGGGTACGCCTCGCCGGCGGAGCCCGCCACGTACAAGGTGACGCCGCAGAGCGACCTGCATGTGCCGACCGCGCCGAGCGTGACCAATGAGGCGACGCCCGTGCCCGCCTGGGTGTGGATCGCCCCGCTCGGCGCCGCGGCGGTGGCGGCCGGTCTGCTCGTCACCGCACGGCGTCGCACGGCGAGCCCGCCACCGGATCCCGCGCTCGCCGAAGTGCCCCTGCAGATCACCGACTTGAGCAAGAAGTACGCGAAGAAGTCGGAGCGGTACGCGGTCAGCGACCTCTCCTTCCGGGTGGAGAAGGGCCAGGTCCTCGGCCTCCTCGGGCCGAACGGCGCGGGCAAGACCACCACCCTGCGCATGCTGATGGGCCTGATCCGGCCGGACGGCGGCGAGATCCGCGTCTTCGGGCACGCGATCCGGCCGGGCGCGCCGGTGCTGTCCCGGGTCGGGGCGTTCGTGGAGGGCGCCGGCTTCCTGCCGCATCTGTCCGGCCGGGAGAATCTGGAGCTGTACTGGCAGGCCACCGGCCGCCCCGCCGAGGACGCGCACATCGAGGAGGCGCTGGAGATCGCCGGGCTCGGTGACGCCCTCTCGCGCGCGGTCCGCACGTACTCGCAGGGCATGCGGCAGCGGCTCGCCATCGCCCAGGCCATGCTCGGCCTTCCGGACCTGCTGATCCTGGACGAGCCGACCAACGGCCTCGACCCGCCGCAGATCCGCGAGATGCGCGAGGTGATGATCCGGTACGCGGCGGGCGGCCGCACCGTGATCGTCTCCAGCCATCTGCTCGCCGAGGTCGAGCAGTCCTGCACCCACCTCGTGGTGATGGACCGCGGCCGTCTGGTGCAGGCCGGGCCGGTCGCCGAGATCACCGGGTCCGGCGAGACGCTCCTGGTCAGCACCGAGGTGCCGCCGCAGGAGGCGCTGGTCGGCAAGGTGGACGCGCTGCCCGGGGTGGGCTCCGCGGTCGCCGTGGACGGCGGGATGCTCGTCCGGCTCGACGGCGCCTCGGTGCCGGTGCTGCTCGCCGAGCTGATACGCCTCGACGTGCCGGTCACCGCTGTCGGGCCGCACCGGCGGCTCGAGGACGCGTTCCTGACTCTGATCGGAGGCTCCGCGTGAGCACGCTCACCGAGTCCGCACCCGGATTCCGGCCGGGCCGCACCCTGCCGCTGCGGGTGGAGGCGGTGCGCCAGTTGAAGCGGCGGCGTACCCAGGTGATGGGCCTGGTCCTTGCGCTCCTGCCGTTCGTGCTCGTGGCCGCCTTCGCCATCGGCGGTACGCCGGAGGGCAATCCGCAGCGCGGTCCCTCGCTGATGCAGACGGCCACCGAGTCCGGTGCGAACTTCGCCGCGACCTGTCTCTTCGTCTCGGCGGGCTTCCTGCTCGTGGTGCCGGTGGCGCTGTTCTGCGGGGACACCGTGGCGTCGGAGGCGAGCTGGTCGTCGCTGCGGTATCTGCTGGCGGCGCCGGTGCCGCGAGCCCGGCTGCTGTGGAGCAAGCTGGCCGTGGCGCTCGCCTTCAGTGCGGCCGCGATGGTGCTGCTTCCGCTGGTCGCGCTCGTGGTGGGGACGGCCGCGTACGGCTGGGGGCCGCTGGAGCTGCCCACCGGCGGAGGTCTCGCGGCGGGCGATGCGGCCTGGCGGCTCACCGTGGTGGTCGGCTACGTCTTCGCGTCCCAACTGGTCACCGCCGGGCTCGCGTTCTGGCTCTCGACCAAGACGGACGCCCCGCTGGGCGCGGTCGGCGGTGCGGTCGGACTGACCATCGTGGGCAACGTCCTGGACGCGGTCACCGCCCTGGGCGACTGGCGCAACGCGCTGCCGGCGCACTGGCAGTTCGCCTGGGTGGACGCGCTGCAGCCACGGCCGGAGTGGGGCGGGATGCTGCAGGGCACGGCGGTCTCGGTGACGTATGCGCTGGTGCTTTTCGCGCTTGCGTTCCGGGCGTTCACCCGGAAGGACATCGTGTCCTGAGAAACGCGGCAGGGTCCTGACCCGCGCGCCTCGTGGCGGCCGGATGGCGCGACGCGTGGCCGTGTCGCGCGAGTCGTGGCCGATGTGCGTAACCGGCCGTGTCGCCGAATCGAGATCGTTCCGATACCGCGGAGGCGGCTCCGGCTCGGCCTCCCGTTCGTCACAGTGCCATGCACAGGCGAACCGAGGGGGACGGGATGCGGGACGTACGAGAAAGGGTCCGGCGCGGGCGGCGCGCACGCAGGGGGCTGCTCGCGGCGGTGCTCGCGGGCGGGGTCCTGCTGACGGGCTGCACGAGCGGCGGGGGCAACAGTGCGGCGAAGGACTCGGGCGCGCGGGAGGGCGCCGGCGCGCCCGCGCCCGACGTGCCCCGGCCCGCCCAGTCGGCGGGCCCGGACGGGGCGCAGCAGGACGGCAATCAGGACACGGCACGGGGTGCGGCGCCGCCACCGGACTATCTGTCCACCTTTGCGCTGGACGTGGACACCGCCTCGTACGGCTACGCCCGGCGCACCTTGGAGCGTGGCCGGATGCCTCAGCCGTCGACGGTACGGCCCGAGGAGTTCGTCAACAGCTTCCGGCAGGACTACGAACGCCCGGACGGCAACGGCTTCTCGGTGTCCGTGGACGGGGCCCGCGCGCCGGGCGGCGACGACTGGTCGTTGCTGCGGGTCGGGCTCGCGACCGCGGCGCCGAAGCCGAGCAGCAAGCGGCCGCCGGCGGCGCTGACCTTCGTCATCGACGTGTCCGGGTCGATGGCCGAGCCGGGCCGGCTCGATCTGGTCAAGAAGTCGCTCGGCATCATGACCGACCAACTGCGGCCGGACGACTCGGTGTCGCTCGTGACGTTCAGCACCGAGGCGGAGACGGTGCTGCCGATGACCCGGCTCGGCGACCACCGTGGCCGGGTGCGGGACGCGGTCGACTCGCTGTCGCCGCAGGACTCCACGAATCTGGACGCGGGCATCCAGGAGGGGTACGAGGTCGCGGTCGAGGGGCGGAAGAAGGGGGCGACGAACCGGGTCGTGCTGCTGTCGGACGCGCTCGCCAACACGGGGGACACCGGCGCGGACGCCATTCTGGAGAAGATCTCCACGGCTCGGCGGGAGCACGGGATCACGCTGTTCGGGGTCGGCGTGGGGAGCGACTACGGGGACGCGCTGATGGAGCGGCTCACCAACAAGGGTGACGGGCACACGAGTTATGTGTCCGACATCGACGAGGCGCGGAAGGTGTTCTGCGACGAGCTGCCGGCGCACATCGATCTCAAGGCGCGCGATGCGAAGGCGCAGGTCGCGTTCGACCGCAGGACGGTCGAGAAGTTCCGGCTCATCGGGTACGACAACCGGCAGGTCGCGGACGAGGACTTCCGCGACGACCGGGTGGACGGCGGGGAGGTCGGGCCCGGGCACACGGTGACCGCGTTGTATGCGGTGCGGTTGAAGGCGGGGGCGGTGGCCTCCGGCGGGAAGGTGGCGACGGCTACGGTGCGATGGCTCGACCCGAAGACCCGGGAGGCGTCGGAGGAGTCCTCGGGGATCGAGGCGGGGGCCCTTCGGGAGAGTGTCTGGGAGGGGGCGGATCGCAACTTCCAGGTGGCTGTGGTGGCGGCGTACTTCGCTGACGCGTTGCGGGCGCGGGGGCCCGTGGAGGATGGGGGTGAGTCGCCCCGGGGCGGAGGGTCGTCGCGGGATGACGGTGCTGCCGGGGAGATGCGGGGGCCGTTGCCCGGGGCGCTCGGGTTCGGTGAGTTGGCCGAGCGGGCTCGGGGGTTGGCGGAGTCGTCCTCGGACGACGCTGTGCGGGGGCTCGCTGAGGCGGTGTCGCGGGCGCGGGATCTTGGGGTGTGAGGTTGCGTTCGGCGTCCGGGCCGGGGTCTGTGTGTGCCAGGCCCCGGCCCTGGGGGCCTTGTCCTCAAACGCCGGACGGGCTCAAGTCGGCCCTGGCGGGCCTCGTCCTCAAACGCCGGACCGGCTGAAAGATGTCCTCAATCGCCGGACGGGCTGAGGGTGGGCCCCGGACGGGCTGAGGGTCGCCCCGGACGGGCTGAGGGTGGCCCCGGACCCGCTGAAGGATGTCCTCAAGCGCCGGACGGGCTGGAAGTGCGGGGCTGGTTGAAGCGGAGCATGTTGCCCGAGGGGTCTCGGAAGGCGCAGTCGCGGACGCCGTAGGGCTGGTCGACCGGCTCCTGGAGGACCTCGCCGCCGGCCGCGCTGATCCGCTCGAAGGTGGCGTCGCAGTCGTCGGTCTCGAAAAGGACGCCGCGCAGCAGACCCTTGGCGAGCAGTTCGGCCATGGCCTGCCGGTCCTCGGCCGAGGCGTTCGGGTCGGCGAGCGGCGGCTCGAGGACGATGCTGACGTCCGGCTGCGCGGGGGACCCGACCGTCACCCAGCGCATCCCCTCGAAGCCGACGTCGTCGCGGACCTCGAGCCCGAGGATGTCCCGGTAGAAGGCGAGGGCCTTGTCGTGGTCGTGGACGGCGATGAAGCAGGTGGAGAGTTTGATGTCCATGCGCTTCACGCTACGGCCGACGCCCCCGCTTCGCTTCTCCGTTCCTGACCGGTACGTCGCCGCCGGGTCCCTTTGCCGCCGGCCCGTTCCTGACCGGCCGCGTGGCGTACTTCGCGACGCACGGCGGCACCGCCTCGCCGTACTGGTGGTCACGGGCCCGGTACGTGCTCGGGCTCTCGCCGACCAGTTCGGTGAAGCGGGAGCTGAAGGACCCGAGCGACGTACAGCCCACCTCGAAGCACACCTCGGTGACCGACAGATCGCCCCGCCGGAGGAGTGCCTTGGCCCGCTCGATACGCCGCGTCATCAGATAGCTGTACGGAGTCTCCCCGTACGCCGCGCGGAAACTGCGCGAGAAGTGGCCGGGCGACATCAGTGCGCCCTTGGCGAGCGCGGGCACGTCGAGCGGCTGTGCGTACTCGCGGTCCATGCGGTCGCGGGCCCGCCGCAGCAGGACCAGATCGTCCAGATTCACCCGTCCACGATCGCACAGCCCACCGACCGCGGCGGGGTCCGCGGGCGTCCCGGCCGGGATCTTCGCGAACTGTCGTCCGCCCCATTGATTTCTCCTTACGCATGAGTAAGTTGACTTCTGCGTAAAGAACTTGGGAACACCGCCGTACAGCACTCGGGAACACCGCGCAGCACGGAAGCCACCGGCGTCGCGGGCGACGGACACAGGCCGACAACGGAGCCGACCATGGGCGTACGCAAGGATCTGAAACGGGCGAAGCAGCGCGGCGACCTGGCGTCGCGGGTGCGGACCGAGCTCGTACGGGAGGACGGCCGGGTGCGCGAGGTGCGCACCGCGAGCCTGGTGGAGCGGCCCACGGCGGGCACCGTCGCGGACATCCCGTACGCCAACGCGGCCGAGGCCCCGGCCGCGGTCGTCCTGCACCGCAAGGACCCGACCGGCGACCAGGCCGAGCACGGCGGCTGGCGCCCCGTCACCGCCGAGACCTTCGCGCGCGAGGTGACCGCCGCCGCCAAGGGCCTGATCGCGGCCGGCCTGGAGCCGGGCGGCCGGGTCGCCCTGATGTCCCGCACCCGCTACGAATGGGCCGTACTCGACTTCGCGATCTGGGCCGCCGGAGGTCAGAGCGTCCCCGTGTACGCCACCTCGTCGGCCGACCAGATCAGCTGGATCGCCGAGGACTCCGGTGCACAGTTGATGATCACGGAGACCGCCGAGAACACCGCGACCGCGACCGCCGCCACGGCCGGCCTCGCCGCACCCCCGCGGATCCTCGAGCTGGACTCCGGCGCGATACCCGAGCTGGTCTCGCTCGGCCGTGAGGTGTCCGACGAGGAGGTCACCAAGCGCCGCACCGCCCTCACCCCGGACACCGTCGCGACCCTCTGCTACACCTCCGGGACCACCGGCCGGCCCAAGGGCTGCGTGCTCACCCACGCCAATCTGCACGCCGAGGCCGCCAACACCGTCGAGCTGCTCCACCCCATCTTCAAGGAGGTCACCGAGCAGATCGCGTCCACGCTGCTGTTCCTGCCGCTGGCCCACATCCTCGGCCGCACCCTGCAGATCGCCTGCATGCTGGCGCGGATCGAGCTCGGCCACTGCCCGAGCATCAAACCGGACGAGCTGCGGCCCGAACTCCGGTCGTTCCGGCCGACGTTCGTGGTCGGGGTGCCGTACCTCTTCGAGCGGATCCACGACACCGGGCGCGCCACCGCCGAGAAGCTCGGCCGCGGCGCCTCCTTCGAGCGGGCCGACCGGATCGCGGTGCGCTTCGGGCAGGCACACCTGGACAAGTTCCTCGGCCGCGGCCCCGGTCCGTCGATCGGCCTCAGCCTCGCCTGGGCGCTGTACGACCTGCTCGTCTACCGCCGCGTCCGCAAGGAGCTCGGCGGCCGCCTCAGTTATGCCATCAGCGGCGGCTCCCCGCTCGACGCCCGCCTCAGCCTGTTCTTCTACGCCGCCGGCATCGTCGTCTACGAGGGCTACGGGCTCACCGAGACCACCGCCGCGGCCACCATCACCCCACCGCTCAGGCCGCGCCCCGGCACCGTGGGCCTGCCGGTGCCGGGCACGGCCGTGCGGATCGCCGACGACGGGGAGGTGCTGATCAAGGGCGGCATCGTCTTCGGCTCGTACTGGGGCAATCCGGAGGCCACCGGGCAGGTCCTGCGGGACGGCTGGTTCGCCACCGGCGACCTCGGGGCGTTCGACGACGAGGGCTATCTGACGATCACCGGGCGCAAGAAGGACATCCTGGTCACCAGCGGCGGCAAGAACGTCTCGCCCGCCGTCCTCGAGGACCGGCTGCGCAGCCGCCCGCCGGTCGGCCAGTGCATGGTCGTCGGGGACAACCGCCCCTACATCGCGGCCGTCGTCACGCTCGAACCCGACGCGGTCGCGCACTGGCTGGCCGTACGCAAACGCCCCGCGGACACCCCGATGTCCGAGGTGATCCGCGACCCGGAGATGACCGCGGACGTGCAGAAGGCCGTCGACTACGCGAACCAGGCGGTCTCGCGCGCCGAATCCATCCGCTCCTTCACCCTCGTCGAGGGCGAGTTCACCGAGGACAACGGCCTGCTCACCCCGTCTCTGAAGATCAAGCGGCGAGCGGTCGCCGACGCCTACGCCGCCGAGATCGAGGGCATCTACCGTGGCTGACGCCCCGAGGACCGCCGGTACGGAGGGCGACGGGAACACGGACCTCGACTACGACGTGCTCGTCGTCGGCTCCGGATTCGGCGGCTCGGTCACCGCCCTCAGACTCACCGAGAAGGGCTACCGGGTCGGTGTCCTGGAGGCCGGCCGCCGCTTCACCCGCGACACCCTGCCGCGCACCTCCTGGTCCCTGCGCGACTACCTGTGGGCGCCACGCCTCGGACTGCACGGCATCCAGCGCATCCACCTGCTGCGCAACGTCATGGTCCTGGCCGGCGCCGGAGTCGGCGGCGGCTCCCTGAACTACGCCAACACGCTCTACGTACCGCCGCCCGCCTTCTTCCAGGACCGCCAGTGGTCCGCCGTCACCGACTGGCAGGACGAACTCGCCCCGCACTACGACCAGGCGCTGCGCATGCTCGGCGTACGGCAGAACCCGACGGTCACCGAGGCCGACGAGCATCTGCGGGCCACCGCGGGGGAGATGGGGGTGCCGGACACCTTCCGGCTCACCCCGGTCGGGGTCTTCTTCGGTGACGGTGCGGACGCCGGGGGAGAGAGCCGGGCCGAGCCCGGTGCCGAGGCCGCCGACCCGTACTTCGGCGGCGTCGGCCCGGCCCGCAGGGCCTGCACGCAGTGCGGATCGTGCATGACGGGCTGCCGGGTGGGCGCCAAGAACACCCTCACCGAGAACTACCTCTACCTGGCCGAACGGGCCGGCGCGGTCGTCCACCCGCGCACCACGGTCACCGAGGTGCGCGAGGCGGCCGGCGGCGGACACGAGGTGACCGTCACCCGCACCGGCCGCGGGCGCCGCGGCCGGCGGGTGCTGCGTGCCCGGCACGTCGTCCTCGCGGCCGGCACCTACGGCACCCAGACCCTGCTGCACACCCTGCGCAAGCGCGGAGTACTGCCCCGGCTCAGCGACCGGCTCGGCGAGCTGACCCGCACCAACTCCGAGGCCCTGGTGGGCGCTCTGACCACCCCGCGCGCCTACCGCCGCAGCGGCGGCAGCGGCAGCCCCGACTTCACCCGCGGTGTCGCCATCACCTCGTCCATCCACCCGGACGCCACCACCCACATCGAGAACGTCCGCTACGGCAAGGGCTCCAACCTGATGGCGCTGCTGTGCGTACCGCAGTACTCGCAGCGGATACCGAAACCGGTGGCCGCCGTGCTCGCCTTCGCCCGGCACCCGCTGGTGGTCGCCCGTACCGTCACCACCCACCGGTGGTCCGAGCGGACCATCATCGGCCTGGTGATGCAGACTCACGACAACTCGCTGACCACCCGGCTCGGCCGGCGCGGCCGGCTCACCGCCGACCAGGGGCACGGCAGCCCCAACCCGGTGCACATACCGGAGGGTTGGCGGGCCGCGGGCCTGATCGCCGACCGGATCGGCGGGCTCGCGGGCACCAACCTCGGCGAGCTGCTCGGGCGACCCCTCACCGCCCACTTCCTCGGCGGCTGCCCGATCGGTGCCACCCCCGAGGACGGTGTGGTCGACCCGTACCACCGGCTCTGGGGGCACCCCGGGATCTCGGTCGTCGACGGCTCCGCGGTGTCCGCGAACCTCGGGGTCAACCCCTCCCTGACGATCACCGCACAGGCCGAGCGCGCGATGTCCCTGTGGCCCAACAAGGGCGACCGGGACCCGCGGCCCGAGCAGGGCGCCCCGTACGCACGCCTGCCGCCGGTCGCGCCGGTCGCGCCCGTGGTGCCGGCGGGGGCGTACGGCGAGCTGCGGGGCGCCCCGCCCGGCCGCGACGGCAGTTGAAGACAGGCCCTAAGTGCTCGCCGTGAGCCCCGCGTACACCACCGTGTTCCCCGAGTACGTGCCCTCGGCGCGCGAGTACGTGCCGCCGCAGGTGATGACGCGGAGCTCGGGGCGGCGGGCCTGGCCGTAGACCTTCTCGTCGGGGAAGGTGTCGCCGTCGTGCAGTTCGACCGCCTCGACGGTGAAGACTGCGGTGCTGCCGTCGTCGCGGTCCACCTCGATGGTGTCGCCGCGCTGCAGGGCGCCGAGCCGGAAGAACACCGCGGGCCCGGTGGCCGAGTCCAGGTGTCCGACGGTGACCGCGGTGCCGCGGGCGCCGGGCGTCGTGCCGCCCGCGAACCAGCCCGCGGACTCCGGACGGTCGGGCGGCGGCACATCGAGCCGGCCGTCCGGCGCAAGGCCGAGCCCGGTCATCGGCGCGTCCACCTGGATGCTGGGGATCCGGATGCGCAGCGGCCGGGCGGGCGCCATCGGCTTCGCCGTGCCGGCCCGCTGCTCGCCGGCCTGCGCCGCGGCCGGCCGCGGCGGGCCGTCCTGTGCCCGTACGCCCTCGGTCATCAGCCAGGAGCCGACGAGAATGCCGAGCGCCGTGATGCCGGCCAACGGGGCCTTGATGCGGNCGTACGCCCTCGGTCATCAGCCAGGAGCCGACGAGAATGCCGAGCGCCGTGATGCCGGCCAACGGGGCCTTGATGCGGGGAGCCTGATCTGAGGAGCGCACGCGCTCACCTCCGCTGGGATGCCGGTCGGGATGCCGGTCGGTCGGGATGGGCGGGGCGCGCACCGCGCGGTGGCCGCCCCGGGCTCCGCGTGCGGACCGGGGCGGCGCGCGGAGTGGTCAGGAGGAGGAGTCCCGGCGGCGCCGGCGGAGGATCAGCCAGGTGCCGGCCGCCCCGGTGGTCAGGGCGAGTGCGGCACCGCCGGCGATCTGCGCGGTGGCGTCCCGGTCCGCGCCGCCGAGACCACCCATGACCTGGCCGGTCGGTGCGGTGGGTGCGGTCGGTACGGGCGTCGGGCTGCTGGTCGGTGAGCTGGTGGCCGTCGGGGTGGGCGTGGGGGACGGGGAGGTGGCGGAGCCGCTGACCGTCACCCGCTGCGAGCCGGCGGCGCCGCCGTCGGAGCAGATCACCGCGACCGTGTAGGTGCCGGCGGCGACCGACGTCCAGGTGGCGGTCCGGGGCGAGCCGTCGCCGAGTGCCTCCTGCTTGCCGCCCGCGAACGTGGCGTTGCCGCCGCCCATCAGGGCCGCGGTGCCGCCGGTCGGGCAGTCGGTGGTGGAGACCCGCACGGTGCCGGCATCGGACGAGACCTCGATGCCGGGATCGGCCCGGGCGGGGCTTGCCGCGAGCAGCAGGGCGAGCGGGGTGGCCAGGACGGTGGGGACTGCGGCGAGGACCAGGCCACGCCTCGGGGCGGTACGCCCGGATATTCGTATGGTGCGCATGAACACCCTCCACGGAGCCCGGGTGGCGGCACCACAGTGGCGCCGCCCGAACGGGAAGGACCCGTGCTCCGTGCTGTCGAGCCAAAGCGCTGCACGCGCGCCGCGCACCCCGTGAGGGCTCCGGGGTGCCTGTCGGGGTGACACGATCCGCCGGATGGCGGTGTCGGGCACCCCTGCCGAAAGGGGCCGGCGGTCAGGCCCGTGTGTACGCGAGCACCTTCCCGTCCGGGAACTCCCGCAGCAGCTTGCCGCCCTCCGCCCGCAGCGTCGAGGAGTCGCCGGTGGCGCAGTCGCCCGAGGACGCGGTGCGGTCCACGGCCGGCGGCGCGACCCGGATCGGACCGTCCTCGCCACCAGCCGAGACCAGGTCCATGCCCGCCTCGCAGTGCATCGCCCCGCCGTCCGACACCAGCTGCGCCGCCGGGCTGCCGACCGCCTTCTGCCGCACCGTCATCCGCTGGGTGCCGCCACCGGGCAGCGGCCGCTGCCACTTGCCGAGTACCCCGTCGGGGAGCCGTTCGGGCTTGTCGACGCGGTGCAGCTGGGCGGTCCGGCCGGCCGCGCTCCACCGGAGGGTGCCGCCGTCGCCGGGCGCGAGGGTGTGCTCGCCGAGCGCCGAGCACTTGTCGTCCGGGACACTGCGGACGACCTTGGTGTCGAGCCGTACCGAGCGGGTGCCCGCCTCGCCGCCCTTCCCGGCCAGCGTGCCGTCGCTGGTGCAGGCGTACGTCCGGCCGAGGCTGATGCTGGTGGCGACGACCTCGCCCAACTGCCCCTTGGAGATGACGAATCGGCGGTACTGGCCGGTGGGCTGCCCGTCGCGCTCTACCTCGCCCGCCCAGGTGCCGACCAGTTCGGCGGGCACGTCGGAGGCGGGACCGGTCTCCTTCGTGTCGTCGGCGAACGGGCCGAGCCCGGCGGCCGCCGTGCCGAGCACCGCGGCGGCGACCACGGCGGCCGCCACCGCGGTGACCTTGAGCAGCCGGCCGCGGCGCCGCGGGGGCTCCGGGTACGCGGAGCCGCTGTCGTACCCGGGGTCCGGCCGGCCGAGCTGCGGCAGCACCGTCGTACCGGCCTCGGAGCCGAGCGGCGGGGTGGCGGCGCCCGGTGCTGCCGCGGGCGGGGCGGCCGGCTCCGTGGAGGCCGGGGTCGCATGCGGCGGCGTGTCCGTGTCGAGCAACTTCACCGCGCTGCGCCCCAGTTCGGCGATCAGACGGGCCGGAAGCCAGGGCGGAGACGAGGTGGCCGTGGCCACCGGCTGCACCTCCTGGACGATCTCCTCGGGCCGCGGCCGGTCCGCCGGATCCTTGGCGAGACAGCGGGCGATCAGGCCCCGCACCGGCTCCCCGATCCCGCCCAGATCGGGCTCCTCCTCGGCGATCCGGTACATCACCGCATGCAGCCCGCCGGCCCCGCCCCCGCCGAACGGCGTCCGCCCGGTCGCCGCGAAGGCCAGCACCGCGCCCATGCAGAACACATCGCCGGCCGGGCCGAGTTGCTCACCCTTGACCTGCTCGGGCGACATGAAGCTCGGCGAACCGACCACCATCCCGGTGCGGGTCAGGGTGGACTCGGGCACCGCGTCCAGGGCCCGCGCGATACCGAAGTCGATCACTCGGGGGCCGTCGATGGTGACCAGGACGTTGGACGGCTTCAGATCGCGGTGGACGAGCCCCGCGCCATGGATGTCGAGCAGCGCGCCGGCCAGACCGTACGCGAGCGTGCGCACCGAGATCTCCGGCAGCGGCCCGTGCCCCGAGGGCGAGACCACCGCGTCGAGCGACGGACCGGCCACATAACCCGTGGCCACCCAGGGTGTCTCGGCCTCGGTGTCCGCGTCGAGCACGGGTGCCGTCCAGCGTTCGCCGACCCGACTGGCCGCGGCGACCTCCTGCCGGAACCGCTCCCGGAACTCGGGCTGCGCGGCCAGTTCGGCCTTGATGACCTTGACGGCCACGGTGCGGCCGCCCGGCGAACGGGCCAGATGCACGTCCCCCATCCCGCCCGAACCCAGCTTCCGCAACAACCGGTAGCCGCCGATCGCCCCGCCGGCGGCGGTCCCGGTGCCGTCCCCGTCGCCCTCAGCCGCCGCGGTCATCCCGTTCCCCCTCGTTCTGTCACTGCTCGCCCCGTGCACACGCTCCGGCCCACTCTCCGTCACGAAGGTCACGAGGCGGCTGAGGGCGGGCGTCTGTTTGATGCGGAAAGCGTGGGGGCGAGGTGGAGGAGGTGCAGGGAGCGGGAGTTGAGGGGGCGGGACGGTTCAGTCGCGCGGTGCGGCCTGCGCCGGCAGTGCCGCGTTCCCGGTCAGGAACAGCCGGATGCGGCCCTCGTCCTCCGCTTCCACCGCCACCTGCTGTCCCCAGTGGTCGGTGAGCCGCCGGGCGACGTCCACCAGACGCCGGCGCTCCTCGGTCGTGTACGCGGGGAATCGGGCCCAGCCCCGCTCGGCGACCTCACGGCCGAGTTCGTGGAACAGCGTGCTGCGCACCCGCTGCTCCTCCTCGTCGGTGAGCGGCGTCACGACCGGCTCGGCGGGCTGCACACGGACGTTGTAGAGGTCCCGGACGATCATCTCTGGCTCGCAATCAGGCTTACGGGAAAGGGCGTCGGTGGTGGCGGCGCGACCAGGTTCAGCCGCTCTGCGAGGTCCGCAGGGTCGAGCCGCGGACCACCAGCTCGGGCTGCAGGACGACGGAACGGTGCCGGTGGTCGTCCGCGTCCTCGGCGGTCTCCTCGATCAGCAGCTCGGCCGCCGCCCGGCCCATCCGCTGGGCCGGCCGCCGCACCGAGGTCAGCGGCACCACCGCGGCCGCCGCGAACTCGATGTCGTCGTAGCCGACGATCGCAAGGTCCCGTGGCACCCGCACGCCCGCCGCGTACATCGCCTGCAGCACGCCGAGCGCGAGCAGGTCGTTGGCGCAGAACACTGCCGTCGGACGCTCCGGAAGGCCGAGAAGCCGGGCGCCCGCGTCGATACCGGAGGCCACGTCGAGCCGTGCCGACTCCACCAGATGCAGTGCGTCATCGGGCAGTCCGGCCTCGCGCAGCGCGGCCAGCGCACCGGCGTGCCGGTCGCGGCACTGCGGCAGCCGCATCGGACCGCTGATGTACGTCACCCTGCGGTGGCCCGCGTCCAGCAGGTGCCGCACCGCGAGGGTGCCACCCATCACGTCGTCCACGGACACCGAGCAGCCCTCCGCCGCCGGCACCTCCCGGTCCACATGCACATACGGGATGCTGCGCCGCTCGATGTCGCCGAGGCCGCGGCCCGTGGTGTCGGCCGGGGTGACCAGGACGCCGCGGACCCGCTGCTCGGCGAAGAGCGACAGGTAGTAGTCCTCCTCGGCGGTGCTGCCCGCGCTGTTGCCGAGCATCACGCCGAGCCCGGCCTCCCGGGCGGCGGCCTCCGCGCCCTTGGCGACAGCGGCGAAGAAGGGGTTGGCCATGTCGAGCACCAGCATGGCGAGCATCCGGCTGCTGCCGGCCCGCAGCTGCCGCGCGGACTCGCTGCGGACGAAACCGATCCGCTCGATCACCGCCCTGACCCGGTCCCGGGTCTCCTCGGCGACCTTCTCCGGCCGGTTGAGCACATTGGAGACCGTGCCCACGGACACTCCTGCGAGCCGAGCCACTTCCTTGATGCTCACCGCTTGCGCCACGCGACCCGTCCCGCCTTCCTGCCCGGCCCCCGGTGCGGTCCGGGGCCCGGCGGGCCATCCTAGGCCGTGCGCCGTGCGGGACGGGGGCGGGTGCCGCGGGTCAGGCGGGCGGACGCAGTCGTGCCGCCGCCCGGGCCCAGGGGCCGAGGTCGCCGGACGGGTCGTACCGTACGAGTGGCTGGGTGCTGCGCAACAGGCCCCGCAGCTGCGGGAGTTCGCCCTGTACCGCGCCGGCCGCCCGGGCCTGGACCAGGACGTTCCCGAGCGCCGCGGCCTCCGCAGGGCCCGCCACCACGGGCAGTCCGCAGGCCTCGGCGGTCATCCGGCACAGCAAGGCGTTCTGCGCCCCGCCGCCGACGATGTGCACCACGTCCACGTCACGACCGGAGAGCCGCCGCGCGTCGTCGACGGCCCGCCGGTGTGCCAGCGCGAGCGAGTCGACCACACAGCGGGTGTACTCGGCGGGTGTCTCCGGCGCGGGCTGTCCCGTGCGGCGGCAGGCCGCGGCGATCCGCTCCGGCATCCTGCCGGGCGCCAGGAACTCCGGATCGCCCGCGTCCACCACCTGCCGCAGCAGCGGCAACTTCGCTGCCTCGTCCAGGAGTTGACCGAGATCCTGCGGATGCCCCGCGGCCTCCCAGTCGCGCAGGCACTCCTGCAGCAGCCACAGGCCCATCACATTGCGCAGGAAGCGGACCGTCCCGTCGACCCCCAGCTCGTTGGTGAAATTGGCGCGCCTGCTGTCCTCGGTCAGCACCGGCGCGTCCAGTTCCATACCGGCCAGGGACCAGGTGCCGGTGGCGATGTACGCGAAACGGGGGCCGGACGCAGGGACCGCCACCACGGCCGACGCGGTGTCGTGCGACCCGACCGCGGTGACCGGCACCGGACCCTCGAGCCCCGTCTCCGCCAGCACCTCGGGCAGCAGCTCACCGGCCGGATCGCCCGGCCCGCGCAGCGGAGCGAACAGACCGAGGTCGATCCCAAGCCGCTCCGCGACCGGCCGCGACCAGTCGCGGGTGCGAGGGTCGATCAGCTGGGTGGTGGAGGCGTTGGTGAGCTCCGTGCCCGCCACGCCGGTCAGCCAGTACGCGAACAGGTCGGGGACCAGGAGCAGCCGCCGCGCCGCCTCGAGCGCGGGACCGCCCTGGGCGGCGGTCAGTTGGTACACCGTGTTGAACGGCAGCTCCTGCAGACCCGTCGCCGCATACAGCTCCGCCCGAGGAAGTACCCCGGCGACCCGCTCGGCGACCCCGTCCGTACGGGAGTCCCGGTAGTGCACCGGATTGCCGAGCAGCGCCCCGGTGGCATCGAGCAGCCCGTAGTCGACGGCCCACGAGTCGATGCCGACGCTCGCGGGCGGCCGGCCGGCCAGCTCACCCGCCCGGCGCAGGCCGTCCAGAACACCCCGGTACAGGGCGAGCACGTCCCAGTGCAGGGTGCCGTTCGTACGGACCGGCCGGTTCGCGAAACGGTGCGCCTCGGTCAGCTCCAGTACGCCGTCGCCCCGGCCGCCCCCGCCCCGTCCGCCCCGTACGCGTCCGACCATCACCCGGCCGCTGGAGGCGCCGAGGTCCACGGCGGCGAACGGAAGGGGAGCGGCGGAAGGGGAGTGCACGGTCACGGACACCTCGCGAAAAGGCCTGCAGGGGACGGGAGTCGATCAACTTGGCCGGGGCGGGGACGGGCCCCCGCGGCTCACCGCAGGAACGCCGCCGCCACCCCCGCGTCCACCGGGATCAGCAGCCCCGTCGTATGACTGAGATCGCCGGCCGTCAGGGCGAACACCGCATTCGCCACATGCTCCGGCAGCACCTCCCGCTTGAGCAGGGTGCGCTGGGCGTAGAACTCGCCGAGCTTCGACTCCTCCACCCCGTACACGGCGGCTCGCTGCGCACCCCAGCCGCCCGCGAAGATCCCCGAACCGCGCACCACACCATCCGGATTGACGCCGTTCACCCGGATCCCCTGCTCGCCCAACTCGGCCGCGAGGAGCCGCACTTGATGCGCCTGGTCGGCCTTGGTCGCCGAGTAGGCGATGTTGTTGGGCCCCGCGAACACCGCGTTCTTGGACGCGATGTACACGATGTCGCCGCCGAGGCCCTGCTCGCCCATGATCCGCGCCGCCTCCCGGGACACCAGGAAGGAGCCGCGGGCCATGATCGAGTGCTGCAGGTCCCAGTCCCGTGCCGAGGTCTCGAGCAGCGGCTTGGACACCGAGATGCCCGCGTTGTTCACCACCAGGTCCACGCCGCCGAAGGCGAGCGCCGCGGCCCGGAACGCCTCCGCGATCTGCTCCTCGGAGGTGACGTCCACGGTGACCGCCAACGCCCGGTCGGGGCCGCCCAGTTCCTCGGCCACCCGCCCCGCCGAGTCCGCGTCCAGATCGGCGACGACCACACAGGCACCCTCGGCCGCGAGCCGCCCCGCGATCGCCCGCCCGATGCCCGAACCGGCCCCGGTCACCAGCGCCACCCGCGCCGCGAGCGGCTTCGGAGCCGGCATCCGGCGCAGCTTGGCCTCCTCCAACTCCCAGTACTCGATGCGGAACTTCTCCGACTCCTCGATGGGGGAGTACGAGGACACGGCCTCCGCGCCGCGCATCACATTGATCGCGTTGACGTAGAACTCGCCCGCCACCCGGGCCGTCTGCTTGTCCTTGCCGAAGCTGAACATGCCGACGCCCGGTACGAGCACGATCGCCGGGTCCGCGCCGCGCAGGGCCGGCGAATCGGGGCCCGCATGCCGCTCGTAGTACGCCCGGTAGTCCTCGCGGTAGTCCGCGTGCAGCTCCTTGAGGCGCGCCACCACCTGCTCGACCGGGGCGGTCGGCGGCAGGTCGAGGACCAGCGGGCGGACCTTGGTGCGCAGGAAGTGGTCCGGGCAGGAGGTGCCGAGCGCCGCGAGCCTCGGGTGCTCGGCGCGCGAGACGAAGTCGAGGACGACGTCGGAGTCGGTGAAGTGCCCGACCTGCGGCCGGTCGGTGGCCGCCAGACCACGTACCACCGGCGCCAACTCGGCGGCACGGGCACGGCGTTCGGCCTCGGGCAGCGGCTCGTACCCCTCGATGACCGGACCGAACGGCTCGGCCGCACCCCGCACCGCGAGGAAGGCCTCCGCGGTCCGGATGATGTGCAGCGAATTGCGTTCGCAGGCCTCGCTGGTCTCGCCCCAGGCGGTGATGCCGTGCCCGCCGAGCACACAGCCGATCGCCTCCGGATGCGCCTCCTTGACCGCCGCGATGTCCAGACCGAGCTGGAATCCGGGCCGCCGCCACGGCACCCACACCACCTTCTCGCCGAAGCACTCGGCGGTCAGCTTCTCGCCGTCGGCGGCGCAGGCCAGCGCGATCCCCGAGTCCGGGTGCAGATGGTCGACATGGGGCGCATCGACCAGACCGTGCATCGCGGTGTCGATGGACGGTGCGGCGCCGCCCTTGCCGTGCAGACAGAAGTCGAACGCGGCGACCATCTCGTCCTCGCGCTCCTCGCCCGGATACACCCCGGTCAGGGCGCGCAGCCGGTCGAGGCGCAGCGCGGCGAGGCCGCCCGCCGTCAGGGTGCCGAGGTCGCCGCCCGACCCCTTGACCCACATCAGGTCCACCGGGTCGCCGGTGACCGGGTCGTCGGCGGTGCCCTTCGCGGAGGTGTTGCCGCCCGCGTAGTTGGTGTTGCGCGGATCGGAGCCGAGCCGGTGCGAACGGTCGAGCAGCTGCGCGGCCTCGGGGTGGAGGCCGTCCGGGGAGTCGGTCATGGTGTCCCTCAGGTCGGTGGGGATCAGGTCGGTGGGGATCTGGCCGGTGGGGATCGGGTCCGCTGTACGGGTACGACGACAGGCCGGGGCAGGGGCAGGGGGCGTGGCTCAGGCCCCCCAGCCGGCCTGCTCACCGCCCACCCGGTCCTTGACGATGCGCTCGGCCCAGCCGGAGGCGCGGTACGCGGCCAGGGGGTCCGCGTCGGCGCCGATCGAGCTGCGCGCCTCGGCGACCAGCGGGCGCACATCGGTGTTGAAGGCGTCCATCAGGACCGCGTTGGCGCCGAGCACGTCACCCTCGCGCTGCGCCGCGGCCAGCGCGTCCGCGTCGACGAGGAGCGCCTTGGCGGTGGCCTCCTGGACATTCATCACCGAGCGGATGATCGCCGGGATCTTGGGCTCGATGTTGTGGCACTGGTCGAGCATGAACGCCGTGTCGGCGGTGAGCCCGCCGCCGCGGATCACCTCGTACATGATCCGGAACAGCTGGAACGGGTCGGCGGCGCCGGCCATCAGGTCGTCGTCGGCGTAGAAGCGGGAGTTGAAGTCGAAGCCGCCGAGCCTGCGCTCGCGAAGCAGCAGCGCCACGATGAACTCGATGTTGGTGCCCGGTGCGTGGTGCCCGGTGTCCACCACGACCTGCGCCTTCGGTCCGAGCTTGAGGCAGTGCGCGTACGCGGTGCCCCAGTCGGGCACATCGGTGGCGTAGAAGGCGGGCTCGAAGAGCTTGTACTCGAGCAGCATCCGCTGGTCGTCGCCGAGCCGTGCATAGACCTCGGCGAGCGCCTCGGCGAGCCTGCCCTGGCGGGCCGAAAGGTCGTCCTGGCCCGGGTAGTTGGTGCCGTCCGAGAACCACAGCTTGAGGTCGCGCGACCCGGTGGCGTCCATGATGTCGACGCAGTCGAGCAGATGCCGCACCGCCTTGCGGCGCACGGCCGGATCGGGATTGGTGACCGAGCCGAGCTTGTAGTCGTCGTCCTGGAAGACGTTCGAGTTGATGGTGCCGATCCCGACGCCGAGCCCGCGCGCATGCTCGGCGAGCGCCGCGTAGTCGTCCACGCGGTCCCACGGGATGTGCAGCGCGACGGTCGGCGCGACTCCGGTGTGCAGGTGCACGCGCGCGGCGTCCTGCAGCTTCTCCTCGGGCGTACGGGGCACGCCGGCCTGTGCGAACACCTTGAAGCGGGTGCCGGAGTTGCCGTACGCCCACGACGGGGTCTCGATGGTCTGGGACGTGAGGGCGGACTGCACGGCGGATACGGCGGTCATGAATCAGCACTCCCAACTGAATCGTTTCATCCATGGAAGCTAGGGGACCCCAACTGACCTGTCAAGAGTGCGGGTTCGCCCGGTCGACGAGCTCTGCTCGCCGGTACGCACGGTGATCCCCTGGAATCGTGTGCGCCGCCCCGTTGACGGCGCCGGGTGTGCGCGTCTAGCTTCCGTTGCTCCCCACTTGAAACCTTTCATGGCGGTGAGCGCTGCATGCAACGTGTCTGTTTCCTCCTGAAGGTCCGGGCTGACCGCGTCGACGAGTACCGGGCCCGGCACGAGGCCGTCTGGCCCGAGATGCTGGCTGCGCTGACCGCTGCGGGGTGGCGCAACTACTCGCTGTTCCTGCGCGAGGACGGACTGCTCGTCGGCTATCTGGAGCCGCCGGACGGCACGTCCTTCGAGGAGGCCCGTGCGGCCATGGCGGCGACCGAGGTCAATGCGCGCTGGCAGCGGGAGATGGCGGAGTACTTCGAGGCGCTCGACGGTGCGGGACCGGATGCGGCCATGCGGCCGCTGACGGAGGTGTTCCATCTGGCTTGAGACCGCCCGTGCCTCCCCGGTGCGGGGCGGAATCCGGGGCGGCGGCCTGGCGGCGGCCTGCTCCGCGTCGCGGACCAGGAGTGCGATCCGGAGCCGGTCGCCGCCCTCCAGTTCGGCGAAGAGCCTTCCGGTGTGCGCCTTCACGCGTTCTGGTCGCGCAAGGGGAGGGAGGAGCCGGTGCGGATCCCGGTGCGGATCAAGGGCAGCGGCCCGCCGAACGTGCTCATGATCCAGAACGAGCGCGACCCGGGCACCCCGCTGTGTCGAAGACGCCACGGTGGACTTTCTGGTGACCGGGAAGCGTCCGGCTGCGGATCGCTCCTGCCCGGCCGAACCGGGCGAGTGACCCCGGAGTCAGGCCCGGCCCGAGGCCAGTGCCTTGTGGAGGAGCTCCGCGTACTCGGCGGGGTGGGTGGTCAGGCCCGTGTGGCCGCCGGGGAAGTGGAGGAGCTCCGTGCCGAGGCGGTCGGCGAGGAAGGCCGCCGGGCGGTGGGGGAGTTCGCCGCGTGATTCCCGGCCCGCGGCGAGCACCAGTCGGTCCGACAGCTCGTCGAGGCGCCGTATGTCGGGGGCGTACGACATGAAGGCGGGCACGATGCGTCCGACGAAGTACGGCAGATTGGCCATCGTCCGCTCGGCGCGCGCGGCCGCCTCGGGCGGGAGTTCGAGATCGGGTTCCTGGGCCGGATCGCCGGAGTCGTCGGCGGGCTGCTCGGTCAGGCCCGCGGCGAAGACGGCCATCGCCGGCATCAGGCCCTCGGCGCGGAGCGTCTCCTGGACACGGGCGATCAGGGCGCGGTGGTCCGCCGCATCGGGCAGGACCTCCACCACGGGCGGTTCGTGCGCGACGAGCCGCTCGATGCACTCGGGGCGGGAGCTGAGCAGTTCGAGGGCGGTGATCGCGCCCGAGCTGGCCCCGAAGACCCGGGCCCTCTCGCCGGGGGCGAGGGACTGCAGGAGCGCGTATGCGTCCTCCGCGTGCCGGGCGACCGTCTGCTCGGCCGCCGGGTCGTCCAGCGGGCTGCGGGACAGGCCGCGCGGGTCGTACGTCGCGACCGTGTACTCGGTGGCGAGGTCGTCCGCGATCCCGTCGTAGGAGGCGGAGTCGCCCGCGCCGCCGGGGATGAGCAGCAACAGCGGTCCGCTGCCGCGCACTTCGTGATGCAGGGTCGCGCCGTCCACGCGCAGGCTGTGGATGGTCGGGGCGGTCATGGCGAGTCTCCTTCTCGGGCCGGGGGCCAGTGCTCCAGGAGGGTGTGCAGGGCGTCGAGGGCGCGGACCCAGGAGTCCTGCGCGGGGCGCGCGTGCGCGAATCCGCCCGCGGCCTCCAGGGCCACGAATCCGTGGAACGTGCTGCGCAACAGCCGTACCGCGTCGGTCAGATCGGGCTCCGCGAGGCCGTAGCCGCGCAACATGCCGTAGGTGAGCTCGACCGCGCGCCGTGGTCCGGGTGCGTCCGCGGCGAGTTCCGGGTCGATCCGGATCGGGGTCTGGGTCGCCAGATAGCGGCCCGGGTGCCGGTGAGCGTACTCCCGCCAGGCGTCGGCGTACGCGAACAGCGCGTCCCTGCCCGCGAGTCCGGCGGTCGCCTCCGCGATGCGCAGGGTCTTCTCGTCGGCGGCCAGCAGGGCGATGCGCCCGCGCAGGTCCTCGAGGCCTCGCACGTGCGAGTAGAGGCTGGCGTCCTTCACGCCGAGACGCCTGGCGAGGCGCGACATGGTCACCTGGTCGAGCCCGGCCTCGTCGGCCAGCTCGGCACCGGCGAGCGTCACCCGGTGTGCGGTCAGCCCTGCGCGTGGCATGCCCTGCCCGTCCTGTCGGTCCCACCTTTTCCTAGCAACTCTAGGTATAACCTAATGGCCCTAGGTTCGCAAACAGAATGGTGCGGGAGGGCGGTCAAGGACCTGATGGAGTACGGGAGTTGGGCGGGGCGACTCCTTGTCGTCACCGCGGGTATGGACTACCGTCCGGCGGCTCGCGTTCGCTCTGAGCGCTCGTGCCATCGATCCGCGCGGGGGTCCCGCCGAAGGCGGCGCCGCGCATGCCGTCACGCGACCGAGGAGTGTCCATGGCCCCAGAGGTTGTCCGGAACGTCCCGTACGGCGCCCGGCCTCGCCGCAGGACCGTCGTCCAACTGGCCGCGACCGCCGTGGCCGTCACCGCGGTCCTCGCCCCGGCCGCGGCGGCCGCACCGCAGTCGGGCGGCGGCGGGTCGGGCGGCGGCGGGCCG
>NZ_QUAK01000082.1 GCF_003429565.1 Streptomyces triticagri
GGAGCCCGTATTCGGGCTCCACGCGCGCAGGGCGGACGATCTCCCGGTGGTTACTCGCGTCCCGCCGAGGTGAACGACATGTCAGGGTAGCGGTCGCCGGCGACCTGACCGGCGATCGGCTCCAGGAGGTCGAGCTCGCTGTCGGTGAGCACGAGCCGGGTCGCCCCGGTGTTCTCCTCGATGCGGCTGCGCTTGCGGGTGCCGGGAATCGGGACGACACCGGCGAGGCCGTGCGCCGCGGCCCGCTGCTGCGCCCAGGCGAGGGCGACCTGGCCGAGGGTGGCGTCGTGGCCGGCGGCGACGGCGCGGACCGGTTCGAGCAGGGCGGCGTTCGCGGCCGCGTTGTCCCCGGTGAAGCGGGGCTGCTGGCGGCGGAAGTCGTCGCCGCTCAGCTCCTGGTCGGCGTGTACGAAGGCGCCGGTGAGGAAGCCTCGGCCGAGCGGCGAGTACGGCACCACGCCGACGCCGAGTTCGGCCGCCGCGGGGATCACGCTCGTCTCGATGTCCCGGCTGAACAGCGACCACTCGGACTGCAGTGCCGTGATCGGGTGGACGGCGTGCGCGGCCCGCAGCTCGCTCGCGGTCACCTCGCTCAGGCCCAGGTACTTGACCTTGCCCTCGGCCACCAGCTCCGCCATCGCGCCGACGGTCTCCTCGATGGGGATCCGTACGTCGCGCCGGTGCATGTAGTAGAGGTCCACGGCCTCCACGTCGAGGCGCCGCAGGCTGTCCTCGATGCACTGGCGCAGATAGGGCCGGTCGTTGCGGATGATCCGCTTCGCCGGGTCGTCCGGGTCGGTGGACAGCGAGAACTTCGTCGCCAGGACGATCTCGTCGCGGTGCTTGCCGACGAACGGGGCGAGGAACTTCTCGTTCTCACCCGCCCCGTACATGTCCGCCGTGTCGTAGAGCGTGACGCCCAGCTCGAGGGCGCGCTCCAGGGTGGCGCGCGCCTCGTCGGCGTCGGTCGGACCGTAGGCGAAGCTCATGCCCATGCAGCCGAGGCCCTGGGCACCCACCTGGGGTCCGTCGGTACCGAGCTGCACCTGGGTGATCGTGCTTGTCGTGCTCATCAGGGTTCAGGCCCTTTCCGGGGCCGGCTTGGCGCCCCCGTAAAACTGGATCTTGTAGTCGAGTACGGCGAGCGTGCCCTGGAGCTCCGCGATCCGGTGCTGTACGTCGCGCCGGGTGCGTTCCAGGAGCTCCTGGCGGGCCTCGAAGGTGTGGTCGCCCTCGCGCACCAGCTCGGCGTAGCGGACCATGTCGGCGACCGGCATCCCGGTGAGCCGGAGCTTGCCCACGAAGGACAGCCAGTCCAGGTCCTTGTTGGTGAAGCGTCGCTGGCCGGTGTGCGAGCGGTCGATGTGCGGCATCAGGCCGATCCGCTCGTACCAGCGCAGGGTGTGGGCGGAGAGGTGAGTGATCGCCACCACCTCGCTGATCGTGTAGCGGTCCTGTCCGTCGGGCCGCGGATGGACCTCGGGCCCGGCGGAGCAGAGGTCGGCGGGTGCCACGTCCGCGGTCGTGCTGTCCATCACCGTCATGCCCTCCACGCTAGATCCTTGGAGTGCACTCCAGGCAAGGGGAATCTTCCGTACGGTCCGCGGGGTGCCGGCGCCGGTTCGCAGGCGGTGCGGGCGGTGTCGGTGGTGCGCAGTAGGCTCGCCGGCATGGAGAGCCTCGCCCTGATCGAGAACTGGCCGGTGCCGACGGCCGCAGCCGCCGTCGTCCGCGCGGACGGCACGATCGCCGGAAACCACGGTCCCACCGGACAGCGTTTCCCGCTGGCGTCGGTGACCAAGCCGCTCGCCGCGTACGCCGCGCTGGTGGCGTACGAGGAGGGCGCGGTCGAGCTCGACGAGCCGGCCGGCCCCGAGGGCTCCACGGTCCGGCATCTCCTCGCGCACACCAGCGGACTCGCCTACGACGAGCACAAGGTGAGCGCGCCGCCGGGCACCCGGCGGATCTACTCGAACGTGGGCTTCGAGCAGCTCGGCGAGCACATCGCGAAGGCCACGGAGATCCCCTTTCCGGAGTACGTACGGCAGGCGGTGCTCGAGCCGCTCGGTATGACGTCGACGTCGGTCGAGGGTTCACCGGCCAGGGACGGGGTGTCCACCGTCGACGACCTGGCGCGGTTCGCGGCCGAGCTGCAGACGCCCCGGCTGCTTGATCCGCGCACGGTGCTCGACGCGATGACGGTCGTCCACCCGGGCCTGGCCGGCCTCCTGCCCGGATACGGACGCCAGACGCCGAACGACTGGGGGCTCGGCTTCGAGATTCGCGACGGCAAGTCGCCGCACTGGACGGGGAGTTCGTCCTCCCCTTCGACGTTCGGCCACTTCGGTCAGTCCGGGACGTTCGTGTGGGTCGACCCCGCGGCGGGGGCTGCGTGCGTTGTCCTCACGGACCGGGCGTTCGGGCCTTGGGCGATTTCTGCCTGGCCGGAGTTCACCGATGCGGTGCTCTTCGAGCTGAGGGGGTGAGGTGGTTTCGGGGGCGCTGCCCCCGGGCCCCCGGTCCTCACACGCCGGACGGGCTTGAGTGTCCTCAAACGCCGGACGGGCTGGAGGTGCCGGACGGGCGTCAAGTGCCGGGATGGCCTCCCCCAAGCTCCCACACCAGTAGTTCCGCCTGGGTGCCCGCTGTCAGGTCCCGGTTCGCCTCGGCCGTGAGGCGGGCCGAGTCGCCGGGGCCCAACCGGTGTTCCTCCAGCGTGACTTCGCCGCGGACCACATGCACGTAGACCCGTTCCGCGTCGGGCAGGGCGACGCGTTCGCCGGCGGACGGGCGGCGTACGTGGAGGAGGGCGCCCGCCGCGGGGACCGCGTAGGGGGTCGCGTCGGATATGCCGGGGACGACCTCGTAGGACGGTTCGCCGCCGGGCTGCTCGGGGGCCAGCCACATCTGGACGAAGACCAGCGGGTCCGGGCCGTCGTTGCGCTCCACGTGCCGTACGCCGCCGGCGGCGCTGAGCCGCTGGACGTCGCCCGGGCGGACCCGGGACTCGTGGCCGGTGGAGTCGCGGTGGGTGAGTTCACCCGTGACGACCCAGGTGACGATCTCGGTGTGGCTGTGCGGATGCTCGTCGAAGCCGGCGCCGGGGGCGAGCCGCTCCTCGTTGCAGGCGATCAGCGGGCCGAAGCGCAGATTGTCCGGGTCGTAGTGCGGACCGAACGAGAAGGCGTGCAGGGACTCGATCCCGGCAGGCGGCTCGGAGCCCCTGAACCGGTCGCGGGAGCGGCGGACTTCCATCACGTCTCAACGGTAGAGGCTGGCCCCGGCCACTCGTACCGTCGTCCCGATAAGGCAGTCTTGTCCCGTGCCCCAACCCGAATCGTCGCAGCCGCCGCCCGCCCACCCGCACTCCGCGACCCTGAAGAGGCTCGAGCAATCCTCCGGCAGTCTGGCCGCGCAGGCCATCGCGCGGATGGACGAGACGCTGCCCTGGTACCGGGCGATGCCACCGGAGAACCGGTCGTGGATCGGCCTGGTCGCCCAGGCGGGCATCGCCGCGTTCACCGAGTGGTTCCGGCGTCCGGACGCCCCGCAGGCCATCTCGACCGATGTGTTCGGCACCGCTCCGCGGGAGCTGACCCGGGCCATCACCCTGCGCCAGACCGTCGAGATGGTGCGCACCACGATCGAGGTGATGGAGTCCGCGATCGACGAGGTCGCGGCCCCCGGCGACGAGCGCGTGCTGCGCGAGGCGCTGCTCGTGTACGCACGGGAGATCGCCTTCGCCACCGCTCAGGTCTACGCGCAGGCCGCCGAGGCGCGCGGCGCCTGGGACGCCCGCCTCGAGTCCCTCGTGGTCAATGCGGTCCTCTCCGGTGAGGCGGACGAGGGGGCCGTCTCCCGTGCGGCGGCCCTCGGCTGGAACTCCCCCGAACATGTCTGTGTCGTGCTCGGCACCGCGCCCGACGGCGACAGCGAGCTGACCGTGGAGGCCATCCGCCGCGCGGCCCGGCACGCGAAGCTGCAGGTCCTCACGGGTGTCCTCGGCAACCGCCTGGTCGTCATCGCGGGCGGCAGCGACANCACGGGTGTCCTCGGCAACCGCCTGGTCGTCATCGCGGGCGGCAGCGACAATCCGCTCGCCGTCGCCAAGGGGCTGATCGGCCCGTACGCGGCCGGGCCCGTGGTGGCCGGCCCCGTCGTCCCCGACCTGCTGGCCGCGACCCGTTCCGCGCAGGCCGCGGCCGCCGGGCTCAAGGCGTGCAGCGCCTGGCAGGACGCTCCGCGGCCGGTCCTGGCGGACGATCTCCTGCCGGAGCGCGCGATCGCGTCGGATCCGGCGGCGCGGGACCAGTTGGTGGAGGAGATCTACAGACCGCTGGAGGAAGCCGGCTCCGCGCTTCTGGAGACTCTGAGTGTCTATCTGGAGCAGGCGAGCAGTCTCGAGGGCGCCGCACGGATGCTCTTCGTGCACCCCAACACCGTGCGCTACCGGCTGCGACGTGTGACTGACGTCACCGGCTGGTCCCCGTCGGACGTCCGCTCGGCGTTCACGCTGCGGATCGCGCTGATCCTGGGGCGTCTGGTCGACGGAGATCCGCAAGCCTAGACTTTTGTCGGGGGTGAACAATTACCCCCGCTGTTCTTCGTCCCTGTCCCCACGGGCGGTGCAGGCCGTCCACAAGAGAGAGTGTGAGAGTGCTCGTACTCGTCGCTCCCGGCCAAGGCGCTCAGACGCCCGGCTTCCTGACTCCCTGGCTCGAACTCCCTGGCGCCGCCGACCGCATCGCGGCCTGGTCGGACGCCACGGAGCTCGACCTCACCCACTACGGCACCGACGCGGACGCGGACGCGATCCGCGACACCGCCGTGGCGCAGCCGCTGCTCGTCGCCTCCGCGCTGCTGTCCGCGCACGCGCTCGGCGCGCGCCCGGACGCCGTGGCCGGCCACAGTGTCGGCGAGTACGCGGCGGCCGCCCTGGCCGGTGTGCTCGACGAGACGGCGGCCCTGCGTCTCGTACGCACCCGTGGTCTGGCCATGGCGGACGCCTCCGCCGTCGCCGAGACCGGCATGGCGGCGATGCTCGGCGGCGAGCCGGACGTCGTCGTACCGCATCTGGAGAAGCTCGGCCTGACCCCGGCGAATGTGAACGGCGCGGGCCAGATCGTCGCCGCCGGCACCGCCGAGCAGCTCGCCGCGCTCGCCGAGGACAAGCCGGAGGGCGTGCGCCGGGTGGTGCCGCTGAAGGTGGCGGGGGCGTTCCACACCTCGCACATGGCGCCCGCGGTCGAGACGCTGCAGGCCGCCGCGGAGGACCTCACTCCGGCCGCGCCCACGGTCACGTACGTGTCGAACAAGGACGGTGCCACCGTGGCCACCGGCGACGAGGTCGTCGCCCGGCTGATCGGCCAGGTGGCCAACCCGGTCCGCTGGGACCTGTGCATGGAGCGCTTCAAGGAGCTCGGCGTGACCGCGCTGATCGAGGTGTGCCCCGGCGGCACCCTGACCGGGCTCGCCAAGCGCGCACTGCCCGGGGTCCAGACCCTTGCCCTGAAGACGCCCGACGACCTCGATGCGGCCCGCGAGCTCGCTGCCGAGCACGCCGCGGCCTCGGCCTGAGAAGGAGTCCCGAGAGCATGTCGAAGATCAAGCCGAGCAAGGGCGCCCCGTACGCACGCATCATGGGCGTCGGCGGATACCGCCCCACGCGGGTGGTGCCGAACGAGGTCATTCTCGAGAAGATCGACTCGTCCGACGAATGGATCCGCTCCCGCTCCGGCATCGCGACCCGGCACTGGGCCTCCGACGAGGAGACGGTGGCCGCGATGTCCATCGAGGCCTCGGGCAAGGCCATCGCGGACGCCGGGATCACCGCTGAGCAGATCGGCGCGGTCGTCGTGTCGACCGTCTCGCACTTCCAGCAGACCCCGGCCATCGCCACGTACATCGCCGACCAGCTCGGCACCGACAAGGCCGCGGCCTTCGACATCTCGGCCGGCTGTGCGGGCTTCGGGTACGGACTGACGCTCGCCAAGGGCATGGTCGTCGAGGGCAGCGCGGAGCACGTCCTGGTGATCGGCGTGGAGCGGCTGAGCGATCTGACCGACCTGGAGGACCGGGCGACGGCCTTCCTGTTCGGTGACGGCGCGGGCGCCGTCGTCGTCGGCCCCGCGACCGAGCCGGCCATCGGCCCGACGGTCTGGGGCAGCGAGGGCGACAAGTCCGACACGATCAAGCAGACCGTCGCGTGGAACGACTTCCGCCTCGGTGACGTGTCGAAGCTCCCGCTGGACAGCAAGGGCGACGTGAAGTTCCCCGCGATCACGCAGGAGGGCCAGGCGGTGTTCCGCTGGGCCGTCTTCGAGATGGCGAAGGTCGCGCAGAACGCCCTCGACGCCGCCGGGATCACCCCGGACGACCTGGACGTCTTCATCCCGCACCAGGCCAATATGCGGATCATCGACTCGATGGTGAAGACCCTCAAGCTGCCGGAGCATGTCACGGTCGCCCGTGACATCGAGACCACCGGCAACACTTCGGCCGCCTCGATCCCGCTCGCGATGGAGCGGCTCCTGGCGACCGGAGAGGCGAAGAGCGGCGACACCGCGCTCGTCATCGGCTTCGGGGCGGGTCTCGTCTACGCCGCGACGGTCGTTACCCTCCCGTAGGAAGTGCCGTCCGGGATCTTCCGGACGGCACAGCCGCAATCCACCTGATACATACGAAGGAGCGCCAAGATGGCCGCCACCCAGGAAGAGATCGTCGCCGGTCTCGCCGAGATCGTGAACGAGATCGCCGGGATCCCGGTCGAGGACGTCCAGCTGGACAAGTCCTTCACCGACGACCTGGACGTCGACTCGCTGTCCATGGTCGAGGTCGTCGTCGCCGCCGAAGAGCGCTTCGACGTCAAGATCCCCGACGAGGACGTCAAGAACCTGAAGACCGTCGGCGACGCCACGGACTACATCCAGAAGCACCAGGGCTGACCCCCCGCTTCGCACGCCACCCGGCGGTGGCGCCGTTCGATTTCGGATCCACCGCCCCATTCCGAGACGTGGAGAAAGAATTCCTGTGAGCTCGACCAATCGCACCGTGGTCGTCACCGGTATCGGCGCAACCACACCGCTGGGTGGCGACTCCGCATCGACCTGGGAAGGTCTGATCGCGGGACGTTCCGGCGTAGTCGCCCTGGAGGGCGAGCGCTACGCCGAGCTGCCGGTCAAGATCGCCGCACTCGCGGCGGTCGACCCGGCCGAGGTCCTGCCCCGCCCGCTGGCCCGCCGCCTGGACCGCTCGGCGCAGTTCGCGCTGATCGCGGCCAAGGAGGCGTGGGCGGACGCCGGTTACACCGGCAAGGCGGGCGAGGACGACGAGAGCATCGCGCCGGACCGGCTCGGTTCGGTCATCGCCTCCGGCATCGGTGGCGTGACGACGCTGCTCGACCAGTACGACGTGCTCAAGGAGAAGGGCGTACGCCGCGTCTCCCCGCACACCGTGCCCATGCTGATGCCCAACGGCCCGTCGGCGAACGTGGGCCTCGAGGTCAACGCCCAGGCGGGCGTGCACACCCCGGTCTCCGCGTGCGCCTCCGGCGCCGAGGCCATCGGCTACGCGGTCGAGATGATCCGCGCGGGCCGGGCCGACGTGGTGGTGGCCGGCGGCACCGAGGCGGCGATCCACCCGCTGCCGATCGCCGCGTTCGCCAACATGATGGCGATGTCCAAGAACAACGACGAGCCGGAGAAGGCCTCCCGGCCCTACGACACGGCCCGTGACGGCTTCGTGCTCGGCGAGGGCGCCGGCGTGATCGTCCTGGAGTCGGCCGAGCACGCCGCCGCGCGTGGCGCCCGGGTCTACTGCGAGGTGCTGGGCCAGGGCCTGTCCGCGGACAGCCACCACATCGCGCAGCCCGAGCCGACCGGCCGCGGTATCGCCGCCGCCATGCAGAATCTGCTCGACGCGACGGACCTCAAGCCGGCCGAGCTGGTCCACCTCAACGCACACGCCACCTCCACGCCGCAGGGCGACATCGCGGAGATCAAGGCGCTGCGCAAGACCCTCGGCGACGACCTCGACCATGTCGCGATCTCCAGCACCAAGTCGATGACCGGGCATCTGCTCGGCGGCGCGGGCGGCATCGAGACCGTCGCGACGGTGCTCGCGCTGCACCACCGGACGGCCCCGCCGACCATCAACATCGACGAGCTCGACGAGGACATCGACGCGGACATCGTGCGCGACGAGGCGCGTCAGCTGCCCGGCGGCACGATCGCCGCGGTGAACAACTCGTTCGGCTTCGGCGGACACAACGTGGTGCTCGCCTTCCGCTCGGTCTGACACCGGCTCAGTACGCGGCAGGGCCCGCCCGGTTCACCCGGGCGGGCCCTCGTGCGCGGTGTCGCGTCCTGCCGGCGCTCGGTCAGACGACCTGGTGGAGCCAGCGGACCGGGGCGCCCTCGCCGGCGTAGCGGAAGGGTTCCAGCTCGTCGTCCCAGGGCTTGCCGAGCAGTCTGGCGATCTCCGCCTCGAGGTCGCTGCCGCCCTCCTGGGCGCGGGCGAGCGCGGCGCGCAGCCGGTCCTCGGGGATCAGGATGTCGCCGTGGACGCCGGTCACGGCATGGAAGATGCCGAGGTCGGGGGTGGCGCTGTACCGCTCGCCCTCCGAGCCCGCGCGCGGCTCCGAGGTGACCTCGAAGCGGAGCAGGTCCCAGCCGCGCAGGGCGGAGGCGAGTTTGGAGGCGGTACCGGGCTCGGCCTGCCAGGAGAACTCGGCTCTCCAGGTGCCGGGCGCCGCCGGCTGCCTGATCCAGTCGAGATTCACACGTGCACCGAGCACGCCCGCGACCGCCCATTCGACGTGCGGGCACAGCGCGCGCGGCGCGGAATGCACGTACAGGACTCCACGTGTCGTCACCGGGACCTCCAGTGTGGGTCGAGGTTCGCCTTCCCCAGCGGCCTCGCGCCCGTGCCGAGCAATCTCCCCCCAAAGGGGACAGATCTGACGTGATGTAATTTAGCGGACCCGGAACAACGGCGTTTCCCCGGGTCGGCTGGGGCCAAGCTACCGTGCGGCAGCGGCCGTGGGGTGACGTACTGTCGGTCAAAAGGCGGAGAACACAGAGCTTTCACTCGGCAGGACGGCACGAGATGACGGAGGGACGGGGCCGATGCGGGACGCGGGGACCGGCAGGACGCGTTCCGCTCTCGCCACCGCCGGCGCCGTGCTCGTGGGCTCCGGGGTGCTGGCCGCGGCCGTGCTGGCCGGCTGCGACGCGACCGGTGGCAACAGCCCCGCACCCGGCTCGACCAGTGGAAAGCCCCGGCCGTCGGCGAAGCCGACGCCTGTGTGGGACCGCAGCCCGGACTCCCTGGCGGCCGTCGGCGACTCGATCACCCGCGGTTTCGACGCCTGCGGGGTGCTGACCGACTGCCCGGAGGTCTCCTGGGCGACCGGCACCGACGAGGGCGTACGGAGTCTCGCGGTGCGGCTGTTCGGCGAGAAGCGGGCCGAGGACCGCAGCTGGAACTTCGCGCGTTCGGGTGCGGCGATGAATGACCTGCCGGACCAGATGCGCAAGGCGGCCGCCAAGTCACCGGACCTGGTGACGGTCCTGATGGGCGCCAACGACGCCTGCCGGCCGTCGGTCGCGTCGATGACACCGGTCGACGAGTTCAAGGACGACTTCGCGAAATCGCTCGAGGTGCTGCGCCGTGAGCAGCCGAAGACGCAGGTGTACGTCTCCAGCGTGCCCAATCTGAAGCGGCTCTGGTCGCAGGGCCGCGGCAATCCGCTGGGCAAGCAGGTGTGGAAGCTGGGCATCTGCCCGTCGATGCTCGGGGACGCCGATGCGCTCGACGCCGGGGCGGTCGAGCGCAGGGACGCGGTGCAGCGCCGCGTGATCGACTACAACGAGGCCCTTGCCGAGGTGTGCGGACGCGAAGACCGGTGCCGTTTCGACGGCGGCGCGGTCTTCGACTACCGCTTCGGTACGGGGCAGTTGAGCCGCTGGGACTGGTTCCATCCGAGCAAGGACGGGCAGTCCCGGCTGGCCGAGCTGGCGTTCCGCGCGGTCACCGCGCGCAAGGACCCTGCGGAGCCCACTGCCTGACGGTGCGTCGGCATCGGTGGGGCTGTGGTGCACCCTCAGTCGGCGAGGGCGGCCACCACCTCCACCTCGACGAGCGCCTCGGGCCGGAAGAGCCGGGACACCTCCACGGTCGTACTGGTGGGTGGGGTGCCGGTGAAGAACTCCCTTCGTACGGCGGCGTATTCGGGCAGCCGGTCGATGTCGGTGAGATACGTACGGACGTTGACGACGTCGGCGAAGCCGGCGCCGTGTGCGGCGAGCAGGGCGCCGATGGCCTCGAGGACTCCGCGGCTCTGCTCGGTGAGCGTCTCCCCCTCGGCGATCTGGCCGGAGAGCTGCAACAGGGCGCCGCCGCCGGGCAGTTCGATGCGGGCGGTCTGGGAGTAGGGGCCGAGTGGCTCGGGGGCGGTGTCGGGGTTGCCGATGGCTGTGTTCAGGGTCATGCGGGTGCACCTGTCTGGTGGGCGGTGATGGGGGAAGTGCTGCCGGACGCGGCTGGTCAGCTGTGCCGCTCGCGGATGTGTGTCACGGCCTCGGCGAGGTCGCGGTGGGCGAACTCCGGCCCGGTGTCGGCCAGTTGACGGCCGACGGCCTCCATCACCGGCAGCCGGGCGGCGCCGGTGGCCAGGGAGACGTCCTTGACGGCCAGTTCGACGTCGAAGTGAACGTCGGTGGCGAGTGCCCGGTGGGCGGCGCCGGCCAGATGGCTGTCGCGCAGGGCCGCCTCCGCCACGTCGTCGGCCACGCCGAGGGATCCCGCCAGGGCGAGCGCCTCGGCGACGACGGCGACGCCGCCGACTACGGCCGTGTTCAGGACGAGTTTGAGGGCGGCGCCCGATCCGGGTGGGCCGGTGCGGGTGACGGTGCCGAGGCGGGCGAGCAGCGCCTCGACCGGGGTGGGGTCGCCGCCCGCGAGGAGCTTCAGTTCGCCTGATGCCGCCTTGTCCGTACTGCCGAGGACGGGGCAGTCGAGGACGGTGACGCCTGTGGGGACCCGCTCTGCGAGGGCTCGTACGGCGTCGGGGCCGACGGTCGACATGTCGATCCAGTGGGTGCCGGGCGCGAGTTCGGGGGCGACCTGTGCGGCGACGGCGTCCAGGGCGGCCGGCCCCGCGAGCATCGTGATCACCACATCGGCGCCGCGCACGGCGTCGGCCGGGTCGGCGGCGGGGCGCGCGCCGGCCTCGGTGAGCGGGGCGGCCTTGGCCTCGGTGCGGTTCCACACGGTGGTCGGGTGGCCGGCGTCGAGCAGTCTGCGGGCCATCGGGGCGCCCATGTGCCCGAGCCCGAGAAAGGCGATCGTTTCCATGCCGTCGACGCTAGGAGCAGCTGGGTGATGCGACAAGCGAATGTCTAGCATGGCTGCCATGCCTGATCCACATGGCTCTATCGACGGTACGGAAGGGCCCGCGCTGTCCACGGCCTGGCTGCGGGTGTTCCTCGATGTCGCGCACCACGGCTCGTTCACCTCCGCGGCTCAGGAGCTCGGGTACACGCAGTCCGCGGTGTCCCGGCAGGTGGCGGCGCTCGAAGCGGCCCTCGGTGGTGCCCCGTTGTTCGACCGGCTGCCACGCGGGGTGCGCCCGACGGCGCACGGCTGGGCGTTTCTGCCGCATGCCGAGGCCGTGCTCGACCGTCTGGCCCACGCGGGACGCGAGTTGGCCGCGCTGCGAGACGTGGCGGGCGGCATGCTGCGGATCGGTGCCTTTCCGACCGCGGACGCGGCGCTGCTGCCGCGCGCGCTCGCCGCGTTCGCCTCCCGGCATCCGAAGGTCGGCATCGGCCGCGTGGAGGGCCTGACCGCGGATCTGCTGGCCGGCCTCGACGCGGGCGAGATCGATCTGGCGGTGGTGTCGACGACGGCGGGCGACCCGCTGGACGCGTACGCCCTGCATCCGCTGCTCGACGAGCCGATGTACGTGGCGGCGCCGGCCGGCCACCGGCTCGCCGGGCGGCGCCGGGTGCGGTTCGCCGAACTGGCCGGCGAGGACTGGATCTCGGGCCACCCGCGCATCGAGCGCAGCCTGCTGCAGCCGGCGGTACGGGCCGGCCACCGGCCGCGCGTGGTGCACATCGCCGCGGAGTGGATCGCCAAGCAGGGCTATGTCGCGGCCGGGCTGGGCCTCGCCCTGGTGCCCGCCCTGGCCGCCGAGTCCGTACGCCCCGACATCGCCCTCCTCGCCCTGCACGACCCGGACTATCCGCCGCGCAGGGTGCTGGCCGCGACGCCACGGGGCCACAGCGTGCCTCCAGCGGCCCACGCCTTTCTGAACGCCCTCGAAGCCGCCGCACATGAGCTGCGCACAGCGGTGGAGCCATAGGCCCCGCCCGACGACTCGTCGCGTCCCACGAGACGTGATGCCCCACGACCAGTCCCCTCTCGGCGCCAAGTACGCCCCGTACAAAGGCGATCCGAGGGCCGAGGTGGGCGGGGTCGCGCGTCACGGTGTCCGGGGCGCTCGCGGATCGAGGGGGGCGATCGAGTTCCGTCGATCGGAGTCCGATCGGACGGGGCCGCGGTTGCGCGCAGTCGGCGGCGCATGGCCGGTGCGTCCTACCGCGATCGCGCGGGCCACTGCAGAGGTGGCGGGGCGTGGGGCCTCGGCGGGAGCGGTGGTTCAGGGCTCGGTCGGGCCCGTGGGCGGGTTCGAGGGCTCGTCGGTGTCGGCGCGGTTCGGTTCGTCCAGGAGGTCTCGGGTCAGGAGCGTGGCGCCCGCGACCGCGCCCGGCATCAGGAACACCGCGGCGAAGGGGACGAGGAAGGCGAGGGCCAGCGGGACGCCGAAGCCCCAGGCGAGGAGGCGGCGGGAGCGCAACAGGGTGAGGCGTTCGCGGAGTTGGACGCCCCGGCGCTGCAGGGCGACCGCGGCCAGCTCCTCGGCGAGGAAGAAGCCGGTGACGCAGAAGCCGATCGCCGGGATCACGCTCTGACCCACGAAGGGGAGGAAGCCGAACGCGAAGAGCAGGATGCCCCAGACGAGGACCCGCACAACGATCCGCAGACTGTCCCGGGTGGAGATGAACAGGTCGCGCCAGAAGGGCAGTTCGGACTCGGGCGCGGTGCCGTCCGGGGAGCGGGACCGGTCGACCTGCGCGGAGAGCGCGTCGTAGAAGGGCTGGCCGATCAGGAGGGTGACCGCGGTGAAGGTGACCACGGCGAGCAGCAGTCCGAGGGCGAAGACGAGGAACACCAGGAAGCCGCGGAAGAGACCTCCCCACGGGTCGGACCAGTCCGCGGCGAAGGGGGTGGCCCAGACGACGAATTCGTCCGCCCCGTAAGCCAGTCCGATGAGCGCTCCGGCATAGAGGACGAGGGTGACGAGTCCCGGCAGCAGGCCGAGGCCGAGCCGGCGCCGGTGCCCGGCGACCCAACGCTGGCCCTGCCACAGATATCCGAGCCCGACTGCAAGATCACGCATGTCGGCAGCCTATCCAACTGCCGGTCAGCGGCCCTTCGTCACCGGGACGGTGCGCCGCCCGCGACATCCGGGCCGTCAAGACCCTCTTGTGGCACGCGAGTTGAGACGGTAAGACCTCGCGTACCGATCTACGGGAGGTACGTGTGGGGATATCGAGACCCGTCCTGACGGCCACGGCCGCAGCCGCGGGGTTGCTGCTGCTCGCCCCGACGGGCGCGAGCGCGGCGCCGGCCGACGATCCGCCGCGCCCCGCACGGGAGTCGGGCCCGGTGCGCGATTCGGGCGCCGCCGCAGATGGCGAACGGGCCGCGAAGGCGCCCGCGGCGGCCACCGAGCGCGCGCTGCGGGACGTCAGCAACGGCCTGCCGGGATCCGGGGGTTACCCGCGGCAGCAGCACCTCGACCGGCCGCCGGAGAACCTGGACGACAAGTCGATCAAGCTGGACCTCACCCCGTACCATGCGATCGCTCCGAAGCTGAACGAGCTGCAGAAACTGAGCAATCGGATCAGCGTGGAGATCGCGGGCCGCTCGGCGGGCGGCCACCAGCTGTATCTGGTGACGGTCACCGAGCCGGAGTCGGCCCGCGAGGCACGCTCCCAGGAGCGGATGCGCAGGCTGATCGAGCAGGCGCCGGCGAAGGCGGCGAAGGACAAGCAGATCAAGGCCGAGTACAAGACGCCGGTCTTCATCAACAACAACATCCACGGCAACGAGTGGGAGGGCACCGACGCGGCCCTGAAGCTCATCGGGAAGCTCGCGAAGGCCGACGACGCGGATGCGAAGAAGCTCCTGTCGACCAGCCGGCTCTACTTCAACGTCACCGCGAACCCGGACGGCCGGATCGCCGGCACCCGGGCCAACGGCAACGGCTTCGACCTCAACCGGGACTTCGTCACCGCCTCGCAGCCGGAGTCGCGGGCCATCCGGCAGGTCGCCGTGGACAAACAGCCCGCCGTGATGATCGATCTGCACGGGTACATGAACGGCACCCTGATCGAGCCGACCACGCCGCCGCACGGCGAGAACTACGAGTACGACCTGTTCCTGAAGAACACCTACGCCAACGCCCTCGGCATGGAGTCCGCGGTCAACGGCCTCGGCTACACCGCGGAGAAGGACGGCGTCGAGCCGGCCGTCATCCCCTTCCGCGACATGGACGAGGGCTGGGACGACTGGCCGCCGATCTTCACCCCGCAGTACTTCGCGGCGCAGGGCTCGGTCGCGGCGCACACCATCGAGTTCCCGATGACCGTCAACAACGACGAGTACGACGAGCTGCCGGTCGAGGAGCTGCGCCGCAGGTCGGCGATCAACACGGACATCGCGGGCGCCGCGATGACGGCGACCCTGGACTTCGCCCGGGAGCGGCGCGAGGCGCTGATCGCGGACCAGATCGAGACGTTCCGCCGCGGTGCCGCGGGTGAGGCGCAGATCCCGGTGTCCGAGGAGACGGTGCCGGGCGTTCCGGGCATCGGGCCGGAGGACGTGTACACCACCGAGTTCCCGCGGGCGTATGTGATCCCGGCCGGTGCCGGTCAGCGCTCGGAGGCCGCGGCGGCGCGGCTGGTGGGCCATCTTCGGGACAACGACGTGCGGGTGGAGCGGGCGAGCCGTGCCTTCCGCCTTGGCTCCACGACGTATCCGAAGGGGTCCTACGTCGTGGACCTGCACCAGTCCAAGCGGGGCCTGGCGAATGTGCTGCTCGCGGACGGCAGCGACATCAGCGACAAGGTGTCCGTGATGTACGACATCTCGGGCTGGAGCCTCGGTCTGCTCTGGGGTGCGACGGTACGGCCGGTCGAGGACGGGCGGCTCGACGTGCCGCGTCGTGCGGTCGGGGCCGCCGGCGGATCCGGGTACGTGGCGCCGCGCGGCGATCTGCATCTGGCCCTGGACGACCCGAAGGCGATCGCAGCCCTCAACTCCCTTCTGAAGGACGGGGTTTCGGTCCGGGCCGCGAAGGACGGCGGCGCGATCGTGCCTGCGTCTGCGCGGCGTGCGGCGGGCAAAGTGGCCGACACGCACCAGGTGGCCTTCGACGCGACGCGGGAGCGCGGCGGCAGGGTGCTGCACCGCACCCGGGTGGCCGCGGCGGTCACGCCCGGCGAGCTGTTCGCGCTGCGGGAGATGAACTTCGAGGTGCTGCCCGTCTCCACCGAGGAGCTGAACGACGGCTTCGACCTCTCCCGTGCGGATGTCCTGTTCGTCTCCTCGGGCCTGGACCACGAGAAGCTCGACGACGCGGCACGGCGTGCGCTCGACGCGTATCTGGCCGACGGCGGCGGTGTGGTGGCGCGCGGCGCGGCCGGTGCCGAGCTCAACGCCGATACGGGACTGCTCGCGGCGAAGGCGGTCGCCGGGAACGGCGATGCGAACGGCGTGGTGCGGGTCGACAACGCCGACGGTGGTGTCACCGGTGCCGCGCCGGGGCACAGCTTCGTCTACTCGCCGATGTGGTTCACGGATCTCGGCCCCGGGGTCCGCACCGAGCAGTCGTACGCCGCGCAGGCGCCGCTGGTCTCCGGGCACTGGCGGTCGCTCGAGGACGGCAGCGGCGGTCCGGGCGACGCGGCCGGGCAGGCGGCCGTGATCAGCGGGACCTCGGCGGACGGCTGCGATGTCGTCCTGTTCGGCACCGAGCCGCTCTTCCGCGCCCACCCGAAGGGGCTGTATCCGCAGGTGGCACGGGCACTGCTCGACTCCGGGCGGTAGGCGGTCCGGTCCACGGCGAAGGGCGCCCCTCCGGTGCTGGGTCTCCAGCGACCGGAGGGG
>NZ_QUAK01000091.1 GCF_003429565.1 Streptomyces triticagri
GGCGTGACGGCCCGGGGCGGCCGGGCTCCGACGGCCCGGCCGCCCGGCGCGCTCGGGCGACACGTTGTGCTCAGGCGACGCGGCTCAGCCGTACGACCGGGATGTCCCGCTCGGTCTTCGCGCGATAGTCGGCGTACGGAGCGAAGAGCTCGACGAGGCCCGGCCAGACGCGTTCCTTCTCCTCGGCCGAGAGCGTGTCGGCGCGGGCCTCGAAGCGCTCGGGTCCGACCTGGATCCGTACGTCGGGCTCCGCCTCCAGATTGAGGTACCAGAGCGGGTGCCGGTCGGCGCCGCCGTTCGAGCCCACGATCAGGTAGTCCTCGCCGTCGCGGCCGTAGATGAGGACCGTGCGGCGCAGGCGGCCCGTACGACGGCCCCGGTAGTCGAGCAGCAGGCAGGGAGCGCCCTGCACCGTGGCGCCCTTGGTGCCGCCCGATTCCTCGTAGCGCCGGGCCTGATCGGCGACCCAGCCCTCGGGGCTGAGCGTGATGTCCTCGTGCTGTGCCATGCGTGGCCTTCCGACGTGTACGGGTGGGTGCGGTGACGTGGTGCTCAGAGGGCCAACACTCGGCGGAGCGCCGGGTGTTCCCGTGCCGGCCGCCCCGGTACCGATCACCAGCGGTCGGGGTCCGCGGCGAGTTGTCGCTTGGCGGTGCGGACCAGCTCGTCGTCGACGGCGGGGGCCTCCTGCGGGTGCCGCTCCGCCCAGCGCACGACGTACGGGCACAGCGGCACCACGACGACTCCGTCGCGCTCGGCGACGGCGTACAGTTCGCGCGCCAGGGAGCCGGCGATGCCCTTGCCCTCGTGGTCGGGCTCCACGACGGTGTGCACCGGCACGAGTCCGCCCTCGGGGCGGTCGAGCTCGAAGTACTCGATCCGGCCGACCACTTGGCCGTCCGATCGGGCCTCGAGCCGGCCGTTGCCCCGATCGTCCTCGATCACGATGTCGGTCATGGGCCCAGTGTCCGTCACGACCGGGTCCCTGTGCACCTGCGGCTCAGGCCTGTACGCGCGCGTGCGGGCTGCGCGCGGTGTCCGTCCCCGGGACCGGTGCGGAGGTGTCCGTGCCGAGCTCGACGATCCGGTTGCCGGCGTCGACGTGCACCACACTCGGGCGCAGCGCCCGCGCCTCGGCGTCGTCGACCTGCGCGTAGCTGATCAGGATGACCAGGTCGCCGGGGTGCACCAGATGGGCCGCGGCACCGTTGATACCGATCACGCCACTGCCACGCTCGCCCTCGATGACATAGGTCTCGAGCCGCGAACCGTTGGTGATGTCGACGATGTGGACCAGCTCACCGGGCAGCAGATCGGCGGCGTCCATCAGGTCCGCGTCGACGGTCACGGAGCCCACGTAATGCAGGTCCGCCTGGGTCACGGTGGCACGGTGAATCTTGGACTTGAACATGGTGCGCAGCATCGAAGTACTCCCGAGTCTCGGCTCCCTGCCTGCGTTATTGCAGGTCAAGGGCTGAGCCCGGAGCATACAGGGCGCCGCACTCCGGGGCTTGTGTCCCCGGTTCTGTGACGCTGGAGGAGCCGGCCGGTGCGAGGCCTGACCTGGGCGCCGGGCTACGGCACCAGCAGGACGCGGCCCAGGTTCGCGCGGGCGTCCAGGATCTCGTGGGCCTTGACGGCGTCGTCGAGTGGAATGCGCGCATGGACCGATGCGGTGAGGCGGCCCGTTGCGAAGAGGGCGGACCGTTCGTCGATGCCTTCGCGGGCCTCGGTGGGGCGTGCGGCTCGCCAGGCCATGATCAAGAAGCCGGTGACCGTGCGGAGGCCGACGAGGCTCGTCACCGGCACCTCCTCGCCCGGGGCCGGCTGCCCGAGAGCCCGCCGTCTCGCCCCGGTCGGGGTGACCGGGGCGAGCCGGCAGGCAAGCCTTGGTCCGTCAGGACGGGTTGTCGGCGTGGGTCAGGGTCTCCCAGGCGACGAAGAGGTTGTTGGAGCCGGCCGGGCGCTGTTGTTCGGTGAGGCGCTGGGTGTTGTCCATGGGGTGGCCGAGGCGGTTGTGCAGGGCGTTGTAGGCGACCTCGGTGATGGGGCCGAGCTTGTCCTTGAGGCTGCCGCCGCAGAGGTTTCCGGGTACGGACTCGCCCAGTTGGTACTTGGCGTGCAGGCCGAAGGCGTGCCGGAGGCGGTCGGCGACCTCCGGGTAGAGGTCCTCGCCCTGGATGCGGCTGGTCTCCGCGATGTGCGAGATGGCCGAGAATCCGTAGCCGGCGTGGGTGAGGTCGCGGCAGGTCTCCTGGGAGAGGCCGTTCATGAATGTGGACTGGCCGTGCCAGTAGTCGATGATCTTCTGCGGGGTGTCGAGTCCGCTGCCGGGTGCGGTCTTCGGCAGGGATCCGTCGGAGTCGAGGTAGATGTAGGCGGGCACGCGTCCGCGGAACTTCTCCACCGCCTTGTCGTAGACGCCCCGGTCCTCGAGGAAGACGGCGATGCCGATCGTCGCCTCGACCATGGTGAGCTCCCAATTGCCGTTGCTGTGCGAGCCGTTCACCACCTCGGGGAGGTAGACGTCGCGCAGCATCGTGCCGAAGCGGTCGGCGTTGGGCCAGCTCTCGTACGTGTACTTGATGATCTCGGCGGCGCGCGGCCAGGAGGAGGCGGCCCAACCGGTCTGCAGCGGAGCGTTGCTGTTGGTGTGATCCTTGATCACGGCGGACCAGGCGTCCATGATCTCGATCGACTTCTCGGCGTACTGCGGGTCCTCGGTGATGTACCAGGCGAGGGCGAGCGTGTACGCGGCGATCGCGTCCTCACGCTCGTCGGTGCAGCCGATGTTCGGGTCCGAGAAGGAGCCGCATTCGACGACCTCGCGGGGCTTCGCGGTGCGCGACAGCGAGGCGTACTTGCTGTCGAGCATCTGGTCGTAGGCGCCCTTCCAGGGCTGGTCGCCGGCGTTCACCTTCTCGCGTACGAAGTCGAGTTGGGGCCGGCTGACCAGTACGCCAGGGTGGGTGAACTCGGCCGGTGCGGCTGCGGCCGCGGCGGACGGCGCGGACTCCTCGGGGGCTGCGGAGGCCGGCGCGAGGAGGACCGCGGCGAGCACCGAGGCCAGGGTCGCGGCGACGGCCAGGAGGAGGGCTCGGGGGCGACGCAGGGCGCGGGAGCGGAGAGCTGAGGTACCGGGTCTACTGACGGCCGGGGGGATCGGGTCTTGGCGCATGGGGGGTGCCTTCCAGTGGGGGGACGCACGCTGGGGTGGTGCTGGTGGGGTCGTACTTGTGGGGGGTTGTACTCACGGAGTCGTGCTCGGCAAGTCGCCGCGGTCGTACGGGAGTTCACTGACATGAACGATGGTCGGGAGAGTGAACTGTCTGGTGCGTCAGGAAGCTAGACGCATGGCCCACCCGCGTCAAGAGGTGAATTCAAGGCATGAACGAAGGTCCCTGCGGACCGCGCACTTCAGGCCGGAGGTTCCTCCGGCTGGCCCGGCCCCGGTTCGCGCTCCTGCACCTCGACGTCCGAGATCTTCTGGGTGTCGCGGTCGATCTGCACGCGCACCTGGGTCGGCGAGTACTCGGGTTCGTCCGGGGCGCCCGATTCCTCCGTGGGGACCTTGCCGTCCTTCCACTTCAGGTCGACGAGGAACCAGCTGTGATTGTCGATCGTGGAGTCGTGGCCGACCTTGCCCGTGGCGGCCGGGGTGTTCCTCGACCCGGTCACGGCGTCGGCCTGACCGGTCCTCCTGCTGTCCCCCAGATCGTCGAGATAGTGCGCGCTCAGCCGCTGCTTCCGCAGCCGTTCCGGGCCGCCGGAGGGTCCGTCGAGCGCATCGAGGTACGTGTCGTAGAAACGCTTCAGCCTCTTCCCGGTCACGTCGGTGGCCGGTATCTCGCCGACCGGGGAGTCGCTCGGCTTCGGGGTCTCGGTGCGTACGGGGCTCTCGCCCGCCGTGCCGTCCGCACCCCCGCAGGCCCCGAGTGCGGCCGATGCCAGGAGCGAACCGGCCACCGCCAGCGCGCGGGACCGGTGGACGCCGCGCCTGCCCCGACGCGGCGTGCGGGCGGCGGGGTGGTGGTGATCGGCGGCGTGCGTCATGCGCGGCTTCCTCCTGCTGACGGTGCGTTCTCCGTGCTTCGGTGTTCCCGTGTTCCGGTGCCCCGGTTTCCCGAGCCCCGGTTCCCATGTTCCGGTTTCAGGTGTCCCGGTTTCCGATGTCCCGGTTCCCGTGTTCCGGCGTACAGGGCTGTCCAGTTCTGGACGCAGGAACCGGCCGTGCACGTTCCCTGGCGCGGGACCCGATGTACGAGGCAGGGCACCGCACAGCACGGATCCGCAGGCCACACCGGCTCCTCGGGCCCCGGGCGTCACGACATCTTCACTTCTCGGTGCAGGGCGCTGAACTGCGCTTCTGCCGCCGCGGGCGCCCCTTGTACGACCGTTTCCGGCCATCCGACCGCCCGGCCGCGCAACCGCGCCCGGTCCCCCGCGAGTCGTAGTACGTGTGAGTGCCGCACATGCCGGGCCGAGCCGCCCGGCACAGGCAACTCCGGCAGCAACACCCGACACAGCGCCCGTCTTTGGAGTCCGTACGTGCGAACCAGCGTGAAACGCCTCGGCGTGACCGCAGCGGCCGGCGCGGCCTGCGCCCTCCCCCTGACCTGGATGGCTCTCGGCGGAACCGCCGATGCCGACTGCGGTGGCCGGTCGGGCGACCCCGCGAAACCCGCCGCGTCCCCGCCGAGAACGGACTTCGACGGGGACGGCCACGAGGACGTGGTGACCCGCTCGCCCGAGAGCGAAGTGGCCGGAAAGGGCGGCGCGGGCTATGTGACCGTGGTCTACGGCTCATCCGGCGGACCCGACACCGGACACCACCAAGTGCTCTCCCAGAAAGGCGACGACACCCCGGGAGCGGTGGCCGACAATGCGGGCTTCGGCACCGGCGCCGTCGCCCGGGACTTCGACGGCGACGGGCTCACCGACCTCGCTGTCGCCGTGCGCCGGCACAGTGAGGACACCGGCTACCGCGACCCCCGCACACCCGGCGGCATCGTCCTCTTCTTCGGCTCCGAGGACGGACTCACCGATCCCACCGACGTCGAGTTCGACGGACATTTCGCCGGTGAGCTCTTCGCGGGTGGCGACTTCGACGGCAACGGCAAGGGCGATCTCGTCTGGGGCGTCGGCGAGGAGAAGGGGCTCCTGAAGGGGCCGTTCACCCGTGACGGAGTGCCGTCGGGCACCGGCGCCGTCCCCTCCGGCACACATCAGGCGAACTTCGACGACGACATGATCGCCGGTGATCTCACCGGCGACGGCATCGACGACCTCGTCGTCACCCAGAGCAGCGGAAAGACCGACAAGGAGCCGGCGCTCGTCGTCAAGGGCGGCCCGAAGGAACTGACCGCGGCGCGCCAGGGACGCCTCCCCTTCGGCAGGACCGCCGCCATCGCCGACTTCGACGGCGACGGCCACGGCGACCTCGCGGTCGAGCGGCAGCCGTTGGGGATCGTCAACAGGCCCAGCAGCACCATCGAGGTCGTCTACGGCTCCAAGTCCGGCCTCAGCAGCCGCTATACGGTGATCGACCAGGACACCGAGGGCGTACCGGGCAAGCGGAAGGCGAAGGACAACACCTTCGGCTCCGCCATGGACGCGGGAGATGTGAACGGTGACGGCTACGCGGATCTCGCGGTCGGCAACATGGGCCAGAGCGTGGCGGGCGAGTACCACGCCGGTGCGGTCACCGTGCTGCACGGCGGCGAGTGCGGTGTGACCGGCGCCGACGCCCGGCGGATCACCCTGGACACGTCCGGAGTGCCCGGAAAGCCTGCGTACATGCGGGAGTTCGGGATGTCCGTGAAGCTGCTCGACACGACCGGCGACGGGCACCTCGACCTCGCGGCCGGCGGCGACGGCTACGAGAAGGGCGTGGACAAGGTCTGGTCGGTGCCCGGCTCGGACAGCGGTCTGCGTCCGACGACCTCCCGTTCGTACGGCCCCAAGGACATCGCCGGCACGAAGATCTCCGGCAACACGATCGATTTCAGCCGCGGCTTCTCGCGTTGAGCGGGGACTCGCACAGCAGCCGCCGGGTGTGACTGTCGCTCGACTCATTCGTTTGGCGCCACGGAAGCAAGTCCGCTGCGACAAGGCGTGCCGGACGTCCAAGCCCGGAAGGCGCCCGCAGGGCACCACTCTCGCCGAGAAGGCTCCCGCCGGGGCCGGGCCCCGTGTGCGGGCGCGGCTCTCGGACGGCAACGAACTGGCGCCGGTGGGCGAGGCGGTCGGCGGTACGAGGTGAGGACCGCGGCCGGCGGTTTCGGGCGATGGGCGATCGGCAAGACGGGCGGCCTCAGGCGGCGATGTGGGCGGCGAGCCGTTCGCCCGCGGTGCGGGGCGGGCGGCCGAGCAGTTCGGCCAGCAGGGGGCCGGCCTCGGCGAAGTAGCCGGCGCGGGCGGCCTGGTACCAGCTGAGCATGAGCCGGGCCATCTGGTCCGGGACACCGGTCGCGATCTGGTCGGCGACCCACTGCTCGTCGTCCAGGACGATGCGCTCGACGGGCCGGCCGGTGAGGCCGGAGGCGATCTCGGCGAGATCGTCGAAGGTGACGGCGTTCGGCGCCGTGAGGTCGACGGGGCCGTCGACGGAGCGGTCACCGGCGAGAAGGACCGCGATGGCCTCGGCCGTGTCGGCGCGATCGGTGTAGGGGACGGGGCCGTCCTGCGGCTGGGCGATCACGCCGGTCCGCTGCCACGGGCCGAGTACCTGGTCGAGTGGGCCGTAGGCGCCGTTGCGCAGTGCGGTCCAGGCGGCGCCCGAGTCGTCGAGGAGCGCCTCGGTGGCGATGTGGACGTCCGACGGCCGGTACGGGTTGCCGGGGACGGCGCCCTGCTGGCTGGTGTAGAGGATGCGCCGTGCGCCGGCGGCGACCGCGGCCTCGATGGCGTTGCGGTGCAGGGCGACCATGTCGGCGTCCGGGTCGTTGCCGGACACCAGGAGGACCTGCTCGGCGCCGGCGAAGGAGTTGCGCAGCGCGGCCGGGTCCTCGTAGCTGCCCTGCCGTACGCGTACGCCGCGGTCGGCGAAGTGCTGCGCCTTGCTCGTGTCGCGGGCGCTGATGCCGATCCGGTCGGCGGGTACGCGCTCGAGGAGGTGCTCGACGGTGGTGCCGCCGAGCCCTCCGGTGCCACCGGTCACAACGATCATGCCTTTGGCCTTCGTACTCATAAGTTGACCCCTTGAGTCAGTTTCACTTCCTGCTGCGACCGTAGGTAAACTGACCGCCCTGGTCAAATTCTCTCGGCAGGCAGGAAGGGACGGTGAGTGCGGTGCCTTCGGGATCCCGGCTGCGCGCCGACGCCCGGCGCAACTCCGAACAGATCCGCTCCGCCGCGATCGGTGCCTTCCAGGGGCAGGGTCTGACGGTGCCGCTGGAGCAGGTCGCCGAGGCGGCAGGGGTGAGCAAGGCCACGATCTTCAATCGGTTCGGCGGGCGGATCGGCCTCATCGAAGCCGTCATCGAAGAACTCGTGGCGAGTGAGCTGTTCGCCGTGATCGACCGCGCTCGGGCCATCGATGACGTGAGCGAGCGGATCACGTACTACGTCACCGCGCTCCGCGACCTCCAGTACCGCCTGCCCGCGTTCAACGACGTGCTGTTGCAGACGTATCCGCATTCGCCTCAGCTGATGGAGATCTGCCGGGTCGGCAGCGAGGCCAACGAGGAGCTCATCGCGGCGGCGCAGCCCCTTGCCGCGCTGCGGCCGGAGTTCACGCCGGGCGATCTGCACGCACTCGTCGTGGACAACGCCCTCGCCCTCAAGCACGGCGAGCGGCCCTCCCGGGACGACTACGACCGCCGCACGGGCTATCTCCTGGACGGTATCCGAGGCCGCTGCGCCGCTTCCGGCGGACCACAGCCACGCTCTTGACCCGGTGGTCGCGCGTCGACCGGACAGACCTAGTCCGTCGTCTGTTCCTTCGCCGCGGTCCGGGCGATGTTGCGCGCCATGCCGCCGAACACGACGGAGTGGAAGGGCGCGACGCTCCACCAGTAGGCGTGGCCGAGCAGGCCCCGTGGGTGGAAGAGCGCGCGCTGGCGGTAGCGGGTGCGCCCGGCCGCATCCCGCTCCGCGTACATCTCCAGCCAGGCGAGACCGGGCAGGCGCATCTCCGCGCGCAGCCGCAGCAGCCGTCCGTGCTCGATCTCCTCGACCCGCCAGAAGTCGAGCGAGTCGCCGACCCGCAGATGCCGGGCGTCGCGCCGGCCGCGGCGCAGTCCGACTCCGCCGACGAAGCGGTCGAGGAGGCCCCGGATTGCCCAGGCCAACGGGAAGGAGTACCAGCCGTTCTCGCCGCCGACGCCCTCGATGACACGCCAGAGTGCCTGCGGCGACGCGTGCACGGTGCGGACGCGGCGGTCGGTGTAGAGGCTGCCGCCCGCCCAGTCGGGGTCGGTCGGCAAGGGGTCGCTGGGCGCACCGGGCACCGCGGCCGATGACCAGCGGGTGGCCACCTGGGCGTCGCGGATCTTCTGCAGGGCCAGGGTGAGCGATTCGGCGAAGGGCAGCGGACAGCCGGGCGGGTCCGGGACGTGGCGGGCAATGTCGTGCTCCCGGCAGACCACCTCGTACCGCAGGGATTCGGCGAGCGGTCGGGCGATGGCGCTCGGCACCGGTGTGACCAGGCCGATCCAGTGGCTGGACAGGCCGGGTGTCAGGACGGGTACAGGCAGGATCAGCCGATGCGGCAGCCCGGCCACCGTGGCGTAGGTGCGCATCATGTCGGCGTATGTGATGACGTCGGGGCCGCCGATGTCGAAGGTGCGGTGCACGTCGTCGGGCAGGGCCGCACATCCCACGAGATAGCGCAGCACGTCACGGACCGCGATGGGCTGGATCCGGGTCCGTACCCAGCTGGGTGTGACCATGACCGGCAGCCGTTCGGTGAGGTAACGCAGCATCTCGAACGATGCCGAGCCGGATCCCACGATGACGGCGGCACGTAGGACGGCGGTCGGCACGCCCGAGTCGAGGAGGATCCGGCCGACCTCGGCGCGGGAGCGCAGATGCGGCGAGAGCGTCGAATCCGGGCGGTCGGTGGGGGTGAGTCCGCCGAGGTAGACGATGCGGCGTACGCTCTGGGCCCGGGCCTGTTCGCCGAAGATGCGGGCGGCCGTGCGGTCCGTCTCCTCGAAGCCCCGGCCGCCGCCGAGGGCGTGCACCAGGTAGTAGGCGCAGTCTATGTCCCTCAGCGCCGCGGCGACCGACGGCGGATCGGTGACATCGCCGCGCACGATCTCCACGTCGCCGGCCCAGGGCTGGTCGCGGAGCTTGTCGGGCGTACGGGCCAGGCAGCGGACCCGGTGGCCGGCGTCGAGCAGCTCCGGGACGAGGCGTCCGCCGATGTACCCGGTCGCGCCGGTGACCAGACAGTGCCGTGGGCGGGTGCTGTCCTCGGCGTGCACATGCGCCTCCGCCTGGTGTCCGCTGTTGCGGGTGTCCGGTGTCGTGGTCCGGCCGCGCGGTGATCTGCCGATTGTCCTGCCGGGTGCGGCCGGTCGCCTCCGGGGAGACGTGCTGCGCCGTACCGGTCAGGAACTGCGCCGTACCGGTCAGGATCAAAGAAGCGCAGGTCCCGGCCGCAGGACTAGCGTCGTGAGCATGACTTCCATCGCATCCGTCACCCTCGGGGTGGCCGACACCGACGCCGCCGGAGACTTCCACGACAAGGCCTTCGGCCCGGTCCCCGCGCTGCGGTTGCAGCCGTCCGACGAGCCGTCCACCGGCTTTCGCGGATTCACACTGTCGCTCGTGGTGTCCCAGCCGGCGAACGTCCGCGCGTTCTTCGACGCCGCCGTCGATGCCGGGGCCGAGACGCTGAAGCCCGCGGCCAAGTCGCTCTGGGGCTTCGGTGGCGTCGTCCGGGCCCCCGACGGCACGATCTGGCAGATCGCCTCCTCGTCGAAGAAGGACACCGGCCCGGCGGCCCGGGAGTTCGACGAGTTCGTGCTGTTGCTGGGCGTCGCCGACGTCTCGGCGAGCAAGCAGTTCTACGTCGAGCGGGGCCTGACCGTCGGCAAGGGCTTCGGCAGCAAGTACGTGGAGTTCGACACCGAGGGCGGAACTGAGCTCGTGGCTGACGGGAGACCAGATCGCAGACGCCAGCCTGTGCGTCTCAGAACTGGCCACCAATGTCATCCGGCACGATTCGGAGACGGCGACCGAGTTCCACGTTCGCCTGACTCACGCCGACCAGGCTGTCCGCGTAGAGGTTCACAGCTGTGGCGCCTGGCGTCTCGCCACCGAGGTGTCGAGCCAGGTGAGCGCTTCCGGTCGAGGGCTGAAGCTCGTGAGGGCGTTCGCGGACGACTGCGGCATCGACACGTCGCCGCCATCTCTCGTCGCCTGGGCCGAGTTCAAGATCGGCAGCTGAACCATGTCGGCATCCGAAGGACGGCGTCAGTCAGCAGTTGGACCCGTCGGACTGCGGTTCGAACCTTGGAGACTCGAAGTCGACAGCACCGGAAGCCCGCCCATCCACGAGGCCGAGTGCACCACCTGCAACGCCGCCTCAGGAGCAGCAGACGACAAAGCTGAACCGGAGTTGTGGTGCCTGCGCCACGCCGGGCGCACCGGGCACAGCGGGTTCCGCGGCATCACGACCACGTTCTTCCGGGCCACCCGGCTCGGCTAGGGCAAGATCACCGACTTGCCCCTTCCTGGCCATCTGGTCGTACGCCGGATCGAGGGCGTGAGACCCCCAAGAGACAGGAACTTCGCGTGTTCATCGACATCCCGAGCGAACTCGAAGCCGCTCTGATCGACCTTCCTCTCCCGACGTGGGAACTGGACGGCTCGTTCCTGGCGAAGTCCACCATGGATCGGTACCGGACCGTGCTGACAGCCACCCCGAGATTCGAGGAGACTGCCGCGAAACTGCGCCACGCGCTGACCGGAGCAGGCGGCGGATACGCCGTACTGCGCCTGGGAAACCTCGCCAAGGCTCTTGGGACCGGCGACCGGTTCCAGCGGCTGGCGACGGGCTTCGCGGCCGAGGTGGCGGTCCCCTTCTCGCCCTTCCCGCGCTGGCCCTTGTGGAAGGGCATCGGGGTCAAGGTCGACAAGAACCCCGGCAAGTCCAGCGGCATCGGGTACAACGCGTTCCACATGGACCTGGTGAACGCCACCCGGCCCCCGGACTACACCACCCTCCTGTGCATTCGGCCAGACCCGCTCGGCGGCGGCCCCAGCATCCTCTCCGACTCCCACGCGGCGGTGGCCCGGCTGTCGGCGGACAGCCGCGCCCTGCTAGCCGAGTCGGCCTATCACTACGGGACCTTCTTCGACCTGCTCGGCGTGGGCAAGGAGTACAAGCCGTTTCCGATCCTGGATGGCTCCGCCCCGGGCGAGGGGTTCGTCCGGTTCACCGCCAAGATGCTGGAGCGGTCCGAGCTCGGCCAGGCGCATGCCGGCGCTGCCCGGGAGCTGGCCGGGGAACTGGTCCGGGGCCAGGTCTCCTTCTTACTCCAGCCCGGGGACTACCTGATCGTGGATCAGCGCCGCTTCCTGCACTTCATCACCGTCGACAACCTGCGCGCCGCGGTGACGAAGCTGGTCAACGCCACCTTCGCCGCCCGCGACACCGCCTGGTGGGGACGGGGCACGGCGTGCGCGTCGGACTCGAAGAAGTTCGGGGCCTGGTCGTCGAACTTCATGACCGAGTACCACGCCCGCTACGGCGGCAACGGCGTGATGATCTACTGGCACGTCGAGAAGAAGAACCTCTGCATCTACTCCCAGCTCAAATCCTGTTCGTCGTCCGAGGTCGCGGCGATGATCGAGGGCCTTTTGCGGCACTGCACGGACGCCGAGATCGAGTCCCAGTACGTCGACACCCACGGCGCCTCCGTCGTTGGCTTCGCCTTCACCGAGCTGCTGAACTTCCGGCTGCTGCCGCGGCTGAAGAACATCGGCAGCATCCGCCTGTACCGCCCGGACGACAGCCCGCCCGGCTGGCCGGCGCTCGGCGGCTCGCTGACCCGCCCGATCCGCTGGGAGCTGATCGAGCAGCAGTATGACCAGCTGGTGAAGTACGCCACCGCGCTCCGCCTCGGCACCGCGGAGGCCGAGCAAGTCCTGCGCCGCTTCACCCGCGGCGGGCCCAAGCACCCCACCTACGCCGCGCTCGAAGAGCTCGGCCGCGCGGTCCGCACGATCTTCGCCTGTGACTACCTCGCCAGCCCCGAGCTGCGCCGCGAGATCCACGGCGGCCTGCAGGTCGTGGAGAACTGGAACAGCGCGAACACCGTGCTGCACTACGGCAAGGACGGCGCCCTGACCGGCCCGGACAAGGAGCACGCCGAGACCTCGATGCTCGCGCTGCACCTGCTGCAGTCCGCGCTCGTGCACGTCAACACGCTGCTCGTGCAGCAGATCCTCGCCGAACCCGCCTGGGCGAAGAAGCTGAGCGACGAGGACCGGCGCGGCCTGACCGCCTTGTTCTGGTCGAACGTCAACCCGTACGGCACCTTCCGCCTGGACATGGACAAGCGCCTCGACCTGGGCCTTGCCGTGCCCCGCCCCCGCACCCCGGCGGACGCCGCCGCCCGATCCAGCACGGAGAGACGATGAAGGACTTCGCCGACCTCACCGACCCGAGGATGAACGAGGCCGCCTGGCGAGCGCTCGACCTGATGCGCGCCTACGCCGCCCGCGACCGCGCCGCAGTCGCCGAGCACCTCGCGCACCTGGAGGACGCCCAGCTGCAGTACGCCGGCGGCGTGCTCATCACGGTGTACAACGGCACCCGCCAGGTCCTTGCCGACACCGGCCGGTTCTCGCCATGCCTTTCTACGGCAGGTTAGTCGGTCTCGTCGCGGACGTCCTTGCCCTGCTCAGCGAAGCGCTTGAAGTCCTGCATGTGCTGTTCGGACTGCTTGCGGAAGGCGCCGGGCATCAGCAGTCCCACCAGCCGCATCATCAGGCCGCTGAACCGGTATTCGCTCTCCTGCTCCCAGAGCGTGGTCTCCGGGCCGGCTTCGGTCAGGCGGTCGCGCACGGCGCTCCACATGCCCTTGCTGACGATCTCGCGGTCGTAGTGAACGACGCTGCCAGTCGGGATCTGGTGCAGGTCTGCCGGTTCCCGGCGGGTGATGGTCTCGGTGGCCTCGATCCGCTGCTTGCCCATCTGCATCACGACGCGCGAGGTGGTGCCGAGCTCTCCGTGCTTGCCGTTCTGCGGCTCGTGCAGCACCATGCCCCGCAGCCACTTCGGCAGGTGTGCCGGGTCGGCCAGGAGCTGGACCACTGTCTCCCGGGGCAGGGCGATCTCGGTCGTGACGGTGTACTTCATGGGCTTTCGCTCTTTTCCTTGCCGGTGTGGGACAACCTGGTGTTGTCGTGCTCGTGAGTGCCGCGTAGGACGGTCGGTCCGTCGCAGCGGGAGGGTCAGGTCGGGTCGGGTACGTAGAACTTGGTGGTGGCCTCGACGGCGGCCGCGACGTGGTCTGGTTCGCCACCGGCGGCCAGGTGAGCCTGGCCCCAGGCCACGGCGCTGCGGCGGCCGAACTCGCGCCCCTGGGGCGACTGCTCGAACTCTTCGTGATCGGTGATCTCGCCGCCGGCCAGGAACTGGGACAGGCCGATCAGGGACAGGTCCCAGCCGACGCCCCCGGCGCCGGGGCCGTAGGTCGGGAACAACGGCTCCTCGACGAAGGCCGCGTGGATCAGCTCGAACTCGGTGTCGTCGGCGGGTCCCGGGGTCAGGCGCACCTCCACCTCGCTCATGCCGGCGAAGGCGTCGCCGTCCGGTCCGCAGAGCCAGGAAACCTTGAGCAGACGCGGCGGCTCGCACGTGAGGATCTCGCCGTAGGCGCCAGCGTCCAACGCGAAATGTCCTCCAGGCCGCAGGTCCCCGGTGACCGGCTGCAACCAGCGGCGCAGCCGCTCAGGGCTGGTGATGGCGTCCCACACATCATCGATCTCCGCGTCGTAGCGACGCCGCAGCTCAATGGTGTACGCCTCACCGGCGGGCACACTGCCCTTGCCCATCGTCCGGCGCACGGCGGCCAGCTCGTCGAACACGTCTTTCATGTCATGTCTCTTTCGGTGGTGCATCGGTGTTGCCCGAATCCGTGCCGGAACCGGCAGGCTGGACGGCCTCCCCGCCGGCTCGCCGGCGTGCACGTTTGCCCCGGGCCAGCTCGGTGCCCAGGGCGTCGAGGCGTTGGTCCCAGAACCGGCGAAACCTCTCCAGCCAGGCATCGACCTCACTCAGCGGCTCCGGCTCGACGGCGTAGAACCGGCGCGTGCCCGCAGCGCGCACTGACGCGAACCCGCTGTCACGCAGCACCCGCAGATGCTGGGAGACAGCCGGCTGGGAGATAGCGAACTCGGACCGGATGACCTCCGTGATCGCCCCGGAGGTCTGCTCACCGTCGGCGAGCAGCTCCAGAATGCGCCGGCGCACGGGGTCACCGAGTATGTCGAATGCGTGCACGACAGCAACTGTACCGGTCGACACTTATATAAGTCAAAACTGTCTTTGATGTCAGTGCTGTGCCGACGCGTAGGCATACCGGGGCCCCGTACGGCATTGCTCCAGGATTCAACGCTAAGGATTGATCTTGTCGGCGCCCCGGGTTTCCGTTTCACAGGTGGTCGCCTGTGAAACACCCCGCCCGCCGACACGCGACCTGCGGCGATCATGTTTCATGAGTTGTTGCAAACGGCGGGACGGATGAAACACCCTCATGAAACGATCCGGGGGTGAATCCGGACCCCCACACCCTCGTTGAGGCGCACACCTGCCCGATGTCTTCCTGCGCCGCCCCGGCCGGCTCGCCGTGCCGCACCGGCAAGGGCAAGGTCGCCGTCCAGTACCACACCGCCCGCTTCCGCCTGGTGCCCCAGCTCGCCAAGACCCTCAACGTCCCCACCCCACCCGTACGCAAGCCCGGCGCCGTCTGGGTGGAGCTGCCGCGGCCACGGGCCGCCGGCGCCGAGGTAACCGGACACGTCCGGCTCGGATACGCCCGCGCCTCCACCGCCCGCCAGTCCCTCGACGCCCAGCTCGACTCCCTCGCCGAGGCCGGGGTGACCCGCGTCTTCTCCGAGAAGATCTCCACCCGCGTCACGAAGCGGCCCGAGCTCGACAGGGCCGTCACGCTCGCCCGGGAGTTGCGCGCGTCCGGTGTCGCGGTGACCCTCGTCGTCCACGAGCACAAGCGCCTCGGCCGCGGCATCGACCTCGCCACCCTCGCCGAAGACCTCAAGGCATCCGAGGTGGGGCTGGAGCTCCTGACCGGCGAGCTCCAAGGCCAGCACGACCCTTCCGGGGTGGTGTTCACCGTGCTCGCCGCGCTGTCCGGCATGGAACGCGAGTACATCCGCGACCGCACCCTCGAAGGCCACGAGTCGGCCCGCAAGCGCGGCAAGACCATCGGCGGCGCCACCGTCGCCGACCCCGACATGCTCACCATGGCCCTGCACTACCGCGATCAAGGGCTGAGCCTGCGGGACATGGCCGCGAAGCTCGTCATCACCACCGGCAAGAAAAAGGGTCAGCATCCCTCGCCGGCCACCGTCATGCGGATGCTCCGCGACCACGACGAGCAGGCCGCCACCGCGGCGAGTACGTGATCACCCCGCTACTTTGCACCGTGGGTCAGAGATAGGAGCCCGGGGCCCTGTACAAGCGCAAGGGCCTGGCGAAGGTGGCCGGCATCGCCCCCGACGGCAGCGGTTCGCACCGGCTGACGATCGGCGGCGACACCGAGCCGTTCACGGACCCGGACGGCTTCGCCTGGGAGCACGCGCCCCGCCCCGCCTCCCGCTGACGGCACCCTTCGGAGGTCGACGCGCTTCTCCGACCGCCGCTCACCGCCCCCGCGAGGGCGCACTCGAGCCGCGCACGACCAGCTCCGGCTCCAGGACCACCCTGCGGTGGTCGTGGCCCCCGGGGAGCGGAGGATCCGCCGTCTCCTCCAGGAGGAGGCCCGCCGCCATCGCGCCCATCGTGACGGCCGGCTGACGCACCGAGGTGAGCGGTACGGCCGCGGCCGCGGCGAAGTCGATGTCGTCGTAGCCGACGATGGCGATGTCCTCGGGCACCCGCAGGCCCGCCGCGTACAGGGACTGCAGTACGCCGAGGGCGAGCAGGTCGTTGGCGCAGAACACCGCGGTGGGGCGGTCCGGGAAGCCGAGCAGCCTGGCCCCCGCATCGCGTCCCGCCGCCACGTCGAGGCGTTCGGTGACCACCTCGCGCAGGGCGTCCGGGGTGCGGCCGGCCTCGGCGAGTGCCTGCAGCGCGCCGGTGCGGCGGTCGCGGACCTGGTTGAGGTTCTCCGGCCCGCTGACGTACGCGATCGAGCGGTGTCCGGTGTCCAGGAGGTGCCGTACCGCGAGCGCACCGCCGGTCACGTCGTCCACGGAGACCGAGCAGCCGTCGGTCTCGTCCGCGACCCGGTCGACGAGGACGAAGGGGATGCCGTGCCGGCGGAACGCCTCGATGTTGCGGCCCGTGGCGTCCGCCGGGGTCAACAGGACGCCCCGTACTCGCTGTTCGGCGAAGAGGGACAGGTACTCCGCCTCCTCGGTACGGCTCTGGGCGCTGTTGCACACCAGGACGCCGAGTCCCGCGGCACGCGCGGCGCGTTCGGCACCGCGCGTGACGTCGACGAAGAACGGGTTGCCCATGTCGAGCACGACGAGTCCCACCACCCGGCTGCGTCCGGCGCGCAGTTGGCGTGCCGACTCGCTGCGGACGTAGCCGAGCCGCTCGATGGTGTACAGGACTCGGGTGCGGGTCTCCGGGCCGACGGTGTCCGGCCGGTTGATGACGTTGGACACCGTGCCGACCGACACTCCGGCGGCGCGGGCGACGTCCTTGATTCCCACCGGCTGGGTCACGGGTCGCTACCTGCCTAGAAGTTGTAGTCGTCGACGTTGTCGGCGTCGAAGACGGTCGGCTTGCCGAGGTTGATCACGCCGTCCTTGCCGACGGTGAACTCGCCCAGGTCACCGGCCTTGAACTTCTCGCCCTGCTTGCCGGTGATCCGACCCGACTCGAGCGCGACGGCGGTGTGTGCGGCCAGGGCGCCGAGGTCCGCCGGGTCCCACAGCTCGAAGGCCTCGACCGTGCCGTCCTTGACGTACTTGCGCATGTCGTTGGGGTTGCCGAGGCCGGTGAGCTTGACCTTGCCCTTGTACTTGGAGCCGGACAGGTACTGGGCGGCCGCCTTGATGCCGACGGTGGTCGGGGAGATGATCCCCTTCAGCTTGGGGTGCTCCTGCAGGAGGCCCTGGGTCTGCTGGAAGGACTTCTGGGCGTCGTCGTCGCCGTATGCCGTGGTGACGAGCTTGATGTCCTTGTACTTGGGCTTCTTGAGCTCGTCCTTCATGTAGTCGATCCAGGTGTTCTGGTTGGTGGCCGTCTGGGCCGCCGAGAGGATCGCGATCTCGCCCTTGTTGCCGATCTGTTCGGCGAGCAGCTGCACCTGGGTGCGGCCGAGGTCCTCGGCGCTGGCCTGCGAGATGAAGGCGTTGCGGCAGTCGGTCTTGGTGTCGGAGTCGTAGGTGACGATGCTGACGCCGTTCTTCATCGCCTGCTTGAGTGCGGTGCACAGGGCGCCCGGGTCCTGCGCGGAGACGGCGATGGCGTCGGCCTGCTGCTGGGTGAGGGTGTTGACGTAGGAGACCTGGCCGGAGGTGTCGGTGCCGCTGCTGGGGCCGACCTCCTTGAAGGTGGAGCCGAGTTCCTCGACGGCCTTCTTGCCGCCCTTGTCGGCGGTGGTGAAGTACGGGTTGTTGACCTGCTTGGGCAGGAAGCCGATGGTCAGGTCCTTCTTGAGCTCGGCGTTCGGGTCGGCCTTGCCCGCGGCGCCTGCGCTGCCGCCTTCCTTCTCGGTGTCGCTCTTGGTGGTGCCGCCGCAGGCCGTCGCCCCCACGGCGAGGGCCGCGGTGACGGCGACGGCGACGGTGATCCGGCGGGTTCGGTTGAGGGCGTAGGACATCTTTGTTCCTTTGCGAGTGGGAGTGGCCGGACTGCTGAGCTGAACGGACGGCTAGGCAACGGGAGTTCGCGCGCCGGGTGGTGGTGCCGGGGTACCCGGTGGTGCGGCGGCGGTTCGGCGGCGCGCTCGGGCGTGGGCGATCTCGCGGCCGATGCGCGGTGCCAGTACGGAGACGACGAGCAGCACGCCGGTGACGACGATCTGGGACTGGGCGGAGACGTTGAGCAGGCTCATCACGTTCTGCAGCGTGCCGAGCAGGAAGACGCCGGCGATCGCGCCGCCGAGGGTGCCCTTGCCGCCGTCGAAGTCCACTCCGCCGAGCAGCACCGCGGCGATCACGGAGAGTTCGAGACCCATGGCGTTGTCGTAGCGGGCGCTCGCGTAGTGCAGGGCCCAGAAGACTCCGGTGAGTGCGGAGAGCAGGCCGGTCGTCACGAACATGGCGAGCTTCAGGCGCTTGACGCGCACTCCGCTGAACCGGGCGGCCTCCTCGCTCGCGCCGATCGCGAAGAGCGAGCGGCCGAAGCGGGTGGCGTGCAGCACCACGACGGCGATGGCGAGGAGCACCACGAAGGGCAGCGCGGCGTACGGGATGAAGGTGTCGCCGATGCGTCCGGCGCCGAAGTCCAGGTACTGGAACGGGAAATCGGTGACCGAGTCGGAGCCGAGGACGATCTGGGCGATGCCGCGATAGGCGGCCATGGTGCCGATGGTGACGGCCAGGGACGGCAGTCCGAGGCGGGTCACGAGCAGTCCGTTGACCAGGCCGCAGACGACGCCGAGGAGCAGGCAGATCGGGATGATCGTCTCGATGGCCATGCCCTGGTTCCAGAGCGCGCCCATCACCGCGCCGGACAGGCCCACCGTGGAGCCCACCGAGAGGTCGACCTCGCCGGAGACCACGAGCATCGTCATGGGCAGCGCGATCAGTGCGATGGGCAGGGTGTTGCCGATCAGGAACGACACATTGAGCGCGTTCCCGAAGTTCTCCACGAAGGAGAAGGAGCAGAGCAGGAGTACGACGAGCAGGGCACCGACGGCGGTGTCCCAGCGCACGGCTCCGCCGATGCGGTCGCGCATTCCGGCCGCCGGGCCGGGCGTCTTGACGGTGGCTTCAGGCATGGCGGGCACTCCTCATCCGTGCGGCCTGCTTGCGCAGCACTGCGGCGACCCGCAGGGCCAGGATCCGGTCGACGGCGATGGCGAGCAGCAGCAGAATGCCGTTGATGGCGGTGACCCAGACGGAGCTGACGCCGATGGCCGGCAGGACGCTGTTGATGGAGGTCAGGAGCAGGGCGCCGAGCGCGGCTCCGTAGACCGTGCCGGAGCCGCCGGTGAAGGCGACGCCGCCGACCACCACGGCGCTGACGACGGTGAGTTCGTAGCCGGATCCGGTGGCGGAGTCGACGTTGCCGAAGCGGGCCAGGTACAGGGCGCCGGCGAGCCCGGCGAGCGCTCCGCACAGGACGTACGCCGTCATGATGCGGCCGCGGACCGGGATGCCGGCCAGCTGCGCGGCCTCGGGGCTCGAGCCGAGTGCGTACATCTCGCGGCCGCTGCGGTAGCTGCGCAGGTAGTAGCCGACGCAGAACAGGACGGCGCCGGCGAGCAGGGCGAGATACGGGACGACCCAGATGCCGTTGTGACCGAAGTCGACGAAGCCGTCGGGCAGGCTGTCGGCGGTGATCTGCCGGGAGCCGACCCAGATGGAGTCGATGCCGCGCACGATGTACAGCGTGCCGAGGGTGACGACGAGGGCGGGTACCTTGCCGAGGCTGACCAGGGCGCCGTTGAGGGCGCCGAACAGCGCGCCGAGGCCCACGGCGAGCACCACGGCCACCAGTGAACTTCCGCCGCCCTGCAGGTAGTTGCCGGCGGCGAAGGCGGAGATGCCGAGCACCGAGCCGACCGACAGGTCGACGTTGCGGGTGATGACGACGACGGCCTGGCCGGTGGCGACGAGCACCAGGATGGTGGCGTTGAGCAGCAGGTCGGTGATCCCCTGCCGGGACAGGAACTCGGTGTTCGACAGCTGGGTCGCCAGGAGCATCAGGACAAGCACGGCGGCCACGGCCAGTTCGCGGGCCTTGAACACCTTGTCGATGAAGCGCCGCCGGGCCGCGCCTTCGGCCGGCGCGTCCTCGGCGACGGGTGGGGCGGTGAGTGTCATGCCGCCTTCCCCTCTCGGTTCACGCGGCCGGTCGCGGCCGCCATCACGGTCTCCTCGGTGGCTTCGCCGCGGGTCAGCTCGGCGGTGAGGCGGCCTTCGTGCATGACGAGGATCCGGTCGGCCATGCCGAGCACCTCGGGCAGATCGGAGGAGATCATCAGTACGGCTACGCCTTCGGCGGCCAGGGAGGACAGGAGCCGGTGCACCTCGGCCTTGGTGCCGACATCGATGCCACGGGTCGGTTCGTCGACGATGAGCACCTGGGGGTTGGTCGCCAGCCACTTGGCGAGTACGACCTTCTGCTGGTTGCCGCCGGACAGGGTGCCGACGACGTCGGCGATGCGGGAGTACTTCACCTGCAGCCGGACCGCCCAGTCGAGCGAGCGGCTGCGCTCGGCGCCGCGGTTCATCAGGCCGGCCCGGGTGGTCTCGGCGAAGCCGGTGAGTCCGATGTTGCGCTCGATGGACATGTCCATCACCAGGCCCTGGGCACGGCGGTCCTCGGGTACGAGGGCGAGGCCGGCGTGCATCGCGAGGCTCGGGGCGCCCGGCTTGAGCCTCCGGCCGAGCACCTCGACCTCGCCGCCGTCGAACCGGTCGACGCCGAAGACGGCGCGGGCGACCTCGCTGCGTCCGGCGCCCACCAGGCCCGCGAGCGAGACGATCTCGCCGCGCCGCACCTGGAAGGAGACGTCGGTGAACACGCCTTCGCGGGTCAACCGCCGTACGTCCAGGGCGACTTCGCCGAGCTCGGTGTCCTGCTTGGGGTAGAGCTCGGCGAGGTCTCGGCCGACCATGCGGCGGACCAGGTCGTCCTCGGTGAGGCCCGCGACGGGTTCACTCGACACCCAGCCGCCGTCGCGCAGCGTGGTGACGCGCTCGCAGAGGTCGAAGATCTCCTCGAGGCGGTGCGAGATGAAGAGCACCGCGGTGCCCTGCTCGCGCAGTGCCCGTACGACACCGAACAGCCGGGCCACTTCGCTTCCGGTGAGCGCGGCGGTGGGCTCGTCCATGATCAGTACGCGGGCGTCGAACGACAACGCCTTGGCGATCTCGACGAGCTGCTGGTCGGCGATGGACAGTCCGCGGGCCGGCTGGTCGGCGTCGAGCGCGACACCGAGCCGGGCGAACAGGGCGTCCGCCGCGCCGCGGACGGACCGGTGGTCGACCCGGCCCATCGAGCGGCGCGGCTGGCGGCCCATGAAGATGTTCTCGGCGATCGAGAGGTCGGGGAAGAGCGTGGGCTCCTGGTAGATGACCGCGACACCGGCGTCGCGGGCGTCCGCGGGACCGTTGAACTGCACGGGCTCGCCGTCGAGGAGCACCTGGCCGGTGTCCGGGCGGTGCACCCCGGCGAGGGTCTTGATGAGGGTCGACTTGCCCGCGCCGTTCTCGCCCGCAAGCGCGTGCGCCTCGCCCGCGTACAGGCGCAGTGAGACGCCGCGCAGCGCGCGCACGGCTCCGAAGGACTTGCTCACTCCCTCCAGAGCGAGCACCGGAGTCGTCTCCGGTTCAGATTCCGTCATCGGATGGTCTCCATGAGAGTGCCGGAAGGCGTGCCCGGATCGGGGCCCGTGGGTGTGCCCGTCCACGCTCCGCGGTCAACTGACTGAAATGTTTCAAACAGGTAGCCGGGAAGCTAGTTCCGCTGGGAGCCCAGGTCAATAGGCTGGACGGGATTGGGCAGTTGTGTGCTTCATGAATCGATTCAGGAACGGAGTGGACGGAGCCATGAGCGAGGGTCGATCCGGGGGTGTGCGCCCGAGGTCGGGGCGGGCCCAGCGAAGCCGGGGCGGGCGCCGGCGCTCCGGGCCCGCCCCGCGTGATCACGAGCCCCGGGTCACTTCGCAAGCAGGCGACGCGCGGTGAGGGCCAGGGAGATCTCGACCAGGTCGGACGGCTCGGCGAGGGAACGTCCGGTCAGCTGCTCGAAGCGGCGGAGCCGGTTGAGCACGGTGTTGCGATGGCAGTAGAGGCGGGTCGCGGCGCGCTGGGCCGAGCCCTGGGTCGCCAGCCAGGTCGTCAGAGTGCCCACCAGGAGCTCGCAGTCGGCCGGGTCGATGGCGTCGAGCGGCCCGAGGACCCGCCGCTCCAGGGCCCGGCCCAGGTCGGGCGCCGAGACGACCAGGGCGTCGGGCAACTGTTCGTCGAGCAGGACCACTCCCCCGCCCGGCGGGCAGGTCTCCAGGGCGACCTCGGCGAGCACCCTCGACTCGCCCACGGCCGCCAGACCGGTGACGACAGGCCCCACGGCGGCTCGTACGGAGGGCGCGGTCCGCAGCAGCGCGGCGAGGGCGGCCGGCCCGGCCGGGTGCACCGGCGGCCCGCTTCCGGCCTCGCCCATCGCGCGCAGCGTGGCAGCTTCGGCGCCCCGCCCGAAGCCGTCTCCATGGCCGGCATGACGAAGCATCAACTTGCTTGTGCGGTCGGCGAGTTCGCCGTTCTCGTAACCCCCGCCGGGCGCCGCGTCCGGCCGGACGACCCGCTCCCCTGTCGCGTCCTCGTCGGCCAGCCGTACTATGCCCAGCTGTCCCCCGTCGGTGGCGTGCCACCACACCCGTACCTCCGCGGGCAGCGCGAGCAGCGCACCCGCGGGATGCGGCCCCACGGGCGCGGCGGCCACCACCGCGTACCGGCCGTCGAGCGGAAGGCCGAGCAGGGCCGCCGCCTCCGGCAGGTCGGTGACGCGCACGGTGCCGTCCAGGAGGGCCGCGGCCGTCAGGCGCAGCCTGTTCTGCCGTCGCCAGGCGAGGCGGCGTTCGGCCTCCCGATAGGCGCCGCCGACCAGGGCGCAGTGCTCGTCCACGAAGTTCCACACATCGGCGGCGACATGGACGAGCAGCCGTATGTCCTCGGGGTTGCGGCGCGCCGTCTCGTCGACCAGGCCCTGCCACACCATCGCTCCGCCGAGCCGGAAGGCGTGCAGGACGGCGTCCAGCGGGACTCCGCTCTCGGCCCGGGTCGCCGCGATGGCACGCGAGGTGCGCCGGGCGACGTCCCGGCACTCACGGGGGCGGATCAGGGACGCGATGTTGTGCCGCAGGGACTGCTGCACCTCGCGCCGGATCGCTGCGGCGTCGGCGTCGATCGCGGCACGGTAGGCGGGCTCCTGCTCGCCCAGGTCAGCGACCAGGGCCGTGGTCAGGCCCGCCACATCCTCGAGCAGGGCCTCGGCGGCCCGGTGGAGCACGGCTACGGACTCGGCGTCGAGCAGGGAGCGGCCGCGGCGCGGCACGGCGTACGGGCCCGGCACCTCCCTGACCCGTGAACGGACGGGATGCGACATGGGCGGCCTCCACCGGGAGTCGGCTCGGTCCGGTGCGCGGACGTCCCGCCCGTGCACCGGATCCAGGGCGTGTCGCCCGCAGAATGACATACCGCCTGGTCGGTACCCAGCCCTGCGGCTCATCGTTCTCATCACGGTCCCGCAACGCGGCCCCGTCACGGGCCGAGGGTGAGTGCTCCGGTACGCGGACGGGCCGGTCAGTCGCCCGTACGCCGCGGCAGGTCCGGGTCGGGTCGGCGGAGCAGTCGGGCGAGTTCGGTGCGGGAGCGGACGCCGAGCGCCGCGTACACGTTGCGCAGGTGGTGGTCGACGGTGCGAGTGCTCACCGAGAGCCGCACCGCGACCTCGCGGTTGGTGGCGCCCTCGGCGACCTGGTGGGCGATGCGGCGCTGCTGCGGGGTGAGCCGGTCGTACGGGGCGTGCGCGGGGCCGCCCGCGACGGCCTCGCCCGCGGCCCGCAGTTCGCCGGCAGCCCGCTCGGCCCAGGTCCGCGCTCCACAGCGTTCGAAGGCGACCAGGGCGTCGCGCAGCGGTCCGCGCGCCTCGCGGGTGCGGCGCCGCCGGCGCAGCCAGGATCCGTGCAGCAGCAGGGTGCGGGCCCGTTCGAAGTCGCCGCCGGCGCGGTCGTGGTGGGCGATCGCCTCCGCGTAGCGCTCGGCCATGCTCGCCTCGGGCGCCACGAGGGCGCGGCAGCGCGCGAGCTGTGCGGGGGCCAGCGGGTCGGTGGTGTGCGCCGCCCAGTGCGCGAACTCCTCTACGGCGCCGCGTACTTCGCCGCCCCGTCCGGCGAGCACCGCGGCCTCGACCAGACAGGGCACGGCGAGCATCCGGGCCGCGAAATGTCCTCGGTGCGGCCCTCTGCGCACCAGCGGGAGCAGTCGCGCGAGGGCCTCGGCGGACCTTCCCGCAGCGAGATCGGCGCGGGCGAGCGCCCAGGTGGCGAGGGTGGCCGGCTGCCTCAGGCCGTGCGGGCCCGCGCCCCGGACGGCCGCCTCGGCGTGCCGGACGCAGCTGTCGGCGTCTCCGGTCACGGAGGCGCTCAGGGCGAGGACGGCGTGCAGGTGGGTGGCGATGTTGCGCTGGCCGAGCCGGGCGGCTGTGCGGAGCCCTTCCTGTGCCCGGGCGCGGGCGGGTGCGTGCCGGCCCGCGCGCAGTTCGCCGTACGCCAAGTGCTCGAGCGCCTGCGGCAGTCGGGACTCGGGGCCGTGTGCCCGTACGACGGCCAGCGCGCGGGCGCCGGCCCGGCAGGCGGCATCGACGTCACCGATGACCAGGGCGGCGACCCCGCCGCGCATCACCACCGCGGAATCGTCCGACCGCAGCGAGGCCTCGATGCAGTGCCGCAGCCACGCCCTGCCCTGCCCGGTGCGGCCGCCGAACATCGCGAGCATCCCGGCACGGTAGGCACCAAGAACGTCCGCGGGCCCGGGACCGGGCGGGTCGAGGCGCGGGGAGGACGGCAGTTCGCCGTCCGGCTCGGGCAGTCGGTGCAGGACATCGGCGAGGAGGGTCGCGTCCCCCAGCGCCCAGGCGGCCTCCGCCGCACCAAGCAGGGCGTCGACGGCCCGTCCGGGGTCGTCGGCGGACAGCAGGTTCGCCGCGGTGAGCAGCGACTCGTGGGCGTCGCCGACCGGACCGTCGCGCAGCGCGAGCAGGCCGCGGACGTAGTGCGCCCGCCCGGGAGCGGGCACCGTACGCACCCGCCCGAGCAGGGCGCGGGCCTCGCCGGGTGCGCCGCCGAGCCAGGCCAGTTCGGCCGCGGCGGCGAAGCGGGTGTCGCGGCCTGCGGCGTCGGGCGTCAGGTCGGCAGCCCTGGCCAGCGCGAGCGCGCGGTCGGCCGGCGGTCGGGGTGGGACGGCCACGGCGGCCAGGGCGTCGGCCAGTTGCGGGTCGGGGCCGGTGGCGGCGAGGGAGCGCTGCACGAGGCGAGGCAGCTCCTCGTGCGGTGCGTCGAGGGCGGTGGCGAGAAGCCGATGGGCCGCACGGCGGCGGGCGGCGGGCGAGCGGCGGAGCAGGGCGGTGCGCAGCAGCGGGTGCGGAAAGCGGGCGCGGGTGCCGTCCGTGACGATCAGGCCGGCCCGTTCGGCGGCCGTGAGCGCTTCCNAGCGGGTGCGGAAAGCGGGCGCGGGTGCCGTCCGTGACGATCAGGCCGGCCCGTTCGGCGGCCGTGAGCGCTTCCGGATCGATCGCGGACCGCCGTGCCGCGTGCTGCAGGAGCCCCAGATCGACGCCGTCCGCTTCGGGTTCGTGTGCGTGCGCCGCGGCGGCGGTGAGCAGCAGGAGCCACGTGTCGGCGGTCAGTGCCCGGGCCCGTACCGCGTAGGCGTCGAGTACGGCGTCGGTGCCCGGCAGCGGGTGCGGGACGGGCGTCTCGCCCGCCAGTTGGTCCTCCGTGAGCGCGCCGGCGAGGTCGGCGAGCAGCCGGGGGTTGCCGGCGGCCTCGCGGCACAGCGCATCGCGCACCACCGGGTCGCCTCCCGGACCGGTGAGCTCCGCGCACAGAGCGGCGGCGGACTCGTCGTCGAGCGGCGTGAGGCGCCTGGTGGGCAGGTCGGCGAACAGGCTTGCGCAGTCGACGAGTCGGGCCGCGTCCGCGCCGTGCTCGCCGCGTGCGGGGCCCAGTTGCGATCCGGCGTAAGGATCCGACGGCTCGCACGGATCCGACGGCTCGCACGGCGATATCCCGTACCGAGGTGTCGCACACGGCGTCTCGTACGGCGGCTCCGTGACCGTGATCAGCGCGGCGACGCGGTCGGTCGGGGCGAGGCGGCGCAGGGCGAAGGCGAGGGCCAGTCGTGAGTCGGGGTCCCAGGCGTGGGCGTCGTCGACGCAGAGGAGCAGCGGCCGGCGGGCGCCGAGCTCCCGCAACAGGTCGAGGAGGCCCGCGGGTTGGGGCCCGTCGTGCAGCATCCCGGCCGCCCGGCGGGGTCCCGGATCCGGTGCGGAGCACAGCAAGGCGTGCAGTCCGCTGCCGGGCAGTCCCGCTTCGGCGGGGGCGGCCCGGGTGTGCAGCACGTGGTGGTCGCCGCGCGCGCGAGCGGCGTGCCGCAGCAGGGCGGAGCGGCCGAGCCCGGGCGGGGCGGCGAGGACGAGCGTGCCGCCGAGGCCGCGCCCGAGGCGGGACAGGAGGCCTTCGATCAGGGCGAGTTCACCGTGCCGGCCGTACAGCCGGAGTGGCTCGTGGACGGTCGTCGTCGGATTCACACCCGGCAACTTACTGCCGCGTAAGTTCTGCCGGGAGACTCCGGAACGGTCCGGCCGCGGCCCGGACCACATCGTGGGCGCGACCCCAGCGCGAGCACTCGGGGACTGTGCCGCCGCACACCGGAACGCGTTGCCGGCGGCGTCCGCTCGCCGCCGGCAACGCACGTTCCACAGATGTGACTTGAGGTCATCCGAGGGCCGAACGCCCCCGGGCGGGCGTCAGTTGTGCGGGCAGTTGCCGCGGAACTCGGCGATGGCACCGCCCGCGTCCGGCAGCGGGCACAGGAACTGCTCGTAGCGGGTGTCGTTGTCGACGAAGCGCTTCAGCCACGAAATGCTGTACTTCGCGATCGTGGTGTTGGAGGTGTTCGGGGTGAAGTGGGTCGCGCCCCTGAGCTCCAGATAGGCCCGGTCGAGCGATGCGGGCAATGACTCGTAGAACGGCTCCGAGTGCGAGTTCACCGGGGCGATGGTGTCGCCGTCCGCGCCCACCACCAGCGTGGGGGTGCGCAGTTCGGGCCAGCTCTTGTCGAGGTTCCAGCCGGTGAGCGGGATCGCCGCCTGCAGTGCGGGGCGGTCCTTGGCCGCCTCTAGGGTTCCGCCGCCGCCCATGGAGTGGCCCATGACGCCGAGGCGTTCGCTGTCGATGCGGTCGCGGACCGTACTGCGTTCGGTGAGGTGGTCGAGGGCGGCCAGGAGCTGGTCGCCGCGGCTCGCGGGCTGATCGAGGCGGGTGTTGGTGTCGATGGTGAACACCACGAAACCCTGCGAGGCGAGTCGCGGCCCGTACCAGGCCATGCTGGTCTGATCGGCGGTGTATCCGGGGGCGACGGCGACCGCGCCGAAGGTGCCGTCCTCGGTCGAGGTCGGGTAGTAGATGGTGCCTCCGCCGAATCCGCGGGCGCTCGCCGACGAGACCCGGGCCTGGGAGACCTCGTAGTAGCCGCGCGGGGCCTCGATGCTGGACTCGGTGGGGTCGGGGCCACGCTCGTAGGGGTTCTCCGCGGCGTCGGCGTGCTCGCCGGGCAGGAGCGTGGCACACAGGCCCGCGACCACGGCGGCGGCGCCGAGCGCCAGTCGGGTGGCGCGGCTCTTGGACAGGGCGTGTTTCACGTGGGGGTCCTCTCGCTCTTCGGCCGCGTCCGGCTGACGTCGGAGTGCACCGTCCCGGGGCGTTCTCGCCGGGTGGTCGCGGCAGCGGCTGTCGGGTGGGGACCCCACGGTGGCGGGGGCGACGACCGGTGGGCATCGGCTACTTCACCGGTCTTCGGGACGCCCGCACCGGGTCAGGACGTGCTGTGTACGACGCCGAGGACCCAGCGCAGGGCACCCGAGAGGTGCGCGCGGAACGCCGGGACGGCGTAGAGCTCCGGGGTGTGGCCGAGTGCGGTGTAGAAGACACGGGCACCGAGATACGTGTGGCACCAGACGAGCGGATGGTCCGCGCCCATCGTGCCGCCCTCGTACGTGGACTCGTCGGCGCGGGCGAGGACACGGGAGCCGGGGCCCGGGGCGGGCCTGAAGTCGTACCACTCGTCGGTGAGTTGCCAGCTGGGCCCGAGATGCGCGGTCGCCGGATGGTCCCGGTCGTCCACCCGGACCGTGCCGGGCTGCAGCGCCGGGTGGCCGGCGAAGCGGGCGCCGAGCAGCTCGCCGTAGGCCGGCCAGTCGTACTCGGTGCAGGCCGCCGCATGGATGCCGAGGAAACCCGCGCCGCGGCCGAGATGGGCGAGCAGCCGCTCCCGGCCCTCGTCCGTGAGCACCTCGCCGCTGGTGGAGAGGAACACCACGGCGTCGTACGGATCGAGCCCGTCGCCCTCGAAGGCGGCGGGGTCCTCGGTGGCGTCCACCGAGATGCCGTGCTCACCGCCGAGTTCGGTCAGGGCCCGGATCCCGTACGGGATGGAGGCGTGCCGGTAGGCCGTGGTGCGGGTGTGGAGCAGGATGCGCGGAGCTGCGGCCGACATGAGGGACTCCAGGGGGACGGGCTGACCCGACCTTAGGACCTGCCGGCGGCGGCCGACAGGTCCTTCCGGGGGCACTCCGGCCCGCTTCGGACCGGCTCGCCGACACGCACGGCCTCCGGCTGGGACTGGAGCTCTGGCTGGGGCTCGGGTTCGGCTCCGGCGAACTGGGTGCGGTACAGCTCGGCGTACCGGCCGCCGGCGGCGAGGAGTTCCTCGTGGCGGCCGCGCTCGACGATCCGCCCTTCCTCCACGACCAGGATGAGGTCGGCGGTGCGGACCGTGGAGAGGCGGTGCGCGATGACCACCGCGGTGCGGCCCTCGAGGGCCTCGGTGAGGGCGTCCTGCACGGCGGCCTCGGAGGTGTTGTCGAGATGTGCGGTGGCCTCGTCGAGGATCACCACCCGCTGCTGTGCGAGCAGCAGTCGCGCGATCGTCAGACGCTGGCGCTCACCGCCGGAGAAGCGGTAACCCCGCTCCCCCACGACGGTGTCGAGGCCGTCCGGCAGCCCCGCCACCAGGTGGTCGAGCCGCGCGCGGCGCAGCACGTCCCACAGCTCCTCGTCGCCGGCGTCGGGGCGGGCGAGCAGCAGGTTGGCGCGCACCGAGTCGTGGAAGAGGTGGCCGTCCTGGGTGACCATGCCGAGCGTCGCGCGGATCGAGTCGGCTCTCAACTCCCGTACGTCCACCCCGCCGAGACGCACGCTGCCGGAGTCCGCGTCGTACAGCCGGGGCACCAGCTGCGCGATGGTGGACTTGCCCGCGCCGGAGGAGCCGACCAGGGCGACGGTCTGGCCGGCCTCGGCGCGGAAGGACACCTCGTGGAGGACCTCCGCACCGCCCCGGTCGTCCAGCGTGGCGACCTCTTCGAGGGAGGCGAGCGAGACGCGGTCGGCCGCCGGATAGGCGAAGCGCACCCGGTCGAACTCGACCGGGACGGGCCCTTCGGGCACCTCGCGGGCGTCCGGCTTCTCCTCGATCAGCGGCTTCAGGTCGAGCACCTCGAAGACCCGCTCGAAGCTGACGAGGGCGCTCATCACCTCGACGCGTGCACCGGCGAGCGCGGTGAGCGGCGCGTACAGGCGGGTCAGCAGCATGGCGAGTGCGACGACACTGCCCGCGTCCAGCGAGCCGTTCAGGGCCAGATGGCCGCCGAGTCCGTAGACGAGCGCGAGGGCCAGGGCCGAGACCAGGGTGAGCGCGGTGATGAACACCGACTGGGCCATCGCGGTCCGTACGCCGATGTCACGCACCAGGCGTGCGCGGGCGGCGAACTCCACGGACTCCTCGTCGGGCCGGCCGAAGAGCTTGACCAGGGTGGCGCCGGGGGCCGAGAAGCGCTCGGTCATCCGGGTGCCCATGGCCGCGTTGTGCTGGGCGGCCTCGCGCTGCAGCCGCGCCATTCTGGCCCCCATACGGCGGGCCGGTACGACGAAGACGGGCAGCAGGACCAGCGCGAGCAGGGTGATCTGCCACGACAGGCGGAGCATCACGACGAGGGTGAGCAGCAGGGTGACCAGGTTGGCGACGACCGAGGAGAGCGTGCCGGAGAAGGCGCGCTGGGCGCCGATCACATCGTTGTTGAGCCTGCTGACCAGGGCGCCGGTGCGGGTCCGGGTGAAGAAGGCGACGGGCATGCGCTGCACGTGGTCGAAGACGGCGGTACGCAGGTCGAGGATGAGATTCTCGCCGAGTCCCGCCGAGAGCCATCGGCCGAGGATGCCGAAGGCGGCCTCGCTGACCGCGATCAGCGCGATGAGCACGGCGATCCGTACGACGACGGCGGGATCGGAGCCGTCGACGATGGCGTTGACGACCTTGCCCGCGAGTACCGGGGTGGCGACGGCGAGCAGTGCGGTGGCGACGCTGACCAGCAGGAACTGGACGATGCGTCTGCGGTGGGGCCGGGCGAAGGCCGCGATGCGGCGCAAGGTCGCACGGGCGAAGGGTCGGCGGTCCTGCTGGGCGTTCAGCACGCTGTGCAGCTGGGTCCAGGCTGTGGTCTCCATGCTCATGCACTGGACGCTAAAACCTGAAGTTAAGTTGAGGTCAAGCGCAGTCGGAGATCCCGCGGTGACGGCTCCCGGTCACGGCGGGCAGGGCTCAGGTCATGGCAGCAGCGCCCAGTCCGCCGCGAGTGCGGCCGCCAGGCCCACGACGAGGAGCCAGCTGCCGAGCCGGGTACGCCCCTTGCGGCTGAGGTCGATCACGATCCCGCAGAGGATGAGCAGCAGCCCGTACACGCCGACGACCAGCACGGACGAGCGGCTCGCCAGCCGGACGGCGAGCACGGCCGCCGCGGCGGCCATCAGCACCGCGGCCGCGATGATCCTGAGCCGTCTGGCCTGCCGGGGCGTGGGCCCGCCGCCTTCGCGGGCGCCGGCCTCCCCGGCCTCGTCCAGTTCATGATCGGAAGAGCTCATGGCGTGGATCGTAGCCGCTCGGTGATCGCGTGTTCGACGGCCGCGGGGCGATGTACGGCGGTACGGGCGGAGGTGACGCGAACGGGCAACGGCGGGGCGGGACTTGAGAGCGCCCTCGGCGGAGGCTTCAGCGCAACAGCAGCTAGCGCAACAGCAGTTGCAGTCCGCCGAGTACGGTCGCGGCGAGCACCAGGCGCTCGAAGAGCCGCTGGTCGATGCGGTCGACGCAGCGCCTGCCGAGATAGGCGCCGGGCACGACGAACAGGACGAGCGCGGCGTCCAGCAGCAGCGAATCGGCGTCGATCAGACCGAGTCCGGCGCTGAACGGGAGCTTGGAGGTGTTGACGATGAGGAAGAACCAGGCGGACGTACCCAGGAAGCCCAGCTTCCGGAAGCCGGCGGAGAGCAGATAGAGGGACATCACGGGACCGCCCGCGTTGGCGACCATGGTGGTGAAGCCGCCGAGCACCCCGTACGAACGGGCCTTGACGCGGGCGATCCGCAACTGCCGTGCGCCGCCGCCCGGTCGGGTGTCCTGATGACTCACGGCCTGGCCGTCCGGCGCCGGATCATCCGCGGCGTCACCGCTCTCGGCGGGACGTGGCACGCGCGCGGCCCGGTCCGCCTGGCGCCTGCGCCAGAACGTCACGCCCGACATGAACAGCAGGATGGCGCCGATCGAGGTGCGCACCGCATCGTCGCCCGCCCACATCATGAAAAGAGTGCCGAGTGCGACCCCCACGCCCACGGCGGGGAACAGCCGCCACAGCGTGGGCCAGTGGGCGTGCCGCCGATAGGTGGCCACGGCGAGCGCATCGCCCGCGATCAGCAGCGGGAGCAGCACCCCGGTGGACTCGCGGGCCGGCAGCACGGCGGCGAAGATCGCGAGGCTGACCGTGTTCGCGCCGCTGACCGCGGTCTTCGAGAAGCCGACGAGCGCGGTCGCGGCGGCGAGTGCCGCGAATTCCCAGATGGTGACGTCCATGACGAGCGCCGATGCTATGCGGTCGACCGCACGGCCGGACGTCCGGGTGACCACCGAGTGCCGGGTGACCACCGAGTGCCGGGTGCCCGTCCACCGCCGCGGCTCCTGCACAACCGGTACTCCTGGTTCCTGTCGCGCCTCCCGCCCCGTGTGCTGTGCTGTGCTGTGCCGTACTGACAACCGGAACCGGTCGGACGCGGACGGCCGGGTCGCAGCCGAGCCCGGCGGGCGCCGTTCACCCGGCCATCGCCTCACCGGCGGGCGGCAAATTCCACGCGCGCCGAAAAGCCGCCGCGACACGATGGACTTCTCCCTCCGCGCGGCCGCCGCGGCCCTAATCCCGCCCTTTTCCGCGACGCCCACAGGAAGGTTTTTCAGGCGCCCGCAGCACATACGGCATCGCGATTTCCTGCGGCATTCCAGCGGCATTCACGCATGCCCGAACCGACCCGGGAGAAACACAACCGGTACTCGGAGTACTGGTTACCGCCTGTAGAAACCTACAACCACTAGTCGACAGCTTCCGCCGGGCCGCCGTAACTGACTTCGGAGTAACGTGCCTAGCCCTCGGAAAACCGTTCCCAGAAGCGGTCGACTATCGAGTCCAGGTAACGCCGCCCCTCCTCGTCCGCGGCCGCCCCGATCGACCGGCCGAGCGTCGCGGCCATGATCGACTGGTACTCCTGATGTATCGAACGCAGCGGCTCCTTGAGGTCCCGCTTGTCGATCGAGGTCAGCTTCGCGATGTCCTTGATGTGCGCCTGCCAGCGGGTGGTCACCGCCTCGACGAGCAGCCGCGCGAGCTCGTCCTGCAGCCCGGTGATCGCGACCAGGTCGCCCGGCGGCAGCTGGAAGAACTCCCCGAGCCGCGCCGACTGCATCCGGTCGCCGACCCACCGCCCCGCCCGCTCCATCTCCAGATAGGCGTCGACCGGCACCCCGACCACCCGCGCCACGTCCTCCGCCGCGACGCCGCGCGCCAGGCGGTGTTCGAACAGCGTGCGCGGCCGCCCCATGAGATCGCCGGGCGAACACCACAGGGCCGCGGCGAGCGCGGCCAGCTCACTCGCGGACGGGAGCACGACACCGCGCTCCCACGCGGTGATGTGCTCGGGGGTCACATGCGTCATCCCGTAGGAGGCACGCACGCCGTGGGCGACGTGCTCGGGCGCCATCCCGAGTTTCGAGCGCAGGGTGCTGGCGGCGCGCGCGTTGAATGGAATCTGTGGGGGCACAGTGACTGACTGTAAAGATCCCGGCAGAAATCTCCAAGCAGAGCTGTCGACTGCACCCCGTTTTGGCCGGATAGGTCGGAGCCAATCCTGTAGGAACCGACGGGACAATGAACGTCGCCAAGTGCCGTTTATCGACCGCCGATTGAGAAATCCCCGGGGGCGCGTATGATCCGCCCGCAAGGTGTCGCATACACGTTCGCGCAAAATCGGCCGCGAATGGCACGGGAGCGGCGCCTGGCCACTTCCCCCGATCCTGTATACGTCCAGGAGACGCGCATATGCAGACCAGTACGACGAGGCCGCCCGGCCCGCCGCCGGCCGGATCCGGAGGGTCGCTCGACCGGTTCTTCCGGATCAGTGAGCGCGGTTCGACCTACGCCCGCGAGATACGTGGTGGTCTCGCCACGTTCTTCACCATGGCGTACATCCTCGTCCTCAACCCGATCATCCTCGGCAGCGCCGAGGACAAGTTCGGCAACCAGCTGAACTCCACTCAGATCGCCACCGCCACGGCCCTGGTGGCCGCGGTGATGACCATCATCATGGGCGTCGGCGGCAATCTGCCGCTCGCGCTGGCCGCGGGTCTCGGCATCAACGCCATCGTCGCCTACCAGGTCGCTCCGCTGATGAGCTGGAACGACGCGATGGGCCTCATCGTCCTCGAGGGGCTGCTGATCACCGTCCTGGTGATGACCGGTCTGCGCGAGGCCGTCATGCATGCCATCCCACAGGCGCTCAAACAGGCCATCAGTGTGGGCATCGGCCTGTTCATCGCGTTCATCGGCTTCGTGGACTCCGGCTTCGTCACCCGCATCCCGGACTCCGCGAACAGCACCGTGCCCGTGCAGTTGGGCACCGGCACCCTGACCGGCTGGCCGATGCTGGTCTTCTGCCTCGGTGTGCTGACGACCGTCATCCTGCTGGCCCGCAAGGTCAAGGGCGCGATCCTGATCAGCATCGCCGCGATGACCGTACTCGCCGTGATCATCAATGAGATCGCCGACATCAAGTCCTGGGGCCTGACCGACCCGACACTGCCCGACAACGCCGTCGCCTCGCCCGACTTCGGCCTGCTCGGCGAGTTCGACCTGTTCGGCGCCTTCGGCCAGGTCAGTGTGCTCACCGTCGTGCTGCTCATCTTCACGCTCATCCTGTCCGACTTCTTCGACACCATGGGCACCGTCGTCGGCGTCACCGCGGAGGCCGGACTCCTCGACGAGCGCGGGCAGGTGCCGGGCCTCGGCCGAGTGCTGCTCATCGACAGTGCGGCCGCGGTGGCGGGCGGCGCTGCCTCGGCTTCGTCGGCGACGGCGTACGTGGAGTCCGCCGCGGGTGTCGGTGAAGGCGCCCGCACCGGGTTCGCGAACCTCGTCACGGGCGGCCTGTTCGGCCTTGCGCTCTTCCTCACCCCGGTGCTGACCCTGGTGCCGATGCAGGCTGCAGCGCCCGCCCTGGTCGCGGTCGGGTTCCTGATGATGACTCAGGTCAAGCACATCGACTGGGAGCGGTACGACCTCGCCATCCCCGCCTTCCTGACCATCGCCGTGATGCCGATGACGTACTCCATCACCAACGGCATCGGCGCCGGCTTCATCTCGTACGTGGTCATCAAGGCCTGCCTGGGCAAGGGGCGCGAGGTGCACTGGCTCCTGTGGGGCACCGCTGCGCTGTTCGTGCTCTACTTCGCGATCGATCCGCTGGAGCAGATCCTCGGGCTCAAGTAACCGCGGGGCCCGGATCACCGCGGATGCTCGTCCGCGTGAGCGGGACGAGAGCAGCACGGAGGGTGCCACGGCCACGGCCGGGGCACCCTCCGTGCGTCGCGGTACGGGGCGACCCCGGCCTGGGCAGGCGAGTGGCACTTAGAGTAGCCTTGCCTAAATTTTGCCCGCGCCGTTTCCGCAGGTGGGGCTGCATGATCCCGGAGGAGTAGGGGTGGTTCCGCCAGTTCCGTCGGGACGGAGCGTCTTGCGTACGGCCGTCCGCGAGCAGCGGGGCAAGGTCGCCGTCGGCGCACTGCTCGGCTCCGGTCACCAGATCGGCGAGGCGCTCGTCCCCGTACTCATCGGCGTGGTCATCGACCAGGCCGTCACCGATTCCGACACCGGGGCCCTGGTGGTCTGGCTCGGCGTACTCGCCGTCGGCTACGTCGGTCTCGCCCTGAGTTTCCGCTTCGGCGCCTGGACCGGCGACCTCGCCGCCACCCGCGCCGAGCACAAGCTGCGCGTCACGCTCGTCGAGCGGGTGGTCGCTCCCGGGGGAGGCACCGAACGGGGCAGGCTGCCGGGCGCACTGGTCAACATCGCGACCGAGGACGCCAAGCGCGTCGGCGTCTCGATCATGGCCCTGATGATCGGAACCTCGGCCCTGATGGGCCTGCTGACCTGTGCCGTCGTGCTGCTGAGCACCTCGGTGACGCTCGGCCTCGTGGTGCTGCTCGGCACTCCCGTACTGCTCTGGCTCGGGCATCTGCTGAGCAAGCCGCTCGAGGCACGCAGCGGCGCCGAGCAGGAACGCGCCGCGCACGCCTCCGCGGTGGCCGCCGACCTGGTGGCCGGACTGCGGATCCTCAAGGGCATCGGCGGCGAGCCGACCGCGGTGACCCGCTACCGCACGACGAGCCGGGAGTCCCTGCAGGCGACGCTGCGGGCGGCGCGGGCGCAGGCGTTCCAGAACGGCACGGTGCTCGCACTGACCGGTTGCCTGATCGCCGCGGCCGCCCTGGTCGGCGGGCGCCTTGCCGCCGACGGCAGCATCACGCTCGGGCAGTTGGTGTCGGCGGTCGGTCTCGCGCTCTTTCTGCTCGGCCCTCTGCAGACACTGGCCTGGGTGAACGCCGAACTGGCCCAGGGCCGCGCATCGGCCGCCCGGATCGCGGACGTGCTCGCCACTCCCCCTGCCGTCCCGTCCGTCGACGACTCGGGCAGCGCGCTCCCCGGCCCGGCCGAGCCGGTGCACGGTGCCCTGCGCCTGACGGGTGTACGGCACGGCGGCCTCGACGCCCTCGATCTGACCGTCGCCCCGGGCGAACTCCTCGGCGTCGCCGCCACCGACCCGGCGCACGCCGCCGACCTGATCCGGTGCCTGGCCCGCGGGAGCGACCCCGAGGACGGCACGGTGGAACTGGACGGAGTGCCGCTCAGTGATCTCGATCCGGCCGCCCTGCGCACCCATCTGCTGGTAGCCGAACATGACGCGGATCTCTTCGAGGGCACCGTGCACAGCAATGTGACCGCGGCGGCGAACGGCGCCTCGGACCCGGGCCCCGCCATGGCGGCCGCCGGTGTCACCGAGGTGCTCCGCACGCTGCCGGACGGTGCCGCGTCGGCGGTCAGCGAGCGCGGGCGTTCGCTCTCCGGTGGCCAGCGGCAGCGCGTCGCCCTGGCCCGTGCCCTGGCCGCGGAGCGTCCGGTCCTGGTGCTGCACGACCCGACGACCGCGGTGGACGCGGTCACCGAGTCCGAGGTGGCCGCCGGGATCCGGGAGCTGCGCGCGGGCCGCACCACCGTCGTCGTCACCACGAGCCCCGCCCTGCTCTCGGTCGCCGACCGGGTGGCGCTGCTCGTCGACGGCCGGGTCACCGACACCGGAACCCACTCGGAACTCGTCGGCCGGCACGAGGTGTACCGATCGGCGGTGCTGTCATGACCCGCCCCGTGGCGTCGGAGGAGGCCGATCGGCCGGAGCGCGATCCGCGTACCGCATCGCAGTCGCCGGCCACCCCTGGAACGGAAGAAGAGATGCCGGAGTCCGGCGCCCCGCAGGCCCGACAGCCGGAAGGCGAACGGGAGTTGCTGCCCACCGCGACCGGGGCGCAGACCTGGGCCGCGGTCCGTGAACTGGTGCGGCCGCGCCGCGGACTGGCGCTCGCCGGGTTCGTGGCGATGGTCGTGGCGACCGCGATCGGGCTGCTGATCCAGCCGCTGCTCGGCCGCATCGTGGACCTGGTGGCCGAGCAGCGCCCGCCGGACGCGCTGACCCTGCCGGTCGTGCTGCTCGTGGTGGTCGCGGTGGCCCAGGGCGGCGCCACCGCGCTCGGCCTTTCGCTCGTCTCGCACCTCGGCGAGGGCGTGCTGGCCCGGCTGCGCGAACGCTTCGTGGCGAACGCGCTGCGGCTGCCGCTCGGCCAGGTCGAGAAGGCCGGCGCGGGCGATCTCACCGCCCGGGTCACCCGGGATGTGTCGATGGTCGGCGAGGCGGTGCGCTCCGCGCTGCCCGAACTGGCCCGGTCCGTCCTGGCGATCGTGCTCACCCTCGCGGCGATGGCCGCCCTGGACTGGCGCTTCCTGCTGGCCGCCCTGATCGCCGTGCCCATCCAGGCGCACACGGCCCGCTGGTACGTACGACGGGCGGTGCCGCTCTACGCGCAGCAGCGGATCGCGACCGGCGCCCAGCAGCAACAGCTGCTCGACACCGTCGCCGGCTCCGGCACGGTGCGGGCCTTCCGCATCGAGGAGCAGCACACCGAGCTCGTCACCCGGCGCTCCTCGACCGCGGTCGGCCTGACCATGCGCGGTGTCCGTCTGGTGCTCGACTTCTACAACCGCCTGCACGTCGCCGAGTACGCGGGCCTCGCCGCCGTGCTCGTCACCGGATTCCTGCTCGTACGGTCCGACTCGGTGTCGATCGGTACGGCGACGGCGGCCGCGCTCTACTTCCACAGCCTCTTCACGCCCGTCAACCAGGCTCTGGTGCTGCTCGACGACGCACAGTCCGCGAACGCCTCGCTCGCCCGTATCGTCGGCGTCACATCGGCCCGCCCCGCGCCCGGTGAGCCGGCGGAACACCGGCGCACCGAAGGCACCGAAGCCACCGGCGGCACAGTGCCGCGCATCGAGGTCGACGAACACGCGGACGCCCCCGGTGTCACGGTCACCGTGTCGGGCCTCGATCATGCCTATGAACCGGGCCGACCGGTGCTGCACGATGTCGATCTGACGCTGCACCCCGGCGAGTTGGTTGCCCTGGTGGGCCCGAGCGGGGCGGGCAAGACCACCCTCGCGAAGCTGGTCGCGGGTGTGCACCGGCCGACCGCCGGCACGGTGCGGCTGACCGGTGGCGGGTCCGCGTCGAGCGGTCCGCCGGTCGCTCTGATCACCCAGGAGACCCATGTCTTCGCCGGCCCGCTCGAGGACGATCTGCGCCTGGCCCGCGCCGACGCCACCGACGAGGAACTGCGTGCGGCGCTGGCCACGGTGGAGTCCCTCGACTGGGCGCTGGCCCTGCCGGACGGGCTGAGCACGGTCGTCGGCGAGGGCGGGCACCGGCTCACCGCCGCGCAGGTGCAGCAACTCGCCCTGGCCCGGCTGGTCTTGGCCGATCCGCCGGTCGCCGTACTGGACGAGGCCACCGCGGAGGCGGGCAGCACCGGGGCCCGGCTCCTGGAGAAGGCCGCCCAGCGTGCGGTCGGCGGGCGCACCGCCCTGGTGGTGGCCCATCGGCTCACTCAGGCCGCCTCCGCGGACCGGGTGGTCGTCATGGAGGAGGGCCGCATCGTGCAGAGCGGCACGCACGCCGAACTGTGCGCGGCCCCCGGACCGTACGCCGACCTGTGGGAGGCCTGGTCGGGCGCGCGCTGACGCTCGGGCGGCCGGGGCCCCGGGTGCGGCGCCTCAGCCGAGGACGCCGCTGTATGCGTTGAGTGCGGGCTGGCCGCCGAGGTGGACGTAGAGCACCTGGGAGTCCGCGGGGATGTCGCCGCTGCGGACCAGATCGATGAGTCCGGCCATCGACTTCCCCTCGTAGACCGGGTCGATGATCATGCCTTCGAGGCGTCCGGCGAGGCTGATGGCGTCGAGTGTGGACTGGACCGGCACTCCGTAGAGATCACCGGCCCAGCCTTCCAGGACGGTGATCTCGTCGTCGCGCAACTCCCGGCCGAGGCCGGTGAGTTCGGCCGTATTGCGGGCGATCTTCGCTGTCTGGGCACGGGTTTCGCCGATCCTCGCGGAGGCGTCGATGCCGATGACCCGCCGCGGACGGTCCTGACCGGCGAATCCGGCGATCATCCCGGCCTGGGTGCTGCCGGTGACGCTGCACACCACGACGGTGTCGAAGAAGATGCCGAGCTCCCGTTCCTGCTGCGCCACTTCCTGCGCCCAGCGGGCGAACCCGAGGCCGCCCAGGCGGTGGTCGGAGGCGCCCGCGGGGATGGCGTACGGGGTGCCGCCGGCGGCACGCACGTCGTCCAGGGCCTGACTCCAGCTGTCCTTGAAGCCGATGCCGAAGTCGGCGCGGACGAGACGGACTTCGGCGCCCATGATGCGGGACAGCAGGATGTTGCCCACCTTGTCGTTGACCGGGTCCGGCCAGTCGACCCAACTCTCCTGCACAAGTACGGCCTTGAAGCCGAGCCGAGCGGCTACCGCGGCGACCTGGCGGGTGTGGTTGGACTGCACGCCGCCGATGGTGACCAGGGTGTCGGCGCCCTGGGCGAGGGCGTCCGGGACGAGGTACTCGAGCTTGCGGGTCTTGTTGCCGCCGAAGGCGAGCGGGCTGTTGCAGTCCTCGCGTTTGGCCCAGATCCGCGGTCCGCCGAGTTCGGCGCCGAGCCGGTCGAGCGGGTGGACCGGGCTGGGTCCGAAGAGCAGTGGGAAGCGCTCGAAGTCGTCCAGGGACATGGGGGGCTCCTTCACTCACGGGGCGGCTCCCCGGCGGGAGGCGCGGCATCGAGCAACGGCGCGAGCGTCTGCCAGTTGGCGTGGACGGCGGCCGCCGCCCCGTCCACGTCGCCCGCCTCGCACAGCGCGATGATCCGCTCGTGCTGGGCGACCGACTCACGGCCGCCGAGCGAACCGAACCGCAGGCGCTCCACTCGGCGCAGCACCGGGGTGAACTGGTCGAGGACGGACCGCACGGCCGGATTCGCACTGGCGGTCACCGCCACGTCGTGGAAGGCGTCGTCGGCGGCGAGCGCGGCGTCGACGTCCTCCTCGGCGAGGGCGTGCGCGAACCGTGCGTTGGCCGTCCGCATGGCGTCGAGTTCGACCGCCGTGAGGTCGAAGAGCGCCTCGCGGACGGCCAGTTGGTGCATGGCGGCCGTGACGGACTGCGCGGCCCGCTCGGCCCGGCTGTCGAGTGGGCTGACGATCGTGTAGCGCCCGGGCTTGGTCCGTACGAGGCCGTTGTGCTCCAGGCGCCCGAGGGCCTCCCGGACGGGGGTGCGGCTGACGCCCAACCACTCGACCAATTCGGCGTCGTTGAGCCGCTCCCCCGGTGCGAGTGCGCCTTCGACGATGGCGTCGCGGATCGCCCGGTACGCCTCCTCCCTGAGGAGCGACCTGGACACGAGGCCTCGACGACCCGGAACCGGCATGCAATATATTGCGCATCGCGTTCTCGGGACTGTCAAGGCCGCCGCCGGCCTTGCCGATCACCCGCATACGATCGCCTCATGACCAGAACCGACCGCGCTGCCAAGGTGGTTGCCGCACCCCCGTCGGCCGTGTATGCCGCGCTCGTCGACCGCGAAGCCCTGGAGGCATGGCTGCCGCCCGACGGCATGCGGGGGTGCATCGAACGCTGGGACCCTCGGCCGGGTGGCGGCTTCCGGATGGTGCTCACCTATCCGGACCCCACCGGCGGCCCGGGCAAGACCTCCGACGCCACGGACGTCGTGGAGATCCGTCTCGCGGAGCTCACGCCCGGCGAACGGGTCGTACAGCAGGCGGAGTTCGAGTCGGACGACCCCGCGTACGCAGGCACCATGACGATGGTCTGGCAGCTGACCCGCACCGAGGGCGGGACCGAGGTGGCGGTCGCGGCGACGGGTGTGCCGCCCGGGATCGACCAGGCCACCCACGAGGCGGGCATCGCCTCCTCGCTCGCCCAGCTGGCCGCGTACTGCGAAACCGCCGACCCCACCGGGAGCCAAGCCATGTCGGACGCACAGAACGACCGCCCCCGCTCGCAGGAACCCACATTCGTGCTGGTGCACGGCTCCTGTTCCAGCTCGTTCATGTGGGCCCCGGTGCAGCGCGAACTCGCCCTGCTCGGCCGCCGCAGCTACGCCGTCGACCTGCCGGGGCACGGCTTCGACGCGCAGTACTCGCCGCACTACCAGGCGCCGCAGGACCTCGAGGCCTGGGCGGTGGAGCCCTCGGCGCTCGCGGGGGTCACCCTGCAGGACAACGTGGACCATGTCGTCGGCGTGGTGCGCCGGCTCGCCGAGCACGGCCCCGTGGTCCTGGTCGGTGCCAGCCTCGGCGGACTGACCGTCACCGGGGTGGCCAACGCCGTGCCGGAGCTCGTGGACCGGCTCGTCTACATCTCCGCCTGGTCCTGCGTGGAACGCCCCAACCCCGTCGCCTACATGCCGGAACCGGAATTCGCCGACAGCCTGCTCGCACCGCTGGCCGCACTGAACGTCGGCGATCCGGCCGCCCTCGGTGCCGGACGCGCCAACTACCGTACGGCCGACCCGGATCTGCTGGCCGCGGCGAAGGCGGCGATGATGGCGGAGGGCACCGACGCGCAGTTCATGGCCTTCCTGAACATCCTGCAACCGGAGGAGTCCATGGCGGTGCTGACCTCCGACGCCCGCGCGCACGCGGACACCTGGGGCACGGTGCCGCGCACCTACATCCGGCTCACCGAGGACCGGTCGCTGCCCGTCGCCATGCAGGACCGGCTGATCGCCGAGGCCGACGCCCTGACCCCCGACAACCCGTACGACGTGCACACCTTGGCCAGGAGCCATGTCGGCTTCCTGCTGGCACCGGCCGAGCCGGCCGCCATTCTCGACCGGTTGCCGCTGCCACCACGTGTTGACCTGCGCACGCGGCGCACCTAAGTTCGGCTCAGCGACATAGAAAGCGCTTGCCCGCCAGGACGCGCAACGACACGGACCCCATATCGGCACAACACCCCTCACCCGACGGCGAGTTGGAGATGCAGTGGCTGCGACGGCGCACGGATTCGACGGGCTCCCCGGCGGAGTGGCCGTGTCCCACCTGTCGGTGTACGACTGGCCGGCCGCCGACGGCGTGTGCGGAGGCACCCCGCATCTCCATCTCAGCTGCAGCGAGGGCTATGTCGTGACGGGCGGGCAGGGCGCCGTGCAGACGCTGACCGCATCGGGATACGAGCGGACCACGCTCTCCCCCGGCACCGTCGCCTGGTTCACGCCCGGCACCGTCCACCGGCTGGTCAACGAGGACGGCGCGCTGCGCATCGTCGTCCTGATGCAGAACAGCGGCCTGCCGGAGGCCGGGGACGCCGTACTCACCCTGCCGCCCGAGTATCTGACCGACCCGGACACGTACGCCGCGGCGACGGCGCTGCCGACCGGCGCGCCGGAGGCCGATCAGGAACGCGCGGCGCGGGCCCGCCGGGACCTCGCCGTCGAAGGGTACCTGCGGCTGCGCGACCACCCGGAGGAGCTGCCGGCCTTCCACCGGGCCGCCGCCCGTCTCGTACGCCACCGGGTGGACTCCTGGCGCAAGCGGTGGGAGGCGGGCGCGGCGGCCGCGACCGCCGCCACCGCGGAGCAGCTGGACCGGCTGGCCGCGGGGGATGCGGGGCATCTCGCCGACGCCGTGGTGCACAGCGAACTGCCCGCCGCACGCGGCAAGTTCGGCATGTGCGGCCGTCTGGACGTCTACCGTACGGACTGACCGGCCGCGCCTGTCCCCGCCTCCCGGGACGCCGGGCGCGCGCCTCCCGCGCATGGGACCTGGTGCTCCGGGTACTCGCCACGGGTCCGCAACCGGCAAGCATTCCGGACCCGTTGGGAGGCATCTCATGGGAATGGGCGCCAGCCTCGTCATGCTCGCCGTCGGCGCGATCCTGGCGCTGGCGGTGGACTGGCAGATCGAGGGAGTCGACCTCGACATCGTGGGCCTGATCATGATGGCCGTGGGCCTGATCGGCGTCTGCGCGTACGTGAGCATCTTCAAGCGCCGCAGGATGCAGGCTCCGCCGCCCGCGGCCCCGGTCGTCGAGCAGGAACACCGGTACCGGGACCGCCCCTACTACGAGTGAGTGCGGGAGGGAGTCCAGTCATGTCACGCCTCACCCGGGCAGCACGCCGTCGCACCCCGACCGGCCCGCCGGGCCCACGCCGGGCGTCGGACCGCGGCGCGCTGGGGATCGCGGGAGCGGTCTTCGGTGCGGTCGGGCTCTTCGTCCTGCCGATCGTGTTCGGCCCGCTCGCCGTGCTCTTCGGCTATTCGGCGGCGGGCGGACGCGGGGCGGGACTCGGCACCGCACGGCGCGCCGCACGCGCGGGTGGGCGCGGACGGCCGGTCGCCGCGGTCGTCGCCATCGTGCTCGGCATCGTGGACACGGTCCTGGCGATCGTCCTGATCGCCGCAAGCCCCGGCGCCGGCCCGCTCGCCTGAGCCGGCGCGGCCATGCGGCCCGTCCGCCGCACCGCTTTCGACGGTCCGGTCGCCGGCGGTACGACGCCGCTTGGGAGCTCCGCAGAGGGGAACCCGCCGGACATGAACACTCACGAACCGCACCCCGATCAAGCACGGCCCCGGGGCGCCGAGCCGGGTGGCGTGCCTCCGCAGGAGACGCCGCCGGGCGAGAGCAGCCTGTCGGGCGCGGGACCCGAGGAGACCCACAATCCGACGAAGGGCTGGGCCAAGGCTCCGCTCACGCTGATCCTGCTGCTCGCGTTCTGCGTCGCGGCCTTCTTTCTCGCGTACGCCCTGATCGTCGTCTGATCGTCGTCCGACCGGAGCTCCGGCCGGGTCCGTCACTGGCCGACGCGGCCGTCGACGCATTCGCGGAGCAGGTCGGCGTGGCCGCAGTGGCGGGCGTACTCCTCGATGCGGTGCACCATCAGTTCACGGACCGCGATCTCCTCGCGGCCGATGCGGGCACCGAGGTCCGAGTGCCGGGCCAGTTCGGCGTCCGTCGCGGCCTGTTCTCGCTCGAGGTCGGCGTACGAGGCCTCGACCACCGCCCGGTCGCCGAGGGCGCCGTCGAAGTCCGCACCGCGCACCCCGTAGACCCTCGGCTCCGGTTCGCCGACCGTGATCCAGTTGCGCCAGTCGCGCTCCACCTCGGCGAGGTGCCGGATCAGTCCGAGCAGCGAGAGGCTCGACGGCGGGACCGAACGGCGGGCCAGCTGCTCGGGGTCGAGTCCCTCGCACTTCATCCGCAGCGTCTTGCGGTAGCCCGTGAGGAAGTCCTCGAGCGTGGCGAGTTCCCCCTCGGGGCCGTCGCCCTCCGTCTCGCGAGGATCGTCCTCCGGGTCCACCCACATGTCGGGGTAGATCGTCGAACGGGTCCATCGTTCGGGATGCTCAGTCATGCCGCCCATACTTGTGGGTGGCTGCCGGGGCACGCCACCGGGTTTGCGGTGGTCACGTCCCAGGGGTGCGGGCGGTCGCGCCCGGCGCCGGAGCGTAGATTGCCGGGCAGGCCGGCCGAGGGGAGGAATCGCGATGGACGTGCGGCGGACGGCGCAGCGGCTGCGAGCGGTCACCGAGGAACTGTCGGACCTGTTCTACGAGCGGGACGACGTCATCCGGACGCTGACCGTGACGATGCTGGCCGGTCAGCACTCGCTGATCATCGGCCCTCCCGGGACCGCCAAATCGGAGCTGGCGCGCGAGCTGACCGGCCGGATCGAGGGCGCGAACCACTGGGAGATCCTGCTCAGCAAGTTCACCGCGCCGACCCGGATGTTCGGTCCGATCGATGTGGCGGCGCTGAGCCGCGGCGAGTACCGGCAGGTGTTCGAGGGGCGCGCGACGACGGCGCACATCGCGTTCATCGACGAGATCTTCAAGTGCTCCACGGCCGCCCTGAACGAGACGCTCGGCCTGCTCAACGAGCGCCTGTACCACCCGGAGAACGGCGGCGAGCCGATCCGCTGCCCGCTGATCAGTGCCATCACCGCGTCCAACGAGCTGCCGTCGGGGGACGACAGTGCCGCGATCTACGACCGTCTCCTGGTCCGCCTCGAGGTCGGCTATCTCGCCGACCCGTCGAACTTCGCGGGCCTGCTGCGGTCGGCTGCGGACGCGGGGGCCGAGCCGGCCAGGACCACGGTGCGGCTCGATGAGCTGCAGCACGCGGTCGGTGAAGCCGTACCGGCCGTGACCGTGCCGGACGCGGTCGTGGACGCACTGTGCACGCTGCGGGCCGCCCTGCGGCGGCAGGAGCTGGTCGCCTCGGACCGGCGCTGGCGGCAGTCGGTACGGCTGCTGCAGGCGAGCGCGTTCCTGGACGGGCGCGATGCGGTGGAGTCGAGCGATCTATCGGTGCTCGCCCACGTCCTGTGGGACTCCCCCGCCCAGCGCCCCACGGTGCAGCGGGAGGTGCTGCAGCTGGTGGATCCCGATGCCCGTGAGGCGCTCGATCTCGCCGATGCCATCGACGAGTTGGAGGCCGACCTGGAGGCGAAGGCCGGCCAGTCCCGGGAGGCGCTGAGCGACTGGGCGATCCGCGAGGCGCTGACCAAACTCAACAAGGCCGGCAAACGCCTCGAGAAGCTGCAGAGCGACTCCGGGACAGCGGGGCGGGGCGGCGGCGCCGGCGGCACGGCCGAGCGCGTGATGCTCCGTCAACGTGCCGTGCACGCACGGGTGTTGACCGAGGCGCTCGGCCTGGACGCGAGCATCGTGCAGGAACGGTTGTGAACGGCGGGGAAGCGCCGGGTGCCAGGGCGGCGGTGATCGCCGACCGGTTCGACCTGATGGCCTGGCACGAGATCCGTGCCGAGGCACCGGAGCTGGACGGGCTCGCCAGGAGCCTCAACAGGCGCCACGACCACACCGACGACCTGCTCGCCGATGTGTTCCTGCTCGCGTACAAGGTCGCCCCGCAGATGCGTGAACGGGCCGCGATGCACCCCGCACGCCGGGTCAATCACCAGGTCGTCGCCTCGCTCGCGGACAGCCGGGAGTTCGCCGCACTGCACCGTGAGACCTCCGGCGATCCCTACGCCGCCGCGCTGGCCGTACTCGCGCAGGGCGAGGCGCTGCGCCGGATGCTCGAGCGGGCCGCGGAAGCGACGGAACGGGCCAGGCGGGCCGAACGGGCCGGGCGGGCGCGGCAGGAGGCGGGCGGGACCGCGGCAGCCGGCGCGTTCGGCG
>NZ_QUAK01000089.1 GCF_003429565.1 Streptomyces triticagri
GGCGGTGCGGCGGGCGGGCGGTCGACCGCCGCGGTCGGCGAGTACGGCACGGCGGGGCCGAACGTGGGCAGCTCCGCGACCGCGCCCGCCCCCGTCGCGGCCCGCGCGCAGGTCCGCGCCGCCTCGGCATGTCGGGCGAGCAGCGACAGCACCTCGCCGGGCCAGGGGAACGGATCCGGCGCGTCCCCGCCGAGCAGCGTCAACAGGGCCTCGGGCGTGGGCCGTTCGGCCGGGTCGAGCCGCAGGCAGGCCGCGATCGGGTCCCGCAGCTCCCCGGGTACGGCGGTGAGGTCGGCGTCGGCCCGGCTGATCCGGTAGATCACGGCGCCCATCTCGCCGTCGGCGTGGTCGAACGGCCCGCGCCCCGTGGCCGCGAACGCGAGCAGCGCGCCCAGGCAGAACACGTCCGTGGCGGGCACCACGGCGCGGCTGCCCTCCAGATGCTCGGGTGCCATGAACCCCGGCGTGCCGACGATCAGTCCGGTGGAGGTGAGGGCGGTGGCGTCGAAGGCCTGCGCGATACCGAAGTCGATCAGCTTGGGTCCGGTGCCGGCGAGCAGCACGTTCGCGGGCTTGAGGTCGCGGTGCAGGACCTGCGCCGCGTGCACCGCCTGCAGGGCGCGGGCGAGCGCGGCGCCGAGCGCCCGGACCGCACCGACGGACAGCGGACCGCTACGGTCCACGGCCTCGGCGAGCGACGGGCCGGGCACGAACTCGGTGGCCAGCCAGGGGAGTCGGGCCCCGGAGTCGCCGTCGAGGAGTCCCGCGGCGTGCGGGCTGCGCACCGCCCGCGCCGCGTCGATCTCCCGCCGGAACCTGGCGCGGAACGCCTCGTCGACCTGCAGGTCCTCGCGTACGGTCTTCACCGCCACCAGCCGCCCGAGGTCCACATCGACGCCCGGGCGTCGGGTCGACTCCTCGGTCCTGCAGGCGAGATGGACCTCGCCCATGCCGCCGCTGCCGAGGCGTCCGAGCAGCCGGTACGGGCCGACGTGGCGCGGCGGGGCTCCTGCGGGCAGGGGTTCGAGCACGGGTGGGGCTCCCTCTTCCGGTGGGATGGTGGCTTCCGGTGGTGCGGTGGTCCGTTCCCGATACCCGGCGGCCGGGCGCCGGCGGTCAGTCGGCGGCCGGCAACTCCACGGACACGACGTCGCCCGTGTCGTACACGAGGTGTGCGACGCCGCCGATGGGGAGCACCTGCGGTGGGCGGACCTCCTTGGCGAACTCGTAGCCGCCGGTGCGGTCGTAGCCGTCCTTGGCGCGGGGGCCGGGCGCGCCCTTCACCGGGATCCTGCGGACCTTGCCGGGGGTGCCGTCCTTGCCGAGCGGGACGGTGTACAGCGCGGAGTGGTCGGCGTACACCACCGAGCCCCCGGCGATCAGCGGATTGGACAGGGCCTGCAGGGACGTGTCGTCGCCCGGTGGCGGCAGCGGGCGCTGCCCGAGCTCGGCGCCGGTGCGCGGGTCGAGGACGCTGAGCGTGGCGGGCCCGTCGTCGTCGCCCCAGTCCGCGTACGGGGCGGCGCCCGGGTCGAAGGCGACGAGTGCGTGCTCGCCCACCGCGGTCGGATACGCGCCGGACTTCGCCACCTTCGAGGGGATCTTCGGGCGCCCGGTCGAGGCGAGGGTGCGGGCGTCCATCCGGTGCAGGTCGAGTCCCGCCTTCCCGGTGGGGTCGTACGGCGCGCAGTACGCGGAGCGGCCGTGCACCATCAGTTCGCCGCAGGTCTTCGCTCCCGACTCGACCTGGCCGGACTGCTCGCCGGACTCCGCGTCGTATCCGACGATTCCGGCGTCGCTGACCGCGTAGACGATGCCGCCGGCGAGGGTGACCGGCTCGAAGTTGCGGGTCTCGGCCCTGCTGAGCGACCGGTTGGTGAGCCGCCGGCTCCAGCGCTCGGTGCCGTCCTTCAGGGCGAAGGCGGTGACGGCCGGGTTCTCGATGCTGCTGGTCGTCACGAACACGGCGCCGTCCCCGACCAGCGGCCGGGTCGCGGTGTCGGCGGCGCCGCTCGCCTTCTTCTGCCAGCGGACGGCGCCGCTGCGGGCGTCGCGCACCTGCAGGGTGCCGTCGGAGACGAAGGCGACCAGATCGCCGTGCACGGTGGGCTGCGTGGTGCCGCCGGGGATGAAGACGGCGCCGGAGGGCCCGATGAAGGTCTTCCTGTCCCGGTCGTCCTTGACCAGATCGGCCTGCCAGAGCCGCTTGCCGGACGCCGTGTCCAGTACGTCGACGCGTCCCTCGTTCGTACGGCAGGCGAGCACGGTCGGACCCGCGGAGCAGCCGACCGACGGTCCCGACAGATCGCCACGCCAGGGCTTCCAGCCCGCCGGCCGCTGCTTCTCGTCCTGCGGGACCTCGCCCGCGCCGTTCGCCCGCCCGCGGTCGTCCACGCCGAGGACCTTCGCCGTGCCCTCGGCGCCGGGCCGGGCATCGGCGCCGCGGCCGGGACCGGTCACGTCGTCCCGGGACTGCCACCAGTGCAGCCCGAGCCCCGCGCCGCCGCCGACCAGCGCGGCGGCCAGACATACGGCGATCACGGTGCGGGCCCGGCGTCCGCCCGCCCGCGGGGGACCCGGGGGAGCAGCCGGGGCGGGGCCCATCGTGGGGAGGTGGTGCAATGGCGGCGCGGCCGATGCACCGACGGTGGGCGGCCCGGCGGGCCTCGCGGGCCCCGGAGTCGGCACCGACTCCGGTCCCGGTCCCGGTCCCGGCTCGGGTTCCGCCAGCAGCGCCGTCCCCGCCGCCACCAGCTGATCGGCCTCCCGCCGTATCGTCACGACCCGTTCCCGTACGCCGTCCGGCCAGGCCAACTCCTCGTCCCCGCCGAGCCGTTCGGCCACCTCCGAGGGCGTGGGCCGTTCGGCCGGGTCGACCCGCAGACAGTCGGCGAGCACCGGCCGCAGCGCCTCCGGCACGGCGGAGAGATCGGTCCGCGCCTCGGCGACCCGGTGCAGTACGGCCGGTACGGGACCGTCCCCGAACGGGTCCTCGCCGCTCGCCGCGTAACAGAGCAGCGAGCCCAGACAGAACACGTCCGACGCCCCGGTCACCGCGCGCCCGCCCGCCAGATGCTCGGGCGACATGAATCCGGGCGTGCCGAGCAGCAGCCCGGTGGCCGTCATGGTGGTCGCGCCGGTCGCGCGGGCGATGCCGAAGTCGATGAGCCGCGGGCCGTCCAGGTCGAGCAGGACGTTCCCGGGCTTGAGGTCGCGGTGCAGTACGCCGCTGCCGTGCAGATCGTCGAGTGCCAGGGCGAGTCGCGCCCCGAGGCCGCGCACCGCGGGCTCGGGCAGTGGTCCGTCACCGCGTACCGCGGCCGCGAGCGTCGGCCCGGCGACGAAGGCGGTGGCCAGCCAGGGCGTCTCGGCGTCCGGGTCGGCGTCCGCGACGGCCGCGGCGTACGGGCCGCGCACGGCGCCCGCGACCTTGATCTCCCGCCGGAACCGGGCCCGGAACCCGGCCTCGCGCGCCAGATCCCGCCGTACGACCTTCACGGCCACGAGACCGGCGTGGCCGGCGGAAGCAGCGGTGGAGCCGCCGGCACCGAGGCCGAGCGTCGGCCGGTCCGCCGGGTCCGCCACTGCCTGCCCCCGTGCGAGGAAGACCTCGCCCATCCCTCCTGCGCCGAGCCGCGCCAGTACGTCGTACGGCCCGATCCGGCGTGGTGCGTTCTCGCGCAGCGGCTCCCACACGGGTCCCGTCCCCCTCCTGAGAAGTGCGGGACATCATTCCATGTCCGTGATCTCAAGATCGGGCCAACGGCCCACCGGACGAGGCGAGTTGGCCCCGTGTCGGATCGGGCCACGCACATGCACGAGGGCCGGAACGCGCATCGCGCTCCGGCCCTCCTGCCGCCGTCCCCGTGCCCCGGGGACGGCGGACGCTCACGCCGCGTACGGCTTCGCGCCGAGGATCTTGACCTTGGCCATCTTGCCGTTCGGCAGCTCGTACTCCGCCTGCTCGCCGACCTTCTTGCCGTTCACGCCGCCGCCGAGCGGGGACTGCGGCGAGTAGGTGTCGATCTCCGTCGAGGCGTACTCGCGGGAGGCGAGCAGGAAGGTGATGGTGTCGTCCTCGTCACCGTCGAAGGCGATCGTGACGACCATGCCCGGCTCGACGACGCCGTCGTCCGGCGGGGCCTCGCCGACCTTCGCGTGCTCGAGGAGCTGGGTGAGCTGGCGCACCCGGAGCTCCTGCTTGCCCTGCTCCTCCTTGGCCGCGTGATACCCGCCGTTCTCCCGCAGGTCGCCCTCCTCGCGGGCCGCGGCGATCTTCGCAGAGATCTCGCCGCGCGCGGGACCAGACAGATACTCCAGCTCGGCCTTGAGCTGGTCGTACGCCTCCTGGGTCAGCCAGGTGACGTTGTCGCTGGTCTGGGTCACAGGTGCTCCTCGTCCGTACTGGGAATACAAAGCAACGCCCTACCCAGAAGTGTGTTCCCTCCTGGGTGGGCGAAACCACGAGCCTAACAATTCCGGCGGGGAAGGGGGAGGACGCAGTGAAGTCCGATCACTCAGCGTCACACGAGATGAGTTCCGCGGCCGTCGCCCGCGAGGTCGTGCGTACGGTGACGACCTCGTCGACACGGTCCACCCGCTGGGCGAACGTGACGTTCTTGCGGCCGACCTCCGCGCCGTTCTCGGCGAGTGCGCGCACCGTGCAGACGCCGCTCGTGCCGGGGTCCTTGTGGATCTCCAGGTGGACCGCGACGGAGTCGTCCGAGACCACCTTGGACTTGATCATCTCGCCGTTGAAGGCGTTCTTGCCGCCGATGTAGTCGACGCCGATCCAGGCGATCACGCCGAGCATCACCACCGCGAGCACGGATCCGACGATCTTCAGCTTCCGGTCGGCGCGGGCGTCCTCGGAACTGCCGGCGTGGCCGGAGCGGCCGTAACGGCCTTCGGGGAGCTGTTCGCGCTGGTCGCGGACCGTGCTCATGATCGTCCTCTCGGGGCCTGGCGCCTCAGGGGGAGTCCGGGAACGGGGTCCCGGAATTATTCGCCCCCCGATTCGGTCACTATAGAAGCCGCCCAACGCGCCGAAACCACGAGGGCGCCGAATCACGAGGATCGAGTCTTGACTGAGCAGCTGCGACTGATGGCCGTGCACGCCCACCCCGACGACGAGTCGAGCAAGGGCGCGGCCACCATGGCCAAGTACGTGTCCGAGGGGGTGGACGTCCTCGTCGCCACCTGCACGGGCGGGGAGCGCGGTTCCATCCTCAATCCCAAGCTCCAGGGCGACACCTACATCGAGGAGCACATCCACGAGGTCCGCGCCAAGGAGATGGACGAGGCGCGCGAGATCCTCGGCGTACGCCAGGAATGGCTCGGGTACGTGGACTCGGGGCTGCCCGAGGGCGACCCGCTGCCGCCCCTGCCGGAGGGCTGCTTCGCCCTCCAGGACGTCGACGAGGCGGCCGGCCGGCTGGTCCGCCTGATCCGTTCGTTCCGCCCGCAGGTCGTCACGACGTACGACGAGAACGGCGGATATCCGCACCCGGACCACATCATGACCCACAAGATCTCGATGGTGGCCTTCGACGGAGCGGCCGACACCGCGAAGTACCCCGAGGCCGAATTCGGCCCGGCCTTCCAGCCGCAGAAGATCTACTTCAACCAGGGCTTCAACCGCCCGCGCACGGTCGCCCTGCACGAGGCGCTGCTCTCCCGCGGCATGGAGTCGCCGTACGGGGACTGGCTGAAGCGCTGGGACGAGTTCGAGCGCGCCGAGCGCACCCTGACCACCTTCGTGCCGTGCGCGGAGTTCTTCGAGATCCGCGACAAGGCGCTGATCGCGCACGCCACGCAGATCGATCCGGACGGCGGCTGGTTCCGCATCCCGATGGAGATCCAGAAGGAGGTCTGGCCGACCGAGGAGTACGAGCTGGCGAAGTCGCTCGTGGACACTTCCCTCCCCGAGAGCGACCTCTTCGAGGGCATCCGGGACAATGCCTAGTGTGAACGCGAATCTGGCACTGACGCAGTTGCTCCCGCTGGCCGAGGAGCTCGACAAGGACAAGGTCACCCCGGGTGTCCTCGGCTTCGTCGTCTTCGCGGCCCTGGCTGTCGGCGTCTGGTTCCTGATGAAGTCGATGAACCGGCACATGGCCCGGGTCGACTTCGAGGAGGAGCCGGAGGACGCGAAGCCCGTGCGCAGCGGGGGCGACGCCTCCTAGGGGCCGGTAGGCCCCTCCGCCCCCACGGGTCGACCTCGTGGGGGCGCTCGTGCGTCCCGCGGGAGTCAGCGCTCCGCGCCGACCGGCACTCCCATGACCTCCCGTGCGTGCCGGCCCGGGACCATGCCGAGGCGCCAGGCCTGCCAGCCGGCCTCCAGGTCGATGCCGCGGTCCAGCATCAGGGCGTACGTGTCCAGGTAGTCGCCGAGCTTGGCGTCCCGGGTCGGGTGGATCGACCTGCGCAGCTGGGACAGCTCCTCCTGGGCGACCGCCGTGCCCACCTCGGAGCCGCCGGGCGAGGCGTACGGCAGCAGGGTGCAGCGCAGGAAGCGCGCCCAGTCCTCGCCGCGCCGGTCCCCGTACGAGGCGAAGAGGCCGGCCGCGTCGTCGCAGAGGCCGAGGGCCTGCTGGCTGCGGGCGTTGCCCGCGTCGACCACCGCGAGCTCCAGGCAGGTCCAGGCCTCGCCGTGGACGACCTTGATCCGCTGGAAGTCGGCGCGGGCGTCCGCGAGGAGCTGCCGGGCGAAGCCGGAGTTGCGCAGCGAGCCGGTGCGGGCCGCGTTCTGGTCCCGGGTGACCCGACCCGAGTGATGGCGCGCGCAGGCGAGTCCGTACACGTCCCGCATCCGGGAGAACATCGTCCGGGCGCGCTCCAGATCGCGGACCGCCTGGTCGAGACTGCCGGTCTCCTCCAGGGCCTGGCCCAGGTAGTAGAGCGACCAGGCCTCGCCACGCGCGTCCTCGTTGTCGCGGTGCCGGGAGACCGCCTGGCGCAGACCGTCCACCGCGGCCGAGGGGTCGCCGGCCACCAGTCGGGCCCGTGCCAGCTGGGTGAGGGCCCAGGCCTCGCCGCGGGCGTCCCGGGTGCGGCCGTACAGGTCGAGGGCCTCGCGCAGCTCGGTCTCCGCGCGCGGTACGTCGTCCATCCGCAGGCGCAGCTGGCCGAGTTGGAAGTGGGCCCAGGCCTGGCCGTGCACGGACTCGCTCGCGCGGTGCAGGGTGAGCGCCGAGTTCAGCAGGTCGAGCGCCTCGGCGACATGCGCCCTGTCCCGCTCGACGGCCGCGAGCGCGTGCTGGGTCCAGGCCCGGTCGCCGGCCAGCGCCTCCGAGGCCTGCAGGTCCAGGGCCTCGCGCAGCTTCGCCGCGGCCTCGGTGAGCTGGCCCTGGTGGTGCAGGGTGATGCCGAGCGAGCAGAGCGCCCGCGCGGCGCCGGCCTCGTGGTGCGCCTCGAAGTACAGGTCGACCACCGACGACAGGGTGCTGCGCGCGCGGTCGAGCTCGCCCAGCTGACGGGCCGCGATGCCGGTGCGCCACTGCACGGACCGGCCGAGCAGACCCTGGTCCACGGCCTGGGTGAGCTCGGAGATCTCGCCGAGCCGGTACAGGTCGCCGCGCAGCAGGCAGTAGTCGCACAGGGCGCCGAGCAGATTCAGTACGGCCTGCTGGTCGACGCCCTCCGCGTGCCGCAGCGCCGCCGTGATGAAGCTGGACTCCTCGTCGAGCCAGCGCAGCGCCGCGTCGAGCGAGGTGAAGCCGTGCGGGCCGAACTGGTCGGCGCGGGTCGAGGTCTTGCCGTCGACCAGGCGGATCACCGAGTCGGCGAGCTCCGCGTAGTTGGCGATCAGGCGCTCCTGGGCTGCCGTGCGCTCGCCGGGCTCCTCCTCGTCGAGCAGCCGGGCGCGGGCGAAGGAGCGCACCAGGCCGTGCAGCCGGTACCTGCTGCCCCGTACCTGCATCACCAGGCCCGCGGCCGCGAGCGCCTCGAGCCGCCGGGCCGCCTCGGTCTCGTCCGTCGCCAGGAGCGCCGCCGCGGCGGCCGCGCCGAGCGAGGCCCGGCCGGCCAGCGCGAGGCGGCGAAGGAGGCGCCGTGCGGGGTCGGGCTGGTCGGTGTAGCGCAGCCACAGGGCGCGCTCCACCGGGTCGACGGGGCCGTACGCGGACAGGTCGGCGGCCAGCTCCCGGGTGCTGCGCGGGCCGATCGCGGAGCCGGCGATGCGCAGCGCGAGCGGCAGACCGCCGCACAACTCCCGTACGGCATCGGAGGATTCGGCGTCGTACGGCTCCGAGGCGTCCTGCGCGGACTCGCGGAGCAGCTCCTCGGCGCCGGCCGCGTCGAGCGGTCCGACGGGCAGCTGGTGCACCCAGGCGGACAGGTCCTCGGGCAGCTCGAGGGGCTGCCGTGAGGTGACCAGGACCAGGCTGTCGGAGCGGTCGGGGACGAGGGTGCGGACCTGCTCGGCGTCGCCGGCGTCGTCCAGGATGACGGTGACCGGAAGGCCGGTCAGATGCTGGTGGTAGAGATCGGTGAGGCGGCGCAACTGCTGTTCCTGCGAGACCCGTTCGCGGAACAGGAGCTGTTCGCGGGGCGCGCCGAGCCGGTTGAGCAGGTGAAGGAGCGCGTCCCGGGTGGTCAGCGGGCCGTCGGTGGTGCTGTGGCCGCGCAGGTCCACCACGCACGCCCCGCGGAACTGGTCCTTCACCTCGAGCGCGGCCCGCAGCGCGAGGGTGCTGCGGCCGGAGCCGGGCGGGCCGTGCAGCACGACCACGGTCGGCTTGGTCTCGATGGCCGCGCGGGCCGCGTGCACCCACTGCCCGATCTGTGTCACGTCCTGCCTGCGGCCCGCGAACGGGCCCAGCGGCTCCGGCAGTTGGCCGAAGGAGTTTGCCAGTACGGTGCGCCGCCGGGCGGCCGCGCTCTTGTCCGTACGGCGCAGCGGCGGCGGCTTCTTCGCGCCCGTGGTGGTCGCCGCGGACACCACCCGCTGCTGGTCGAGGTACGGGCGGATGCCCCGTACCTCAAGGGCGGTCAGCCACTGCAGGCGCAGCTGCTCGGGGCCGCCGGGCTGATGCAGCGCCCCGGCCTGCCGGTGGGCGGCCGGCCAGTGCGCGGCGGTGACCCGGCCGACGGTGGTGGCGGCGCCGGCGACCGCGACGACCGCGCCCGCGGCGAGCGCGGTGCCGGCCCCGGTGCCGAACGACAGGTCGGCGAGGCTCGCCGCGAGTGCGGCAACAGCCGTCACCAGTACGGGAGTCGTGCCCTGCTCGGCGAACCGCTGGCCGAAGGTCCTGCTGCCCGCCTCCGCCTCGTCGAGGGCCCGCACATACGCCGCGTACTCCTCCGCCGATGTCTCGGCCATCGTGTCGAGGGACCCGCGGGCCCGGCTGAGCAGCACGTTCCCGTCGGTTCGGCCGCCGGAGCGCCTGACCTCCTCCTCCACGGCCCGCGCCAACAGGCCCTCGGCCTCCGCCCGATGGCTGTCCCGCATGTGCATCCCCCTTTTGGAGTCCTGGAGCCTGCCGTCAGCCGCGTCACTGTCCGACACCGCCACTCGATCCGCTCCGGGCGGCCCTCGACTGATCTTTGACCCCAAGTGTCCTGCGTACACCCTCACTTCGCGAGGGCACACCGGGCGCTGCGTCCACTTCCTGAGCCGTTCTTGAGGCTTCGCTCAAACCTCCGGGCGAGTTGTCGGTTCGGCCGGCTCAGGTGGTGTAGTCCGCGTTGATCTTCACGTAGCCCTCGGTGAGATCACAGCCGTACACGGTGAACTCGCCTTCTGCGATGCCCAGTTCGATGCGGATGACGACCTCGTCCCGGGCGAGGAGCGCGGCGGCCCCGGCGAGCAGGGCGTCGCTCGGCTCGTCCGGGTGCATCGGCAGCTCGCCGAAGAGGATGCGGACGCGGGCGGGTTCGATGTCGGTCTCCTCGTGCAGCTTGCCGATCGCCATCGCCACCCGGCCCCAGTTCGGGTCGCCGCCGTGCACGGCGGCCTTCACCAGCGGGGAGTTGACCACGCTCTTGCCGACCCGCTTGGCCTGCGCGTCGTCGCGGGCTCCTGTCACCTGGACCTCGATGAGCTTGCTCGCGCCCTCCCCGTCCGAGGCGATGTCCCGGACCAGGTGCAGGGCGCATGCGTACAGTGCCTCCTCGAAGGCGGCCGGATCGACCGGTCCCGCAAGGCCGTTGGCGAACACGGCGGCGGTGTCGCTGGTCGAGGTGTCGGTGTCGATGCTCAGGGCGTTGAAGGTACGGTCCGTCACGCGCCGGAACACGGCGTCGAGTTCGGCGGCCGGGAGTTCGGCGTCGGTGAAGAAGAACGTCAGCAGGGTGGCCATGTCCGGTTCGATCATGCCGACGCCCTTGGCGATGCCCGTGACGACCGCGTCCCCGCACCGGACCGAGATGTGCTTGGGGCGGGTGTCCGTGGTCATCATCGCCGCGGCGGCCGCGGGGAAGTCCGCCTCCGGGAACGGCCGTGCCAGCGCGGCGAGTCCGGTCCGGATGCTGTCCATCGGGTAGGGGCGGCCGATCACGCCGGTGGAGCCGATGATCAGCTCCTCGGGCGGTACGCCGGCGATCGCGGCCACCGTGGCGCGCACCTCCTCCGCGTGCGCGGCGCCGGCGCGCCCGGTGGCCACGTTCGCATTGCGGGAGAGGACGACCATGCCGCGGGCGCTGTGCAGCGCCGCGGTCTCGCGGCTGAGGACGACGCTCGGACCGGCGAAGCGGGAGCGGGTGAAAACGGCGGCGGAGCGTGCGGGTACTTCGGAGACGACGGCCACGAAGTCGTCGTCGACGTCCTTGAGCCCCATGTTGGCCGAAATGCTCCGGAAGCCCCGCGGGTTGAGGGTGTTCTTCTGCATGGTCGGGTACGCCTTCCCGTCAACACGGTGAATGAGTATGCGAGCAAACGTATATGTGCTCAGTGGGTGGCGCGAGCGATTTCGCCGCAGGGATGTCACCGAAAGTGAAGCGACGGACACCTGCCGTCACTCGTACGAGTCTACGAACAGCGGGACTTGGCCCCCCGGCGTCTTCATGCCTTCCACCCCTGGCTGAGGTCACCGGGTCGGCTGTCTACTCCTCACATACGCTGAACGAAGTGGTCCGGGGCCACTCGTCCCGCATCTCGTGCGGGACGGGCAGCCAGGGAGCTTCCCCCGACTCCGAAAGAAGTGACTAGTGACCGCGCAGACCGAAGAAACCAGTGTCCACGAGGCCGAGCGCGCCTGGCTGAACGAGGCCATCGACCTTGCCACCACGAGCGTGGCGAACGGTGGCGGTCCGTTCGGCGCCCTGATCGCCAAGGACGGTGAGATCGTCGCCCTCGGGAACAACCAGGTGACCTCGAACCTGGACCCGACCGCGCACGCCGAGGTCAGCGCGATGCGCGCCGCCTGCCAGAAGCTCGGCACCTTCTCGCTCGAGGGCTGCGTCCTGGTCACGTCCTGTGAGCCCTGTCCGATGTGTCTGTCGTCCGCGCTGTGGGCGCGCGTGGACCGCGTCGTCTTCTCCGCGGACCGGCACGACGCCGCGGTGGCCGGCTTCGACGACCGCAAGTTCTACGACCTGTTCCAGAAGCAGCCCGCGTCGCTGTGGCCGGTGGACGTCGAGCAGATCGACCTGCCGAACCGTACGGCCCCGTTCGACGCATGGCTCGCCAAGTCGGACCGCATCGACTACTGACCGAGCGCGTTCGACACCGGGACCGGGCCTCCGCGTACGGGGGTCGTACGGGGGACCGCATCCAGCGCCGGAGAGGCCGGGCGTCAATCGTGACGCCCGGCCTCTTCGCGTGCCTCCCCGGTGTTCGCGCCCTTCCCCGGTGAACGGGGAGCTCAGCCCAGATGCGAGGTGTCGTTCAGGGAGCGCACCGACGCCCGGCCCTGACCGTCGTACGACAGGACCGAGAGGGACGCCGCCGCGAGCTCCATCCGGAACAGCGCCGCGGGCGGTGCGCCGAGCGCGAGCCGGACCAGCGTCCGCAGCGGCGCCACGTGCGAGATGACCAGGATCGTACGACCCGGGTGCCGCGCCAGGAGCCGGTCGCGGGACCGTGCGACCCGGCGCGACACCGACGCCAGCGTCTCGCCCGTGCCGCCCGGTGCGGCCTGCGGCGACTCCTGCCAGGCCGTGAACCCGGCCGGGAAGCGCTCGCGCACCTCGGCGAAGGTGAGCCCCTCCCAGTCGCCGAAATCCGCCTCGCGCAGACCCGCGTCGACCCGTACGCCGAGACCGAGGCGCCGCGCCACCGCGCCGGCCGTCTCGCGGCACCGGGCGAGCGGCGAGGACACCACGTCCTGCACCGTGCCGCGGGCCGCGAGCGCCGCCGCGACGGCCGCGGCCTGCCGGCGCCCGGCCGAAGACAGGGCGAGGTCCGGGCCACCGCTGCCCGACAGCCGCCCCTGCGCCGTGAGCGCCGTCTCACCGTGCCGGAGCAGGACCAGCGTGGTGGCAGCCCGGGGCCCGGCGCCGGGGCGCTCCTCGGTCATCCGGAGGTCTTCGACACGAGATGGTTGCCGAGCATCAGGTGGTCGATCTCCGTGCCGAGGAAGCACCTCAGGGCGTCCACCGGCGTGCAGACGATCGGCTCGCCCGCCACATTGAACGAGGTGTTGAGCAGGCACGGCACATCGGTGAGCGCGGTGAACCGCCGCAGCAGGGCGGCCAGTCGCGGGGTGTCCTCCTCGGTGAGCGTCTGCACCCTCGACGTACCGTCCACATGGGTCGCGCCCGGGATCACGTCCTGGAACTCCGGCCGCACCGGGAACACGAACGTCATGTACGGCGACCGGTCCTTGCGGCCCATCTCGAAGATCTTCGGGGCATCCGATTCGAGCACGATCGGGGCGAACGGCCGGAAGGGCTCCCGGTGTTTGACCCGGGTGTTGATCACGTCCTTGATGTCGGGGAAGCCCGGGTTCGCCAGGATGCTGCGGTGGCCGAGGGCTCGTGGCCCGTGTTCGAGCCGTCCCTCGTACCAGCCGACGACGACCTTGCCGGTGAGCAGCTCCGCCACCCGCTCGACGAGCTCCTCCTCGTCGTCGAGCCTGGTCCAGCGCACCCGGCCCGCGAACTCCGCGAGGGCCTGCTCGATCGCGGCGTCGCCGTACTCCGGTCCGAGATACGGGGTGACCCGCGGCGTCGGTCGCGGGGCGCCGGAGGCCGAGGGATGGCTGAGCCAGGCGTGCACCGCGGCGCCGATCGTGACGCCCGTGTCGCTGGCGCCGAAGCTGACCTCCATGCTGTCGAACCGTGAACTCTCGAAGAGCGGTGTGTTGTTGAGGCAGTTGAGCGCCACCCCGCCCTCGAACAGCAGCCGGTCCAGATCGGTCCTGGCCTCCAGGGCGCGCAGCTGGTGCCGGGTGACGGCGGTCAGCATCTCCTGCGCCGCGGCGGCCACCCGCGAGCGGTACGCCAAGTCGTCCCGGAACGGCCCGAAGTACTCCTCGAAGAGCGGGTCGAGACCCCACGGGTCGTCCGTGGCGAGCGGCCGCGCGAAGCTGTACGTACCGCCGTCGTGCAGCTGCACGAAGTGCTCGAGGAGCGGGTTCGGGGACGGCGGATCGGCGTAGCCGGACAGGCCCATGACCTTGTACTCGTCGTTGTTCGGCACGAAGCCGAGGAATCGGGTGAGGGCGCTGAACAGCAGCCCCATCGAGTACTCCGCGCCGATGGCGGACTCCTCGAACACCCGGATCCGGCCGTCGCGGATCTCCCCGGTGATAGTGGAGAGCACCTCGGCACGCCCGTCGCTGATCAGGAACGCGCTGTCCTGCAGGCCCGCCGCGTGGTAGCCGGTCATCGCGTGCGCGAGATGGTGCGGTACGAACACCACCTTGTCCGGGTCCGGGGTGAAGCCGGTGCGCTCGGCGAAGTCCGCCAGGATCGCCTCGTGGCTGACCACGTCCGTGTACAACGCGCCGATGTCGCCCAGGAGTTGCAGCTTCGCGGCCGGCGGCATCGGCGCGGAGGCGATGCCCGACAGCATCTGGTCGAGGACCTCGGGGGAGAAGTCGAAGGGGATGGCGATCAGATCGATGTCGGAGAACTCGATGCCCGCGTGCTCCAGGCACCAGGCGATCGAGCGGACCGGGAAGTCGGTGGTCTTCTTCTCCCTGTTGAGCCGCTCCTCCTCCACGGCGGCGACGAGTTCGCCGTCGACGAGCAGGGCGGCGCCCGCGTCGTGGCCGAGCAGGTAGTGCTTGTCCCGGCCGGACGCGCCGAAGCGCTCGGCGAAGACGTCCGAGACACGGGTGAAACCGTTGCAGCCCAGGACGATCATGACGGTTTCCTCTCTGTGGTCAGTGCGGCGGCATCGGTCCAGGGCTGCTTGCCGAGCAGCAGGTCCCGGACGATCTCGCCTGCGGCGGGCGCCTGGCACAGCCCCTGGCCGGAGAATCCCGCCGCGTACACGAAGGGCAGCGCGGGGTCACGGCCGATGAACGCGGTCCCGTCCGGGCTGGCGTCGAGGTCCCCGCTCAAGGCGTGCTCCAGCTGACGGCCCGCCAACGCCGGGTAAGTGGCGCCCAGTTGGCGCGAGACCCGGTCGAGCCAGGCCTCCCGTGACTCGTCCGGTCCGGGGCGGCCCATGCCGACGAGCACGCGGTCGCCCCAGGTGCGTATCCGCAGACTGGACGGGTGCAGCGTCATGGGCAGCGCGGCGGCATGCGCCGCATGGCGCGGCGGCGCGTCCGTCAGCAGCAGCTCGATCGGGTACGAGGACACCGGGAGCCGTACGCCCGCAAGCCCGGCGACCGTGTCCGCCCAGGGGCCGGCCGCACACACCACGGTGGCGGCGCGGATGGTGCCCGCGGGCGTGTGCACCTGCCCGTCGGGGTCGATTCCGGTGACCGGTGTGTGCGTACGCACCAGGGCGCCGGCCTGCTCGGCGGCCGTGGCGTAACCGTGCACGATGGCCGCCGGGTCGCAGGCGTACGCCTCGGGCGACCAGGCCGCGGCGACGATGGTCCGCTCGTCGAGCAGCCGGTTGAAGCGTCCCGCCTGGGCGGCGGTCACCAACTCGACGGCCACGCCCGCGGCATGCTGGTCGGCGCGCTCGCCCAGGAAGGTCTCCACCTGCTGCTCGTCGGTGAACAGCTCGAGGAACCCGACGCGTTCGAGGCCGAGATCGGTCCCGGTGCGTTCGGCGAAGGCGTGGTACGCCTCCGTGCTGCGGACGGCGAGGCTGCTGGTGAGCGGGCTGCCGGGGAAGTAGCTGCGGACGACGCCCGCGGTGCTGCCGGACGATCCCGAGCCGAGCTCGCCGCGCTCCAACAGGACGGTTTCGACGCCGGATTCGGCGAGTTGGCAGGCGATGGAGGTGCCGATGACGCCGCCACCGATGACGACGACGTCGGTGCGTCGGGGCAGAGTGCTCATACGGGGCGGCCCGCCTGACGCAGTTCGTCCGCGGCGTCCCACGGGAACAGATGCAGGTTCCAGCCGCCCAGGCAGTTGATGTAGAGCGCCAACTGGCTTGCCAGGGCCTGGAATTCGTCCCGGTCCAGGCGGTCGAGGCAGTCCAGGAAGCGCTGGGTGAAGGCCCACAGCTTCTCCAGGCCGCAGTAGCCGAGGAACTCGGCCGGTACGCCGACGAGCAGGCGCGCCATCTGGCGCAGCGAGTCCAGCGGCATGTCGCCGGCCGCAGCGCGGACCAGGCCGCCGTAGGAGGCGTAACCAAGGGGCCGGGTCTCGCCGTTGACGAAGAGCAGCGTGGGCAGCACGGTGTCGAAGCTGCCGGCGCCGGAGGGGATCGTTCCGCGGTGCAGATCGGCGAGTTCGACCGGTTCGGCGAGCCAGATCCGCTCGGTCTCGGTGTGCACGTCCCGAAGGAGCCGGTCCGCCGCGGGGTCGGTGGCGGTGAGCCGGGGGATGCGGTGGCCGCCGGAGGTGCCGGCCTCCCGGACCTCGACCAGGATCTGCTTCTTCGTCGAGTAGACCGCGTCCCAGATCGCCTGCCCGGCTTCGAGCAGACCCGGCAGGTCCGACTCGCGGATCCGGCCGATCGGCGCGGCCGGCATCGGCTCGGTCAACTCGCCGTACTTGATGCCCAGATGCTGGAGTCCGGACAGGAACACCGTCCCGTCCGGCGCCTCGCGGCGGTCGGCGATCCGCTCGGACGGGTGGGTGTGCAGGAGTTCATGGATCGGCGCCACGTGGTACAGGTGGCTGCCCGCCACCAGGGCATGGCCCTGCAGACTGCGGTACGGCAGCGAATTCCACAGCGTGTCGGCCAATTCGGGGTTACGGCCGTCGAGTTCGGCGGTGACGGTGATTCCCAGATCGGGCCAGGCGATCTCGAGGGTGCGTACGGACAACTGCTCGGTCGGCACAGACTTTCCTTCGCTGTCTAAGGGGTGCGGCACCGCTGTGCAGCGGCGCGACGGTGCGGCTGCGGATCGGCTGCGGCTATTCCTGTGCGAAGTGGTCCCGCATGAGGTCGGTCTGTTTCGCCATCATCGCGATGATGGTCTCGACGCTTTCGGTGTCGGCGTCCTCGGCGATGGTCAGTTCACGCGACCATTCGAAGAAGCTGCGGCCCGGGTCGTTGGTGATCGGCCGGACCCGGATGGTGGCGAGATAGGCGTCGACTCCGGTCGCCGGCGCGACCGCGCGATAGGTCTGCGAGCGGTCCACCTCGTTCCGCCCGGCGACCTCCTGCTGGACCAGGCCGTCGTTGAAGGCCAGGGTGAAGTCGTAGCGGGCCGGCACCTTCTCGGCCGTGCCACCCTCGGCCCAGCCCACCTTCTTCGCGCCCTCGCCGGACACGATCGACACCACCTTCAGGGCGTCGCGGACCACGGCCCATACGGAGTCGGGATCGGCGTCGATGACGGTCGAGTGGTACATCGTGTGTTTCCGCTGAATGGCCAAGAGAACTCCCTCTGCAACGGCGGAAGTTCTGCAACTCCCCCCGTACCGCTGGCACTTGTGCGATAAGTACACAGCCGGCAGCGGGGAGTGAACCAGGAACGGATGTCATGAAGACATGAGCGGGGGTGGAGTGGATTTTCGTGGGGTTCTACAAATTCGGCTCGACGGAGGAGACGCGCGGGCGAGCCGTTTCTTGAGGAACCGTCACATCAATTGGCCCTACCGGGAATTGGAGGACGAAATTCCGGAGCGTTCAGAGGCGGGTCGTCCGGCGCGCACCGGCATCGTCACGCGCTGTCGGCGACCGGCGGATACCCGCTCGCGGTCCCCGCGTCCGGCACCGCCCGCAGCCGTTCCCGCTCACCGGCCGCCGCCTGCTCGAAGGTCTGCAACAGATCCGCCGCGACGCTCACCGCGATGGTGGCCGGCTCCTTGCCGGAGATCTCGGGCATCCCGATCGGCGTCTTGATCCGGCTGATGGCGGCATCGTCGTGCCCGCCCTCGGTGGCCAGCCGGTGCCGGAACCGCGCCCACTTCGCGGACGAGCCGATCAGCCCGATCGAGCCGAGTCCGGGCGTCCGCAGGGCCGCGTCGGCGAGCGCCGCGTCCTCGGCGTGGTCATGGGTCATGATCAGGACATGGGTGCCGGGTGCAAGCTCCTCGAGGACCTCCTCGGGCAGCAGCGGCTGATGGTGCACATGGATCTGCGCCGCCGCGTCCGAGAGCACGGCGAGCCGCTCGTCGGCGAGCATGTCGGGGCGGGTGTCGACCAGATGCAGATCGAGATTGTGCCGGGCCATGATGCGCGCCAGCTCCAGGCCCACATGCCCCATGCCGAAGATCGCCAACGCCGGTACCACCGGCAGCGGTTCGAGCAGTACGGTGACGGCCCCGCCGCAGCACTGCACCCCGTGCCGGTTGGTCACCTTGTCGTTCAGGGCGAACTCCATCAGCTCCGGCTCCTGCCCGGGCGTGCCGATGAGCTCGCGGGCGCGGTCGATCGCGACGGCCTCGATGTTGCCGCCGCCGATCGACCCCCACGCCTCGGTCGGGCCGACCACGAGTTTCGCTCCGGCCCGGCGGGGCGCATGGCCCCGTACGGTCGCCACGGTCACGAGCACGCCGGCCTCCCGGCGCGCCCGCAACCGCCCGACCGCGGTCACCCAGGTCATGTCAGGCATGGCTCAGCGCGCTCGCGCCACTGGTGACCCTGCTGCCGTCGGCCGACTGGATGTCGAGCTGCGAGCCGCCCTTGCGGGCCGACTCGACCGCCCAGTACACCGCCTCCGGCGTCGCCGGCGATGCGAGCTCCACACCGGTCCCGGCCGGCCCGAACGCCGCCGCGGCCTGCCGCAGCGCCTCCCGTACGGAGAAGGCCAGCATCAGCGGAGGCTCGCCGACCGCCTTGGAGCCGTAGACGGCGCCTTCCTCGGTGGCGTTCTCCAGGAGCGTGACGTTGAACTCCTCGGGCATCTCCGAGAAGCTCGGCAGCTTGTACGTGCTCGCCGCCTGCGTCAGGAGCCGTCCGCGCCCCGGACCGTCACTGGTGTCCCAGCGCAGGTCCTCGAGCGTCAGCCAGCCCGCGCCCTGCACGAAACCGCCCTCGATCTGCCCGATGTCGATCATCGGCGAGAGGCTGTCACCGACGTCGTGCACGATGTCCACGCGCCGGATGCGGTACGCACCGGTGAAGCCGTCGACCTCGACCTCGGCCGCGGCCGAGCCGTTCGCGAAGTACTTGAAGGGGGAGCCTCGGAAAGTCTTGGCGTCCCAGTGCAGCCCCTCGGTCCGGTAGTAGCCGGCCGCCGACAGCTGCACCCGCTGGAAGTACGCGGTACGCACCAGGTCGTCCCAGGCCAGCTCCTTGTCCTGGCCGAGCGCACGGGCCACGCCCTCGGTGATGCGTACGTCCGAGGCGTTCGCACCCAGCTGCGATCCGGCCACCTGGAGGAGCCGCTCGCGCAGCTGCTCGCAGGCGTTCTTGATCGCACCGCCGTTCAGGTCCGCACCCGAACTGGCCGCCGTGGCCGAGGTGTTGGGCACCTTGTCGGTACGGGTCGGGGCGAGCCGCACCTTGTGCAGCGGGATGCCCAGGGTGGTGGCGGCGACCTGCAGCATCTTGGTGTGCAGGCCCTGGCCCATCTCGGTGCCGCCGTGGTTGATCAGGACCGAGCCGTCCTTGTAGATCAGGACGAGGGCGCCGCCCTGGTTGAAGGCGGTCAGGTTGAAGGAGATGCCGAACTTGATGCCGGTGACCGCGAGGGCCCGCTTGGTGTGCGGGTGCGCGGCGTTGAACGCGGCGATCTCGCGCTTGCGGTCGGCGATCGAGCCATTCTCCTTGACCTGCTCCCAGGTCGCGGCGATCCGCTCGGCCTGGGTGACCGGCTGCCCGTACGGCGTGGTCTGGCCCTGGCCGGGACGGTAGAAGTTCCGCTCGCGCAACTCCATGGGGTCCAGGCCCAGTTGGGGTGCGCAGCGGCCCAGGATGTCCTCGATCACCAGCATGCCCTGGGGCCCGCCGAAGCCGCGGAAGGCGGTGTTGGAGACCGTGTGGGTCTGGGCGATCCGGCCGGCGACGCGGGCGTTGGGGATCCAGTACGTGTTGTCGATGTGGCAGAGCGCGCGGGCGAGGACCGGCTCGGACAGGTCGAGGCTCCAGCCGCCGTCCGCGGTGAGCGTGGCGTCCAGGGCCTGGATGCGGCCGTCCTTGTCGAAGCCGATCTTCCAGGTGGAGTGGAAGCCGTGCCGCTTGCCGGACATCGTCAGGTCCTGCGTGCGGTTCAGGCGGAAGCGGACCGGGCGGCCGGTCAGCTTGGCGCCGAGCGCGGCGACGGCCGCGAAGCCGTGCGGCTGCATCTCCTTGCCGCCGAAGCCGCCGCCCATCCGCAGGCACTGCACGGTGATCTCGTGCGACGGCACACCGAGCACGTGCGAGACGATCTCCTGGGTCTCGGACGGGTGCTGGGTGCTGCTCTGGATGAAGACCTGGCCGTTCTCGTCGACCTGCGCGAGCGCCGCGTGCGTCTCCAGATAGAAGTGCTCCTGGCCGGCGAACTGGAACTCGCCGGTGATCACATGCGCGGACTCGGCGAAGCCGGCGTCGATGTCGCCGGTCTCCATCAGCGGCTTGGCGCCGTGATAGCTCTCGGCGCCGATCGCGTCCTGCAGGGTGATCAGCGAGGGCAGCTCCTCGATCTCCACCTCGACGGCCGCGGCGCCGAGCCGGGCCGCCTCCAGGGTCTCGCCGAGCACCCAGGCGACCGCATGGCCGTGGAACATGACCTCGTCGGGGAAGAGCGGCTCGTCGTGCTTCATGCCCGCGTCGTTCTCGCCGGGCACATCGGCGCCGGTGAGGACCCGGACCACGCCGGGCACCTCGTACGCGGCCTCGGTACGGAGCGCGGTGATCCGGCCGTGCGCCGTGGCCGACTGCACGGGGTAGGCGTGCAGGACGTCCTTGGTGCGCTGGACCAGGTCGTCGGTGTAGAGCGCGCCACCGGTGACGTGCTGGTACGCGGCCTCGTGCGGNTGGACCAGGTCGTCGGTGTAGAGCGCGCCACCGGTGACGTGCTGGTACGCGGCCTCGTGCGGCAGCGAGACACCGACGGCGGGCTTCTCGGGACGCTCGGACAGATGGCTCATGACGACACCGCCTCCTGGGTCTGTGCGTACACCTTCAGCAGACTCTGCCCGAGCATCGCGGCCCGGTACTCGGAGCTGGCACGGTGATCGTTCATCGGGGTGCCCTGGGCCTGCAGCACCTGCGCCGCGGCCTGCACGGTCTCCTCGTCCCAGGCCTTGCCCTCCAGGGCCGCCTCCGTGGCGAGTGCGCGGATCGGCGTCGCGGCCACGCCGCCGAGGCCGATGCGCGCCTTCTGGACGATGCCGCCCTCGATCTCGAGCGCCACGGCGACCGCGACGCTGGAGATGTCGTCGAAGCGCCGTTTGGCGATCTTGTGGAAGGCGGTGACGGGTGCGAGCGGCAGCGGGATCCGTACGGCGCGGATCAGCTCGCCCGGACGCCGGACGCTCTGCCGGTACCCGGTGAAGTAGTCGGCGAGCGGCACCACGCGCTCACCGTCCGCGTCCGCGAGTACCAGGGAGGCCTCGAGCGCGAGCAGGACCGGCGGGGAGTCGCCGATGGGGGAGCCGGTGCCGAGATTGCCGCCGAGCGTCGCGCTGTTGCGGATCAGGCGGGAGGCGAACTGCGGGAAGAGCTCGGCGAGCAGCGGGACGGTGCCGTCGAGGCGCCGCTCGATCTCGGTGAGCGTCACGGCCGCACCGATCTGGATGTGGTCGTCCTCGACGCGCAGCTCCCGCAGCTCGGGCAGCCGGTCGACGGCGACGACGCAATCCGCCCTGCGGGAGCGGATGTTGACCTCCACGCCCCAGTCGGTGGAGCCGGCCACCACCACGGCGTCGGGCCGCTCGCGCAGGATCCCCAGGGTGTCGGCGAGGGTGGCGGGGCGCAGGAACTCGCGGTCGTCCTGGCTGTACCGGGTGGCGACCGGCTCCGGCGGGGCCTGGTCGCGGCGCTGGGCGAGCGGGTCGCTCTCCTCGGGGGCGCCCACGGCGAAGGCGGCGTCGCGGATCGGGCGGTATCCCGTACATCGGCAGAGGTTGCCGCTCAGCGAGTGCAGGTCGAAGCCGTTCGGGCCGTGCTCGGCGTCGGGCTCGGAGCTGTGCGCGGCGCCGTTCGGGGAGGGGGTGGCGCCGTTCGCCGAGGAGCCGTTCACCGCGCCGTTGGGGGAGGCGCCGTTCGAGGACGGGGCCGCGGTCGCGTGTGCGCAGCGGTCCGGGCGGTAGTACTCGGCCGCCATGCTGCAGATGAAGCCCGGCGTGCAGTAGCCGCACTGGGAGCCGCCGCGGACCGCCATCTCCTCCTGTACCGGGTGCAGTGTGGCGGGCGTACCCGGCTCGTTCTCGGTGGCGAGCCCCTCGGAGGTGACGACCTCCTGGCCGTCGAGGGCCGCGACCGGCACCAGGCAGGCGTTGACCGGCACCCAGTCCGTCGGCTTGTTCACCCCGGGACGGGCGACCATGACCGAGCAGGCACCGCACTCGCCCTCGGCGCAGCCCTCCTTGGACCCGGTGAGACCGCGGTCACGCAGAAAATCCAGGACCGTCGTGTGGGGAGCGGCCGGGGAAATCTCAGTGACCTTCCCATTGACCGTGATCCGCGCCGCTACCATGGCAGATCCTCATTTCGGTGCGCGGTCGTACTGTTTATCGTAGTCGCCATTTCAAGGGCTTTCTCTATCGGTGACGCCGTCCGAGAGCCCGGGCGTGAAGGAGCACACAAGGCTGCGACGCAGGCGGTGACGGGGGAGCGCCGGGGCCGCGGATCGGGCACGCCGGGACAGGGCTGCTCAGCAGCCGTGGGCGACCCGGCCAGGGACCCAGGCGGCCTGCCGGGCAAGGCGATGCAGGTCGGAGATGGTCGACATCCGACTTCGCCTCCCTTCCAGCAGCAGCTCGCGAGTCGGTTCGCTCGAACCTAGATACCCCGGGTCCGACCGTCAAGAAGCCCTGCAGAGCCCGGCAATTCTCTATAGGAAGCTACGACGGGTACCTCCGGGATCGGCGCGAGTGTCAGGCATTCACACGAGTGACATCGGCCGGACAATTCCCGGAAATGCGCTGCCGCGGTACGAGGCACGGGGCTGGTTTATAGCACGGTGCTGCGGGCGCGATGCGAGGCGGCGGGCGAAGGGCCGCGCCACGGGGGAATGCACCGCCCTTCGCCCGCCGCCGACGGGACGCGCCGGGCCGTCGGCGCCCCCTGCTCCGCACCGTGCCACCGCGCACTCGAGAGACGCTTGCGGACTCCTCGAAGCCCGGGGGCCGCGGTCAGGCCGATGCGACGACCACCGCCGAGGCCAGGTCGGCGTCATGGGTGAGTGACAGATGCCAGGAGGTGATGCCGTGGCGGGCGGCGGTGGCGGCCACGGTGCCGCGGACCCGGAGGAACGGCCGGCCTCCGGTGTCCGTGCGGATCTCCGCGTCGCGCCAGCGCAGCCCGCCGGGCGCGCCGAGCGCCTTCGCCAGGGCCTCCTTGGCCGCGAACCGGGCGGCCAGGGACGCTGTACCGCGTGGCTCGCCGGACGGCAGGACCCGCTCCTCGGGGGTGAACAGCCGGTCGGCGAGCCCGGGATGGCGTTCCAGGGCGCGACCGAACCGGGTGATCGCCGCCACGTCGATGCCGACGCCCACGATCCTGGGCGCAGGCGCAGGCGCAGGCGCAGGCGCAGGCCCGGGCACGGAGTCGGGCACGGAATCGAGTGGCAAGGGCAGGATCCAGCCCAGCCACCTGCCGATCTGCGTCAGAAGTCCGTCGTGCCGGGCTGCCGGGTCCCCGCGGTCGCTCTGCATGCGGATGAGGCTGGCACCGCCGACTCGACGGCTACTCGAGGAGCGCACCAGGGGTGGGCCGGGGCCGCCCGGCGGTCAGGACGACCGCGGTGTCCCGCCGCCGTCCAGCGGCTCCGGGCCACCGCTGTCCACGGCCTTCCCGGCGGCGTCGGCCCCGGGACCGCCCGGCCCACGGGATCCACCGGGCCCGCCGCCCTCGAGCTTCACGTCCTTCAGCATCAGGGCGAGCACCAGGCCGACCAGCAGTACGGGCACCGCCGACGCGAACACGGTGGACAGTGCCCCGCTGTAGACATCGGCGACGGCCGATGCGGTCGCGGGGTCGAGGGCGTCGATCTGCCCGGACTCCAGGGAGCCGCCGACGACCCGGTCGGCGACGTCCGATGGCAGCAGCCGTGCGGACTCGGTGGCGAGCCGTGCGTTGAGCAGGGAGCCGAACACCGTGGCGCCGAAGGCGACTCCGAGGTTGCGGGCGAGTCCGACCGTCGAGGTGCTGACGCCGATGTGCCGGCGCGGTGCGGTGCTCTGCGCGACGAGCGTGGTCACCTGCGAGGAGAGTCCGACGCCGATGCCCATCAGGGCGAGCAGTGCGCTGACCGTCGCCGCGCCGGTGTCCGCCGAGGTCAGCGACATGACACCGGCGGCCACCGCCGCGAGGGCCGTGCTGGCCACCGGGAACCACTTGTAGCGCCCGGTCTTGGCGATCACTTGCCCCGCCACCACCGTCGCCACGGCCATGCCGATCATCGCGGGCAGGAACAGCAGCCCCGTACGCGTGGCACTGACGCCCTCGACCACCTGGAAGAGCAGCGGTACGAAATTGACGCACCCGAAGAAGGCGAAGCTGACGGCGAAGGCCACCACCACGCAGATGGTGAAGGTCCGGTCCTTGAACAGCCCGAGCGGGACGACCGGTTCGGCCGAACGCCGCTCCTGACGCACCCACACCGCCGCCAGCAGCAGGGCGCCCGCACCGAGGGCCGGTACGGAGACGTGGCCCCAGCCGTACCGCCCGGCCAGGTCGGTGACCAGGACCAGGCAGACGATGAGACCGGTGAGCAGCGCCGTGCCGACGGCGTCGATGTGCGGGCGGGTGGCGCCGCGCGAGGTGCGGGGCAGCAGGAACCAGATGCCCACCAGGGCGAGCAGGCCGATCGGCACATTGACGTAGAAGATCCAGCGCCATCCGAGCTGATCCGTCAGGAAGCCGCCGACCAGCGGGCCGGCCAGGTTCGCGATGACCATGACGCCCGCGAACCACCCCTGGTACTTGGCGCGTTGGCGCGGCGGCATCAGGTCCCCGAGCACGGAGAACGCACTGACCTGGAGTCCGCCGCCGCCCAGTCCCTGGAGCGCGCGGAAGGCGATGAGCGTCCCCATCGACTCGGCCGCCCCGCACGCGGCGGAGCCCGCCAGGAAGACGACGACGGCGGTGAGGTAGACGGCGCGACGGCCGAAGAGGTCACCGAGTTTGCCGTAGACCGGCATGGCCACGCTGAACGAGAGCATGTACGCCGTGAAGGTCCAGCTGTACAGATGCAGCGCCCCCAGATCCGCGGTCAGGCGAGGCCCCGCGGTGGCGACGATGGACTGGTCGAGCATGGACATCGCGCTGGTCAGGAGCAGCGCGGCGAGCAGCAGAGGGAAGCGCGGGGGGAGCGGAGCGGCCTCCTGCACCTGCGGACGTCCTGATCCGGCATCGGTCATCGGGTCCTCCTCTGGTCCGCACGTCTGAGCCTTCCGCAACTGTATGCTACTCGCATATAAATGCCTTGTGTATCGTGCGCCTGTCGGTGGGGAAGTGACGCGGGGGAACCGACACGGGGACTCTCGGACTGTCACTTGCTGTACGCCCGCCGTCGAGCACCGCTCGAGCGGAAGTCAAGGATTCGCCCGCACGCTCACGAAGGCATCAGGCCGTATCAACGATGCAAGCCAACGGGAGGGCCAGTGCTGCAGATCGGTTTACTCGGAACCCTGCAAGTCGTCCACGACGGCGTGCACGTCACGCCATCCGCCCCGAAGGTCCGACAAGTCCTCGCCCTGCTGGCTTTGAGGGCCAACACCACGGTCCCGCTGCACCAGCTCGTCGAAGAACTGTGGGAGGAGCACCCGCCGTCCAGCGCAGCCACTACCTTGCAGACGTACATCTACCAATTGCGCAAGCTCCCCGGGCTCTGCGATCCGCACCACCCCGGCGCCGTCGCGGGCGCCCGCGCGCTGCTCACCACACCAGGCGGGTACCGCCTGTCGATACCTCAGAACTCCCTGGACTCCCAGGAGTTCGCCGAACTCGCCGAACGCGGCCGGGCGTCCATGGAGGGCGGCTCGGTCGCCGAGGCGGCCGATCTGCTGCAGCGGGCTCTGACCGTCTGGCGCGGCCCCGCCCTCAGTGATCTCGTCCTCGGACCGATCGTCGGGATCGACACGTTACGGCTCGAGGAACAGCGCTACGAGGTCCTGGAGGAGCGGCTCGACGCCGATCTGCTCCTCGGCCGGCATCACCGCCTGATCAGCGAGTTGACGGCGCTCGCCGCCGACAACCCCACCCGCGAGGGGCTGCACGCCAAGCTGATGCTCTCGCTCTACCGTGCGGGCCGGCGGCCGGAGGCACTCGAGGTCTTCCAGCGCATGCGTCGGGTGTTGACCCGCGAGCTGGGTCTCGAACCGTGCTCCGAGCTCCAGCGCCTGCACCAGCAGGTCCTTGCCGGCGACCGGTGTCTCGACCTGCCCGGCGGGCGGACCGTGGTGCACGGCCCGCCCGCCACGGGGGCCCCGGTGGCGCTGCCCGCGGACGTACCGCTGGTGGGCCGGGAGGCCGAACTGCAGCACGTGGCACGGATGGTGTCGGAGCCGAGGACCGCGGACGGACCGCGGTGCGTCGCCGTGTCGGGGCCGCCCGGGGCCGGCACCACGGCCTTCGCCGTCCATCTCGCGCATCGTCTCGGCGAGGTGTTCCCCGACGGGCGGCTGTACACGTCGTTCGGCGCTGCGGCCGGCCAGCTGACCGTCGGTGACGCTCTCGCGAACCTCTTGGAGGCGGTGGGACACCGGCGCTCCGAGCTGCCGCCGCACGAGGTCGACCGCGCCCGCATGTTTCACGCCTGGACCGCGGGGCGACGCGTACTCCTGGTGATCGACGACGTGGCGAGCATCGACCAGGTTGCCCACCTGCTGCCCGCCGACTCCGGTTCGGCCGTACTGGTCGCGGGCTACCGCCGGCTGTACGGCGGCCGGTTCAAGTCGCGGATGGATCTGGCTCCGCTGGGGCCGGAGGGATCGCTGGACCTGTTCGTGAGCGCTCTCGGCCCGGGCCCGACCCTGGGCGACCCGCCCGGGCTCTACGCGATGCTCAATCTGTGCGGGAATCTGCCCGGACCGACACTCGAGGCCGTGGGACTGCTCACGCTGCGGCCGCACTGGTCGATCCATCAGCTCTTCGACTGGCTCAGCCGCAACCGACCCGCCTGCGCGGCGCACCAGCGGCCGCATCCGTTCCACCATGTGGTGCGGCGGTGCGGCAGGCTCGAACCCCGGCTCAGGGACGCCCTGGTGGCACTGGCCCGGGAGACCACAGGCGATGTGACGGTGGAGCAGGCGGCGGCGATTCTCGGTGTGGACGCGGACGACACCGAGGAACTCCTGGAAGAGCTGGTCGAGTTCTTCCTGCTCGGCGTCGACAGGGCCAGCGAACCGACCACGGAGCGGTTCTTCCAGTACCGCCTGGCTCCTCTGGTGCGCACCGCTCTGCGCGCCATGCCGCAGCCCGCACGCAGCCGGCACGCGATTCAGGGAGGTGCCCCGCAGAGCGCCGCCTGAATCGCGTGCTGTGGTGCCGTCCTCGGTTCAGAGCTCCAGACCGTCCCCGACGTCCATCAGCCAGGCGTTGATCTGCAGCAGCATTTCCACGTTCATCCGGTGCAGCCAGTCCTGGACCCCCGAGCCGTCGTCCTGCGAGACGACGGCTCGGGCCGCCTGCAGATCGATCAGGGGCCTTACCGGTGCGGAGGGATCGGCCAGTACGTCGGCGAACTCCTGGTGCAGTGCCTTGGTGTACGACGCGTCCTGGCTCACCGGGAACGGCGCCTTGGGCCGGTCGAGCACCATCTCGGGCAGCAGATCGCCGACGGCGGCACGCAGCAGACTCTTCTCACGACCGTCGTACGTCTTCAGGTCCCAGGGGATGTTGTACGCGTACTGCACGAGGCGGTGGTCGCAGAAGGGCACGCGCACCTCGAGGCCCGAGATCATGCTCAGCCGGTCGTTGCGTTCGAGCAGTCGCGGCAGCCAGTGCGTCAGATGGAGATGGCAGATCTCGCGGGCTCGGCGGTCCTCGTCGCTCTCGCCCGGTAGCCGCGGTATCCCGGCCATCGCCTCGGCATAGCGCTCCGCGTAGTACGCATCCATGTCGAGGCGTGCGGTGAAGTCCGGTGCGAGCAGCCCCTGCCCGAGACCTCGGCGGGTCCCGGGGTGCCACTGCTCGAAGGCGACCCAGGGGAACTGCTCCTCGTGGGCCAGGTCGGGGATGTGCACCCAGCTGTAACCGCCGAAGATCTCGTCGGCGCTCTCCCCGGTCAGCGCCACCTTGGAGTACCGGTGCGCGCCCGCGAACGCCTGGTAGGTCGAGGTGTCCATGTCCCCGAAGGGGGCGGGGACGTCCTGTGCGCGCAGGACGGTGCGGCGCGCCGCGGGGTCGGTCAGATCGGCGGTGGTCAGTTCGATCTCCCGGTGCTCGGCTCCGATGTGCTCGGCAACCGCTCGCGCGTACGGGGAGTCGGGGGCGCTGCGCACCAGATCGGCCTTGAAGTTGTCGCTGTAGCCGCTGTACGTGACGGTCGTCGTACTGACCGGGCCCGCGCCCTCGGCCGCGAGCGCACGGGCCGCGAGCGCGGCCACCGCGCTGGAGTCGAGGCCGCCGGAGAGCATCACGCTCAACGGGACGTCCGAGACCAGCTCGCGGGCGACGCTGCTCTCGAGGAGTTCGCGTACGGTCCCGATGGTGTGCTGGAGATCGTCTTCGTGCGGTCGAGCCTCCAACTGCCAGTACCGGCGCAGCAACACCTGGCCGTCCGGGCCGTAGCGCAGGGTGTGACCTGGCGGCAGGTCGTGGATGTCGCGGTAGACGCTCTCGCCCGGGGCGCGGGCCATCGAGAACAGCACCCGCAGACCGTCGAGGTCGACGGCCGGGCGGACGTCGGGGTGGGCGAGCAGGGCCTTGGGCTCGGAGCCGAAGACCAGTCCGTCGGGCGTCCGCGCGTACTGGAGCGGTTTGATCCCGAAGCGGTCGCGGGCCAGGAACAGGGTGCGTGCCCGGGCGTCCCAGACGGCGAAGGCGAACATGCCCTCGAGGCGCTCGACGCAGCGCTCGCCCCACTCCAGGTAGGCCCGCAGCACCACTTCGGTATCGCTGCGGGTACGGAACCGGTGACCACGACCGGTCAACTCCGTACGCAAAGCACGGAAGTTGTAGATCTCGCCGCAGTAGGTGAGGGTCGCGGCCGGATCCTCGCTCTCGTCCGCGGTCATGGGCTGGCGGCCACCGGCCAGGTCGATGACCGCCATTCTCGTGTGGACGAGGGTCGCGTGCCGGCCGCTGTGGATGCCCTGATCGTCGGGCCCCCGGCAGGCCATCGTGCGTGCCATGGCCTCGGCGACTGCGTGCTCCCTGCGGGGCCGGGCGTCCTGGCGGACGGCCCAGCCTGCGATGCCGCACATACGGGATCTCCTTCCGTGGCGTTTCGGTCGGCCTCGCCCAAGATCTCCCGTGCCGCTCGAAGCGCCTTGGAGCGACGCTGAACCGGACAGGTCCACGTCAGTCCTGACGCGCGTCCTTGCGGTACGCCGGGATCAGGACCGCGCCGACCGCCAGGTGGAGGCAGACCAGGGTGAGGCGGTTGCCCGCCGTGAGCCCCTCGGCGAACAGAGGTGCGAAGAGGGAGAGCACGACCACCGCCGAGGCGATGGCGGTCCACACAGTGCGGGCGCGACCGGTGAACCGCTCGAGGGCGGCGAGCAGGCCCCACCCCGCCAGGGAGAGCACGGCCACCGCGATGATCACCGCAGGCAGGAGCAGCTCGCTGGTCTCGCTTGAGCCGGGGCCGTCCGGGATCCTCAGGTCGATCCCGAAGGCCCGGTCGGCGAGGAGCCAGATCAGCGCGTCGAGCACCACGGCTGCCACGAGCGCGAGCACGCGGATGCGCACCGGGCCAACGGTGCGTGGGGCGGCGGGAGATGCGGACATGTTCGGCCTCCTTCGGTCGCGGGCGCTCGGGGCGAGCGCCGGGTGGTAAGTATTGTGCGTATAGCACATGCATGAAGTTCGCACATAATGTTCTCACACCCAGGAATGCCTGGTCCAGTCGTATGCAAGTAGCCTCGAAGCGTGAACGCTGCAGAACGAGTCGCCGCACAAGCCGCACAAGCCGCACAAGCCGCACAAGCCGACGAGGCCTGGGACGACGAGGCCGTCCTGGCCGCCGTCGAGGCGGCGATGATCCGGATCCGCCGCCGGCAGTCCCGGCGCAGCCTCGCGCGCCCTGTGGTGGAGGGGCTCACGGAACCGGTGGACCTCAATACGCTGGCCGTCGTCGACGTCGTCGACGAAGGTGCGGGGGAGGGCGGCCGCGACGTGACGGTCGGCTTCGTCGCCGACCGGCTCGCCATCGACCCCTCGCGGGCCAGTCGTATCGTCGCCGACGCCGTCAAGTCCGGTTTCGTGCGCCGGGTGGCGTCGCAGGAGGACGGCCGGCGGAGCTGCCTGGAGCTGACCGCGACGGGCGAGCGGGCGGTCGCCGCCGCACACCGCACCCGCCAGGAGTTCTACGCCACCGTGATCGAGGACTGGGACACGCAGGAGCAGCGGGAGTTCGCCCGCCTGCTCACCAAGTTCGTACGGTCCCTGGACGGCGCCGAAGAGGGCTGACGCGCCCGCGAGCGTCTCCCCGAGGGGCAGCGCACCTCTCCCGCCCGCGTCCACCGGCCTTCGAGCGGCCTTCGAGCTCTCCCCGCGAGGCTGATCGCGCTCGGGGTGTCTCCCTGGCACCCCACAAGCCGACGGCGCGTCAGATCCCCGCTGCCGCGGGAGGCCCGCGCCTTGTCCCGAAGGAGGCGCGACGGTGAGTACGACAGACCAGACGGAGAGGGCGCCCGTACCGGAGGCCGGGCACGGGCCCGCCGAACCTGCCCGGCGGGAGGCGTCGGTGCCGCCCACCGCCATCCGCTGGGCCTATGCCGCGGTGATCGTGGCGACGCTCGCCGCGATCGCCAGCAATGTCTTCGAGATCGCCCATCAGGTCGAGACCGGCATTGCCGGCTCCGCCACCACCGGCGACCTCGTCCTGACCATCGCTTTCTGCGCTCTGTTCGGCTTCTTCGCCGAGATGCTCAGGGCGGGGCGGCAGTGGGGCAGGGTGCTGCTGACGATCTTCACCTCCCTGGGCATCCTGTTCACCGGTCTCGGACTGGCCCGGATCGGCGGACGCCCGCTCGTCGGTCCCCTGCAGGGCACCCTGGCCGTCATCAGCCTCGTGACCTCGGTGGTCGGCCTGGTCCTGCTGTTCCTGCCGTCCGTCAACCGGTGGATGGCGGAGGTCCGCGGACGCGGCCGTACCATCCCTCAGCGGCTTCGCAAGGCCGTGCTCACCGCCCATGTGGCCATCTCGGTGGGCTGGTTGGGCCTGGTGACCGGGATGTTCGCCATGTCGGTCGCCGGCGCCACCACCGGCAACGCCGAGCAGCAGGCGGCGATGTACCGCACCATGTCGATGCTGGACGAGATCTTCCTCGGCATGACCAGCATGTTCGCCCTCATCACCGGCATCGTGGTCGGGGCCGGCACCAAGTGGGGGCTGCTGCAGCGGCGATGGGTGGCCACGAAGTTCTTCCTGACCATGGGTGTGATGCTGCTCGGCTTCGGCGTCATCCACCAGTTGATCCTCGAGGCCAATGAGCTCGTCGACGCCGGGGCCGCGGTACGTGGCGGTGAACTGGACGCGGTGGGCTGGTCGATGGCGGGCGCGGCGCTCCTGGCGCTGCTGTCCCTGGTGTTCATGACGGCGGTGTCCACGTACAAGCCATGGGGCCCGACCCGCTGGGGCAAGAAGGGCACCGCCCGCGCGGCGGCGTCCCGCAGCACCCGCTGACCCGCCCGCCCTCCCATGCTTCCTGAGATCGATCCTCCCTGCGTCAGGAAAGGACCAGCATGACCGCCATCCGGGACACCGAAGTCCTGCGCCACAGCCGCCTGTTGGGGGTCGGCACCTACCGGCCCGAGCGATCCGTACCCAATGTCGAGATCGCCGAGCGGACGGGACTCGACCCCGACTGGATCGAGCGCCGCTCGGGCATCCGCTCGCGCCGCTACGCCTCCCCGGCCGAAACCCTCCCCGCCATGGCGACGACCGCGGCCGAGAAAGCACTCGCCGCGGCCGGCATCTCCGCCGACCGGATCGACACGGTCATCGTCGCCACCATCACGTCCATGGAGCAGATGCCCGCCGTCGCCGTCGAGGTTGCGCACCGGCTCGACGCGCCGCAGGCCGCCGCCTTCGACGTGTCGGCCGCCTGCGCGGGCTTCTGCCACGCGGTGGCGCTGGCGAGCGACCAGGTGCGGATGGGCCGCGCCGACCACGTCCTGGTCATCGGTGCGGAGCGGATGACCGACATCCTCGACCACCTGGACCGCGACACCGCGTTCCTCTTCGCCGACGGTGCCGGCGCCGTCGTCGTCGGCCCGTCCGACGAACCCGGCATCGGCCCGGTCGTCTGGCGCGCGGACGGCTCGCGCAACGCCGCCCTGAAGATGACCGCCCCCTGGCACGACGGCACCGGCACCCGGCCCGACGCACGGCCGGCCATCACCATGTCCGGCTGGAGGGTCTACCGCTGGGCGACCAATGAACTGGTCCCCGCCGCCCGGCGGATGCTCGATCTGGCCGGTGTGACGGTCGACGACCTCGACGCCTTCATCCCCCACCAGGCGAACATGCTCATCACCGACTTCGTCGCCGAGCAGCTCGGCCTGCCCGAACGCACCGCCGTCGCCCGCGACATCATCACCAGCGGCAACAGCTCGGCCGCCTCGATCCCGCTGGCCATGGAGGAGCTCCTCGCGGGCGGCAAGGCCCCGAGCGGTGGGCTCGCGCTCCTGGCCGGCTTCGGGGCCGGCCTGGTCTACGCGGGCCAGGTCGTGCGACTTCCCTGATCGCACACGAGGCGGCGGCCGTGCCGCGGAGCGCTGATGCTCTCCGC
>NZ_QUAK01000085.1 GCF_003429565.1 Streptomyces triticagri
GGCGAGGCCCGTGCCGCCGCCGATGTGCACGCCGTGGCGCAGGCCGCGGGCGGCGGTCCCGCGGCCGTCAGGGCCGCGGCACGCGCCGTGCTCGACGAGGCGGCGCGCGCCCGACCACCCCTGCGCCTGGACTACTTGGCCCTGGTCGACCCGTCGGACTTCACCGAGGTGGCGAACGACTACACGGGCGAGGCCGTACTCGCGGTCGCCGCCCGCGTCGGCAGCACCCGCCTGATCGACAATCTGCCGCTCACCTTCGGAACGTTCGGAGCCGCCCGATGACCGCCGACGGCCGCACGCCGGGCACCACCGGCATACGCCTGCACGCACCCGCCCCCGGCTGGGCGAGCGAAGCCGACGTGGTGGTGGTCGGCTCCGGAGTGGCCGGACTGACCTGCGCCCTGCGCTGCGCGGCCGCGGGCCTGCGCCCCGTCGTGGTCACCAAGGCCCGCCTCGACGACGGCTCCACGCGCTGGGCGCAGGGCGGCATCGCCGCCGCGCTCGGCGAGGGCGACACCCCGGAGCAGCATCTGGACGACACCCTCGTCGCGGGTGTCGGCCTGTGCGACGAGGAGGCCGTCCGCGTCCTGGTGACCGAGGGCCCGGGCGCCGTGCACCGGCTCATCGAGACCGGCGCCCACTTCGACACGGCCGCGGACTCCGACGCGATCGCCCTGACCCGCGAGGGCGGCCACCACCGCCGTCGCATCGCGCACGCGGGCGGGGACGCCACCGGGGCGGAGATCTCCCGCGCCCTGGTCGAGGCGGTACGCGCGCGTGGCATCCACACCATCGAGAACGCCCTGGTGCTCGACCTGCTCACGGACGACGAGGGCCACACCGCCGGTGTCACCCTGCACGTGATGGGGGAGGGCCAGCACGACGGAGTGGGTGCCGTGCACGCGCCCGCGGTGGTGCTCGCCACGGGCGGCATGGGCCAGGTCTTCTCGGCGACCACCAATCCGCCGGTGTCCACCGGGGACGGCGTCGCGCTCGCGCTGCGGGCCGGCGCGGAGCTGTCCGACCTGGAGTTCGTCCAGTTCCACCCGACGGTCCTGTTCCTCGGCCCGGACGCCGAGGGCCAGCAGCCGCTGGTGTCCGAGGCGGTCCGCGGGGAGGGCGCCCACCTGGTCGACGCGGACGGCGTACGGTTCATGGCCGGCCGGCACGAACTGGCCGAGCTGGCACCCCGCGACGTGGTGGCGAAGGCCATCACGCGGCGGATGCTGGAGCAGGGCGCCGAGCACATGTACCTGGACGCCCGGCACTTCGGTGCCGAGATGTGGGCGGCCCGCTTCCCGACGATCCTCGCCGCCTGCCGCGCGCACGGCATCGACCCGGTCACCGAGCCGATCCCGGTCGCCCCCGCGGCGCACTACGCCTCGGGCGGCGTACGCACCGACCTGCACGGCCGTACCACCGTGCCCGGCCTCTACGCGTGCGGGGAGACCGCCTGCACGGGCGTCCACGGAGCGAACAGGCTCGCCTCCAACTCCCTTCTGGAGGGCCTGGTCTACGCGGAGCGGATCGCCGCCGACATCGCCGCCCACCCGGCGCCGGCCACCGCCCGCGTACCGTCCCTCCACGCGCGCGTGGAGGCGGACGCCGAGGCCGAGCGGGACCCCACGGCGGCGGGGCAGGCACCGCCCGCGCATCCGCTGCTTCCTCCGGAGGCGCGCTTCGCGCTGCAGCGGGTGATGACCGAGGGCGCCGGGGTGCTGCGCAGCAAGCAGTCACTCGCGCGGGCCGCGGGCGCCCTGGAGCAGATCCACGCGGAGGCCCGTACCGCACTCGCCGAGAACGGCAAGACGGCCGAGCCGGGCACCGACACCTGGGAGGCCACCAACCTGCTGTGCGTCGCGCGCGTGCTGGTCGCCGCCGCGATGCGCCGCGAGGAGACCCGCGGCTGCCACTGGCGCGAGGACCACCCCGAGCGTGACGACGCCGACTGGCGCCGCCACCTGGTAGTCCGCCTCAATCCGGACCGCACGCTCGCCGTGCACGCAACCGAGTCCGCAGACTTCCCCCCGACCGTCGCCGGTCCGCCGGCCGGCCCGGGAGCCGACCCCCGTCCCCAGGAGCAGTGACCGAAGTGAGTACCCCCGACCTTCCCCTCGCCGACGACGGGGGCTGTGGTGACGCCTGCGGCTGCGCGGGCGGGGCCACGGCCGCCGACGACGTCCTGGAGTGCGGGCTCGACCCCGCCCTCGCCCAGCTGATCGCCGACGCCGGCCTGGATCCCGTACTCGTCGAGGACATCGCGCACATGGCGATCGCCGAGGACCTCGACGGCGGCGTGGACGTGACATCGGTCGCCACGATCCCCGAGGACGCGGTCGCCACCGGCGACTTCACGGCCCGTGAGGCGGGCGTGGTGGCCGGGCTTCGGGTCGCCGAGGCCGTCCTGTCCGTGGTCTGCGAGGACGAGTTCGAGGTCGAGCGGCACGTCGAGGACGGTGACCGGGTGGTGGCGGGACAGCCCCTGCTGTCCGTCACCACCCGCACCCGCGACCTGCTCACCGGCGAGCGCAGCGCCCTCAATCTGCTGTGCCGGCTCTCCGGCATCGCGACCGCCACGCGCGCGTGGGCCGACGCTCTGGAGGGCACGAAGGCCAAGGTCCGCGACACCCGTAAGACCACTCCCGGACTGCGTGCCCTGGAGAAGTTCGCGGTGCGCTGCGGCGGCGGCGTCAACCACCGCATGGCGCTCTCGGACGCGGCCCTGGTGAAGGACAACCACGTGGTTGCCGCGGGCGGCGTCGCCGAGGCCTTCGAAGCCGTACGCGAAGAATTCCCCGAGCTGCCGATCGAGGTGGAGGTCGACACCCTGCACCAGCTCCGCGAGGTGGTCGACGCGGGCGCCGATCTGATCCTCCTGGACAACTTCACTCCCGAGGAGACCGAGGAGGCGGTGGCCCTCACCGCGGGCCGCGCCCTGCTCGAGTCCTCCGGCCGGCTCACCGTGGAGAACGCCGAGGTCTACGCGCGCACGGGCGTCGACTACCTGGCCGTGGGCGGCCTGACGCACTCGTCGCCGATCCTGGACATCGGCCTCGACCTGCGCGCGGCACCGGTCGCCGCGGACGGCTCCGCCGCCGAGCGGGCGGTGTGACGGCGTGCTCCTGACCATCGACGTGGGCAACACCCACACCGTGCTCGGCCTGTTCGACGGCGAGGAGATCGTCGAGCACTGGCGGATCTCCACGGACGCCCGCCGCACCGCAGACGAACTGGCCGTGCTCCTCAACGGCCTGATGGGCACCCATCCGCTGCTCGGCGAGGAGCTCGGCGACGGCATCCACGGCATCGCGATCTGCGCCACGGTGCCCTCGGTCCTGCACGAACTGCGCGAGGTCACCCGCCGCTACTACGGCGACGTACCGGCCGTACTCGTAGAGCCGGGCATCAAGACCGGCGTCCCGATCCTGATGGACAACCCCAAGGAGGTCGGCGCGGACCGCATCATCAACGCGGTCGCGGCGGTCGAGCTCTACGGCGGCCCCGCCATCGTGGTCGACTTCGGCACCGCGACGACCTTCGACGCGATCAGCGCGCGCGGTGAGTACGCCGGTGGCGCGATCGCTCCCGGCATCGAGATCTCGGTGGACGCCCTCGGCGTACGCGGCGCCCAGCTGCGCAAGATCGAGCTGGCCCGGCCGCGCAGCGTGATCGGCAAGAACACCGTGGAGGCCATGCAGTCCGGCATCCTGTACGGCTTCGCCGGCCAGGTCGACGGCGTGGTGGGCCGGATGTCCAGGGAGCTCGCGGACGATCCCGAGGACGTCACCGTGATCGCCACCGGCGGCCTCGCGCCCATGGTGCTCGGCGACTCCTCCGCCATCGACGAGCACGAGCCCTGGCTGACCCTGATCGGCCTGCGCCTGGTCTACGAGCGCAACGTCTCGCGGCTCTGACAGCGACACGAGGAGAACGGCACCGAGATGACATCAACGGCATCGGCGACATCAACGGCATGGACGGCATACGCGGCCGACGGGATCCAGGCGGGCTCGGCCTTCGTGACGGTGGTGCTGCTCGGCGCCCTGTTCGGCACCGGAGTCCTGGTCCGCAAGCTCCGCGACCGCAACCGCAGCAAGCGCCTGAGCGACTAGAGCGACCGGCGCGCACCGCGACGGCATCGCACCACAAACGCGCCACAAAAGAGAGTTAAGAGGATTTTGTCCACTTAGCCCGTATCGTCGGCCCATGCCCACGCCATACGGATCACGAGGCGGCATGGCGTTCAGCGCGGACGAGCTGCGTGTGCTCCGCCGCGCCCTCGCCCTCGCCCTCCATCCCGACCCCGCCGGCGCCTTCGACGAGAGCGCCGCCAAGGACTGTCTCCGGCTCGCCGACTCGCTCGACGAGGCGGTCAGCGAGGGCGCCCGGCTCCGCGCCTTCCTGTTCGCCGATCTCGCGCGCTACCGAGCCGCCCTGCCCGGCACGGCCTCCGGCTATCTGGAGCTCCTCGCCGAATCCCTCGACGCCGACTACGTCCCGGGCCCGGACGACCTCGCGGCGCTGCGCGCGCTGCGCGGGAACCCGGCTGCCGCGGCGCTCCTCGAGCGCTGTCAGGCGCTGGCCGAGGACACCGTACGAGCGAGACTCGCGGGCCGCTCCGTCCCGCTGCCCCGAGCCCGCCTGCTGGCGCTTCCCGGAGGTCTGCAGGGTGCCGAGCGCCCGACTCCCGACAAGCGTCCGGCGCCGCCGCCCCGGCCGGTGCCGACGCCGGCCGAGGTGTTCCCGCCCAAGCGGCGCCCCGCGCCGCCCGCACCGCCCGAACGTACCGAGCCGCCGCAGAAGCTCGCCGCGGTCTGAGAAACGGCCTGACCGGCCCGACAGGTGCCACGGCCCGCCCCGGGCGATCCCGCGGGCGGGCCGTGGCTACGCTTGAGGCATGGACTACGTCTCCGCGCTCGTACCGCCCGTTGTGATGGCCGTGTTCTTCATCGCCCTGATCGTGACGANCGTCTCCGCGCTCGTACCGCCCGTTGTGATGGCCGTGTTCTTCATCGCCCTGATCGTGACGATCGTCAAGTCCCAGGGCGGGGACAACAAGGCGAAGGAGGACGCGGCGGTGGACGCCGCCGTCGCGCGCGCCGAGAGCGCCCGCCAGGCTCCGGGCGGCGGCAGCTGACCTCTCTTTCTGCGTGCACTCGGCGACGGATTCTCTTCGGATTTCGCCAATGCCATGTCCGGCAGGCCGCAAGCCACTGCACGCTCTAGGGTTCAGGTGTGCCTCGCCCCTTGGGAGAACTCGAAGACGCGGTCATGACGCGGGTGTGGGAGTGGAACCGCCCGGTCACCGTGCGGGAAGTTCTTGAAGACCTCCAGCAGGAACGCTCCATCGCGTACACCACGGTGATGACCGTCCTGGACAATCTCCATCAGAAGGGCTGGGTCCGCAGAGAGGCCGAGGGCCGCGCCTATCGATATGAGGCCGTCTCCACCCGTGCCGCCTATGCCGCCGCCCTCATGAATGAGGCGTGGTCACGCAGTGACAACCCGGCGGCCGCTCTCGTCGCCTTCTTCGGGATGATGTCGCCGGACCAGCGCGCTGCCCTGCGGGACGCCGCCCGGATCGTACGTATCGACACGGACCCCGCGGACGACAACTCAGCCGGCCCGGACAACTCCGCAGGATCGGACAACCCCGAAGCGCCCGGGCCCGACTCGGGGCGATAGCGTCCGGGCATGGCCGCAGAGCTCCCCCCGTATCCCGAAGTACCGGCAAAAGCCCTCACTGTCCGCAGGGCGCGGACCAGCGATGTGGCGGCGGTACGCGGACTCCTCGACTCCTACGTTCGCCGCGGCATCCTGCTCGACAAAGCGACCGTCACGCTTTACGAGGACATCCAGGAGTTCTGGGTGGCCGAACGCGACGACAACGCACAGGTCGTCGGATGCGGCGCACTTCATGTGATCTGGGAAGACCTTGCCGAAGTCCGCACTCTCGCCGTGCAGGAGGGCCTGAAGGGCGCCGGAGTGGGCCATCAACTCCTCGGGAAGTTGCTGCAGACCGCACGCTGGCTCGGTGTGCGCAGAGTTTTCTGTCTCACCTTCGAAGTGGACTTCTTCGCGAAGCACGGCTTCGTCGAGATCGGTGAGACACCGGTCGGATCCGAGGTCTACAGCGAGCTCCTTCGTTCCTATGACGAAGGCGTTGCGGAGTTCCTCGGTCTCGAACGAGTGAAACCGAACACCTTGGGCAACAGCCGGATGCTTCTGCACCTGTGATCACCGCGTGTATTACAAGCCCTCGCACTCGGGGTGGCTATGTCCGAATCGCGTGTGTTTCAAGGGGCGTTGTGGCACCGGCTTCTCCACAGGGGTTTGTGTTTTCCAGAGAAAAGCGGTTTGCTTTCCGACGTACTCCATATAACCGGGGACGGTGAATCATCGGCGGGCGCGCCGTCGGCACCGCGGCCCTGAAGTTATCGATGAAAGGAAATCCGGTGGCACAGAAGGTTCAGGTCCTTCTTGTCGACGACCTCGACGGTGGCGACGCGGACGAGACCGTGACGTTCGCGCTCGACGGCAAGACATACGAGATCGACCTCACCACGGCGAATGCGGACAAGCTCCGTGGACTGCTCGAGCCTTACGTGAAGGGCGGCCGGCGCACCGGCGGCCGCGCATCGGGCGGTCGCGGCAAGGCCCGCGCCTCGGCCGGCTCGAGTGAGAACACCGCGCAGATCCGCGCCTGGGCGAAGGACAACGGCTACGAGGTCAACGACCGCGGCCGCGTCCCCGCCTCCATCCGCGAGGCGTACGAGAAGGCCAACGGCTGACCGCTTCCGCGGTGCAGCCTGAGCCGGTGGCATTCCGTCGCCGCCAAGTCCACGAGTCGTACGAGATCGGGCCCCTCGGTGTGACCGTCGCCGGGCACGGCCCGCCGGGACCCGAGACCGGCCATGGCCGGCAGTGTCGGCCCCACCTCGCTGCCCGGCTCGGGGGGTCGCAGCCAGACGGCGCAGCCCCGGGGGCCCGACCACCCCGGGGGCAGCGGCGCCGGGATGTGCCCGCCCGCGCCCACGGCCGTGAGATCCGCCGGCAGTCGCCCCCAGTCGAGCCAGTCGAGCAGCCCGGGCAGCTCGTCCGCGCCTCCCGCCGCGACGAACAGCCGCATCGTGCCGCCGCCGGCCGACACCGGGCCCGTGGGCGCCCCGTCCGGGAGCCTGCGCAGCACGGCGCAGCCGGCCTCCACGGGCAGCTCGAGCACATCGAAATGCAGCCCGGTCAGCAGCTGAGGCCAGCCCGTGCGCGCCACGACCGCGGGATCGCCGCCGCCCCCCTGCTGCGGCACGGACGATCCGGAGCCCGTCGTCGCCCAGCCGAGCGCCTGCGCGTACCAGCGGGCCACCCGGCCGTGGGGATCGCCGGCGGGTGCGTCCGTGGCAGAGCTCCCCGCGGGTTTCCGCGACGGAACCAGATCCGGATCCGGGCGGGGACCCGGCAGTGACGTGAGTGCGAGCGGAACGATGGCGGCCATGTCCGGAGCAACTCCCGGATTTCCCCGATGGTTACGCAGGGTGCGCGCAATGTGGCGCTACGTGGGCGGAATGCCGGCGGAATCGGGTCCTCCGCGGCGTGAGGTTGTTCGCCCGTAGCGGAGGGAACCGGTGCGCGCCGCATGGAGTGTCAGTCCTTACGGGTAAGACATCCCTAGTGGGGAGGGGCGACACGCAGGTTTGGCCGTCTCACGTTCGCCATCGGCGTACTCATGGTGAGGGTATCTGCCTGGCCTGCGGGAACATCGTCTCGCACCATCGGGTTGGAGCAGTTGTCGGCGTTCGGGGTCAGCAGACCCCCCAGGTTCTGGGGCCGGGTGTCGGCAGTTGGAATGAGCGGTCCCCGCTTGCGGGACTAAGCTGCGGAAGGACAGGGAGGGGACCGACCCCTTACTGCCTGACCGCTCTGAGGAGCGATTAACGATGTTCGAGAGGTTCACCGACCGCGCGCGGCGGGTTGTCGTCCTGGCTCAGGAAGAAGCCCGGATGCTCAACCACAACTACATCGGCACCGAGCACATCCTCCTGGGCTTGATCCATGAGGGCGAGGGTGTCGCCGCTAAGGCCCTGGAGAGCCTCGGGATTTCGCTCGAGGCGGTCCGCCAGCAGGTGGAGGAGATCATCGGCCAGGGCCAGCAGGCCCCGTCCGGCCACATCCCCTTCACCCCCCGTGCCAAGAAGGTCCTGGAGCTGTCGCTCCGCGAGGCCCTTCAGCTGGGCCACAACTACATCGGCACGGAGCACATCCTGCTCGGCCTGATCCGCGAGGGCGAGGGCGTCGCCGCCCAGGTCCTGGTCAAGCTGGGCGCAGACCTCAACCGGGTGCGGCAGCAGGTCATCCAGCTGCTCTCCGGTTACCAGGGCAAGGAGACGGCCGCCGCGGGCGGTCCGGCCGAGGGCACGCCCTCGACCTCCCTCGTCCTGGACCAGTTCGGCCGGAATCTCACCCAGGCCGCTCGTGAGTCCAAGCTCGACCCGGTCATCGGGCGCGAGAAGGAGATCGAGCGGGTCATGCAGGTGCTCTCCCGCCGTACGAAGAACAACCCGGTCCTGATCGGTGAGCCCGGTGTCGGCAAGACCGCCGTCGTCGAGGGTCTCGCCCAGGCCATCGTCAAGGGCGAGGTGCCCGAGACCCTCAAGGACAAGCACCTCTACACCCTCGACCTCGGCGCGCTCGTCGCCGGCTCGCGTTACCGCGGTGACTTCGAGGAGCGCCTGAAGAAGGTCCTCAAGGAGATCCGCACCCGCGGCGACATCATCCTGTTCATCGACGAGCTCCACACCCTGGTGGGTGCGGGTGCGGCCGAGGGCGCGATCGATGCCGCCAGCATCCTCAAGCCGATGCTGGCCCGCGGTGAGCTCCAGACGATCGGTGCCACGACGCTCGACGAGTACCGCAAGTATCTGGAGAAGGACGCCGCGCTCGAGCGCCGCTTCCAGCCGATCCAGGTCGCGGAGCCGTCGCTGCCGCACACCATCGAGATCCTCAAGGGCCTGCGCGACCGGTACGAGGCGCACCACCGCGTCTCGATCACCGACGAGGCGCTCGTCCAGGCCGCGACGCTGGCCGACCGGTACATCTCGGACCGCTTCCTGCCGGACAAGGCGATCGACCTGATCGACGAGGCCGGCTCCCGGATGCGTATCCGCCGGATGACCGCGCCGCCGGACCTCCGCGAGTTCGACGAGAAGATCGCCGGCGTCCGCCGGGACAAGGAGTCCGCGATCGACTCGCAGGACTTCGAGAAGGCCGCGTCCCTGCGCGACAAGGAGAAGCAGCTCCTCGCCGCGAAGGCCAAGCGCGAGAAGGAGTGGAAGGCCGGCGACATGGACGTCGTGGCCGAGGTCGACGGCGATCTGATCGCCGAGGTCCTCGCCACCGCCACCGGCATCCCGGTCTTCAAGCTGACCGAGGAGGAGTCCTCGCGTCTGCTGCGCATGGAGGACGAGCTCCACAAGCGGGTCATCGGCCAGGTGGACGCCGTCAAGGCGCTCTCCAAGGCGATCCGGCGTACGCGAGCGGGTCTGAAGGACCCGAAGCGTCCCGGCGGCTCGTTCATCTTCGCCGGCCCGTCCGGTGTCGGTAAGACGGAGCTGTCCAAGGCGCTCGCGGAGTTCCTGTTCGGCGACGAAGAGGCGATGATCTCGCTCGACATGTCGGAGTTCAGCGAGAAGCACACCGTCTCGCGGCTCTTCGGCTCGCCTCCCGGCTATGTCGGGTACGAGGAGGGCGGCCAGCTCACCGAGAAGGTGCGCCGCAAGCCGTTCTCCGTGGTCCTCTTCGACGAGGTCGAGAAGGCCCACCCGGACATCTTCAACTCGCTGCTGCAGATCCTGGAGGACGGTCGCCTGACCGACTCCCAGGGCCGGGTCGTCGACTTCAAGAACACGGTCATCATCATGACGACCAACCTCGGCACCCGGGACATCTCCAAGGGCTTCAACCTGGGCTTCGCCGCCCAGGGCGACACCAAGTCCAACTACGAGCGGATGAAGAACAAGGTCTCGGACGAGCTCAAGCAGCACTTCCGCCCCGAGTTCCTCAACCGTGTGGACGACGTCGTGGTCTTCCCGCAGCTCAGCCGCGAGGACATCCTGCGGATCGTCGACCTGATGATCACGAAGGTGGACGAGCGCCTGAAGGACCGGGACATGGGCATCGAGCTCTCCCAGTCCGCCAAGGAGCTGCTCGCCGAGCGGGGTTACGACCCGGTCCTCGGCGCGCGGCCGCTGCGTCGCACGATCCAGCGCGAGGTCGAGGACAGCCTGTCGGAGAAGATCCTCTTCGGCGAGCTGCGGCCCGGGCACATCGTGGTCGTCGAGACGGAGGGCGAGGGCGAGAGCGCGACCTTCACCTTCCGCGGCGAGGAGAAGTCGGCCCTGCCGGACGTCCCGCCGATCGAATCGGCGGCGGGCGGCGGTTCGGGTCCGAACCTGACGAAGGACGCGTAGCCGTCCCTAAGGCGGCGAGAGCCGGTCATCGCAAAGGGGAGTGCCCCGGAGCTTCGAGCTCCGGGGCACTCCCCTTTGTGCCGCGCGAGGGCCGTACGGGCTCACAATCGGCGGATCAGCACACGTGCGTCGGGGAAGAGCCGCCGGTAGTGGGCGTCGGTGGCAGTCTGGTCCTCGCTGTCGGCATGGACGTCCACGAGAACCGTCCGTACGGAGGGCAGCGTGGCGGCGAAGGGGCCGAGGTCCGGAGTGCCTGTGCGCACGGTGATGCGGAACTCGCGCACCCCGCGCAGGTCTCCGGCCGGAGCCACCCCTGCCAGCAACGGTCCGTTGACCGCGAGTTCGGTGAGCGCCGGCAGGCGGGCCAGCCGCGCCCAGTCGTCCGCGGCGAGGGGCGCGGTTCCGCACGTCAGGGTCAGTCTTTCCAGGAACGGGAAGTGGTCGAGGCCTGACAGGCCCGTGGTGGCGGTCGAGCCGCGGCCCAGAAAGAGCTGTCTGAGCGCTGCGCCGGTCGGCAGCACGTCGGCGAGCGAGTCACCGGGGATCCGCTGGCCGACGTTGAGCGAAGTCAGGCCGGTCAGCGTGCTGAGGCCGGTGAGCTCCGGAAGACCGGTCAGTCTGATCACCGAGAGATGGCGCAGGGGGAGCTCGGCGAGCGGCGCCAGGTCGTACACGCCGGGACAGTCCATCAGACGCAGGTCCGTGAGCGCCGGCAGGGCCTTCAGGACGCTCAGGTCGGTGATCGTGCTGTTGCGGCGCAACCGCAGTCGGCTCGCCGTTTCGGTGGCGAGGGCCGACACCAGCGCAGCCGGCGGGTGGTCGCCCTCGCTGTCGAGCTGCGTACAGGGCGGCAGCAGCCGCAGGGCATGTCGCTGGGCGTCGCTCGTCACCGCCAGGGTCAGCTCGTCCGTCGGCAGGTGCGCAAGCACCTCCCGTGCGTACTCATCGGCGTCGAACCGGCGCCATGTGCCGACCAGTTGGCGTCGTACGGCCAGCGACTCGTGCGTGCGGAAGCGCTTCAGGACCGGAAGGGAGCCGTCCTGGCCGAGGAGGGATGCCGTGGTGACCACCCCGTACGCCTCCTCGTCGGTGAGGCCCTCGGGACCGGGCAGAAGTTCCAGTACGAACGGGCCGGCGAACGCGAGTGCCCGCGCGTCGAGGACCGTCCGCGGCGGTACGAGGCGTGCCGCCCGCTCCTTCACCTCGGCGACCACTTCCTGGTCCACGGACGACGCGTCCTGGAGGCAGGCCAGAGCGAGGAGGGTGACCCGGGGTACGGCGAGGTCGAGCAGGGCTCGGAGGAGCGACGTCCGCTCGCGGGTGCGGGCGTGCGCGACCGCCATGCGGATGACGTCCTCCCAGGCGGTGTCGTCGGCATGGCTGATCAGGACGTCGAGATGGCCCTCCTCGACCGCACAGCGCGCGCCGAGATGGTCGAGGAACGTGCGGTGGGCGAAGTCGACGACCTGCGGCGCGGGGCTGCGCAACACCCCGCTGCGCAGCAGCAGATGACGCAGGATCGCGGGCGCGTCGCCCTGCGCCGCGGCGGCCGGCATGGAGGGGAGGGCGCGTTCGAGTATGCCGAGCGCAGTCGGCTCGGACATCTCCGAGCGCCCCGCCAGGAGCAGCGCGTAAGCGAGGCGCTGCAGCAGCTCGATCTGGTCCTCGGTGTCGAGCTCGATGCCGTCGAGTCCGCCCATGCCGCGCTGTCGGTCGCGTTCGGTGAGGATCATCTGCAGGGCCGCGTCGTATAGGGCCTTGCGGCGGGGCGGCAGATAGCCGCGGCGCGCGCGGTGCAGCGCGCAAAGCAGCCCGCACATCAGGGGATTGGTGGCAAGGAGCGCCAGATCGGGCTTGGTGCGCAGGGCGTCGAGGAGGCGCTCCTCGTGCTCGGGCGCCCGCGCAGCCGCATGCCAGCGCCGTACGAAGGCGGTCACCGTGGCCCGGTCCATCGGCGCGAGCGCGACCTCGGCGAAGCCGTCGTCGGCCAGCCAGTCGGCGCGTACGGCGGTGGGGCGGGCGGTCAGCAGCCAGCGGTTGCCGGGGTACGCGCGGACCAGGGCGAGCAGCCAGTCACGTACACGTGCGCGGTCCGCGGACGGGACCTCGTCGAGGCCGTCGACCAGCACGAGCGCACGCCCCGCCCCGAGCACGCGCTCGGCCCAGCCCTCGGGCGGCGCGTGCGGGCAGGCGGCCGAGTCCAGGAAGGCCTCGGGCGGCGGCAGCCGGTCCGCGCGGATCAGGGTGCGCAGCGGCAGTACGTACGGGATCCGGTCCTCGGCCGTGGTGGCGAGCCACTGCAGCAGCGTCGTCTTGCCGGAGCCGGCGTCGCCGCGCAGCAGGATCCGGTCGTGGACGGCGAAGAGGTCCTCGGCCCGTTCCCGCACCGTGGTCGTGGCGTTCCCGGGGCCGCAGTCCGGCAGCTCCGCCGCGTCGGGCGCTGCCTCGCGGACCGTCTCCAGGCTCAGGTACGCGACATCGAGCGGCCAGACGTCCGGGGTGTCCTGCAGGTCGAGGCCGAAGATGGTGAGCCGGTTGTGGTGGTGCGCGAGATGCGCGCGGTAGCGGGCCTCGAAGGCGTCGTCGCGGGCGTCGGGGCGCGGCGTGCGGGCGATCAACTCGTCGACCCTGGCGATGAGTTCGGCCTGTTCCCGGCTCTGCTCCACCAGCGTGCGGGCGACAAAGGCCGACCGCTGGGTGAAGAACTGCAGGATGTGCAGGCAGGCCCATTCGGTGGCGGAGTCCAGGAAGTAGCCCGCGTCCGTGGAGAGCAGGGGAGAGGGGGCGGCCGTCCGCAGCCTGCGGGCCAGTTCCTCGTGGCCGAGGCGTACCGCCTGGACGTCGTCCATCGTCAGGTCGCCGAGCGCGAGCAGCCGGGCGGCGAGGGCGTCGGTGACCGCGGTCACCTCATCGGGCGGGAACGGCGGTTCGCCCGGCGCCGCCACGGCCGCATCGACCACTCCCGCGGCGATCCGCCGGACGTCCCGCCCCGTGAGGGTGCGCTTCTCGCCGCGGAAGGAGACCAGTCCGGACAGGCGCACCGGCCGATCGGTGAGGCCCGCGCCCGCACCTTCCCGGACGAGCAGTTTCCGTAGCAGAGGGGCGATCGCGCTCGATGCCAGACGGGTGCCGAGGACAGCAGGATCCATGGCCCTGGAGCGTAGCCCGGGTCACATTCGCAGGGGGTTGGATCTTGCGCCCCGGTGACATGACGCACAGGCGTTTCGCGGCCTACTACGCGGAATAGTCGATTGCTCCCCGGGTGCGGCCGGGACGGGTGGCTCTTGGTCTCCGGGACCTTGGTCCCGACGCCCCCGACCCTTCGGTTCCAAGGGCCGAAGCCGTTGCGGCAGCCTGCTGATGTGGCACTAAACCGCCCGCTACGTCCGATTTATTCGGAATCAGTGGTCTAGGCATGTTCAGCGTCAAGAAGGCTTGTATGCGCAGTAATGAAACGAAGATGGCTAGTAGATAGGGGTTTTGTCGGGCGAAGGGGGCGCGGGTTACCAAGGTGAGGCCGCCACGGCGACGAGCGTTCGTGAGCGGCACACCCCAGTCCCCACCCCGGAGGTCATTCCGAGATGTCGCTGCGCACCAACTCCAACCGTTCCGGCTCGTCCGTGCTCCGCACCCGTGCCGCCGTACTGGCCGCCGGGCTCGGCGTCTCGACGCTGCTGGGCGCCGGAGTGTCGGTGGCCGCCGCGGGTGACGCGCCGCAGGCCGGCCAGGCCTCGACCGTCGCGTCCATCGAGGCGCAGGCCGCGGCCCAGCACAAGAAGGCCGCTGCAAAGGCGGAGGCTCAGAGCAAGGCCGCGAAGGCCAAGAAGGCCGCCGCGAAGAAGGCGAACGGCTGGTCGAGCCCGGTCACCAAGTACACGCTGTCCTCCACCTTCGGTACGGGCGGCGCCATGTGGGCCAGCAAGCACTCCGGCCAGGACTTCGCCGTGCCGGTCGGCACCCAGGTCAAGGCCGCGCACGCCGGCACGGTCGTCAAGGCCGGCCCGAACGGCGCCGGTGACGGTCCCGCGTACGGCAACGCCGTCGTGATCAAGCACGCCAACGGCAAGTTCTCGCAGTACGCGCACCTGTCCCGGGTGGACGTGAAGGTGGGCCAGAAGGTCGGCAACGGCCAGAACATAGCCCGCTCCGGCAACACCGGTAACTCCAGCGGCCCGCACCTGCACTTCGAGATCCGCAACACCGCGAACTACGGCTCGGCCGTCGACCCGGCCGCGTTCCTGCGCGGCGTCGGCGTGAAGATCTGAGGCGCTCGATCACCTGCTGAACGGCTCGCGTTCCGGGCCGTACGGCAGCGGGGCGCGTGCGGAGTGAGGCCTGACGGCGGTCAGGTCTCACTCCGCTTTCTTGTCAACGGACTTGGCGTACGTCCGCGCTCAGGACTTGCTGCTGTTCGCCTGCGTGATCAGGTCGAGCGCGACCTCGAGCACGGCCGCGCGCTTCTCCTCGGCCGAGCCGTCCAGATTCTGCAGGAGGAACATGCCCGCGTGCATCGAGAACAGCGCGGCGACCGCCCGGACCTGGTCGGCCAGCTCCGCTTCCGGCTCCTTGACCAGTTCGACCATGGCCATCATGCGTTCCTTCATGTCCTTGCCGAAGCGCAGCTCCCGCACCGTCGCCTGGTTCTCCTGCATGAAGCGGAACAGCGGCGCGGCGCCGGCCAGGGCGTCACCGTAGCGGCGCATGATCTCCTGCTTGGTCTCCAGGGTGCGCGGCTGGGTGGCACCCCACTCGAGGAGCTCGTCCAGCGGACGGGTCAGGTCCTCGGCCAGGCTGATCAGGATGTCTTCCTTGGTCTTGAAGTGGTAGTAGAGCGCGGCCTTCGTCACCTCGAGGCGCTCGGCGATCTCCCGTAGCGACGTCTTCTCGTACCCCTGCTCGGCGAAGAGCTCCAGGGCGACGTCCTGGATCCGCTGGCGGGTGTTGCCCCGGCGGGGGGCCGGTGTGCTGCTGCTCATGACTCGCACTCTCTCTCACCCACGGCCCAGGACCAAAGGCCGATCCGGACTTACTTGACGCCCGGCTAGTTGGCGGTCTACCTTCGCCGAGTGTAGCCAACTAGCCGGGCGGCAAGTAAGTCCGGTAACCGGGGAGTGGGGATGATGACGACCACCGAGCAGAAGCAGGAGGTCCAGGCGCCGCCGCAGCGCAGTGTGCGTGTGGTGCTCATGGCCTTGATGATCGCGATGCTGCTGGCGATGCTGGACAACATGATCATCGGCACCGCGATGCCGACGATCGTCGGCGAGCTGGGTGGTCTGGCGCACCTGTCGTGGGTGGTCACCGCGTACACGCTGGCCACCGCCGCATCGACCCCGATCTGGGGAAAGCTCGGCGACATGTACGGCCGGAAGGCCACGTTCCTGACCTCGATCGTGATCTTCCTGATCGGTTCGGCGCTCAGCGGCATGGCGCAGGACATGGGGCAGCTCATCGCCTTCCGGGCCGTCCAGGGCCTCGGTGCGGGCGGTCTGATGGTCGGCGTCATGGCGATCATCGGTGATCTGATTCCGCCCCGGGAACGCGGCAAGTACCAGGGCATGATGGCCGGCGTGATGGCCCTCGCCATGATCGGCGGACCGCTGGTCGGCGGCACGATCACCGACAACTGGGGCTGGCGCTGGTCCTTCTACATCAATCTGCCGCTGGGTGCACTGGCGCTCGTCATGATCACCGCGGTCCTGCACCTGCCGAAGAAGCGGTCCGAGGCCCGGATCGACTACCTCGGTGCCGCGCTGCTGACCACCGGCATCACCTCCATCGTCCTCGTCACCACCTGGGGCGGTTCGGAGTACGCCTGGGGCTCGGCCATGATCATCGGGCTCATCGGCCTCGGTGTCGCGTCGCTCGCGGCCTTCCTCTACGTACAGACCCGCGCTGCAGAACCGATCATGCCGCTGCACATCTTCCGCAGCCGCAACTTCAGCCTGATGTCCGTGATCGGCTTCCTGGCCGGCTTCGTGATGTTCGGCGCCGTGCTGTTCCTGCCGCTCTACCAGCAGTCCGTGCAGGGGGCGTCGGCCACCAACTCCGGGCTCCTGCTGCTTCCGATGCTGCTCGCGATGATGATCGTCTCGCTCGTCGCCGGCCGGATCACCACCAGCACCGGCAGGTACAAGGTCTTCCCCATCATGGGCGGGGCGCTCATCACGGTGGGTCTCTTCCTGCTGTCCCAGATGGACACCGGGACCTCGCGGTTCACCTCGGGTGTGTACATGGCGGTGCTCGGTGCCGGTATGGGCTTCCTGATGCAGATCACCATGCTCGTCGCGCAGAACAGCGTCGAGATGAAGGACATGGGAGTGGCCTCGTCCTCGACGACCCTCTTCCGTACGCTCGGCAGCTCCTTCGGTGTCGCCATCATGGGTGCGGTCTTCAACGACCGGGTCCAGGACGAGATGGCCGCCCGTACGGCCGGTGGCGCGGCCCTGCCGTCCGCCCAGCTGGACGCGGACAGCCTGGCCAAGCTCCCCGGACCGATGCGCGAGGCCTACCAGTTCGCGGTGTCCTCCGGTACGCACTCGGCGTTCCTCATCGGCGGGTCCATCGCGGTGGTCGCCTTTGTCGCGGCGCTGTTCGTGAAGGAGGTGCCGCTGAAGGGGGCGGGACCGAAGGACGGGACGGACGGTCCGGGGGACGGCGACGGCGACGGCTCTCGGGGTGAGGCGGCGCTGGCGGGGTCTGCCTGAGGGGCACGTCTGTGTATGGCTGGGGTCGGAAGGCGGGCCGGTGCCGGTTGTCGGTGCCCGGCTGTTGATGCCCGGCTTTCGGCGCCCGGTTGTCGGTACCGGGTGGCAGCATCGGGAGGGTGCGGTACGGCACCGATGGACCCGGACCCGGCTCCAGCCCCGGCCCCGGCCCCGCGCAGCTCGCCCAGCTGCGGCGGATGCGGCTGGCCAGGGATGCCATGGACCGTGACTGGTCGGACCCGGATCTCGACCTGGACGCGGTCGCGGCGCACGCCGGGTACTCGCGCCATCATTTCGTCCGGGCCTTCCGCGCGGTCTACGGCGAGACGCCCGGGCAGTACCTGTCGCGGCGCCGTATCGAGCGGGCCGCGGACCTGCTGCGTACCGCGAATCTCTCGGTCACCGAGATCTGCCACCTGGTCGGATTCAGCAGCCTCGGCAGCTTCTGCACACGCTTCAAGCGGCAGACCGGGCTGCCGCCCGGCGAGTACCGGAGCCGTCACTCCGGGCCGGCCGCGGCGATGGTCCCCGGATGTCACGCCCTGCTCTGGGCCGGCGGCTTCCCGGCGATGTCCGATCCGCAGGACCGGCTCCGCAACTTTGAAGAAGGCGACTGAGGACCGCGCTGCCTACGGTGACAGGGCGGCCACGACGACAGGACCGGACCTCAGGACCGGACCACGGCACGGGCGCCGGCAGAGCGGACGTCTCACCCAGGAGCACACCATGATCAAAGGCCTCGGCATCTCCACCGTCTGGGTCCTCGACCAGGACCGGGCCAAGGAGTTCTACACGGAGAAGCTCGGCCTCGAGCTCCGTGCCGACATGACCCTCGGCGAGGGCGGGATGCGCTGGCTGACGGTCGGCGCGAAGGACCAGCCGGAGCTGCAGCTGACCCTGATGGTGCCCGGCGGCGCGGTCATGGACGAGGAGTCGGCCCAGGCCGTACGCACCCTCGTCGCCAAGGGCATGCTCGGCGCCGGCTCGCTCACCACGGACGACATCCACGGGGACTGCGCGAAGTTCAAGGCCCGCGGCGTCGAGTTCGTGCAGGAGCCGCAGGAGCGGCCGTACGGCACCGAGGCGGTCTTCCGGGACGACTCGGGCCACTGGTTCTCCTTCACCCAGCCCCGCGCGGGCGGGCTCGACGTGGACCAGGACTGGGGGTGCGCGGCGAACGACTGATGCCGCGTCACGAACTGAGGAATCTCCTCAAGCAGGCCCGGCGGGGCTCACTCCTCGGGCGGCCGCACGATGGGGAAGCTGCCCGTGCTCGTCGGGGCGTGTTCGGGCAGCCAGAGGACGGCGACCGCGCCCTCGACGGGGCCGTCGCCGTTCGGCGGCTCCACGTTGCGGAAGGTGAGGCGGGCGCCGAGCACCCGGGCCTGACCGGCCGCGATCGTCAGGCCGAGGCCATGACCGCGGCCCGCGCGATCGGCGCTGCCGGTCCGGAAGCGGCTCGGACCCTCGGACACCAGCGACTCCGGGAATCCCGTCCCGTGGTCGCGTACGCGCACGATCCGGCCCTCCACCACGACCTCCACCGGGGGCTTGCCGTGCTTGGCCGCATTGGCAAGGAGATTGCCCAGGATGCGCTCCAGGCGGCGCGGGTCCGTGCTCACCTCCGACCGGTGCAGGATCGTCACCTGCACATCCGGGTCGAGCACGGCGACACGGCGCGTGACGAACTCGCTCAGGTCGATCTCCTGCAGCTCGGCCCGCTCCGCCGAACCTTCGAGCCGCGCCACCTCGAGCACGTCCTCGACGAGGGTGCGCATGGCCTGCGCCCGGTCCTTGACCAGCTCGGTCGGCCGTCCGGCCGGCAGCAGCTCCGCCGCGGTGACCAGGCCGGTCACCGGGGTGCGCAGCTCGTGCGCGATGTCCGCGGTGACCCGGCGCTCCGCCTCGTAGCGCTGCTTCAGCGCATCGGCCATCGCGTCCACCGACTGCACCAGATCGTCCGTCTCGTCCCGCACCAGACCGCCGACGGCCTCCCGGACGCGTACGTCGGTCTGGCCCTGGGCGACCTGGTTCGCCGCGGTGGCGGCGCGGCGGAGGCGGCGCGAGAGGTGGCCGCCGATCAGCACGCCGAGCGCGCAGCCGCCGAGCACCACCGCTATCGAACCGATGACCAGGGCCTGGTCGAGGTCCTTCATCACGGTGGCGCTGCGGTCGGTGAACCGCGTGTGCAGGGACAGCACCCGGCCGTCCTTGACCGGGGTCGCCGCCCAGATGTCAGGGGCGCCGCTGCCCTTCTCCTGTACGAAGGTGGCGCGGCGTCCGTCGGCGGCCTTGGCCTTGAGCTCCGCGGGCAGCTCCGGGTCGTCGATCCGGGTCTTGAACTGGATGCGCCCGGTCGAGTCGTAGATCCGCTGCGCGTAGCGGACCCGCTCGTCCTGTACGTCACGGGCGCTGTCCAGCAGGGCGACGCGGGCGGCGTTGTGCACCACAAGGCTCAGCGCCAGTGCGACGAGCGCGCCGACCAGGGCGATGGCGGCGCTGAGCTTCCAGCGCAGGCCGGTGCGGAACCCTCTGGCGCGGCCCTTGTCGAGGAGCGAGCGGAGCTTTCCCCGGCGCCCGTCCGGTGTCTTCCCCCGGCGCTCGCCCGGTGTACGGCGGATCATGCCCGGAGCTTGTAGCCGAAGCCGCGGACCGTCTCGATCCGGTCCTGGCCGATCTTGGAACGGAGTCGCTGGACATGGACGTCCACGACGCGGGTGTCGCCGCCCCAGCCGTAGTCCCAGACCCGCTCCAGGAGCTTGTCGCGGGAGAGCACAGTGCCCGGTGCGGCGGAGAATTCGAGCAGCAGCCGCATCTCGGTGGGAGTGAGCGACACGGGCTTGCCGCCCTTGCGCACCTCCATGCCGACCGTGTCGATCTCCAGGTCACCGAAGGTGAGGGTCCCGTCGTCGTCCTGCTGCGGCGCAGCCTCCGGCTGCCGCGACGGCTGGGCGGGCCCGCCCGCATGACCGAACCGGCGCAGTACGGCACGGATCCGGGCCACCAGGACCGCTCCGTCGAACGGCTTCGTCACGTAGTCGTCCGCGCCGGCCTCGAGGCCGAGTACGACATCGATCGAGTCGGCCCGGGCCGAGAGCATGATCACCGGGACCGTGGAGTCGTCCCGGATCCGGCGGCACAGGGAGACTCCGTCGAGGCCCGGCACCATGACGTCGAGCAGCGCGATGTCCGGCTGGTCGGCGCGGAACGCCTCCAGGCCGGCGAGCCCGTCCGGCCGCGCGGTGACCACGAAGCCGTCACGCTCCAGGGCGAGCTGTGTGGCCTCGCGGATGACGTCGTCGTCCTCGACGAAGAGCACATGGGTGTGTTCGGCCATCCGCTGCTCTCAGTCCTCCTCCGGCACCGGCGAATCGCCGTTCACCGCGCCGCTGTAGTCGTTGTGTCTCCGCTCCACCTCGACGAACCCGTCGTCCCGCCAGCGGTAGGTGACGATCTCCTCGCCGGACGGCATGCTCACCGGGTCCCCCTTGTCGTACACCTGCTTGGTGACGACCAGGTCTCCGCGGTCGATCTCCGCGTAGACCGGAGGGTCCTCGGCACGGAAGACGTTCTTGTACTTCTTGCCCTCGGCCCGATAGACGTAGCTTCCGATGCCGACGGCGTCGCCGCACGTCATCACATTGACCACGACGTCGGATGAGCTGCCCTCCGTGGTGCTGCCGTAGGAGACGTCGACCGGGTACTCGTCGGCCACGCAGGGCTTGAGGTCCTGCTTGACCGCGTCACTCACCTTCGGATCGCGCTTGACCAGCGCGACCGCGTCGACCCGCGGGACCGACGGCGCCGTGGAACCGGAAGGCGAGGCCTCCGTCACCGTGTCACTGTGCGCCGGGCCCTCGTCCCTGGCCCCCGTGCCTCCCGTACCGCAGGCGGCCAGGGCGGCGACGAGAAGGGCGAGGGCGGTGAACGCGGCCGCTGCCGCACTCACCGCCTTGGGGCGTCGTATGCCCGGGTCGTCGCCTTTCAGGCAGCGCAACGCTCCCGCTCCTCACGTTCCTCGCCGTGACCCTCCCGGTCATGGCTCTCCAGCTCCTGGCGGAGCCTGGCAAGGGCACGGTGCAGGGTGCTCTTGACCGTTCCGGCCGACATGCCGAGGGCGGCGGCCGTCTCCTCCGTGGACATCTGCTCCCAGTGTCGCAGCACGACGACACTGCGCTGCTTCGGAGCGAGCTTCTTCAGCGCCTCGATCAGCAGGGCACGGTCCGCGTGCTGCGCGGTGGCGTCCTCGACGCGGCGCTCCGGCAGCTGCTCGGTGGGTATCTCCTCGAGACGGCGGGAACGCCACCATTCCGTGCGGGTGTTGATCATCACGCGGCGGAGGTAGGCGTCGGCAAGGCGCTTGTCGGCTATCCCGTCCCAGCGGTGGTACGTGCGCACCAGGGCGGTCTGCAGCAGGTCCTGGGCGTCCGTCGGGTCGGGGACCAGGCGGCGGGCGCTGCGCAGCAGTGCATCCTGCCGGGCGCGTACGTACTCCTCGAACTCCAGCACCTCGCCGTGCGCCATTCCCAACCGCCTCCGTTCCTTCACCGTGGAACCGGACCCCCGCCCGGCACATCTTGAAGCTACGGAGCGGGTGTAACGGGGCATCGGGGGAAGGCCTGCGGCGGACGCACGGCTGCCCCTCGTTTGTGTAACAGAAGTAGGCAAAGCCTAAGGTCACGCCCGTGTTGTGCAGTTCCGGGCGGGAATGCGGCGGCCATGGGTGGGGCGCTGCGGGACGTCGTGCGGGGCCTTCGCCTACGTGAGGGGGAGTCGGTACTCGCCGCCAGGCAACGGCTCCACGAGCCCGTCGGAGACGAGGCCGTCGAGCGCCCGCGCCCGCTGCACGGGCTCGTCCCACACCCGGTCGAGTACGGCCTGCGGTACGGGGGCCACCGCCTCGCGCAGCACCGCGAGCAGCTTGCCGCGGACCTGCCGGTCGGTGCCCGCGTACGTCTGGCCGCGGCGGGCGGGTCCTTCGTGGGCGGGCTTGCCGGCCTGCCGCCAGGCGCAGTGGGCGGCGATCGGGCAGCGGCCGCACTCCTCGTTCTTGGCGCTGCACACCAGGGCGCCGAGCTCCATGGACGCCGCCGCCCAGCGGGCCGCCGTGGCCTCGTCCGCCGGGAGCAGCTCGCGCGCGAGCCGGCGCTCGGCGGCCGTCGTCGCGTTCGGCGGGTACTGGACGCCGGTCACCGCGCGCGCGAAGACCCGGCGCACGTTCGTGTCGAGCACCGGGTGCCGCTGGCCGTACGCGAACGAGGCGACCGCCGCGGCCGTGTACTCGCCGATGCCGGGCAGTGCGAGCAGCTGCGCGTGCTGCGCCGGCACGTCGCCGCCGTGCCGTTCCTTTATGGCCACGGCCGCCCCGTGCAGGCGCAGGGCGCGCCGGGGGTAGCCGAGGCGGCCCCAGGCGCGGACCGCTTCGCCGGGCGCCTCGGCGGCCAGGTCGGCC